>NZ_WJBG01000112.1 GCF_009709555.1 Streptomyces blattellae | reverse complement strand
GCCGCTGCGGATGCGCGAGGCATCCTCGCCGAACGTCACATCCCGCACGTAGTGAATCTTGTTCGGCAAAGTATTCACCGAGACCGAGCAAGTGGCCGTAAACGGAATCACCCAAGGAACACTCAAGGCCACTTCGTTCGGCAGGGGAATCTACCAGCAGGCAACAGGACAGGACTCAAGTCCTCAGCCATCCACCACCGCGCCGAGCAGCGAAGCCTTCCATAGCACGCTGGCCTACTAGGAACCCGCTCGATGTGAAGAGGGATACATGACATTGCCTTCAGGCCACGGCGGCGCCGCCGAACTCCCCGACGAGAAGCACCGGAAGCTGATTTACCGGACATTGGCGACATCGGACGTTGAGGCCATCTTCCTTGCCAGCGCGGGCATGGCCAACATGCCCAAAGCACGTCGGGCGGGCCGCCCTTTCGTGCTGATCGAAGCGGAGACGCGAGGAATTCGTTGGACGCACCCGCTCTTTCAGGTCGCGGCCTTCCTGAGCGGGGACTGGGAATGGTCCCGGTGGCAGGGTTCCAAGGTGCCCACCACAGCCGAGGAGCGCAGGAAACTCCGCGCATGGTCGGCCTCTCAGGATCAACACAAGCACCTGACCGCACATTTCGGCAGCTGGGACAGCATCGCGGGGTCCCTCGTCGAGGCAATGCAGCCCGTGTCCCGATGCCAAGTGCGCGAGTTCCTCGCCGTTCGCCGCGAGTCGCTTGAGGTGATCCATGTGAACACGCATCGCCGGCACCCCGAACGCACTGCCGAGTTCGCACAGCTTGCCTGGTCACTGCCGCGTAAGCACCTGAAGTGGACCCGCGATGTCACCGAGGGGAAGCCTCCCCGCGGCTATCAGATCGGCTTTGACGACGGCTCCTGGACGACACTCTGGCTCCACGCCCAGCCCCACCTTCCGGCTTTCCGCGACATCTTCCCCGGGACTCTGCCTCAGACCTCGCCGATCCCCGACGCGTAACGGAGCCGTCGCCATGACTGTCATGACCGCCCCCACCGGGGCCCTGCAGGCCTACCGGCTCAGCACCGGCCCTCTCCATATCGGCTGGATACAGCCGGACTTCGTCCACGACCTGCCGCTGGCCGTCGATGACGCCGACGACCTCGACGCAACGGCCGACCGCCTGTACGAGCTGGCGCGCGACCTGCTCCCCCACCGTGCCCCCACCGAACAGCACACTCTTGCCCGCCTGCTGATCCAGTCCGTCGGCCAGCTCATCGGCGCCGACGCCGTCTACGCCGGACTCTGCCTGATCGAGCACGAGGGCGAACCCTCCGTCTCCAGCCTCGCCGTCACCCACACCCCGCGCCTCCCCGGCGACGAGGAACAGGCCTGCGAGCTGATGGCCGAGGCGCTCGGTGAACGTTTTCCGGACGACGAGGTCGGCATCATCGAACTGCCGCAGCTGCGCGCCGTCAGCCGCATCGCCCGCGACTGGATCGCCCTCCCCGCGGAGATCGCCCCGGACGGCCAGACCCATCAGGTCCCCCGGAACCTGATCCAGGTCTTCCTGCCTCTGCCTCGGGTTCCGGAGCTGCTCACGTTCGAGCTGTCCAGCATCTCCGAGAACGCCTGGGCCCTGCACTCGCAGCTTTTCGCGGAGATCCTTCGCTCCATCGACTGGACGACCGACCAGGAGCTTGCCGACACGGCCCGGCTCGCGGCGGTACAGCAGCCGTACGTGCCCGAGCAGGGGTCGGGCACGTCGGCGGCGGACGCGGTGGCCAGGGACTTCGGCTGACACCGAAGGACCCCGCAACCACCCCGAACCCGTCACGTCGACAGCACATGAGCTGCGCTCAGCCCATGCATCCCTTTGCAGCCCGAAAATACGACGCGGGCCCACACGGACTTGCCGGACTCCCGGTGCCGGACCTCCCAGCCGTCGGCGAGGGCCTCTACGAGGAGCAGGCCCCGGCCTGAAGTGGCGTCCGGGTCATAGGGCTTGAGCACCGGGAGATCCGGTGATCCGTCGCCGACCTCGATCTCGATCGTCTTCTCGCCGTCGTAGGCGAGGGAGGTGTCGAAGGTACGGCCGGGGGTCCGGGCATGCCGTACGGCGTTCGCCGCCAGCTCGGACAGGATCAGCACGACTGTCTCGCTCGCGTCCTCGGGCACCGACCAGGAGGCGAGGACCAGTCGGGCACCGAGCCGGACCTCGGGGATGTTCTCGGAGACCGGCATGAAGGAGCGACGCCAGGAGTGGGGCCGGGCATGAGGGGGTGACTTTCCGTGTTCACCTTACGACTGTCGGTCCTGGTCGCTACCTTGGGTAGTGACCGTGCGTCAACGGTCGCCGACGACGACTGGCGGTGTGGGCGCGTTGAGTTGGGTTGAGTCGTGTTGAGATTGAGTCGTGTTGAGGGGGACAGCTGCGATGGGGCAGACCAAGAAGACATCATCCTCGCCCGCCGCGCAGTACTTCGCGGAAGTGCTGCGGCTGTTGCGTACGGCAAAGGCGCTCTCGCAGAACGAGTTGGGCGACCTCATGGCCTACTCGGGTGCGGCGGTGAGCGCGGTGGAGACCTGCGCGAAGCCGGCGACGGACGAGTTCAGCGGCGCCTCCGGTGCCAGGTCGGCGGCCCCGAGGCCATGCGGGCCCAGTACGAGTACCTGCTCACCTGCGCCCGGCGTCCCAACGTGGTGATCCAGGTCATGCCATCGAGCACGACGGGGCACGCGGGACTGCAAGGACCGCTGACCGTGCTCGAAACCCCGGAACAGACCACCCTCGTCTGCATGGAGGGCAACGGCCACAGCATGCTCGTATCCAAGCCGGACGAGGTCGGGGTCCTTGCCCGCCGCTGTGCGATGATCAGTCGGCAGGCCCTCCGCCCGGAGGAATCCGTAGCCCTGATCGAGCAGTTGGCAGGTGAGCTATGACTGAACTGACGTGGTTCAAGAGCAGTTACAGCGACTCCAGCGGCGGCGAATGCGTCGAGGTCGCCACCACCTCCGCCATCCACATCCGCGACTCCAAGACCCCCGACAACCCGTACCTCACCATCTCTGCCACCGCCTGGGCCGACTTCCTCACCCATGCCGTGAAGTGACCGTTGGGGCCGCCCGCTTCTTGGTCAGTGTCGTGCTGGAGCGAGCGAGCGGCCCGGAAAGACGGGTGGCCAGGGGCAGCCTCTTCGGTTGGCCGAGGGGCGGGCCGGGGTGGGGGGCGCGTCAGCGCCTCGCAAGCACGCCGGGTCGGCTCAGCGGCTTGCGGCCTGGGAGCTGCGGGTGCGGGTGGGCAGGGCGCGGGCAGGTCGGACGCGTCAGCGAGGCGGGGGCACGCCGGGTCGGCTCAGCGGCTGAGCCTGAGTGGGTGGGGTGGGGGCGTGCCGGGGCGGCGGCGTGTGGCCAGTGGGCGGCTTTGCTCAACGATTGGTGGATCTGTCTCACCCGGGGTGAGTAAGGTCCCAGCTCGAACGCCCCACCGGTGGGACAGACGCACCAATCACCGTCCGAGGCTCGGTGATTGAGGCTGGTGTGACAAGCGAGGTTGATGACAGCCGCACCCGCAGCCGCAGCGCCCACCGGCCGCAAGTCGCTGAGCCGACCCGGCGTGCCCCCGCCCCGCCGACACGTCCGCCCTGCCCGCGCCCTGCCCACCCGCACCCGCAGCCCCCCACCCGCCGCAAGCCGCCAAACCGGCCCGGCGTGCCTGCGAGGCGCTGACGCGCCCCCGACCCCGGTCCGCGTCGCAGCCGGCCAGCACGCACACACGCCTCGGCCACCCGCCTTTCCGGGCCGCTCGCTCGCTTCCAACCCGTGCTGGAGCGAGCCGAGTCAAGGGTGGCCCGGAGGGCCATCGGCGCAGCCGACGCGGAACGAAGTGGAGCGCCCTTTACTCGGCTCGCGGAAGTACGACACTGGCCAAGAAGCGGGCGGCCCCACGGCAACCGCTCAACTCCGTTCAGCGTGCCAACGCCTTGGCCAGCCGGCCCTCCAGTCGCTTCCGGCACTCCGGCCACTCCGTCGCCGTGATCGAGTAGATCGCCGAGTCCCGCAACCGCGCGTCCTCCCCCGGAGCCCATGAACGGGACCAGTTCCTCAGCACCCCCTCGAAGTGGGCGCCGGTCGCTGCGATGGCCGCGCGGGAGCGGGTGTTGCGGGCGTCCGTCTTCAGATCCACCCGGGACACGGCCCACTCCTCGAAGGCATGCCGGAACAGCAGCAGCTTGGCTTCCGCATTCAGCCCCGTGCCCTGAGCGGACGCCGCCAGCCAGGTGAAGCCGACCTCGATGGCGTCCAGGCGGTCGTCGGAGAGCCAGGAGCGCGGCTCCCAGTACGACGTCGTACCGACCGCTCGTCCCGAGGCGACCGACACCTGGGCGTACGGAGCCAGGCGGCCCGTTGCCGCGCGGGCGAGTTGCGCGTCGATGTACGCGCCGGCCTCCTCCGCCCGCGGCACCCACGTGAACTCGTACGTCCCCCGGTCCTCCTCCGCCGCCACCGCCAAGTCGGCCGCGTGCCGGTGCTCCAGCGGCTCCAGGCGCACCAACTCGCCCTCCAGAGCCGGGCCCTCCAGCTTGAAGCTCACCTGCGACGCCCCTCGGTCTCTACAGACTGAGCTCCGCGAACGCCTCGTGGAACCCCGGGAAAGTCTTCCGCACACACCCCGGGTCGTCGAACGAAATTCCCGGCACCCGCAACCCCGTCACCGCGAAGGACATGACGATGCGGTGGTCGCCGTACGACTTGATCTCCGCACCCACAAGGCCACCGGCAGCCCCCGGCCGGATCTCGATCCAGTCCGGGCCCGTCGCCGTCTCCACCCCCAACCGCCGCAGATTCTCCGCGCACGCCTCCAGCCGGTCGCACTCCTTCACCCGCGTGTTCGCCACGTCCTCGATCCGCACGGGGCCGGAGGCGAACGGCGCGATCGCGGCCAGGGTCGGCATGGTGTCTGAAATATCCCGCATGTTGACCGTCAGACCGCGGAGTTCGCCTGTCCCCCTGACCGTCGTGCTCTCCGCACCGACCGTCACCTGCGCGCCCATCCGGCCGAGTACGTCGACGAAGTCCAAATCGCCCTGGAGGGCCCCGGCGCCCAGCCCGGGGACCGTGACCTCGCCGCCCGTGACGGCCGCCGCGGCGAAGTAGTAGCTCGCGGTCGAGGCGTCCGGTTCGATCGCGTAGGTCGTGGCCCGGTAGCCGCCCGGCGGGACCACGAAGTCGTCCCCGTCCCGCCCGACCTCCACGCCGAACGCCCGCATCATCGCGATGGTGATCCCCACGTACGGCGCCGAGACCAGATCGGTGACCTTGATCCGCAGGCCCTTGCGGGTCAGCGGGCCCAGCAGCAGCAATGCCGTCAGGTACTGCGAGGACTGGCCGGCGTCGAGCGTCACCTCGCCGCCCTCGACTCCCGACGCCCGGACGGTCAGGGGGTGGTGACCCTCCGTCTCCTCGTGCCGGAGGTCCACGCCCAGGTCGCGCAGGGCACGGGACAGGGGCAGCAGGGGGCGGCGGCGCATCTGGGGGGACGCGTCGAAGCGGTACGTCCCGGCGCCCGTCGCCGCCAGGGTCGGCAGGAAGCGGGCCGTCGTCGCGCCGTCGCGGCAGTACACGTCCGTCTCGGTCACGGACGGGCCCTGCGGGCGGCCGTCGATCTGCCAGGTGTCCGGGGTCTGGCCCACGCGGTAGCCGAGGCGGGTCAGGCCTTCCGCGAAGCCTTCCGTGTCGTCGGAGCGGAGCGGGCGTACGAGGGTGGTGACCCCGTCGGCCGCCGCCGCCAGGAAGAGGGCGCGGGCGGTGATGGACTTGGAACCGGGGATGTCGACAACAGGCATGGCCTCATGATCGCCCGACCCGCGCCCTCGGTGTCCTCGCGTCCACGGGATGGACCACGGACGGTCGCCCGGTCGTCACCGTCGTCGGCATGCGTACGGTTTCCGTGGCCCAAGGTGACGGACGACCCATCCATGACCCAAGGTGACGGACGACCCATCCATGACCCAAGGTGACGGACGGCCCATCCATGACCCAAGGTGACGGACGGCCCATCCGTGGCTCAAACTTACGGCCCATCCGTCCCGTTGAACCCCGGGTCACCAACTTCCGGGAATCCGGGCCGAGCCGGGAACCCGGCCCCACCCCCGCTCGTCCAACCCGCAAGCTGCCGGAGAGTCACCGTGATGCGGTGTCGGCCTCGCTGCTGGCTGCGAACGCTGACCCACCCTCTCCGCCGTACCGCGGCCGGCAGCACACCGCCATCGGCGCACCCCCCTCCAACTGCGCCGATGGCGGCCTTTCGCTCCGCGGGAGGGCCACGATTGGCCGTCGATCGTCTGCGGGTTCGTCGTGGCTGGTCGCGCAGTTCCCCGCGCCCCTTCGGGGGCGCCGCCGAACCGCCGCCGACTTCAGCAGAGCCGCTCCGTGTGCCCTCCCTTGACTGGCAGAAACTTCCCGGATATTGGTGGCTCCTCGGAAGTTTCTTTCAGTGGATCATTTCCGGAAGGAGCGCACGTGCCCTCCAGACGTACCGTTCTGGCCGCCACCGCAGGCGTCGCCGCCACCCTCGCCGTGGGCGGAACCGCCTACGCGGACGACAAGAGGCTCCGCTCTCTCATCTCCCGTATGACGCTGCCCGAGAAGGTCGGGCAGCTGTTCGTCATGCGGGTCTACGGCCACTCCGCCACCGCCCCCGACCAGGCCGACATCGACGCCAACCTCGATGAGATCGGCGTCCGCAACGCCGCCGAGCTCATCGCCGAGTACCACGTCGGCGGCATCATCTACTTCACCTGGGCGCACAACACACGCGACCCCCGTCAGATCGCCGACCTGTCCAACGGCATCCAGCGCGCCTCGCTCCAGCGGCCGCGCGGGCTGCCCGTCCTCGTCTCCACCGACCAGGAGCACGGGATAGTGTGCCGAGTCGGCGAACCCGCCACCCTCTTCCCGGGCGCGATGGCCATCGGCGCGGGCGGGTCACGCACCGACGCACGCTCCCTCGGCCGTATCGCCGGGCAAGAGCTGCGAGCCCTCGGCATCCGGCAGAACTACTCCCCCGTCGCCGACGTCAACGTCAATCCCGCCAACCCGGTCATCGGTGTCCGCTCCTTCGGCTCCGAACCCGGCGCGGTGGCGGGTCTGGTCGCCGCCGAAATCGCCGGGTACCAGGGCTCGGGCGTCGCGGCGACCGCCAAGCACTTCCCGGGCCACGGGGACACCACCGTCGACAGCCACTACGGCTTCCCGGTCATCACGCACAGCCGGGAGGAATGGGAAGAGCTGGACGCCGAGCCCTTCCGGGCCGCGATCCGCGCGGGCATCGACTCGATCATGACCGCGCACATCCAGTTCCCCGCCCTCGACGACTCCGGCGACCCGGCCACCCTCTCCCGCCCGATCCTCACCGGCATCCTGCGCGAGGAGCTCGGCTATGACGGAGTGGTCGTCACCGACTCCCTCGGGATGGAGGGCGTGCGCACCAAGTACGGCGACGACCGCGTGCCCGTGCTCGCGCTCAAGGCCGGTGTGGACCAGCTCCTCAACCCGCCGAAGCTGGACGTCGCATGGAACGCGGTGCTCCAGGCCGTGGAGGACGGGGAACTCGACGAGGCGCGGCTCGACGAGTCGGTGCTGCGCATCCTGCGGCTGAAGGCGAAGCTCGGCCTGTTCGACGCGCCCTACGTCAGCCCCGGCGGCGTCGACCGGAACGTCGGCACCCCGGCCCACCTCTCCGCCGCGGACCGCATCGCCGAGCGGACGACCACGCTCCTCGTCAACGAGGGCGGACTGCTGCCCCTGTCCACCCGCGAGCACCCCCGGCTCCTCGTCGTAGGCGCCGACCCCGCCTCACCGTCCGGCACGACCGGACCGCCCACCGGCGTCCTCGCCGCCGCCCTCACCGAACTCGGCTTCACCGCCACCAGGCTGTCCACCGGTACGGCACCGGCCTCGGCGACCATAAGCGCCGCCGTGGCCGCGGCGGGCGAGGCGGACGCCGTCGTGGTCGGGACGTACAACGTCACGGCGAGCAGCACCCAGAAGACCTTGGTCCAGGAACTGCTGGCGACCGGGAAGCCGGTGGTGGCGGTCGCCACCCGCAATCCCTACGACGTGGCCCAACTGCCCGCCGTCCAGGCGTACTTGGCGTCGTACTCCTGGACGGATGTGGAACTGCGCGCCGCGGCGCGCGTGATCGCCGGGCAGGTGCTGCCGCGCGGGAGGCTGCCGGTGCCGGTGCTGCGGGCCGACGATCCGGCGCGGGTGCTGTATCCGGTCGGGCATGGGCTGTCGTACCGGACGTAGCACACATACGTCATGCGCCCGGCGTACAACCATTAATGGGCGCAAAGCATCCCGGCGCGTCTGGCGTGCGCCCGCCTCGGCGGGTCACGCTGGGCCGGGGGGCGGAGGGGTGTCAGGGGGTGCCGGGGGGTGCCGGGGGGGGATGGCGATGCGTGAAAAGGGTTCCGTGGGGGTGGCGGTGTGCGTGCTGACGGCGCTGCTCGTCACCCTGCTGACGGGCTGTCAGGGCATAGCTTCCGACCGGCCCGCGGCAGCGGAGGAGGAGACGCCGGGCGGCAGCGGCGGGGCGGCCCCGACGCAGCCCTCCGGCCACGGCGCGGTGTTCCTCGCGGTCGACGAGTGCAGCTCCTTCGGTACGACGAGCTTCACCGAGGTGCCGTGCACCGGTGAACGGGCGGCGGCGCGGGTCGTGGCGCGGTACGAGGGCCGGGTGGGCGACGGGCCGCTGTGCCCCGGGACCACGGACTTCGTCCTCCACATCAGCGACAAGGCACCGGCCTTGGCCGACGAGGACGGCGACGGAACGATCCCGCAGGGCTACGCCTGCATGCGCAACCTCTCCCCGCCCCACCCCGGCGACCCCGGCGGCGGAGGCGGTCCCCGCACCATCGTCGGCGACTGCGTCTACAGCTCCGGCGACGGGCAGGTCCGCGAGACGTCCTGCGCGGGCGAGGGCAAGGGCGCGGGCGAGAACGGGGGCGAGGGCAAGCAGGAGCCCGAGTACGAGGTGACGAAGGCCGTCGGCAGGCGTACGCAGTGCCCGGCGTCGACGGCGCTGTACATCCAGCTGGGCGGGACGGATCCGGTGGGCTGCGCCCGGCCGCTGTGAGCAACGGCCGGGCACACCTCATGCGTCCGGGCACATCTCATACGTCACCGACGCAGCGCGGTACGGACGCAGCGTCGGCTCACGCGTCACGGACGCAGCGTCGGCTCACGCGTCACGGACGCAGCGTCGGCTCGCGCGGTACGGACGCAGCGTCGGCTCACGCGTCACGGACGCAGCGTCGGCTCGCGCTCGATGTCGCGCTTGTCCAGCTTGGCGTCGAACGGGGCCAGTGGCTCGGCCGCCGCGGGGTTCGACTGTACGGCGCTGGACGCGACGCCCGCCCACTCCAGGATCCGCGCCGTGGCCAGGGCCTTCTCGTCGGCGACGAGGCCCGCGACGTTGGCGCCGTGGTTGAGGCCCGGCGCGGTGAAGACGTAGCTGTCCCGCGCGCCCTTGCCGAGGCGGAACGGCTCGGCGCCCCACGGGTCGTTCTCGCCGTAGACGAACATCATCTGCCGCGCGTTGTGCCGGACCCAGCTGTCGACGTCCTTCATGACGTACGGCTGGAACCTCATCGGGATCGACCGCGGGACGAAGTTGCGCGGCGGCTGGTAGCCGTAGCGGATGTACTTCTCCTCGATGTGCGGGAAGACGATCGTCGGCGCACCCAGCTGCGTACCCGCCTGGTAGTAGTACGGCGTGTACGGCTCCAGGCCCTGGTCCGTGTAGAAGGAGAACCCGGCGATGGTGTCGATGGAGTTCCAGATGGCGTCGTCGGTGGCGTTCTCGGCGTCCGCCGGGATCGTGTCGCAGTCGGACAGCAGGCTGTACTGCCAGAAGCCCCAGACGTAGTCGAGGACGGTGGCCTCGTAGGCCTTGTCGAGGCTGCCGATGGTGTCGAAGGTGTAGCCGTTGTCCGCCGCGTAGGCCGCGTACCGCTTCTCCAGCGGCTCCCGGCGCACCAGCGCCTCGCGCTGCACGCCGTTCAGGCGGTCGCGGCACTCCTCGGTGCCGACGGTGGCGAAGAAGTCGTCATAGGCGGAGTCCTCGTTGTTCACGACGTCGTTGGGGGCGACGTAGGCGACGACGCCGTCCATGTCGCGCGGGTAGAAGCGCTCGTAGTAGGTGGCGGTCATGCCGCCCTTGGAGCCGCCCGTGGAGAGCCAGTTCTGGTCGTAGACCGGCTTGAGCGCCTCGAAGATGCGGTGCTGGTCGCTGGCCGCCTGCCAGATGTCCAGCTTGGTCCAGTCGGCCGGGTCGGGACGCGACGGGGTGAAGAAGCGGTACTCCATGGAGACCTGGTTGCCGTCCACGATCTGGGTCGGCTCGCTGCGGCGGGGCGTCGTGGAGACGTTGTAGCCGCCGGTGTAGAAGACCGTCGGGCGGGACTCGTCCTTGTGCAGCACGGTGATGCGCTGCTGGAACGTGCCCTTGGACGGGCGCCGGTGGTCTATCGGCTGGGTGTAGTTGAGGACGAAGAAGCGGTAGCCGGTGTACGGCTTCTCCTCGACCAGGCTCATGCCCGGAACGGAGAGCAGCTTCTCCTTGATGTCAGCGATATCAGCGGTGCCGGTGGCTTCCGGCTCGGCGGCTGTGGCCGCCCCCGCCGTACTCAGTGTGCCTATGAGCACTGTGAGCGCCAGCAGCCATCTGAGCGCCTTGCGCATGCACCCTCCCGGTGAATACAGATGTGCGCCGGAAGCTAGCGGAGCAAGTCACCTGAATACCAGGGGACATGACAGGCCGATGAGTAAATCCTGTTGAAAACCTGTACGTCGGTATTGCGTCGGAAACCCGCGTCGCTACCGCGTCGGCGCCGCCTCAGTACCGGATCCAGCCGCTGCTGACCGATCCCCGACCCACCGCGCCCTTGACGCGCACGCTCCGGTGGCCCATGTAGACCAGCGGCGTGCTGATGCGGCGGACGCGCTTGTCCTTGTAGGCGACCGGGCGATGGCCGCGCACCTGCACACTGACCGACATCGTCCGCGCGGGGCCGGGGTTCTTGGCGAGCGTGACGGCGCAGACCTCGCGGCCCTGCTTGTAGACGCGCACCATGCCGGTCGAGAAGGTGAGCGTCCTGACCTTGCGGCCGGCACAGGGCTTGGCCGCCGCGTGCGCCTCCGCCGGTGCCGTGAGCGCGAGCAGCCCGGATGTGGTGAGCACGGCGACGCCGAGCGCCAGCCCTCGGCGTATCGCACCACTGTCCACTGTCGTCCCTCCCGCACCCCGTCCATAAGCGTACGGGTGTACGGACGCCTGACATGTATCGGACGGTTGCACCCCCACCGCCGCCCCCCACTCCCCCCACCACCGCCCCCCGACCAGCTCCTCGCCCCGCACCACCCGAGGAACGCCCACCGCAACTCGACGTACCGCCCGCCCCGCGCGGTGCGTGGCGTCCTCGGCGGACAGCCCCGTCGGCACGCCGACGACCCGTCAGGCCACCGCCGCCGTGTCCTCCCCCGCGATTCCGGCGAACGTGCGCCACAACTCGGCGTACTGTCCGCCGCGGGCGAGGAGTTCTTCGTGGGTGCCGTCTTCGGCGATCCGGCCGTGGGCCATGACCACGACGCGGTCCGCGCGGGCCGCGGTGGTCAGGCGGTGGGCGACCACGAGGGTCGTACGGCGGCCTGAGAGGCGGTCGGTGGCCTGGTTGACCAGGGCCTCGGTGGCCAGGTCCAGGGCGGCTGTGGCCTCGTCGAGGAGGAGGATGTCCGGGTCGACCAGCTCGGCGCGGGCCAGCGCGATCAGCTGGCGTTGTCCCGCGGAGAGGTTGCGGCCGCGCTCGGCGACCTCGTGCAGGTACCCGCCTTCGAGCGTGGCGATCATGTCGTGCGCGCCGACCGCACGGGCCGCCGTCTCCACCTCGGCGTCGGTGGCGTCGGGGCGGCCGTAGGCGATGGCGTCACGGACGGTGCCCTGGAAGAGGTACGCCTCCTGCGGGACGACGCCGAGGCGGTGCCGGTACGACGTGAGGTCGAGGGCGCGGAGGTCGGTGCCGTCGACGGTGACGCGGCCGGCGGTGGGGTCGTAGAAGCGGGCCACCAGCTTGACGAGGGTCGACTTGCCGGCGCCGGTCTCGCCGACGAAGGCGACGGTCTGGCCGGCGGGGATGTCGAGGTGGATCCCGGTGAGGGCCTCCTCGGGTCCGCCGGTGGAGCCGTACGCGAAGTGCACGTCCTCGAAGGCGACTTCGCCCCGCAGCCGGCGCACGTCGAGCGGCTCGCCGGCGCTCTTCGTCGAGGCCGGCTCCTGGAGCAGCTCCTGGATGCGGCCCAGCGAGACCGTCGCCTGCTGGTAGCCGTCGAAGACCTGGGAGAGCTGCTGGACGGGGGCGAAGAACAGGTCGATGTAGAGGAGGTACGCCACCAGCGCGCCGGTGGTGAGCGTGGCGTCGTCGACCCGCCCGGCGCCCACGATCAGGACGGCCGCCGCGGCGACCGACGCCAGCAACTGCACTCCGGGGAAGTACACCGATATCAGCCACTGCCCCCGGACACGGGCCTGGCGGTAGCTGTCGCTCCGCTCCGCGAACCGCCGCCCGCCGTCCCGCTCGCGCCGGAACGCCTGCACGATCCGCAGCCCGGACACCGACTCCTGGAGGTCGGCGTTGACCAACGACACGCGTTCCCGGGCGAGTTCGTACGCCTTCACGCTCGCGCGGCGGAAGAAGACCGTGGCGATGATCAGCGGCGGGAGGGTGGCGAAGACGACCAGCGCCAGCTGTACGTCGATCACCAGCAGGGCCACCATGATGCCGAAGAAGGTGACGACCGAGACGAACGCCGTGACCAGACCGGTCTGCAGGAAGGTCGACAACGCGTCGACGTCCGTCGTCATCCTCGTCATGATCCGTCCGGTCAGCTCCCGCTCGTAGTAGTCGAGTCCGAGCCGCTGGAGCTGGGCGAAGATCTTCAGACGGAGGGAGTACAGGACGCGCTCGCCCGTGCGTCCGGTCATCCGGGTCTCGCCGACCTGCGCCGCCCACTGGATCAGCACGGTGAGCAGTCCGAGCAGCGACGCCGCCCAGATCGCGCCGAGGACCATCTCCGAGACGCCGCTGTCGATGCCGTGCCGGATCAGGACGGGCAGCAGGAGCCCCATACCCGCGTCCACGGCGACCAGGCCGAGGCTCACGAGGAGGGGCAGGCCGAAGCCGCGCAGGAGCCGGCGCAGGCCGTAGCTCTCCTCGGGTGTCACGGCGCGTGCCTCGTCGATCTCCGGGGTGTCGGTCGCCGGCGGCAGCGCGTCCACCTGGGCGAGGAGTTCGGGCGTGGCCGGGGTGCCGTCCATCGCGAGGTCGCGCGGGGTGCGCTCGCCCGCCCACAGCCGGGGCGTGATGCCCCGCTCGGCGTCGAACCCGGCGTCCAGCTCGTCCCGTACGGAGTCCCGTACGGAGTCCCGTACGGAGGTGTCCTCCCGCGGGCAGGCGGGCTGGGCGTGGCCGGGCGAGACGCCGCCGAGTTCGTCCGGGTCGGTGAGCAGGCGGCGGTAGAGCGCCGACCGCTGCTGGAGTTCGTCGTGGGTGCCGATGTCGGCGAGCCGACCGTCTTCGAGAACCGCGATGCGGTCGGCCAGATTGAGGGTCGAGCGGCGGTGGGCGATGAGCAGAGTCGTCCGGCCCTCCATGACGTGCTTCAGCGCCTCGTGGATCTCGTGCTCGACGCGGGCGTCCACCGCGGAGGTGGCGTCGTCGAGGACCAGCAGCCGCGGGTCGGTGAGGATCGCGCGGGCGAGGGCGACGCGCTGGCGCTGGCCGCCGGAGAGGGTGAGGCCGTGCTCGCCGACCTTGGTGTCGTAACCGTCGGGGAGTTCCCTGATGAAACGGTCCGCCTGGGCGGCGCGGGCGGCCTGCTCGATGTCTTGCCGGGTGGCGTCCGGACGGCCGTACGCGATGTTGTTGCGGACCGTGTCCGAGAAGAGGAAGGAGTCCTCGGGGACCAGCCCGATCGCGGCCCTCAGCGAGTCGAGGGTCAGCTCGCGGACGTCGTGGCCGCCGATGAGGACGGCGCCGTGGGTGACGTCGTAGAAGCGGGGCAGCAGCAGCGAGACCGTCGACTTGCCGGAGCCGGAGGAGCCGACGACGGCGAGGGTCTCGCCGGGGCGGATCTCGAAGGAGAGGCCGGACAGGACGGGGACGGGGCTGGTTGTGCCGGAGGCGCCCTCGTAGGCGAAGGAGACGTCGTCGAACTCGACGGTGGCCGGGGCGTCGGCGGGCAGGGTCTTGCCGCCCCCGTCGAACGTCGGCTCGGTGTCGATCAGCTCCAGGACGCGCTCCGTGCCGGCGCGGGCCTGCTGGGCGACGGTGAGGACCATGGCGAGCATCCGGACCGGGCCGACGAGCTGGGCGAGGTAAGTGGAGAAGGCGACGAACGTGCCGAGCGTGATGTGGCCGCGGACGGCGAGCCAGCCGCCCAGCGCGAGCATCGCGACCTGGCCGAGCGCGGGGACGGCCTGGAGGGCGGGGGTGTACGTGGAGTTGAACCGGATCGTGCGCAGCCGCCCCGCGAACAGCTTCCGTCCGACCTCCCGCAGTTTCCCGGTCTCCTGCTCCTCCTGCCCGAACCCCTTCACCACGCGTACGCCGCTGACGGCGCCGTCGACGACGCCCGCGACCGCGGCGGCCTGGGCCTGGGCATACCAGGTGGCGGGGTGCAGCTTGGTGCGGCTGCGCTTGGCGATGAACCAGATCGCCGGCCCGACCGCGAGGGCGACGAGCGTGAGCGGGAGCGACAGCCACGCCATGACGACCAGGGAGATCAGGAAGAGCATGAAGTTCCCGATGGTCATCGGGAGCATGAACAGCAGGCTCTGGATCAGCTGAAGGTCGCTGGTCGCCCGGCCGACGACCTGACCGGTGGACAGCTCGTCCTGCCGGCGGCCGTCGAGGCGGGTGATCGTGCCGTACATCTCGGTCCGCAGGTCGTGCTGGACGTCGAGGGCGAGCCGGCCGCCGTAGTAGCGGCGTATGTAGGTGAGGACGTAGACGAGGAGCGCGGCGCCGATCAGGGCGCCCGCCCAGACCGCCATCGACCTGCTGTGATCGACGATCACGTCATCGATGATCACCTTGGTGATCAGCGGGGCCAGCGCCATGACGGCCATGCCCGCGAGGGAGGAACCGAGGGCCAGGACGACATCCTTGGGGTAGCGCCAGGCGTACGCCCACAGCCTGCGCGCCCAGCCCTGCCCCTGCGGCGGTGCCACGTCGGTGCCTCCCCGTTCTGTTAAATCTACGGAAGGCACCAACGCGGAATGAAGCGGATTTCATCCCTCGCCGTGGTGATCGCCGTGGTGATCACCGTGGTGATCAGATGCGGACGCGGAGATCGTAGAAGCGAGTCGTCTGCGCCGCGTTCTGGTTGTCGTCGCTGACCAGGAGCACATGCAGGCGGCCCTTGGTCCGGCCCGTGACCACCATGCCTTCGATGTTGTCGAGGAGCGGGTTGGGCTGGGGCTGCTTGGCGGTCGCTCCCAGTGACGGGCAGTTCACGAGGTCGGCGAGGAGGGTCTTCTTCACCAGCCGTACGCCGTCCTGGCCGGTCAGCGTGTCGGTGCCGCCGGTGTCGGTCGCGCGGCGCGGGTCGGCGAGGTAGAGGCGGACGGTGTTGCCGACGCCGGAGGTGAAGCCGCGCTCCAGGACGAGGAGGCGGCCGTCGGGCAGCGCGGTGACCTCGGGGACGCCGAGGCCGGGGTCGGCCTGGTAGGCGTACTGGGCGCCGGGCTCGAAGGTGCCGTGGTGCCACGTCCAGGTCTGCCAGCGGACGATGCCGGGGGCGTCGCCGGACAGCGCGTACTCCATCGACGCCAGCAGGGTGCGCCCGCCGGGGAGCATGGTCAGGCCCTCGAAGGTGCCATTGGTCACGGCCCGACCGGCCGGGGCGACCTGGAGGGAGGCCGGTACCGGGAGACGGTCGAGGATCTTGCCGTCGCGCGAGTAGCGGCGTACGGACGGCTCGGTCTCGGAGCTGATCAGCCGGGTGCCGTCGCCGTCCACGACAAGGCCCTCGGAGTCCAGCGCGGCGCCGCTCTCGTCGGCGAGCGCGACGACGCTCTTCGGCTGGAGGGTCCCGCGGTCCAGGGTGAACAGCGCCGAGCGGTCCGAGACGGCGGCGAGGTCACCGTTGCGGTCCACGGCGAGCGCGGAGAAGTTGCCGGCATAGGTGCCCTGGTACGTCGTCTTGTCCAGGGCGTCGGAGAAGCCCTCGATGGCGACGGAGGGCGAACAGGCATGGCCGCTCTGCGTGCCGGTCCCCGCGTCGGCGGGCGCCGCGGCGGTGAGGCAGGTGGCCGCGGCGAGGCCTGCGGTGGCGGTCGCGAGCACGGTTCGTATGTTTCTCAGGCGCATGGGCGTCACCGTAGGGCGGGCCGGTGACGGACGGGAGACCAGCCCGTGAAGCGTCGGCTCGCGCTCATCACGCCCACTGTACGACCCGGTACGCTCCCCGCATGAGTACGTACTGGCACGCCGTCACGCCCCCTCCCTGCGCCTGACCGGGCGCAGCCGCCGAGGGTTCGTTTTCCCCGGCCCCGACCGACCCACCGGGCGGTGAGGGGCCGTCGTCGTGCGCCCGTTTCGGACCCGGTCCCAGACGCGCGGACGCAGACGCGCGGACGCAGACGCACTCGACGACGGAAGACACGACTGTGCCGAACCGCACCACCCCCTTGACCCCCGCTTCGACTCCCACTTCGACTCCCGCGCGCCCGGACGCGCGCCTCCTCACCGGCCCCGCGCCCATCCTCATCTCGTCCGTGCTGTGGGGCACGACCGGCACCACCTCCTCCCTGGCCCCCGCCGGCGCCCCCGCGGCGGCGATCGGCTGCGCCGGTCTCGTGCTCGGCGGCATCCTGCTGTTCCTGACCTCCCGCGGCGCCCGCTCACTGCCCGCCGTCTGCACACACCGTGAGCGGTGGCTGCTGGTGCTGGGCGCGCTGGCGGTGGCCGGATATCCGGCCACCTTCTATCCGGCGGTGGCCCGCACCGGCGTCGCGGTGACGACGGTGATCACGCTCGGCAGCGCGCCGGTCTTCGCCGGACTGCTGTCCTGGGCCACCGGACAGGCCCGGCCCACCGCACGCTGGACGCTCGCGACGGCGGCGGCCGTGCTGGGCTGCGCCCTGCTGGTGCTCGGCCCCGCCCTCGGCAGGCACTCCACGCCGATGGACCTGACCGGCGTCGGGCTCGCCGCGGGCGCCGGACTGTCGTACGCCGTCTACGCGCTGATCTGCGGCCGGCTCATCAGGCGCGGACACGCGTCCGACGCGGTGATGGGCGTGCTGTTCGGCGGAGCCGGGCTGCTCGTCCTGCCGCTCGTGCTGTTCCTGGACACGCAGTGGCTGACCACGACACGCGGCGCGGCGGTGGCGGTCTACCTGGCCCTGTTCACGGTCGCTCTCGCCTACCGGCTCTTCGGCTACGGGCTGCGCCACACCCCCGCGTCGACGGCGACGTCCCTGACCCTGGCCGAGCCCGCCGTCGCCGCGCTTCTGGGCGTCACCGTCCTCGGCGAACGCCTGCCGGCCGTCTCCTGGTGCGGGCTGGGCGTGCTCGCGCTGGGCCTGGTGTTCGTCGGCGGTGATCGTCAGAGCCGAACGTCAGAGCCGAAGGTCAGCGTTGAACGTCAGAGTTGAACGTCAGCGTTGAACGTCAGAGCTGATCGTCAGCGGTGACAGCGGCCGGTTGGTCAAGGGCTGAACCAACCATGACCCGGCCCTTGGCCGATTCAAAGCCGAGGGCCAGGTACGGCACAGCCCGCACCCACCCCTCCTTTGCACGATGCGCGGGTGACCTCAGCGACTGATCCACTCCCCCGCACGACCGCGACCCCCGAACCCCCGCCGCCGACCCGTGACGCGGCACTCCCGGACGAGGCACCACGCTGGTCGCTCCCCGCGCTCCTCGCGATCATGATCCTTGCGGCGGCGCTGTACTCCTGGAACCTGTCGTCGTCCGGCCTCAACAGCTTCTACAGCGCGGCCGTGCTGAGCGGCACAGAGAGCTGGAAGGCGTGGTTCTTCGGCTCGCTGGACGCCGGCAACTTCCTCACCGTCGACAAGCCGCCGCTCGCGCTGATGGTCATGGGCCTGTCGTGCCGGGTCTTCGGCTACGGCACCTGGCAGATGATGGCACCGATGATCGCGGCGGCCCTCGGCACGATCTGGATCCTGCACTCCTGCGTGCAGCGGGTCTGGGGCCACGCGGCGGCGGCCGTCGCCGCGCTGGTCCTGGCACTGACCCCGATCACCGTCGCCATCAACCGGGACAACAACCCCGACACGCTCCTCGTGCTGCTGATGGTGGCCGGCGCCGCGCTCGCGCTCCGCGCCACACGGAACGGCAAGCTGCTGCCGCTGCTCGGCTCGGCCGTGTGCTTCGGGCTCGCCTTCAACACGAAGATGCTCCAGGGCTACATCGCCCTGCCCGCCGTCTTCGCGGTCTACCTGTACGCGGCCGGGCCGAAGCTCGTGAAGCGGATCATCAACCTGGCCGTAGCCACCGTCGTCCTGGCGGTCTCCAGCTTCTGGTGGGCGGCCGCCGTCTCGCTCGTCCCCGCGTCCGAGAGGCCGTACATCGGCGGCTCCACGGACGGCACCGCGTGGGACCTGATCATGGGTTACAACGGCCTCGGCCGGATCTTCGGCGGCGAGGGCAACGGCGGAGGCGGCGGTGGCGGAGGCGGCTTCTCCGGTACGGCGGGAATCGGCCGTCTCTTCAACGACATCCTCGGCGGCCAGATCTCCTGGCTGATCCCCTTCGCCACGATCGCCTGCATCGGCGGCCTGGTGCTGTGCGGCCGGGCCCCGCGTACCGACATGACGCGGGCCGCGCTGGTGATGTGGGGCGGCTGGACCGCGCTGCACTACCTCACCTTCGCCATGGCCGAGGGCACCATGCACCCGTACTACACGACCGCGCTCGCGCCCGGCATCGCGGCGCTGTGCGGAGGCGGCGGCCTGATGCTGCTGCGCGCCTTCCGCACCGACAAGCGCTGGGTGTGGGTGCTGCCGGCGGGCCTCGCGATCACCGGTGTCTGGGCCGCCGTCCTGCTGCGCCGCGCCTCCGGCTGGAACACCTGGCTGTGGCCGACGATCGCGGTCGTCATGACGCTGGCGGTCGTCGGGCTGCTCGTCTTCCGGTCGGGCACGCGGGTGCGTCTCCTGTCGGTGTCCCTCGCCGCCGCGATCGTCGCGGCGGTCGCGGGCCCGGCGGCGTACGCCTGGTCGGTGCCGTCCGGTTCGGGCGGCGGCATGGGCGGTACGAACCCGACGGCGGGTCCGTCGACGGGTGGCGGCCTCGGCGGCGGGCCGGGCCGGGGCGGCGGAGGCTTCGGCGGAGGGGGGATGCCGGGTGGCGGGCAGCAGGGCGGCCAGAGCGGGCAGAGCGACCAGAGCGGGCAGTCCGGACAGCAGGACGGTCAGGCTGCCGGGGACTTCCCGGGCGGGGGCATGCCCAGCGGGGCGCCGAGTGGGGCGCCGAGTGGAGCACCCAGCGGAGCACCCAGTGGTGGCGCATCCGGAGGCACGTCCGGTGGCACATCCGGTGGCGCTGGCGGCGCATCCGGTGGCACTGGCGGCGCATCCGGCGATACGCAGCAGGACGGCACCCAGCAGGGCGGCGGCCTCCCGGGCGGCGATGGCCAGAACGGCGCGATGCCCGGCGGCGGCACGTCCCAGAACGGCGTCCAGGGCGGCGGCCCCGGCGGCGAAGGCGGCATGGGCGGAGGCGGCATGGGCGGAGGCGCCGCCGGGACCGAACTCATCTCGTACCTCAAGAAGCACCAGGACGGCGCCACTTGGCTGCTCGCCGTCTCCAGTTCGCAGAGCGCGGCCCAGCTCATCGTCAGCAGCGGCGAGCCCGTGATCTCCATGTGGGGCTGGTCGGGCTCCGACCAGGCGATGACCCTCGCCAAGCTCAAGGAGCTGGTGAAGAAGGGGAAGTTGCACTACATCCAGATCGGCGGCTCGGGCATGGGCGGCGGCCCCGGCGGCGGCTCGACCCTCTCCACCGAGGTGACGGAGTGGGTGCAGAAGAACGGCACGGCGGTGAAGGAGAGCGAGTACAGCACCAGTTCGACCTCCGACTCCGGCACGGGAGGCACATCGACCGAATCGACCGAGTCGTCGATCTACCGCCTGGACCCGTCAAACGTCAGCTGATCCACTGAGCACCTCCTGTCGATCCAGCCCAACGGCCCCTGACTTCCCGCTCAGGGGCCGCTTCGGTGCGTCAACTCGCGTAGACAAGAGTCGATTTGCCGCCCCCGGTCATCAAATGGACACGCGGAGTCCATTTACACCGCCACATGTCCATGTCACTCTCCCATGTGCCGCCTCCATTCAACCCGCGTAGATGGGACCCCCCTTATGCTGGCGACACGCATCCGGCACTGGAAGCCCGTGGCTCTGACCACCGCGGCCGTCCTGGTCGGCCTCACCGCCTCGACACTGACCGCGACCCCCGCCGCGGCCACGACCACGGCGTACGACGACACGTACTACGCCGACGCCATCGGCAGGACCGGTACGGCGCTGAAGAACTCGCTGCACACGATCATCAGCGACCAGACGACCCTGTCGTACTCGGCGGTCTGGGACGCGCTGAAGGTGACGGACCAGGACCCGAACAACAGCAACAACGTGATCCTGCTGTACTCGGGCATCTCCCGCAGCAAGTCCCTGAACGGCGGCAACACCGGCAACTGGAACCGCGAGCACGTCTGGGCCCAGTCCCACGGCGACTTCGGCACCTCGGCCGGCCCCGGCACCGACCTGCACCACCTCCGCCCCGAGGACGTCCAGGTCAACTCCACCCGCGGAAACAAGGACTTCGACAACGGCGGCAGCAGCTTCACCAACTCCGGCGGCAGCCTCACCGACTCGAACTCCTTCGAGCCCCGCGACGCCGTCAAGGGCGACGTCGCCCGCATGATCCTCTACATGGCCGTCCGCTACGAGGGCGACGACGCCTTCGCCGACCTCGAACCCAACGACTCGGTCTCCAACGGCAGCGTCCCCTACCACGGCCGCCTCTCCGTCCTGAAGCAGTGGAACGACGACGACCCGCCCAACGCCTTCGAGGAAAACCGCAACGAGATCATCTACGACACCTACCAGGGCAACCGCAACCCGTTCATCGACCACCCGGAGTGGGTGGAAGCGATCTGGTAGGTCTCCGGCCGGTCATCCATCCGGCTCCCGTCATCCCCGGGAGCCGGCTCGCAAGCGCTCCGGCCGAGCAGCCGGACCCAGGTCGAGGCGCATACGGACGTAGTTCGCGTCACCAGGACCAGCCCGATGGTGCCCATCGGGCTGCCATCCGTGCCGGGCATAGAAAGCCTGGGCGCGGCGATTGCGCTCCCACGCTTCGAGCACCCCGGCCGTCAAGGACGCGTCGCGAAGGTACCGCACGAAAGCCGCGTGCAGCTGACTGCCGATTCCCTGTCCCCAACACCCCGGTCGGACGTGGATCTGGTGAAGTTGCCCGACAGCCGCTGGGTCCACGTCAGCATCGAGTGGTGGGCCCATCGCCAGGACACCCACCGTCTCGCCTTCTCGCACGGCGCACAGCACCAACCGGGTGTCGCCCTTGATGGCACGCAGCCACATCTCCCGCCGACGAGAGCATGCCTCAGGAGAGGTGAGCTCCGCATCCGGCAATCCACCTGCTCGGTAGTACGCCGTGCGCGCCTGAGTATGCAGGGCGGTGATCTGGTCCAGGTCGTCAGGGCCCGCACTTCGCAGCAAGGCACGTGAAGTCGTCACGATCACGAGACGCAATCACCTCGATGCGCAGTTCCGCGACACTCGACGGTCGCGCCGACTTGGCCGCCCGCTTCGCCGTGCGCCCTCAACCCAGATGCGTCGGCGCGAACATCCGCAGCACCGCCGGGAGCACGACCACAGACGGGCCGGGTGACGCCAGTGCCTTCGCCAGGTCGGCCTCCAAAGCCTCCGGGGTCGTCCGCACCCCCGGCACCCCGAAAGACTCCGCCAGCGCCACATAGTCCGGCCGCGTCAGCTCCGTCGCCGTCGGCTCGCCGAACGCGTCGGTCATGTACTCGCGCAGGATGCCGTAGCCGCCGTCGTCGATGATGAGCCAGGTGACCGGCAGGTCGTACTGCCTGGCCGTCGCCAGCTCGGCGATCGAGTACAGGGCGCCGCCGTCGCCGGACACCGCCAGCACCGGGCGGGCCGGGTCGGCGGCAGCGGCGCCGAGCGCCGCCGGGAAGCCGTAGCCGAGGCCGCCGGCGCCCTGGGCGGAGTGCAGGAGGTTGGGGCCCTTGGCGTCGAAGGCCGACCAGGCCCAGTACGCGAGGATCGTCATGTCCCAGAAGGACGGGGAGTCGGCGGGGAGGGCCCGCCGGACCGACGCCAGCACCCCCTGTTCCAGGGTGAGTTCCTGGGCCGCGATACGGTCGGCGACCTTCGCGAGGACCTCACGGACGCGCTCGGCGGCGCCTGCGTCCTCGCGCGGAGTCACCGTTTCCAGCAGCGCCTGCGACGCAAGCCGCGCGTCCGCGTGGATGCCCAGCGCCGGGTGGTTGGACTCCAGCTTGCCGAGGTCCGCCTCGATCTGGATGACCCGGCCGCGTGGCTTGAACGTGTGGTAGTTGGACGACACCTCTCCCAGACCCGAGCCGACCACCAGCAGGACATCCGCGTCCTCCAGGAAGTCCGTGGTGTGCCGGTCCTCGATCCACGACTGCAGCGAGAGCGGGTGCTTCCAGGGGAACGCGCCCTTGCCGCCGGGCGTGGTGACCACCGGCGCCTGCAGCAGCTCGGCGAGCCGGCGGAGTTTGCCCGAGGCGTCCGCCCGTACCACTCCCCCGCCCGCGATGATCGCCGGGCGGGCCGCCTTCGACAGCAGGTCGGCTGCCAGCGCCGTCAGTTCGGGGCGCGGCGGCAGCTCCTCGGGGAAGGCGTCGCCGCCCGTCACCACCGGGATCGACGTCTCGGCCAGGAGGACGTCCTGCGGGATCTCCACCCACACCGGGCCGTGCGGAGCCGTCAGCGCCGACTTCCAGGCCGCCTCGATCGCGGACGGGATCTGGGACTGGGTGCGGACCGTGTGGACCGATTTCACCACGCCTCTGAACGACGCGGCCTGGTCCGGGAGTTCGTGCAGATAGCCGTGCCGGCCGCCGCCCAGCCCCGCCGTCGGGATCTGGCTGCTGATCGCCAGTACGGGGGCCGAAGCCGCCGCCGCCTCCTGCAGCGCCGCCAGTGACGTCAGCGCGCCCGGCCCCGTCGACAGCAGCAGCGGTGCCGCCTCGCCCGTGATCCGGCCGTACGCGTCGGCCGCGAACCCGGCATTGTTCTCCACGCGCAGGCCGATGTACCGCAGGTCGGAGCGGCGCAGCGCGTCGAACATGCCCAGCGCGTGCTGGCCGGGCAGCCCGAACACCGTCGTGGTGCCCAGCGCCGCCAGCGTCTCCACGACCAGGTCTCCGCCGTTGCGCCCGGGGGGCGGGTTCAGGGCGGCTGCGATCTGTGCCGGCGTCGGGCGGAGCACCAGGTCGTGGTCGTGGGTCACTTGGCTTCCGAGTCCTTCCGGGCCGCCGCGATCTGGCGCGACATGATGGTGGTCAGTTCGTACGCCGTGTGGGACGCGGCCACCGACGTGATCTCGGCGTGATCGTACGCGGGGGCCACCTCGACGACATCCGCCGAGACCAGGTGGCAGTCGGCCAGCCCGCGCAGGATCTCCAGCAGCTCCCTCGACGTCATGCCGCCCGCCTCCGGCGTCCCCGTGCCGGGCGCGTGGGCCGGGTCAAGGCAGTCGATGTCGATGGAGATGTAGAGGGGACGGTCACCGACGCGCCCGCGCAGCTGGTCGGCGATCTCGTCGACGCCGCGCCTCATGACATCCGCCGACGTGACGATGCCGAAGCCCATCTTCTCGTCGTCGGTGAGGTCCTGCCTGCCGTACAGCGGTCCGCGCGTACCGACGTGGGAGAGGGCGGAGGTGTCCAGGATCCCCTCCTCCACCGCCCGCCGGAACGGCGTCCCGTGCGTGTACTCCGCGCCGAAGTACGTGTCCCAGGTGTCGAGGTGCGCGTCGAAGTGCAGCAGCGCCACCGGGCCGTGCTTCCTGGCGACGGAGCGGAGCAGCGGCAGCGCGATGGTGTGGTCGCCGCCCAGCGTCATCAGGCGGGCGCCGGTCCCCAGCAGCTCGTCCGCCGCCGCCTCGATCGTCTCGACGGCCTCGTTGATGTCGAAGGGGTTCACCGCGATGTCCCCGCCGTCCGCGACCTGCGCCAGCGCGAAGGGGGACGCGTCCTGCGCCGGGTTGTACGGGCGCAGCAGCCGGGACGCCTCGCGGATCGCGTTGCCGCCGAAGCGGGCGCCCGGCCGGTAGGAGACGCCCGAGTCGAACGGCACGCCGATCACGGCGACATCGGCGCGGCCGACCTCGTCGAGGCGCGGCAGCCGGGCGAAGGTCGCGGGTCCGGCGTACCGCGGGATGCGGGAGGAGTCGACGGGGCCGCGGGGCGTCTCGGTGCCGCTCATGGACGTATGCCTTCTTTCCTGCACTTCATCATGTATGTACTGCCGCACTACCTTTGTACGCTGTGCCTACGACCCTACGGGGGAGCCGGGAGCCGGGAGCCGGGAGCCGGGGAGCCGGGGAGCGGGGGAGCCGGGAGCCGGGAGCCGGGTCGACACTAGGCGGCCGGAGAGCGGCTGCGAAGACTACGTTTCGTACACCGCGGCGCGACAGAATGGAGGAAACGTCCATCACGTCGGGCCCCGCCACCGGCACGCCGGGGGTTCGCACAGGTGTCTGCCTCACAATGGTTCCCATGCCGATACCCGGGACCCCCAGCCGCGCCGAACTCGTCGACCACCTCGTGAAGACCCGTATCGCGGGCGACGTGGCCACCCCTCGCGAGAACAACCTCTCCCACTATCGCAAGTTGGCCAACGGCGACCGGCACTACCGGCTCGGCCTGGAACTCGGCGAGCGCTGGACGGACGAGCAGGACGTGCTCGCGGTGATGGCGGAGCGGGTGGGCGTGCACGACGACCCGGAGCACCGGTACGGCCAGGACACCATCGACCCCGAGCTGACGGTCGACGCCCTGGAGCGGATGGCGGCCCGGCTGCGCAAGGCGGCCGACGGCGGACAGCGGGTACTGTTCGCCACCGGCCACCCCGGCGGCCTGCTCGACGTGCACCGCGCGACGGCCGCCGCGCTGCGCACGGCCGGCTGCGAGATCGCCGTCATCCCGGACGGGCTGCAGACGGACGAGGGGTACGTCATGCAGTTCGCGGACGTGGCGATGCTGGAGCACGGCGCCACGCTGTGGCACACGCACTCCGGCGACCCTATGCGCGCCATCCTCACCGGCCTGGAGCAGGAGGGCCGCCCGCTGCCCGACCTGGTCGTCGCCGACCACGGCTGGGCCGGATACGCCGCCCAGCACGGCGTCGACTCCGTCGGCTACGCCGACTGCAACGACCCGGCCCTCTTCCTCGCCGAGTCCGAAGGCACCCTCCAGGTCGCGGTCCCCCTCGACGACCACGTCCTCAGTCCGCGGTACTACGACCCGCTGACGGCGTATCTGCTGTCCAAGGCCGGGCTCAGCCTCACCTAGCCCCGGGGCCCCTGGGGGCGCGCACCAAGCCCTCCTGGATCACCGTTATCGCGAGCTGTCCGTCCTGCGTGTAGATACGGCCCTGACCGAGGCCGCGGCCGCCGTGCGCGGAGGGCGACTCCTGGTCGTACAGGAGCCACTCGTCGGCACGGAAGGGCCGGTGGAACCACATCGCGTGGTCCAGGGAGGCGCCGACGACGTCCCCGACCGCCCATCCGCCGCGCCCGTGCGCGAGGAGGATCGAGTCGAGGAGGGTCATGTCGGAGACATAGGTGGCGAGGACCACGTGGAGCAGGGGGTCGTCGGGCAGCTTGCCGTTGGTGCGGAACCACACCTGAGAGTGCGGCTCGCGCGGCTCGCCGTAGCGGCCGTACGGCGGGTCGTCGACATGGCGCAGATCGACGGCGGTCCGCACCTCCAGCATCTTCTCGACGACCTCGGGGGCGAGGTCGTACGCCGACAGCCGTTCCTCGGCGGTGGGGAGGGTGGCCGGGTCGGGGGCGGGCGGCATCAGGGCCTGGTGGTCGAAGCCTTCCTCGTACGTCTGGAAGGAGGCCGAGAGCGCGAAGATCGGCTGCCCGTGCTGGACCGCGACCGCGCGGCGCGTGGTGAAGGAACGGCCGTCGTTCATGCGGTCGACGTTGTAGACGATCGGTGCGCCCGGGTCGCCGATGCGCAGGAAGTACGCGTGGAGGGAGTGGGCGAGACGGCCCTCGGGGACCGTACGCCCGGCGGCGACGAGCGCCTGGGCCGCGACCTGTCCGCCGAAGATGCGCGGGACGACGGCGGACCGGGACTGGCCGCGGAAGATGTTCTCCTCGATCTGCTCCAGGTCGAGCAGATCGAGGAGACCCTGGAGTGCCGGATTCATAGGAGGTGATTTCGGGGCCTACAGGCCCATGTCCTTCGCGATGATCGACTTCATGATCTCGCTGGTGCCGCCGTAGATGCGGTTGACGCGGTTGTCAGCGTACAGGCGGGCGATCGGGTACTCGTTCATGAACCCGTAGCCGCCGTGCAGTTGGAGGCAGCGGTCGATCACGCGGTGCGCGACCTCGGTGCAGAACAGCTTGGCGCTGGCGGCCTCGGCCGGGGTCAGCTCACCGGCGTCGAGCGCCTCCAGCGCACGGTCGACGACCGCCTCCGCCGCGTCCACCTCGGCCTGGCAGGCGGCCAGCTCGAACTTGGTGTTCTGGAACGACGCGACCGGCTTGCCGAAGACGGTGCGCTCCTGGACGTACTCCTTGGCGAACCGGACGGCCGCCTTGGCCTGCGCGTACGCACCGAAGGCGATGCCCCAGCGCTCGGAGGCCAGGTTGTGGCCGAGGTAGGAGAAGCCCTTGTTCTCCTCGCCGAGCAGGTCCTCGACCGGCACCTTGACGTCGACGAACGCCAGCTCGGCGGTGTCGGAGGTCTTCAGCCCGAGCTTGTCGAGCTTGCGG
Source organism: Streptomyces blattellae (assembly GCF_009709555.1). GTDB lineage: Bacteria > Actinomycetota > Actinomycetes > Streptomycetales > Streptomycetaceae > Streptomyces > Streptomyces blattellae. Next base: position 243,141 of record NZ_WJBG01000112.1, on the reverse strand, counting down.
CCTATGGAGTAGCCCTCGGACTTGGTGTCGACGGCGAAGAGGGAGATACCGAAGCGGCGGTCCTCGGCGGTGGGCGCGGAGGTCCGGGCGCAGACGATGACCCGGTCCGCGTGCACGCCACCGGTGATGAAGGTCTTGGAGCCGTTGAGGACGTAGTGCGTGCCGTCCTCGCTGAGCTTGGCGGTGGTCTTCATGCCCGCGAGGTCGGAGCCGGTGCCCGGCTCGGTCATCGCCAGGGCCCACATCTCCTCACCGGAGACGAACTTCGGCAGGTAGCGCTTCTTCTGCTCGTCGGTGGCGAGCATCTTGATGTACGGCAGACCGAGCAGCACGTGCACACCGGAACCGCCGAACTGCACACCCGCGCGGGCCGTCTCCTCGTACATCACGGCCTCGAACTTGTACGAGTCGATACCGGCGCCGCCGAACTCCTCGTCCACGCGGATGCCGAAGATGCCCAGCTCGGCGAGCTTGTAGTAGAAGTCGCGCGGCGCCTGGCCGGCCGCGAACCACTCGTCGTACACCGGTACGACCTCGGCCTCGATGAAGGCGCGAAGGGTCTCCCGGAACGCCTCGTGATCCTCATTGAACACCGTACGGCGCACGGCCGCCTCCTCCACCGGTACATGTCTAAGCGCTTGCTCATTCACCGTACCGGCGAGTACGAATCGGCGTCCAGAGTGGACCGCACGTAACGCTCGTCACGCCGGCGCGCACGAGTGGCGGCGCGCGAAGGGGCCGGATCTGCATGGACGGCTCCGGCCCTGTACGGCTGCGGCTGCGCCCTAATCGACCTGGAACAAATCCTCCGCACTCTCCACGTCCATCGCCCGTCGCGCCCAGAGCGTGAGCAGCCCCTGGTCGGTACACGTCCCCACGCGAGAGCGCACGGCATCGGATACCGGGATGCCGCGCCACTCAAGGATGTTCAGGATCGCCTCGATACGGCCCTCGACACGGCCCTGCTCGCGAATCTCCTCGGCGAGCGGGTGCCGGTAGAAGTAGTGCATCGTCGTCATCAGGTCCCTCCACATCTGCTTGACCTGGGGATCTGCCAGGCATGAGTCGACGAACTGCGCGAAGGCCGCTGCAGTGTCCGGTTCCACTTTCCGCAGGGCGGCTACCAGGGATTCCAGTATGGCGGGAGCCTGCGGACCCCGGCCATGCGTCATGGCCGAAAGCACCGCAAGGGACGGATTCGCCACAGCCTCATCCACGTCCGCGATCAGCGGAACGTTGTCCGGTCCCAGCACGAGGGGGCGAACGGTGAGCGAAGGACACCCTCCCATCCCCAGGTGAATGGGTTGCGCCGCCCATCGGGCCGTGGCGCTGCTCTGCGTGACGACGATGAGTACCGGCTCCCAGTGGTACTTCTCGTACAGATAGCTGAGGTAGTACGGCCAACTGCCGCGCTTCTTCTTGTTGGGCTTCCCCTGCGACTCCACGATCAGGAGGTAGGTGCCTTCGTCGGTCTCCGCCCGCAGCAACGTGTCCACGCGCCGCTCGACCGGCTCGATCTCCGTGAGGTCGATGTTCATGGCGGCGAAGTCGTGCGGCTCGGGGAAGGGGACACGCAACACCTCCTGCAGAGCGTTGGTGAGCAGTGCAGGGTCCTTCTGGAAGATGCGGTGCATCGCCTCGTGCGACGAGCTGACCATCAGCTCTCCTTTCTGTCTTTCTGTCTCTCCGTCAGCCGTGATCAACGAGCTACGCGGCGGCCAGGTCACACCACACGAACTTGCCGCGATTGCCGTGCCGGGACTGCGGCTGCCAGCCCCAGAGGTCGGAGCACGCCCGGACGAGGGCGAGGCCGCGCCCCTGCTCCAGGTCGGCGATGCGGTCCAACTGCCGTGGTGGCTCAGGGGGTTGAGGGTCGCCGTCCCACGCGCCGATCCGCAGGACGCCCGCCGACCAGGACACGCGCAGGTCGGCGCGGCCCTTGGTGTGGCGTACGGCATTGGCGACCAACTCCGCGGCGAGGAGTTCGGCGACGTCGACGAGGTTGATCAGGCCGTGCATGGCGAGGATGAGGCGGAGCGTGCGGCGGCTGATGGTGACGGCTCGGGGGTCGTTGGGGATGGAGAGGACGTACTGCCAGGGTTCGGGGTTGTTTTCGGGCATGGGTCAGCTCCTGTCGGCGGGAGGGGAGTTGAGGGGCGGGCCGGTGGCAGTGCCGCAGCCGTCTTGGCAGGACGGAGCGGTGCGCTTCCGGATCCCGGCGATTCCGCAGCGTGTGCGGCGCAGCACTGACGGTATTTCCTAAACTTAGGAATCCGCAACCCGTTGCCGTACTCTGACCCCCGAACGGGGCACGTGTGCCAGGCAGTTGAAACGAGGAGGTGCGAGTGCCGCCGAAGAGGCATCTCACGGCTCGCAGAGTGCGCCTGGGCGCTGAGCTGCGCAAACTGCGCGAAGCAGCCGGCATGAAGGCCCGGGAAGCCGCAGCACTGCTCGGTGCGGACTCGGTTCAGATGAGTCAGATCGAGTCCGGCGTCGCCGGGGTGAGCCCAGAGCGCGTACGCCGCCTCGCGGCCCACTACGCCTGCACGGACGAGGCCTTGATCGAAGCGCTGGTGGGCATGGCCATCGATCGCACGCGAGGTTGGTGGGAGGACTACCGCGGGGTGCTACCCCCGGTGTTCCTGAACACCGCCGAAGTGGAACACCACGCGACGTTCCTGCGCGAGGTGGTGATCACCCACGTTCCCGGGCTGCTCCAGACCGCCGACTACGCCCGCGCCGTCTACTCGTTCATGGTCCCCGGGCTGCCAGAGAGTGAGCTGAACCCTCGCGTGGAGCACCGGATGAAGCGGAGGGCGGCCATCGAGAGCGACAACCCCACGCCGTACGAGACACTCATCCATGAATTCGCCCTGCGCATCCGGGTGTCCGATCGCAGCGTGGCACGCGCTCAACTCCGGCAGATCCTGGACCAGATCGAGCGGGGGCATGCCACAGTGCGCATCATCCCAACCGACCAGGACGGCTTCGCCGGTGCCGGAGCTTCGATGATGTACGCAGGCGGCCCCGTACCCCAGCTGGACACCGGACTACGTGATGCCCCCACCGGCACCGCATTCATCGACGCGGAACCCCAACTGAAGCTGCTTCGAACGCTTTTCCATAGGGTGGAGAAGGCGGCGCTGAACCCAACGGCGTCCCGGGACCTCATCCACCGTGTGACGAAGGAACTGTGATGCGCACGATGACTCAGGCCTTGCACTGGCAGAAGTCGACCTTTTCCGACGGAGGCGACGGCAACACCTGCGTCGAACTCGCCACCTCCTCCCCCACCGCAACCCACCTCCGCGAAAGCGACACCCCCACCACCCACCTCACCACCGCCCCCGACGCCCTCGCCCACCTCCTGGCAGGCATACGCACCGGGGCCGTCACCTCGCCCCCCTCCTGACGAGTCAGTCGAGCTTCGCGTCCTGGGTCTCGACCAGGACGGTGGGGAAGTCCCAGTCGTCGGTGGACTTGGCGTCGTCGTTGACCGCGCTGACCTGGACGACGAGGCCGCCCTCTCGGAAGACCACCGCCCTCGTCGAGCCGGAGAGATCGCCGTCGTCGCTACTCTCCACGGCGAAGGCGACAGCCTCGTCACCGGCGTCGGGCGCGGTGTCGGCTTCCACCCTCTCGCCGGTGCCGATGGACGAGAACCCACCCTCGCACGTGGCGATCGAGCCCCTCAGCGAGTCGAGTGCCGCTCTGGCCTGGGACGGGGTGTCGTAGGAAGCGAGGGTGACGGTGGTGTGGATGACGGTGAACGCCGCGTCCAGTTCCTCGGACGTCTCCGCCGCGTCGATGGCGCGGTCGTCGAGCTCCGAGTCCATCCGCCGCTGAGCGGTGGCCGCCGGGTCACCCAGGGCCACGTCATACATGGCCTGGCTGACGGGGGCGCAGTCCGCCTCGTCCGTGCGCACGTCGTGCTGCGTGAACGCCTCGGTTTCGTCGAGTTCGCGGACCGTGAACCCCTTGACGTCACCCGCCGTCAGGGACAGCTTGTCCAACTGGGCGGCGGAGAGAGCCGACGAGGCGCTCTCGGTCCTGGGGACGGAGGCAGGACTCTCGACTGCACCGTTCTCGCCGCTGCCGCATGCCGCGATCAGAGCGAGGGGAAGGACGAGGCCGACGGCGACATGGATGCGACGCGAACTGGCGGGTATACGGGTGGTGTCCATTAAACCGGGAATCTCCGTTCTACGTTCTCTGTGCTGCATTGACTGCAAGCCGGAACCGAACGCTGACGCGTCGGCCCCGGCTACGCGTGGGGTGTGAGCGGATCAGGCCGGCTTGTCGGACCGGGTGGTGACAGGCCGGTAGGGAAAATGAAGTCCTCGCCGGAGACCATGGAGCCCGCGTTGGCGAGTCTTCGAAGCTGTGCAGTGCAAGGAACTCCTCGGCCACGCCCACACCGGCGTAAACGCCATCGTCTACGCCCACGTCCGGCTCCGCCTCCAGCGCGACGCCATCGACCTCCTCAGCCACGCCCTCCATGGCCCCGCCGGGGCCGTCAACCGGCTCGATGAAGGCGGCGAACCGCCCCTCAGCGCCGCACCCGTCCGCTGACGTTGCCGTCAACTACTGCCGTCAGATACCCCGGAGGCCCCACCGGAAGAAATCTCCGGTGGGGCCTCTGCACTATTTCCAAAGAGTCGCCTCGGAAGTTCTCAGCCGCACAGAATTATTCCGAATCCGCCGGATCAGAATCCGTCACTGAGGGTCGGACCCCAAGGCATGAAATTACCTTCTCGAAGCCCGACGTCAGGAAGATCTGGAAGTAGTACCCGCCCGTCGGGCGATCATCGACATATCCGACGAGGAGTTCCGTATCTGCACACGCTTTGAGATCGGCAACTGCCTCAGCTACACCGATTGAAGGTTGCCCGGTTCGATTCATGGTCCGCATCCGACGGGAATAGATGGACGCGATCTCCCGCGTCGATGTCGGCTCGATCCATACTTCAAAATCGGCACCGCCAGTCAATGCGGACCTACAAAGGCGGAAGATCTCCCTATCACCTACGAGGAGTTCGGCGAGTTCCATCCGCTCCAAGTCACTTACCTCCAGGTCATAGCCTGCTGGGGCCAAGTTGTCGTGCTCGACCCCAGCAGGCTGTCTCATGCAGGACCCTACCCCCCTGGCAGAGTCCACGGCCCTCTGTTGATACTGATCTCCGCGCCTCCTACCGGGCCTCGGAGCGCGTGCTCCATCTCCTCGTACGATTCCAAGTCCGTGCCGTGAATCTGAGTGTCGATTCCCTTCGGAACACTGGATCTTGGAATCCTCAGAACGATTCCACCCGGACCAAGCTCCTCTGCGGCATCAAGGGCCACGCCTTCATAGTCGTGGGTCCACGAGGTGAACTCGCTTTCGGTATTACCTCCTGCATGGCGCCCAGGGTCGGAATGGCCACCTCTGGGCACTGCACGTCCCTGAAGGGCATCGTCATACGCGGGATGCCCCTTGGGAATTCCGCGATAGAGATAGTCGCCCGCTTCATTGCAGTTGTGCACCAAGACCGGGGTAGTTCCAGCCAGCACATAGTACGTATGCAGATCACTGACCGTGAGGTTGTGGACCGTGGCATCCGGTGTCGTCCAGCGCTGGACTGCCGTGACCTGGACGTAGGTCCCCGCGCCGGTCTGGAGCCACTGGCCGGCCGTCAACGCGGTCGCGTCGATCCATTCGCTCAGTTCCGGGACCCAGAAGGGGTGGCCGTCGGTCGCTGTGATGTCGGCGGTTGCGTGGCCCTGGTTGCCGTCGGTGTCGATGGTGACCTTCACCAGGTGCTTGACGCCCTCGCCCTTGATCTCGGCGGTGACGGTCTCGACGCTCGTCTCGCCGGTCTCCGGGTCGGTGGCCAAGACCTGGTCGCCGTTCTTCACCTCCTCGATCGGCTTGCTGGTGCCGTCGGCCATCAGCACCGGCGTGCCCGGGGTGAAGCTGTTGCTCTCGCAGCTGGTCTTGGCGCCCGGTCTCGCTTTGGCCTTCTGGTAGCCGGTCTTGACCGCTTCCTCGGACTTGGCCGTGGCCTTCTGGGTTTTCTGGGCGGTATTGCCGGTCTTCTGGGCGGCCCTCTTCGCCGCTCTGGTTGTGGCTTCCTGTGCCTTCTTCTTCAGTTGTGCGGCGCGTTCCGCTGCCCGCTTCCTGATCTCGTTCGCCTTACGGACCGCCTCGCGGGCCTTCCGCACCGTCTCAAGAATCTTGCGGGCCTTCTCCTTGGCCTTCTGCCACGCTTGCACCGCATCGATGGCTTTTCTGACGGCCTTGACCGCTGTCCATGCCTTGCCCATCCCCCCGAAGAAGCTCACCAGCGTGTTGCCGCACGCCCATACATCTCCGCGGGTGACACAGTCCACGAAGTCCTTCCACCCCAGGAACTCGGACACCATCGCCCAGCCGCTGCTCCGGATGACCTGCGACACGGTCGTGTTCAACTGCTCGTTGGCCCACGCTTCTTCCACCGAGGACGGACCGCTGTAGCCGTCATTGCCGCCCTCCGACATCAGGCCGGTGGGATCGGCGAACGTCACCGGGTTGTTCTCGCAGTACACGTACCCGTTCATCTGGACCGGGTCCGCCAGGTCCAGAACCGGGTCGGCGGACAGGAAACGGCCCGTGACCGGGTCGTACTCCCGCGCCCCCAGGTGGACCAGGCCGCTGGCGTTGTCGTCGTCACCGCCGACGTACGACCGGCCCGAGCGCCAGGTCGCGCTCTCCGCACGCTCGTTGCCGAAGGGGTCGGTCTTGGAGAACTTGACCTTGTTGCCCTCGGCAAGGGTCACGTTCACGTACGCGGTGCCGTTCTGGTCGGCCACCTGGACCGACAGCTCCCCGGTCCCGCCGCCCGACGCGTGGCGCAGCACGGTCGGCGCACCCGGCTGGGCGTAATAGCGCTCGGCGGAGGACTGGGCGCCGTCGGCGTTCAGTGAGATCGTCGCTTCGCCCAGGTACAGGGTGCGTTCGGTCGCCGAGATGGCCATCAGGCGGGCGCCGTCACCGCCGTAGACATACTCCGTCTCCGTGTCCGGCGTCCACGACTGCGCCTGCCCGTTCGCGTCGCAGGTGTACAGCTGCAGGTCCGTGCCGTTCGCGGAGTTCGAGCCCGGGACGTCCAGGCACTTGCCCGAGGAGACGTGCTTGAGCTTGTGGCCCGCGGAGATCGTCGTCCACTGCTGGCCCGCATCGCCGGTGCAGTCCGCGATCACCACCGGGGTGCCGTTGGCGCTGCCGCCGCTCTTCGGCACCACGCACTTGCCCAGCACCTTCAGCGCGCCCGTCGAGGGGCTCGCCTCCGACTCCGAGTCGATCCGCAGCTGCTGCGCCTTGGTGCCGTTGCACGACCACAGTTGCAGCGCCGTGCCCGCGGCGGTCGACGCGGCCGACAGGTCCAGGCACTTGCCCGCGATGCCCGCCCACGCGCCGGCCCCGTTCTCGCCGAACCCGGTGACCTTCTCGACCTGCCCGTCCCACGTCCACTCCAGCGCCTGCTCGTCGCCGTCCGTGCCGCGGGTCTCCGTGTTTCCGGATGCGTCGTACGTCAGCGTCGACGCCTTCGTGACCTGCGCGCCGCTGTCGGCCCGGTACGTGGTCGACGTGCCGGTGAGCGTGTGCGGCTGGGTGCCGTCCGCGGCGCCGTACGCGTACGAAGTCGTCGCGTCCTTGGAGGAGTCCAGGCCCGGGTCGTGCTCGACCAGCTTCGTGCGGTTGCCCATCGCGTCGTAGCTGTACGACTGCCAGTAACCGTCGTTCGCGGCCGTGACGTTGACCGTGCCGTCGTCGTACCTGGGTGCCGCGACCGACTTGCCCGTGGGCGCGCAGGACGCCGGACTCGTCCATGCCTCGGTCAGCTGCCCCAACGCGTCATAGGTGAAGCACTGCCGGTCCGTGACACCGTCCACCCGGTCGGCGATCGAGGTGACGTTGCCCGCCGGATCGTAGGCGTAGGTACGGGAGTTGACTCGGTTGCCGGACACCGTCGTCGTGTCGCTGACGGACTCCCGGTCGACGATGCTCTGTTGCAGCTCACCGGTCGACTCGTCGAACAGGTTGGTCGTCCATACCCGGTAGGGCAGTTCGCCAGTGACCGTGCGCAGCACCTCGCCGTGCGGGGAGTAGGTGGTCTCCGCGGTGTACCAGGTGTCGCCGGAGGTCGAGACGGGCAGGCCGTCCTCGTTGTGCCGGATCTCCAGCGTTTCGGCGCCGAGCGTGCCCACCGCCGGAAGCGACGTGGAAGTCAGCAGGCCCGTCTTCGAGTAGGTGTAGCCGTATTCGTACGAGTCGTCGAGGCCGTACGAGGCAGCGACGAGGGGCGGCAGCTGGACCTTCGTGCCGGTCGGCTGGTAGTCCGCCGTGTAGCCGGTGACACCCGTGGTGTATCCCGTGCCGTCGTCGGTGTACCGCGTCGACGAGGTCGGCAGGCCCAGGCCGCCGGGCAGCGTGTCGTAAAGGGTCGTCGCCAGCAGCTTGCCGTCCTGGTTGCCGAGGCGCTGCTCGGTGACCCGCGACAGGCCGTCGTACCTGTTCCATACGACCACTCCGCGCGCGTCCCTCACGGTCACCGGGCGGTTCGCGTCGTCGTACGTCGTCCGCGTCTCGCCGGTGTCCGGGTCCACGGACCGGATCTCCCGGCCCCGCGCGTCGAACTGCCACGTCCAGCGATTGCCCTCGGAGTCCTCCGCGCCGGTCATGTCCCCGCGCTCGTCGAACTCGTACGTCGTGGAGCGGTACTTCGTGCGCGCCGCGTCCGTGAAGGTGTCCACGCGGACCGTGCGGCCCAGCGCGTCGGTGTAACTGCGCTGCGCCGCGCCGCCCTCGGGCTCGATCACGGTGGAGTTGTCGTAGCCGTACTGGTAGCGCGTCGCCTTCCCGGACTTCTCCTTGCCCGATTCGTACGGCGTCTCCGACAGGACCCGGCCCAGACCGTCGTACGCGTAGAGCGTCGCGTTCGGCACCTGCGAGTCCGAGTCCAGTTCGAAGGGGATCGTGGACGGCTCACCTGGCGCGTAGTACGCGTTGTTGGTCTGCGCGATGGTGCCGTTGGCGCTGTAGAGGACGTCCGTGATCAGCCGGCCCTCGCCGACCGCCGGAGTCTGCTTCTGCCGCTCGCGGCCGAGACCGTCGTAGATCACCACGCTGTCCGCGTAGGTGCCCGCGTCGGTGAGCGTCGAGGTCACCACCGACACCGGCTCACCGATCGTGGTGTCGTACGCGATCTTCACCGCGGGCGTGGTGGATGTGGTCTTGGTCGCGTCGCCCCAGGTGGCCGTCGTCCGGCCCAGGGCGTCGTAGGCGTAATGGGTGGTACGGCTGTTGGCGTCCTCCTCCTTCCATGAGGTGCCGCGGCCGGGCTCCAGGAAGGTCTTCGCCGTGTGGCGCAGTTCGTTGGTCGTGACGATCGAGTACACCTGACCGTGGTCGGGGATGTACGTCGTGGTGTCGGTACTGCCAGCGGCGTCGTCCGCGGACTTCACCCGGCCGTACTCGTCGTAGGTGATCGTGCCGCTGAGTTTCCAGGCGCCGCCGTTGCCGCTGACGTCGTAGGTCCGCGTGGGCAGGCCGGTGGTCGGCGCGTCACCGACCTCCCCGTCGTCGTACGCGACCCGGGCGCCCGAGATCCAGTCGTCGGCCGTCGCCGTGGACGCCTGCGCGCAGGTGCCCGCCGTGGTCAGCGTCTGCTTGTCCAGACCGATCAGGTGAGCGTCGGTGTTGTGGACATACGACGTGACCGTGCAGGACTCGTCGCCCTCCTTGTCGACATCGCCCCACGACTCGACCTGGACGGGCAGGCCGTACTTGGCCTCGTAAGTGGTGCTGGTTTCCGTGGTGCGCCACTGCTTCGCCCCACTCGACGTGTCCGAGGCGCGGGTCACCGTGATGGTGTCGCTGTCCAGGACCCGGTACGCCCTGAGCGGGGGAATGCCGTCGCCGCGCGGGCGGGTGGCGAGGACGGTCGCGGTCGGTCTGTCGACGGTGCGGGTGACCAGTTCGCCGCCCGCACCGGTGTAAGTGAGAGTTTCGGCGACCCGGCCCTGGAATGCCTCCGAGTCCCGGGCGATCTCGGCGCCCTCGGCGTCGCGGACGGTCACCGAGCGGGCGGAGCCGCCGGGCAGCGGATCGCCGTCCATGCCGCGGAAGTAGCGGGTCGCGGACATGGATTGCTTCGTGCTCATGTACGGGGTGCTTGAATCCTCCCCCGTGTACGTCGTGACCAGGGAGAAGCCTCGCCACTGGTCATAGGTGCGGGTCTTCTTCTTGGAGAACTCGGCCTGGTTCAGCGCCCAGGCGCCGCCGGTGCCGCCGTAGTCGTACGTGGTCGTCACGTCCGGGACACCGACGACGGCCGGCTTCTCCTCGACGAAGTCGACTACGTACTTGTTGAACCAGCTGAGGCTTTCGTCGGCTTTGTCGGGGTCTGGATGCCAGTAGACCGGGAAGCACAGCCCGGTGTTCGACTCCGGCTCGGGGAAACCACTGCCTGTCTTGCAGGCGCCCTCGGGCTTGTTGTACTCGACCAGGGTCTCGCCGCCGTACTCACTGACGACCCGTGCGATGCGCAGCCGGTCGAAGACGGGATTCTTGTCGGCCGCACCCTCCCGCACCCGGTTGGGCATGGACTCGCTGTTCGCGACGAAGCGCACCGGGTTGAGTCTCTTTGTGGTCTCGCCGTCGGGTGCGTAGCCGGTCCGGGTGATGGACTCCAGCCACAGCGCCGCGCCCTCGTCCGTCGCGTCGGCGGGCAGCGACTGCTGGAGTGTCCAGCTGTCGACCGGCGTCTGAGCGGTGGAGCCCTCGGTGCGCTGGGCCTTGGTGGTGACCGTGGCGAGCCGCTTGCGCGACCAGAAGGTGGGCACGGGCACGTAGCATTCCTCGCCGCTCCTGCCCGAGCAGTACAGGTCGGCCGGGGTGTCGTACCAGATGCGGTTCTTGTCGTGGTCTCCGGACGTGAAGTTGGTCTCGGTGCAGACTCCTTCGCCGAAGCAGCGTTCGTCCACTTCGAAGTCGACACGGGCGATGGGCTCGTTGTCGAGGGTGGAGTCGTCCTGGTCGTAGCTCTCGCGCTGGCCGTACTTGATGGACCGGAGGTAGCCGCCCCGGTGGTAGAGCACCGGGGCGTCGTACTTCATGTTCTTGGCGTAGTAGTTGTTCTCGCGCCCCCACCACAGGGACATGGCGTTGCCCTGCGGATCGACCACGTAGTCGAGGTTCCAGCGCCAGGCCTGATCGCAGAAGGAGTCCGCGAACTTCTCGGCGTGGCAGGGCTCCTCGTCCTGGTTGCCCGCCACGGGCACGGACAGCACGGAGGCGGTGGTCGCGTCGCCGTCCTCCCAGCCGGGGAGCTTGTTCCGGCCGAAGTAGTACTGGGTGCCGTCCCGGGTGGTGACGCGCCAGTGCTCGCCGTCGTCGCCGTTGGCGAAGTCGGTGTTCTTCAGCAGTTCCACGCGCGAGCCGTCGCCGTTGGCGGTGACCCAGCTGTCACCCACGGCTTTGGCTCCGTCGGGGAGCACCAGCTCGGTCGTCGTGCCGCCGAGGGTGAGCACCGCGTTGTACGACCCCCAGCACAGGTCGCTGGTCTTGCCTCACTGTCCACGGCCGCCGGTTCCCTGAACGGCAAGGACACCGTCTACGCCGAGGGCTGGAGCGAGGCCACCACACCCGTCACCCACCTCTACGGCACCCCGGACGTCAACGGGGACGACATCCCCGACATCTGGGCCCTCGCCTCCGACGGGAGCATCGCCCTGCACACGGGCGGCCGGAACACCATCGGCGACGCCACCACGGTGCAGTCCGCGGCCAGTGAATGGGGCGTCAACAAGCTGACCTTCGGCTGACGGAAGAACGGAAGAGGGGGCGCCCAGCACACGCCGGGCACCAGGCCCTCGCCGGGCGTTCAGCCCCTCGCCGGGCGCCAGGCCCGCTCCTGGCGCCACGCCCGCCCAGCGCACACCCGTCGCCACACCAGCCAGACCCGCCCAGCGCACACCCGTCGCCACACCAGCCAGACCCGCCCAGCGCACGCCCATCGTCAGGCCCGCCAGGCACACGCCGGTCTCGGGCCCGCCCGGCGCCCGGCCCGCGCCCCGCGCCTCACCCCACCCCCGCCGCCCCGAACGCCCCCCGAGCCATCCGGTGCAATAGCTCCGCCGTGGCCCCCCGCCCCGGCAGCGAGCCCGGCCTGCCCAGGTGGGGCGTCGAGTTCAGCAGGCCGAACACCGAGTGCACGGCCGAGCGGGCCGTCGGCTCGGACAACCCCGGGTACACCTCCCGCACCACCTCCACCCACAGCTCGACGTACTGCCGCTGGAGCTGGCGCACGAGCTTGCGGTCGCTGTCGCGGAGGCGGTCCAGCTCGCGGTCGTGCAGGGTGATGAGGGGGCGGTCGTCGAGGGCGAAGTCGATGTGGCCCTCGATGAGGGAGTCGAGGACGGCCGTGGCCGGCACCCCGTCGGCCTCCGCGAGGCGCCGCTTCGCGCCGGTCAGGAGCTGGCCGCTGATGCCCACGAGCAGCTCGGCGAGCATCGCGTCCTTGCCCGCGAAATGGCGGTAGAGCCCGGGGCCGCTGATGCCCACCGCGGCTCCTATCTCGTCGACTCCGACCCCGTGGAAGCCGCGCTCGGCGAAGAGCCGGGCCGCCTCCTTGAGGATCTGCTCACGGCGGGTGGGGGTGTCGGTTCTGGTGGCCATGGAGCCAATTCTAGACAGGGAGGTTAGCGGTCGTTAACCTGAAGGGAGTGCGTTAACGCTCATTAACAAGGTGAGGTGGACCGCAGGATGCAACAGGCACCGGAGCTCCACAGCGCGGCAGAGCCCGCGTCGGAGGCCTGGCGGGCCAACGAGGCGGCACAGCTGGCGCTCGTGGAGGAACTGCACGGCAAGCTGGCCGCCGCCCGGCTCGGCGGCGGTGAGAAGGCCCGCGCCCGCCACACCGCACGCGGCAAGCTGCTGCCCCGCGACCGGGTCGACACCCTGCTCGACCCCGGCTCGCCCTTCCTGGAGCTGGCCCCGCTCGCGGCCGACGGGATGTACGACGGACAGGCCCCGGCCGGCGGTGTCATCGCCGGGATCGGGCGGGTCAGCGGGCGCGAGTGCGTGATCGTCGCCAATGACGCCACCGTGAAGGGGGGGACGTACTACCCCATCACCGTGAAGAAGCATCTGCGGGCGCAGGAAGTCGCCCTTGAGAACCGGCTGCCCTGTCTCTATCTCGTCGACTCCGGCGGCGCCTTCCTGCCCATGCAGGACGAGGTCTTCCCCGACCGCGAGCACTTCGGGCGGATCTTCTTCAACCAGGCGCGGATGTCGGCGGCCGGGATTCCGCAGATCGCGGCGGTGCTCGGGTCGTGCACCGCCGGAGGCGCGTATGTGCCCGCGATGAGCGACGAGGCCGTGATCGTCCGCAATCAGGGGACGATCTTTCTCGGCGGGCCCCCGCTGGTGAAGGCCGCCACCGGTGAGGTCGTCACCGCCGAGGAGCTGGGCGGCGGCGAGGTCCACTCGCGGGTGTCCGGCGTGACCGACCACCTCGCGGAGGACGACGCGCACGCGCTGCGGATCGTCCGGAACATCGTCGCCACGCTCCCCGCGCGCGGACCGCTGCCGTGGTCCGTGGAGCCTGCCGAGGAGCCCAAGGCCGACCCTTACGGGCTGTACGGCGCCGTGCCCGCCGACCCCCGTACGCCGTACGACGTCCGCGAGATCATCGCGCGCGTCACGGACGGCTCCCGCTTCTCCGAGTTCAAGTCCGAGTTCGGGCAGACCCTGGTCACCGGCTTCGCCCGGATCCACGGCCACCCGGTCGGCATCGTCGCCAACAACGGCATCCTGTTCTCCGAGTCCGCCCAGAAGGGCGCCCACTTCATCGAGCTGTGCGACCAGCGCGGGATCCCGCTGGTGTTCCTGCAGAACATCTCGGGGTTCATGGTGGGGCGGGACTACGAGGCGGGCGGCATCGCCAAGCACGGCGCCAAGATGGTGACAGCGGTCGCCACGACCCGGGTACCGAAGCTGACCGTGGTGGTGGGCGGGTCCTACGGCGCGGGGAACTACTCCATGTGCGGCCGGGCCTACTCCCCCCGCTTCCTGTGGATGTGGCCCGGCGCCAAGATCTCCGTCATGGGCGGCGAGCAGGCCGCCTCCGTCCTCGCCACCGTCAAGCGGGACCAGCTGGAAGCCCGCGGCGAGTCCTGGCCCCAGGACGAGGAAGAGGACTTCAAGGCGCCGATCCGCGCGCAGTACGAGCGCCAGGGGAGCGCTTACTACGCCACCGCCCGCCTCTGGGACGACGGCGTCATCGACCCGCTGGAGACCCGCCAGGTGCTGGGCCTGGCGCTGACCGCGTGCGCAAACGCGCCCCTGGGCGAGCCCCAGTTCGGCGTCTTCCGGATGTGAGGGGACCTACGACCATGTTCGACACGGTGCTTGTGGCCAACCGGGGCGAGATCGCCGTCCGGGTCATCCGCACGCTGCGCACGCTGGGCGTCCGCTCGGTCGCCGTCTTCTCCGACGCGGACGCCGACGCCCGGCACGTCCGGGAGGCCGACACGGCGGTACGGATCGGACCGGCGCCGGCGACGCAGAGCTATCTGTCCGTGGAGCGCATCCTCGACGCCGCCGCCCGCAGCGGCGCCCAGGCGATCCACCCCGGGTACGGCTTCCTCGCCGAGAACACCGCCTTCGCCCGCGCGTGCGCCGCACAGGGGCTGGTCTTCATCGGGCCGCCCGCCGAGGCGATCTCCCTCATGGGCGACAAGATCCGGGCGAAGGAGACGGTCAAGGCGGCCGGGGTGCCGGTGGTGCCCGGCGGGCGCGACCCGGAACTCGCCGACGCCGCCCATGAGCTGGGCGCTCCCGTGCTGCTGAAGCCCAGCGCCGGCGGTGGCGGCAAGGGCATGCGTCTGGTGCGGGACCTGGCCGTCCTGGAGGAGGAGATCGCGGCGGCCCGGCGCGAGGCCGCGGCCTCGTTCGGCGACGACACGCTCCTGGTCGAGCGGTGGATCGACCGGCCCCGGCACATCGAGATCCAGGTCCTGGCGGACGCCCACGGGAACGTGATCCATCTCGGCGAGCGCGAGTGCTCCCTCCAGCGCCGCCATCAGAAGATCATCGAGGAGGCGCCCTCGGTCCTGCTGGACGAGGGCACGCGCGCGTCCATGGGCGAGGCGGCGGCCCAGGCGGCCCGTTCCTGCGGGTACGTCGGTGCGGGCACGGTGGAGTTCATCGTCCCGGGCGGCGACCCGTCGTCGTACTACTTCATGGAGATGAACACCCGCCTCCAGGTCGAGCACCCGGTGACGGAGCTGATCACGGGTCTGGACCTGGTGGAGTGGCAGCTGCGGGTGGCGGCCGGCGAGCCGCTGCCGTGGACGCAGGCGGACATCTCGCTCACCGGGCACGCGATCGAGGCCCGTGTCTGCGCCGAGGACCCCGCCCGCGGATTCCTGCCGTCCGGCGGCACCGTCCTCACCCTCCGCGAACCGCAGGGCGACGGAGTCCGCACCGACTCCGGGCTCAGCGAGGGCACCGAGGTCGGCAGCCTGTACGACCCGATGCTGTCCAAGGTGATCGCGTACGGCCCCGACCGCGCGACCGCCCTCAGGAAGCTCCGCTCGGCCCTCGCCGGGACCGTCACGCTGGGCGTGCAGACGAACGCGGGGTTCCTGCGGCGGCTGCTGGCCCACCCGGCGGTCGTGGCGGGCGAGTTGGACACGGGGCTGGTCGAGCGGGAGGTGGACGGCCTCGTACTCGACGAGGTACCCGCGGAGGTCTACGCGGCGGCGGCGCTGCTGCGCCAGGCGTCACTCGCCCCGGCCGGCACCACCGGCTGGGCCGACCCGTTCGCCGCCGCGGACGGATGGCGACTGGGGGGCGAGCGGGCCTGGACGGCGCACCATCTGCGGGTACCGGGCCACGAGCCGGTGACCGTGCGGGTACGCAGCACACCGGGCGGCGGGAGCGAACTGCTGCTGGACGACGCGGACAAGCCGCTTCAGGGGACCGCTGACCAGCCGCTTCAGGGGGCCACTGACCAGCCGCTTCAGGGGGCCACTGACCAGCCCCTTCAGGGATCCGCGGCCAAGCCGCTTCGGGGGACCGCGGGCCCGCTGCCCGGACCGGAAGGCCGGTTCACCTGCCGGCTCGACGGCATCGCCCACACCTTCGCCGCCCTGCCGGACGGCACCTGGCTGGGCCGCGACGGCGACGCCTGGCAGGTACGCGACCACGACCCGGTCGCCGCCTCGCTCACCGGGGCCGCGCACTCCGGTGCCGACTCGCTCACCGCGCCGATGCCCGGCACGGTCACGGTCGTGAAGGTCGCCGTCGGCGACGAGGTGAGCGCCGGTCAGAGTCTGCTGGTCGTGGAGGCGATGAAGATGGAGCACGTCATCTCCGCGCCGCACGCCGGCACGGTCGCCGAACTGGATGTGGCGCCGGGCACGACGGTCGCCATGGACCAGGTGCTGGCGGTCGTCGCACCGCACGAGGAGGCGGAAGGATGACGGTTCCAGGACTCCCCATGGTCGTACCGGCCCGGGGGCTGCCCGCACGCGTGCGGATCCACGAGGTGGGCGCGCGCGACGGGCTGCAGAACGAGAAGTCGACCGTGCCGACCGAGGTCAAGGCGGAGTTCATCCGCCGGCTGGCCGACGCGGGCCTGACGACGATCGAGGCCACCAGCTTCGTCCACCCCAAGTGGGTGCCCCAACTGGCGGACGCGGAACAGCTGTTCCCGGCCGTGAGCGGGCTGCCGGTCGCGCTCCCGGTGCTCGTGCCGAACGAACGGGGACTGGACCGGGCGCTGTCCCTCGGGGCCACCCACGTCGCCGTCTTCGCCAGCGCCACGGAGTCCTTCGCGAAGGCGAACCTCAACCGGACGGTCGACGAGTCGCTGGCCATGTTCGAGCCGGTGGTCGCGCGGGCGAAGGCCGGGCAGGTCCATGTGCGCGGCTATCTGTCGATGTGCTTCGGCGACCCGTGGGAGGGCCCGGTCCCGGTCCACCAGGTCGTGCACGTCGCCAAGGCCCTGCTGGACATGGGCTGCGACGAGCTGAGCCTGGGCGACACGATCGGCGTGGCGACCCCGGGCCATGTCCGCGAACTCCTCGCCGCACTCAATGAACAGGCCGTCCCGACCAGCGCGTTGGGCGTGCACTTCCACGACACGTACGGGCAGGCGCTCGCCAACACCTTGGCCGCGCTGCAACACGGTGTCACCACCGTCGACGCCTCGGCGGGCGGCCTCGGCGGCTGCCCGTACGCCAAGTCCGCCACCGGCAACCTCGCCACGGAAGACCTTCTCTGGCTGCTCCAGGGACTCGGCGTCGAGACCGGGGTAGACCTCGGCCGCCTCGTCGCCACCAGCGTCTGGATGGCCGGCCACCTGGGCCGGCCCAGCCCCTCCCGCACCGTCCGCGCACTCGGTGAAACACCGCAGCCCCACAAGGAGCAGTGACCTGCCATGGACCACCACCTCTCCCCCGAACTCGAAGAACTCCGCCGTACGGTCGAGCAGTTCGCTCACGATGTTGTCGCACCCAAGATCGGCGAGTTCTACGAACACCATGAATTCCCGTACGAGATCGTCCGCGAGATGGGCCGCATGGGCCTGTTCGGACTGCCGTTCCCGGAGGAGTACGGCGGTATGGGCGGCGACTATCTGGCGCTGGGCCTCGCCCTGGAGGAACTCGCCCGCGTGGACTCCTCGGTGGCCATCACCCTGGAGGCCGGTGTCTCGCTCGGCGCGATGCCGATCCATCTCTTCGGTACCGAGGAGCAGAAGCGCGAGTGGCTCCCCCGTCTTTGCACCGGCGAAATCCTCGGCGCCTTCGGCCTGACCGAGCCGGACGGCGGCAGCGACGCGGGCGCGACGCGTACGACGGCCCGGCTGGACGCCGAGACGAATGAATGGGTGATCAACGGCACGAAGTGCTTCATCACCAACTCCGGTACCGACATCACGGGGTTGGTGACGGTCACCGCGGTGACGGGCCGCAAGCCGGACGGCAAGCCTCTGATCTCCGCGATCATCGTCCCGTCGGGCACCCCGGGGTTCACGGTCGCCGCGCCCTACTCGAAGGTCGGCTGGAACGCCTCCGACACCCGTGAGCTGTCCTTCTCCGACGTCCGGGTCCCGGCGGCGAACCTGCTGGGCGAAGAGGGCCGGGGCTACGCCCAGTTCCTGCACATCCTCGACGAGGGCCGCATCGCCATCGCGGCCCTGGCGACGGGTCTGGCCCAGGGCTGCGTGGACGAGTCGGTGAAGTACGCGAAGGAACGTCACGCCTTCGGCCGCCCGATCGGCGCCAACCAGGCGATCCAGTTCAAGCTCGCGGACATGGAGATGAAGGCCCACACCTCCCGCCTGGCCTGGCGCGACGCGGCCTCCCGCCTGGTGGCCGGGGAACGCTTCAAGAAGGAGGCGGCCCTGGCCAAGCTCTACTCGTCGACGATCGCGGTGGACAACGCCCGCGACGCGACCCAGATCCACGGCGGCTACGGCTTCATGAACGAATACCCGGTGGCGCGAATGTGGCGGGACTCCAAGATCCTGGAAATCGGCGAGGGCACCAGTGAGGTCCAACGGATGCTGATTGCACGGGAGTTGGGGCTGACCGGCTGAAGCAGCTGGTCAGCGGGTTCACACTGGCTTCGAACGGGGGGGGTCGCCCACCCCTGTGACAATTGATGAGGTTAGGCTAACCTACGTTCGAAATTGTCCGGCGGGCGTCTTGCCCCGTTCGAAAGCAGTCACACCATGTCCAACGCCAGAGCCACCCACTTCACCCGCCGCGGCATACTCGCCGCCGGCGGCGCCCTCGGCCTCGGTGCAGTGCTCACCGCCTGCGGAGACGACGACGCGGAGAGCAGTGGCTCTGAGCCGACGGCGTCCGCGAAGGAGTCCGGCCCCTGGTCGTTCAAGGACGACCGCGGCGAGACCGCGAAGACCGACAAGACCCCCTCGAACATCGTCGCGTTCACCGGTGTCGCCGCCGCACTCTACGACTACGGCATCGAGGTCAAGGGTGTTTTCGGCCCGACCGAGACCACGGACGGCAAGCCCGATGTCCAGGCCGGCGACATGGACATCAGCAAGGTGACCATCCTGGGCAACACCTGGGGCGAGTTCAACGTCGAGAAGTACGCCGGACTCACCCCGGACGTCCTCATCACCACGATGTTCGACGACGCCGGCACCCTCTGGTACGTCCCTGAGGAGTCCAAGGAGAAGATCCTCGCCGTCGGCGCCCCGACCGTCGGCATCTCCGTCTACGACCGCCAGATCACCGAGCCGCTGCAGCGCATGCTGGACCTCGCCAAGTCGCTCGGCGCGGATGTGAACTCCGCGAAGATCACCGACGCCAAGAAGCGCTTCGAGGACGCCTCGGCCCGGCTGCGCGCCGCCGCCAAGGCCAAGCCCGACATCAAGGTGATGGCCGGCTCCGCCAGCGCGGAGCTGTTCTACGTCTCCGGCTCCAACCTCTCCATCGACCTGGAGTACTTCAAGGCCCTCGGCGTGAACTTCGTCGAGCCGCCGGCGAAGGCCATGGCCGAGAGCGGCGGCTGGTACGAGAGCCTCAGCTGGGAGAACGTCGACAAGTACCCCGCGGACATCATCATGATGGACGACCGTACGTCGGCGATTCAGCCCGCCGACATCACCGAGGCCACATGGAAGCAGCTGCCGGCGGTGAAGGCGGGGCAGGTCATCTCCCGCGCGCCTGAGCCGATTCTGTCGTACGACAAGTGCGTGTCGATGGTCGAGAGCCTTGCGAAGGCCATCGAGGACGCGAAGAAGGTCAGCTGACCAGCGGGACGTGAAGCGCGCCCCGGAAACAGGCGCGTTCCCCCGCCCTCTGTTACAGGAGCCCCCCATGGCCACCGTCGTCGCCGCCCAGTTCCGTTTCTTCTCCCTGCAGGTCGTACGGACCCGGCGACTCGGGCCGTCACTGGTGCGGGTCAGCTTCGCCGGAGACGATCTGCGTGACTTCCACTCCGACGGGCGCGACCAGTCGCTGTCGCTGTTCCTGCCGCACCCCGGCCAGACCGAGCCCGTCGTACCCGTCGAGCTCGGTGAGGGCTGGTGGCAGGGGTGGCGTGAACTGCCGGACGACGTACGGGCCGTGATGCGGTCGTACACGCTGCGGGAGCTGCGCAGAGATCCCGACGAGATCGACATCGACTTCGTGCTGCACGGGGTCGAGCCGGGCGCCGCGGTGCCCGCCGGGCCGGCGTCCCGGTGGGCCTCGCGGGCCTCGGCCGGGGACCGTGTGCTGCTGATCGGTCCGGCCGTCGCCGACAACCGGGCCATCCGCTTCCGGCCGCCCGCCGACACCGACCTGGTGGTGATCTGGGGCGACGAGACCGCCGTACCGGCCGTCTCCGCCATCGTCGAGTCACTGCCGGCCGGCACCCGTGCCCGGGTGTGGCTGGAGGTGCACGACGCCGGCGACATCCAGGACCTGGTGACCGAGGCGGACGCGGACATCGCGTGGCTCGTACGCGCCGAGGGGTCCCCCACGGCCCTCGACGCCGTACGGGCCGGCGGGCTCCCGCCCGCCGAGCACCCGTACGTCTGGATCGCGGGCGAGTCCGGCTGTGTGAAGGAGCTGCGCCGGCACTTCGTGGGCGAGCGCGGGATCGACCGCCGCCGGGTCACGTTCGTGGGCTACTGGCGGCAGGGACTGACCGAGGAGCAGCTGCGCGAGAGCGGCGAGTGATGAGGCGGCGACAAGAGTGATCACCGTCACGGGTGGGGTGGGGTTTCCCATGCCCCGATTCGGGAGAAGTTAGGTTAGGCTTACCTAACCGGAAGCCCACATTCCGCCTCTCCCCGCCCCGGATCATCCCCACCGGAGGACCAGAACATGCGCTCGCACCTGCTCAATGACACGACTGCGGAGCGATACCGCAGCTCCGTGACCGAAGGAATCGAGCGGGTGGCGGCCAAACTCGCCACCACCGACCGGCCGTTCACCGGCGTCACAGTCGACGCCCTCGCCCCCCGTATCGACGCGATCGACCTCGACCGGCCGCTGCACGACACCGCCGCGGTCCTCGACGAACTGGAGGACGTCTACCTCCGGGACGCGATCTACTTCCACCACCCCCGCTACCTCGCCCACCTCAACTGCCCGGTCGTCATACCGGCCGTGCTCGGCGAGGCGGTCCTCTCCGCCGTCAACTCCTCCCTGGACACCTGGGACCAGTCGGCCGGCGGCACCCTCATCGAGCGCAAGCTCATCGACTGGACCACCGCCCGTATCGGCCTCGGCCCGGCCGCCGACGGCGTGTTCACCTCCGGCGGCACCCAGTCCAACCTCCAGGCGCTGCTGCTCGCCCGTGAGGAGGCCAAGACGGACACGCTCGCCAAGCTGCGTATCTTCGCCTCCGAGGTCAGCCACTTCAGCGTGAAGAAGTCCGCGAAACTGCTCGGCCTGAGCCCCGACTCCGTCGTCTCGGTCCCCGTCGACCAGGACAAGCGCATGCAGACCCTCGCGCTCGCCCATGAGCTGGAGCGCTGCAAGAAGGCCGGCCTGGTCCCCATGGCCGTCGTCGCCACCGCCGGCACCACCGACTTCGGCTCCATCGACCCGCTGCCCGAGATCGCCGAGCTGTGCGAGCAGTACAACACCTGGATGCACGTCGACGCCGCCTACGGCTGCGGACTCCTCGCCTCGCTGAAGTACCGCGACCGTATCGACGGCATCGAGCGCGCCGACTCCGTCACCGTCGACTACCACAAGTCCTTCTTCCAGCCGGTGAGTTCGTCGGCCGTGCTGGTCCGCGACGCCGCCACGCTGCGGCACGCCACCTACCACGCGGAGTACCTCAACCCGCGCCGGATGGTGCAGGAGCGCATACCCAACCAGGTCGACAAGTCCCTGCAGACCACCCGCCGCTTCGACGCGCTCAAGCTGTGGATGACGCTGCGGACCATGGGCGCCGACGGCATCGGCCAGCTCTTCGACGAGGTCTGCGACCTGGCCGCCGAGGGCTGGCAGCTGCTGGCGGCCGACCCGCGCTTCGACGTGGTCGTGCAGCCCACGCTCTCCACCCTCGTCTTCCGCTACATCCCGGCCGCCGTCACCGACCCCGCCGAGATCGACCGGGCCAACCTGTACGCCCGCAAGGCCCTGTTCGCCTCCGGTGACGCGGTGGTCGCGGGCACCAAGGTCGACGGCCGCCACTACCTGAAGTTCACCCTGCTCAACCCCGAGACCACGGCGGCCGACATGGCCGCCGTCCTCGATCTGATCGCCGGCCACGCCGAGCAGTACCTGGGAGAGACCGTTGTCCGCGCATCCTGAAGCCCCTGAGAACGACCTCGACTTCATCGGGATAGGCCTCGGCCCCTTCAACCTCGGCCTGGCCTGTCTGACCGAGCCCATCGACGAACTCGACGGCGTCTTCCTGGAGTCGAAGCCCGACTTCGAGTGGCACGCGGGCATGTTCCTGGACGGCGCCCACCTCCAGACCCCGTTCATGTCGGACCTGGTCACCCTCGCCGACCCGACGTCGCCGTACTCCTTCCTCAACTACCTCAAAGAGCGGGGGCGGTTGTACTCGTTCTACATCCGCGAGAACTTCTACCCCCTGCGCGTCGAGTACGACGACTACTGCCGCTGGGCCGCGAACAAAGTCAGCAGCGTCCGCTTCAGCACCACGGTGACGGAAGTGACGTACGAGGATGAGCGGTACGTCGTGAAGGCGGGGGCCGGAGAGACGTTCCGCGCCCGCCACCTGGTCCTCGGCACGGGTACCTCGCCGTACTACCCGGAGGCGGTGCGCGGTCTGGGCGGCGACTTCTTCCACAACTCCCGCTATGTGCAGAACAAGGCGGAGCTGCAGAAGAAGGAGTCGATCACCCTCGTCGGCTCGGGCCAGTCCGCCGCGGAGATCTACTACGACCTCCTCAGCGAGATCGACGTCCACGGCTACCGGCTGAACTGGGTGACCCGCTCCCCGCGCTTCTTCCCGCTGGAGTACACCAAGCTCACGCTGGAGATGACGTCGCCGGAGTACATCGACTACTACCGCGAGCTTCCCGAGGCCACCCGCTACCGCCTCACGGACCAGCAGAAGAGCCTGTTCAAGGGCATCGACGGCGACCTGATCAACGAGATCTTCGACCTGCTGTACCAGAAGAACCTCGGCGGCCCGGTGCCCACGCGCCTGCTCACCAACTCCTCGCTGAACGGCGCGCGGTACGAGAACGGCACGTACACCCTCTCCTTCCGCCAGGAGGAGCAGGAGAAGGACTACGAGATCGAGTCCCAGGGCCTGGTCCTGGCCACCGGCTACCGGTACACCGAGCCGGAGTTCCTGGAGCCCGTGCGCGACCGGCTGGTCCGCGACGCCCACGGCAACTTCGACGTCGCCCGCAACTACTCGATCGACACGACCGGCCGGGGCGTCTTCCTGCAGAACGCCGGCGTCCACACCCACAGCATCACCAGCCCCGACCTGGGCATGGGCGCGTACCGCAACAGCTACATCATCCGCGAACTGCTCGGCAGCGAGTACTACCCGGTCGAGAAGACCATCGCGTTCCAGGAGTTCGCCGTGTGACATCTTCCCGCCCCTCTGGGGGCGGGAGCCCTCACGGCTCGCGCCATGAGATTTCCCGCTTCATCGCCCGCTGCCCTTCCGGAGGATTTCCGTTGCGGACTTACGCGACCTCCACAGGCCGACACCGCCTGCCCGGCGGCCACGATGTTCTGTGCGGCATTGTGGTCCCGGTCATGCTGGGTGCCGCAGCCCTCGCATGTCCAAGTCCGGACTCCAAGAGGCAGCGGGCCACGCGTGGAACTCACGCCGAAAGAGATCGGCAGATCAGAGTCACTCGCCCTCGACGTCCGAACCATGCGCTCAAGGAGTCACCCATGACCACCGCCCCACAGGTGGGCACCTTCACCTTCCGCCCGCTCGACCCGCTGAAGGACTCCGAGCTGCTGCACACCTGGGTCACCCACCCCAAGGCGGCCTACTGGATGATGCAGGACGCCAGGCTGGAGGACGTCGAACGCGCCTACATGGAGGTCGCGGCCGACGAGCACCACCACGCCCTGCTCGGGCTGCGGGACGGCGAACCCGCCTTCCTCATGGAGTACTACGACCCCGCCCACCGTGAACTGGTCGGCCTGTACCAGCCGCAGCCCGGCGACGTCGGCATGCACTTCCTGGTGCCGGCCACCGACAGGCCCGTGCACGGCTTCACCAAGGCCGTCATCACCGCCGTCATGGCCCGCCTCTTCGAGGACCCGCGCACCGCCCGCGTCGTCGTCGAGCCGGACATCACCAACAAGGCCGTCCACGCCCTGAACGAAGCCGTCGGGTTCATACCCGAACGGGAGATACAGAAGCCGGAGAAGAAGGCATTGCTGAGTTTCTGCCTCCGTGAGCACTTCGAGAAGGCGGTGCACGCATGAGCCTCGCCGACGCCACGGCCCACCTCTCCCCCGAGCACTGGGAGCGGGCCAACCGCCTCCTCATCCGCAAGGCGCTCGCCGAGTTCGCGCACGAGCGGCTGATCACCCCCGAGAAGGACGGTGACCAGTACGTCGTACGCAGCGACGACGGACTGACCCGGTACACCTTCACGGCGGTGGTCCGCGCCCTCGACCACTGGCAGGTGGACGCCGACTCCGTCTCCCGCCGCCGCGACGGCAGCGAACTCCCGCTCGCCGCCCTGGACTTCTTCATCGAGCTGAAGACATCCCTGGGCCTGAGCGACGAGGTCCTGCCGGTCTACCTGGAGGAGATCTCCTCCACCCTCTCCGGCACCTGCTACAAGCTCGCCAAGCCGCGGACGACCGCCGCCGAGCTGGCGAAAAGCGGCTTCCAGGCCATCGAGACCGGCATGACCGAGGGCCACCCCTGCTTCGTCGCCAACAACGGCCGGCTCGGCTTCGGCATCCACGAGTACCTGTCGTACGCTCCCGAGACCGCGAGCCCGGTCCGCCTGGTCTGGCTCGCGGCACACCGCTCACGGGCCGCGTTCACGGCCGGCGTCGGCATCGAGTACGAGTCCTTCGTACGGCAGGAGCTGGGCGAGGAGACCGTCGAGCGCTTCTACGGCGTCCTGCGCGAGGCGCACCTGGACCCCGCCGACTATCTCCTCATCCCCGTCCACCCCTGGCAGTGGTGGAACAAGCTGACGGTGACCTTCGCCGCCGAGGTGGCGCAAAAGCACCTGGTCTGCCTCGGCGAAGGGGACGACGAGTACCTGGCCCAGCAATCCATCCGGACGTTCTTCAACAGCTCCGCCCCCAAGAAGCACTACGTCAAGACAGCGCTCTCGGTCCTC
The DNA here is from genome assembly GCF_009709555.1 of Streptomyces blattellae. Lineage (GTDB taxonomy): Bacteria > Actinomycetota > Actinomycetes > Streptomycetales > Streptomycetaceae > Streptomyces > Streptomyces blattellae. The sequence continues at coordinate 217,828 of NZ_WJBG01000112.1, read as the reverse complement.
AACATGGGCTTCATGCGCGGACTCTCGGCCGCCTACATGGAGGCCACCCCGGCGATCAACGACTGGCTCGCCCAGCTCATCGACAACGACCCGGTGCTCAAGTCGACCGGCCTGTCGATCATCCGCGAGCGCGCCGCCGTCGGCTACCGGCACCTGGAGTACGAGAAGGCGACGGACCGCTACTCGCCGTACCGGAAAATGCTCGCGGCGCTGTGGCGCGAGAGCCCGGTCGCGTCCCTCCAGGACGGCGAGTCGCCGGCCACCATGGCCGCCCTCGTCCACGTCGACCACGAGGGCGCGTCCTTCGCGGGCGCACTGATCGAACAGTCGGGCCTGACGCCGACGGACTGGCTGCGCCACTATCTGCGGGCGTACTTCACCCCCCTCCTGCACAGCTTCTACGCCTACGACCTGGTCTTCATGCCGCACGGCGAGAACGTCATCCTCGTCCTGAAGGACGGCGTCGTGCAGCGCGCGATCTACAAGGACATCGCCGAGGAGATCGCCGTCATGGACCCGGAGGCGGTCCTGCCGCCGACGGTCGAGCGACTGCGGGTGGAGGTCCCGGAGGAGAAGAAGCTCCTCTCCATCTTCACGGACGTCTTCGACTGCTTCTTCCGCTTCCTCGCCGCGAACCTCGCGGCCGAGGGAATCCTTCAGGAAGACGACTTCTGGCGCACGGTCGCCGAAGTCACCCGCGACTACCAGCACTCGGTGCCCGAACTCGCCGAGAAGTTCAAGCAGTACGACATGTTCGCCCCCGAGTTCTCCCTGTCCTGCCTCAACCGCCTGCAACTGCGCAACAACCAGCAGATGGTCGACCTGGCGGACCCGGCAGGCGCACTCCAGCTGATCGGCACCCTGAAGAACCCGATCGCGGGGCTGTAGCGGCCCTTCCCGGACAGGCGGGCGCCCCGGAGTACGGTCCTCCGGGGCGCCCGTCGGCACAGGTGACGACTCTTTCTCGTCCTTCTCGCAGAGGCGGTGAAACAACCCTTCTCATGGCGGGGTGAAACAATCTCTGTCATGGCGGAAATCATCCAGAAGGACGGCACCTGGGCCTTCGACGGCGACGCCTTGCGGCTGACCCCCGGCCGGGACAAGAACGTCAGCCTGCTCCGCAAGCAGCTAGGTGAACTCGTCGTCCCTCTGGCGGCGTTGGCGGGCATCTCCTTCGAGCAGGGCAAGCGGAGCGGACGGCTCAGGCTGCGGCTGCGCGACGGTGCCGACCCGCTGCTGCAGGCCACCGGCGGACGGCTCGCCGAACCCCACGACCCCTATCAGCTGACCGTCGAATCCGACCGCTACGGCGTCGCCGAGTACGTCACGGACGAGGTCCGCAGCGCCCTGCTCCTGGACGAGGTGCCGTCCGACCCCGTCTCCGGCTATCTCCTGCCCGGCCCGGCGGTCCCGCTGTCGGTCTCCGCGGGCGACGGCACCGCGAGCTTCGACGGCGAGCGCATCCACCTGGAGTGGAACTGGAAGACCGAGGACGCCAAGGCCGCCGCCGGCACCCGCACCATCGCCATGTCCGACCTGCACGCCGTCGAATGGCACCCGGCGGTCGGCCTGGAGAACGGCTATCTCCGCTTCACCGTGAAGAACGCCCCCACCAAGGCCCCGCCCAAGTACGACCCCAACTCCGTCGAACTGTGGGGGTTCAAGAAGGACCCGCTGATGGCCCTGGTCGCGGCGGCGGTCCAGGCCAGACTTCCGCATCCGGCCCGGGCCACCGCCCTCGACGTACCCGACGCACGACCGGAAGCGCCCTCTCCTCCGGTCTCCTCCGCCGAGGACGACCACGACGCCCTCCTGCGCCGGCTGCGCGAACTCGGCGAGCTGCACCGGTCGGGCGTGCTGACGGACGAGGAGTTCACCGTGGCCAAGCAGGCGATCCTCAAGCGGATGTGAGGGGCTGCTTCGCGTCTACTTCGCCCTGCGCGCCACCGTGAAGTGGTCGATGCGGTCACCCGTCTCGGCGATGCCCGACACCTTCAGCCTGGCGTACCGGCCCCGCGCCGCGGGCTCGACGTCCACGCGCAGGAAGGAGTAGTCGAGATAGCGCACCCGGGACCAGGCGACGGTCTCATCGACCTTGCCGTCCTCGGTGTTGACGAAGGAGGCCACGGAGTCGACCTCGTGGGGGTGGCCCTCGTAGGAGTCCGGCGCGCTGAACGCGTACAGGCTGCGGCCCGCCGCGCCGGCCGTCACATAGACCACCCCCTCGGTCTCGGGGTACGCGGTCTCGCCGATCGGCAGCTTCTTGGCGACCTTGTCGCCCTTGATGACGTCGGTGCGCTCGTACTGGTGGTTGTGGCCGTTGATGACCAGGTCCACCGTGTACTTCTCGAACAGCGGCACCCACTCCTGGCGCACGCCCCCCTCCGACGCGTGCGAGGTGGACGTGCAGTAGGCGCAGTGGTGGAAGAACACGACGATGAAGTCGATGTCGGGCGCGGCCCGGTACTTCTTCAGCTGCGCCTCGAACCACGTGCTCTGGGTGCCGCCGGAGATGCCGAGGTTGGCGGGGATCTCGTACGACACGTCGTTCGGGTCGAGCGAGATGATCGCGGTGTTGCCGTAGACGAAGGAGTACACGCCGGGCAGGTTCGCCTGGTCCGGCCCGTTGCCGGGGAGCGTGAAGCGGGCCTCCTCGCCGCCGTAGCCGTTGGGCGAGTACCAGGCCTCCATGTCGTGGTTGCCGTAACTCACCATCCACGGCACGGACTTGGCGACCGACTCGGTCTGGGCGAGGAACTGGTCCCACACCCGCGAGTCGAAGCCGGTGTCGGCGGTCCTGCCCGCGCCGGCCGGGTCGGCGTAGGCGATGTCGCCGGCGTGCAGATGGAAGACCGGGTCCTGGCCGAGGATCAGGCTGTCGTTGGCGAGGCCGTGGTAGCTGACGCCCTGGTCGCCGAAGGCGGTGAAGGTGAACGGCTTCTTGTGGCCGGGTGCGGTGGTGAAGGTGCCCAGGGTGCCGGTCAGATGCGGTTCGGCCGGGTCGAAGCCGTCGTGGCCGACGCCGTAGTAGTACGTCATGCCGGGGCGCAGGTGGGTGAGCTTGGCGTGCAGGTAGTACTGGGTGTGGTCGGCGCTGACACCGACTCCGGCCGGGGTGTGGAGGGTGCGCACCTCGGCGTCGATCTTGCGGGAGAGGTCCCAGGGGCGGGCGCCGATCCGGATGAACGGCTTCCTGACCGCGACCGGCACCTGCCAGGAGACGGTCATCTCGGTGCGCGCGTCGTTGCCGTAGGCGAGGTGGCGCCCGAAGGGGGCGACGAGCGCCCCGTCGACGGTCTCGCTGCTCGTGCGCTGCGCCGGCACCGCGGCCTGGGCGGTGGCGGTGGCACCCCGTACGAACGCGCCACCCGCGACGGCGCCGAGCGTGACGGCGCCGCCTCTGATCATCGTGCGCCGCGAGAACCTGGCGCGCAGGTACTCATGCTGCTCGGCCATGCTCATGCGCTCGGCCAACTGCTCGGGTACTCCCATGCGAGGAATGTCCATGACGACTGAAACTCGTCCCCTTGGGCAACGGGCCGAGTGCTCCCGGATGGACAGCGCACGAACAGGTGCTCATGACAGTTTCATCGTTCCCCAAAGAGCTTCAACAGGTCACTGCCAGGCCGTTGCCCGATATCGGGCAGGATTCTTGCGAAAGTGCCGCCGATACCCCAGGATCTACCGGGTGCACGACGAACTCGTTGATCATCTGACGCGCTCCACGCCCCTCAACCGAGGCGAGGCGCTGCGCGTGATCCAGGACGTGCTCGCCTACTTCGACGAGACGACCGAGGACTACGTCCGTCGCCGCCACCGTGAGCTGCAGGCCCGGGGCCTGGTGAACTCGGAGATCTTCAACCGGATCGAGGCGGACCTCACATACAGGGCGGTAGCACCGCCGGAACTGACACTCCGGCAGCTGCGCCGCATCGTCTACGGCTAGGAATACCTCTACATGTGTGGAATTGTCGGATACATCGGCAAGCGTGATGTCGCCCCCCTGCTCCTGGAGGGCCTCCAGCGTCTGGAGTACCGGGGCTACGACTCCGCCGGCATCGTCGTGACCACCCCCAAGTCCGCCGGCCTGAAGACGGTCAAGGCCAAGGGCCGGGTCCGCGACCTGGAAGCCAAGGTGCCGGCCCGCTTCAAGGGCACCACCGGCATCGCCCACACCCGCTGGGCCACCCACGGCGCCCCCTCCGACGTGAACGCCCACCCGCACCTCGACGCCGAGGGCAAGGTCGCCGTCGTCCACAACGGCATCATCGACAACGCCTCCGACCTGCGCCGCAAGCTGGAGGCCGACGGCGTCGAGTTCCTCTCCGAGACCGACACCGAGGTCCTCGTCCACCTGATCGCCCGCGCACAGGCGGACAAGCTGGAGGACAAGGTCCGCGACACCCTGCGGGTCATCGAGGGCACCTACGGCATCGCCGTCCTGCACGCCGACTTCCCCGACCGCATCGTCGTCGCCCGCAACGGCTCCCCGGTCGTCCTCGGCATCGGCGAGAAGGAGATGTTCGTGGCGTCGGACATCGCCGCCCTGGTCGCCCACACGCGGCAGATAGTGACGCTGGACGACGGCGAGATGGCCACCCTCAAGGCCGACGACTTCCGCACGTACACGACGGAGGGCACCCGCACCACGGCCGAGCCCACCACCGTCGAGTGGGAGGCCGCCTCCTACGACATGGGCGGCCACGACACCTACATGCACAAGGAGATCCACGAGCAGGCCGACGCCGTGGACCGCGTCCTGCGCGGCCGCATCGACGACCGCTTCTCCACCGTGCACCTCGGCGGCCTGAACCTGGACGCCCGCGAGGCCCGCCAGATCCGCCGCGTGAAGATCCTCGGCTGCGGCACCTCGTACCACGCGGGCATGATCGGCGCCCAGATGATCGAGGAGCTGGCCCGCATCCCCGCGGACGCCGAGCCCGCCTCCGAGTTCCGCTACCGCAACGCGGTCGTCGACCCCGACACCCTGTACGTCGCGGTCTCCCAGTCCGGTGAGACGTACGACGTCCTGGCCGCCGTCCAGGAGCTGAAGCGCAAGGGCGCGAGGGTGCTGGGCGTGGTGAACGTCGTCGGCTCGGCGATCGCCCGCGAGGCGGACGGCGGCATCTATGTGCACGCGGGCCCGGAGGTCTGCGTGGTCTCGACGAAGTGCTTCACGAACACGACGGTGGCGTTCGCCCTCCTCGCGCTCCACCTCGGCCGCACCCGCGACCTCTCGGTCCGCGACGGCAAGCGCATCATCGAGGGCCTGCGCAAGCTCCCCGCCCAGATCGCCGAGATCATGGAGCAGGAGGGCGAGATCGAGAAGCTGGCCCGGCAGTACGCCGAGGCCCGCTCGATGCTCTTCATCGGCCGTGTCCGCGGCTACCCGGTCGCCCGCGAGGCCTCGCTGAAGCTCAAGGAGGTCTCCTACATCCACGCGGAGGCCTACCCCGCCTCGGAGTTGAAGCACGGCCCGCTCGCCCTGATCGAGCCCGCCCTCCCCACGGTCGCCATCGTCCCCGACGACGACCTCCTGGAGAAGAACCGCGCCGCCCTGGAGGAGATCAAGGCCCGCAGCGGCAAGATCCTCGCGGTGGCCCACCAGCACCAGGAGAAGGCCGACCAGACGATCACGGTCCCGAAGAACGAGGACGAACTGGACCCGATCCTGATGGGCATCCCCCTCCAACTCCTGGCCTACCACACGGCATTGGCCCTCGGCAGGGACATCGACAAGCCCAGGAACCTCGCAAAGTCGGTGACGGTCGAGTAGAAATCCCCCCACCCACCGAGGCGACAATTGAGAGACCCTCGCGGCGAGCAACCACGTCCGCGAGAGCGGCGCCGGTTCAGGCGCAAGAACGAGAACGGCCCCCCACGTGCTGCCACCATGCACCGGGGGGCCGCCCATGAGCCGGGGGCCGCCCACCCCCAGCCTGCGCAGCTAGCCGTGGGCCGTCACGCCCCGGCCGGCAGCACGTCGCGGAAGGGCAGTCGGCCAGTGAGCCAGCGCTGCCGTAGCGGCATACCAGGCCACCGCCCCCGCCGCGACGGCGAACCAGCCACCCACCTTGGCAAGCCCGTCACTGTCACCGAAATTGGCGATAGCCATGAGCACCAGGGCGACGAAGAACAACCCGTACATCCCCTGACCGAGCTGATCGCCACCGGCGAGGGCAAGGGTCAGCGCCACCAGGGCGAACAGCAGCAGGAACAACCCCGCGGCGTTGGCGGAGACCTGGGCGTCGGCGGAGACGGCCCAGGTGAACCAGAGCGCACCGAGCGCCGAGAACGCCGTACCACCGACGGAGTCCCGGTCCCGGAAGGCCATCAGGCCGGCTACGAAAAGGGCGATGCCGCCCACGTACTGGGCGATTGATACGGCGTCAGCAGCCGTCACGCCGTCGATCACATCGGTGTACCCCAGCCCGAAGGCCAACAGGGTGATGCCCAGGGCGAGTCGGCCGACCACGGTAGTGATTCCGCTTCCCGCAGAGACGTCGTTGTCCACGGCGGGCTCCCTTCATGCATGTGCAGTTGCGCGGTGACCGGTATATGCCCTTCACAAGGGCACAAACACCTCTACGCACGAGTAGTTTTACGCTCCGCGCAAAGGGGTCCGGCCGCGCGAACTCCACATCCCACCTGGGAAAACCGCGAGTTACGGAATGACGACGACAGGCCGCTTGGCGCGCTTGGCGAGCCGCCCGGCGACGGACCCGAAGATCCGTCCGACGATGCCCTGCGTGGACCCGACGACGATCGCGTCCGCCTCGTACTCCTGCCCGACCTCTTCGAGTTCATGGCAGATGTCGCCGCCGCGCTCGACGAGGATCCAGGGAACTTCGGCGAGATAGTCCGCGCAGGCGAGTTCCAGGCCGAGTACCTCGGTGCGATGGTCCGGGACGTCGACGAAGACGGGCGGCTCGCAGCCGGCCCACACGGTGGTGGGCAGCCGGTTGGCCACATGGACGATGATCAGGGCGGACCCGGAGCGATGGGCCATGCCGATGGCGTACGCGAGGGCGCGTTCACTCGATGTGGAGCCGTCGAAGCCGACGACGACGCCGTGCTTGAAAGCGGGATCGCAGGAATGGCGTGGCTCTTCGGCCGCCAGGGGCTCGGCCGCCGTATGGTCGGCGACCGGCCGCTTGCGGTCCGCGGGTTCGAAGAATTCGTGACCGGCCATGGCTGTCTCGGCGTTGTGATCCTTTTGGGAGGGACGACAGTGTGCAACGGAGCTGTGTCCGGGAATCATCTTCCCACCCCATACCCCAAGGGTACGGCGGCACGCCTCCTTAGCCCAGGTCCCGCGCGACCTCCGCGGGGGTTTCAGGGAGCATGCACGAGGCCACGCCCGTTACGCAATGGTTGCTGCGCCGTACAGGCGGTTTGCACGCCATTCACTTACCGGGCCCGCGCAAGGCCGAAGCAGCACGTACAGTGACCGACACCTCGAACACGCGTTGAACCCGGCGACCGACCGACACCGGGAGCACGCAATGTCCGGCCCACGTTCCACCCCCGAGTCCCCCCACTCCCAGGACACCGCCACCGACGTGGTCCGCTGGGCGGCCTTCAGCTGTGTACTCGTCCCCGTCGTCCTCCTCGTGTACGGCACCTCCCTCGCCGGCGCGACCGGCACGGCGCTCGGCCTGGCGGCCGTCACCGCCGTCTGCCGGATTCTGCTGCGCCAGTCCGAGCGCGGCGCCGCCCGGCCGCTCACCGACGAACCGGCACCGCACCGGGGCCGCCACCACAGGAGCGGCACGGGTGCCCACAGGGGCGGACGTCACACTGGGGGAAACTCACCGGTCGACTGACCTGTTTCCATACCCCCAACCGCTTCTTTTCAGCCAACTTCTGACCACCGCGCATCCCCGGTCCGAAGCACCCCCCACACCCCGTTCCACCTGCACCGAAAGGGCCGCAGAGGGCGTGCGCACCCTACAGGGATTGGCCACTGCGACAAGGCGCACTTCCCTGCGCGGCCTGCGAGTGCAACGCTTCGTGATCGAATGCTTTACGCCAAGTTGCCAAGTCGACAATGTGCCGGGTGCTGAACTGGTCACCCGGGCACCACGGGACGCAGTAGATTCGATCTTGACTGTCTTACGGCGGGGGACTCGTGCAGGACCGAGGGGAAACGTGCAGGAGCGACACAACCGAGGAGCCGCGACCACCGAGGGGGGCTTAGCAGTATGAGCCACGACTCCACTGCCGCGCCGGAAGCCGCGGCCCGGAAACTTTCCGGGCGACGCCGCAAGGAGATCGTCGCGGTGCTGCTGTTCAGCGGCGGTCCCATCTTCGAGAGTTCCATACCGCTGTCGGTGTTCGGAATCGACCGCCAGGACGCCGGCGTGCCGCGCTACCGACTGCTGGTGTGCGGTGGCGAAGAAGGACCGCTGCGGACCACGGGGGGCCTGGAGCTCACCGCGCCGCATGGCCTGGAAGCGATCTCGCGGGCGGGCACGGTCGTCGTGCCCGCCTGGCGCTCGATCACTTCCCCGCCACCGGAGGAGGCGCTCGACGCACTCCGCCGGGCACACGAGGAGGGCGCCCGCATCGTCGGGCTGTGCACAGGCGCGTTCGTTCTCGCGGCGGCGGGCCTGCTGGACGGCCGCCCCGCGACAACACACTGGATGTACGCGCCGACGCTGGCCAAGCGCTATCCGTCGGTGCACGTCGACCCACGGGAACTGTTCGTGGACGACGGCGACGTACTGACCTCCGCGGGCACCGCGGCCGGAATCGACCTGTGCCTGCACATCGTGCGGACGGACCACGGCAACGAGGCGGCGGGCGCGCTCGCCCGGCGCCTGGTGGTCCCGCCGCGCCGGAGCGGCGGCCAGGAGCGCTACCTCGATCGATCTTTACCAGAGGAGATCGGCGCCGACCCGCTCGCCGAGGTCGTCGCCTGGGCACTGGAGCATCTCCACGAGCAGTTCGACGTGGAGACGCTCGCCGCGCGCGCGTACATGAGCCGTCGTACGTTCGACCGCCGGTTCCGCTCCCTGACGGGTTCGGCCCCGCTCCAGTGGCTGATCACCCAGCGGGTCCTCCAGGCACAGCGCCTGCTGGAGACGTCGGACTACTCGGTGGACGAGGTCGCGGGCCGCTGCGGCTTCCGTTCCCCGGTGGCGCTGCGCGGGCACTTCCGCCGCCAGCTCGGCTCGTCGCCGGCGGCGTACCGGGCCGCGTACCGGGCGCGCAGGCCGCAGGGCGAGAAGCAGGCGGACGCCGACGGAGCGCCGGCCGGGACCGGCTCACCGGGCTCCCCGAGCCCGGCACCCGCCCTCCATCCGGAGGCCCCCGGCCCGGTGCCGATGCAGGCCCGCCGTACCCCGGCGGCGAGCGCGGTCGGACCGACGCCGTCCCTGGCGGCGACCGCCTCCGGCGAACACGTCCGCGAGGCGTACGCGAACAGCCGAGCGACGTTGCCGGGACAGCGCAGCGGATCGTGAGCGTGCGGATGGTGAGCGTGCGGTGAGGGGCGGGGCGCCTGCGGCGGGGACACCCGCGACGGAGAGGCCGGCGGTCGGGACACCCGCGGTGGTGAGGGGGCCCGCCCGCCCCTCACCACCGCGCCCGGCGTGAGCCCGGGGCACCGCGGGGCCACCGCGGGGCATCCATAAGCGGACGTCGGCTTTAGGGTGGTCGCATGAACGATCGCATGGTGTGGATCGACTGCGAGATGACCGGCCTCTCGCTGTCCGACGACGCGCTCATCGAGGTGGCCGCCCTCGTCACCGACTCCGAGCTGAACGTGCTCGGCGAGGGTGTCGACATCGTCATCCGGCCGCCGGACTCCGCGCTGGAGACGATGCCGGAAGTGGTGCGTCAGATGCACACCGCCTCCGGACTGCTCGATGAACTCCCGGCCGGTACGACACTGGCGGACGCCGAGGAGCAGGTGCTCGCCTACGTCCGGGAACACGTCAAGGAGCCCGGCAAGGCCCCGCTGTGCGGCAACTCCGTCGGCACCGACCGCGGTTTCCTCCTGCGGGACATGCCGAAGGTCGAGGAGTACCTCCACTACCGCATCGTCGATGTCTCGTCGATCAAGGAGCTGGCCCGGCGCTGGTACCCCCGGGCGTACTTCAACAGCCCCGAGAAGAACGGCAACCACCGCGCCCTCGCCGACATCCGCGAGTCCATCGCGGAACTGCGCTACTACCGCGAGGCCATCTTCGTCCCCCAGCCCGGTCCCGACTCGGACACGGCGAGGACGATCGCCGCGAAGCACGTTCGGCCTGCTCAGTAGGTGCGTGACGGGTCCGCGTCCGACGCGCGTCGAGGCACGGCGAAAGCCAGGCGCGAGCACCCCTTCGGACCCTGTACACTTTTTCTCGGCCGGTCGGGGAGAACATTCGTCGAATCACCGGTCATGGTGGGTGTAGCTCAGCTGGTAGAGCACCTGGTTGTGGTCCAGGATGTCGCGGGTTCGAGTCCCGTCACTCACCCTTGATGATCAGGGGTTGACCTGCACAGACAGGTCAACCCCTGATGTGTTCGTGGCAGCCCGAGAACTTCAGCGGCAAGAATGGCTCCCCTCTTCCGCCTTCCGACGGGAGGGGCCCTTTCTTCATCCACCGATCACCGCGAGGGCCCGGTCCGTATCCGACAGCCCACCCAGCACGACATGGGCGCCGGCCGCACTCAGGTCACTCGGAGACGTACGGCCTGTCGCGACCGCTACCACTCGAACACCGGCCTCCAGCCCGCCCGCAACGTCCGCAAGTGTGTCCCCAAGAAACACCGCATCTGACGGGGACGTGGCCGATCGCTTCAGAGCGGCGCACAACAGCTCGGGTCGGCCTTCGCCGTCCTCGGCATACGCGCCCTCGTCGAGTCGCATGTAGCCGTCCAGGCCGAAGGTGGCGAGCTTCACCTCGGCGGCTTGGCGGATGTTGCCGGTCACCACCGACTGCCGTACGCCCCGGTCTTCAAGGGCAGCGAGAACCGCCGCAGCGCCGGGTAGTGCGTGTCCCCGCTCCCGCAGCTCGGCCGCGCGGCGGACGTGCAGTGCTCCGAGCGCGTCAGCGAACCGGGTGAACAAGTCGTCACGGTAGCGGATGTCGTGCAGCCGAGCGGTCTCCCGAAGGATTACTCGCTCTGTCGAGCCGGTCACCGACACCTGTTCCCGCAGCACTACGCCCGTCACCTGACGGAACGCCTGCGCCCACAGCTCCCCGCCGAAGCCTCGCGTCGCCATCAGCGTATGGTCGATGTCCCACAGCACCAACTCCGGCACCATCGCCTCCCTCTTTGCACGACCCCGGCCTCCCCACCTGGCGGGCACCCTACGCTCGTATCAAGGAGCGAGGAGTAGGCACATGGTTGCAGCGGACCTCCCCATCGGGGACAGGATCCGGCACTATCGGGGCGGTCGCCGCCAGGACGCCGTCGCCGGCCTGGTCGGCATCTCACCTGACTACCTGTCGCAGATCGAGCGTGGCCTCAAAGTGCCCAGTCTGCCGATCCTGTACGCGCTCGCCCAGGAGTTAGGAGTGCCGACGGCTGCACTCCTCTCCGAGCAGCCGCCCCCCGCGGAGGAGCACAAGGACACGGCGGAAGGTGCTGTGGGCCGTGCGCTCCTCGGTTACGGGCCCGCCCACAGCTCTGCGCCTGTAGCGGCGGCTGTACTGAGAGACCGGGTGGAGTCTGCGTGGCAGAGCTGGCAGACCAGCGGCGAGCGCTTCACCGAGGCAGCTGCCACGCTTCCGAGTCTGGTCGCCGACGTCGAGCATGCCGCGCGCGCTGCCCGCGCAGGCGAGGACGAGGTTGAGCGCCGAGCCGTCTTCCGTGCTGCCGCCGACCTGTACTGCCTGCTCCGCTCGTATCTGCGCCGTACAGGCCGCGTCGACCTCGCCACCGTCGCCGCAGACCGGGCGATGCGCGCCGCCGAGGACGCTGACGACCCTCTCCGTATCGCCGCAGCCAGGTGGAACTTCGGCCATGTCCTCCTCGCCGCCGGCCAGGCCGCCGAGGCGGAAGAGATGGCGCTGCGCGCGGCCGGGGAATTGGCCGCCACCACGATGCCTGAGGTCGAACGGACAGCCATGGGAGGTGCGCTTCAGCTTGTCGCGGTAGTGGCTGCCGCCCGTCGGCGCCGGTGGTGGGAGGCCCGCGAGCGGCTCACCCAGTACGCGGCGCCTGCCGCCCGCGCCGTGTCCGACGCCAGCAACGTCGCATGGACCGTGTTCGGGCCGACCAACGTGGCATTGCACGCAGTCTCCATCGAGATGGAAGCGGGTGAGACAGGTGAGGCCCTGCACACCGCTGACGCCATCGACACCAGCGGGCTACCGTCGCTGGAGCGGGAATTCACCTTCGGACTGGAGGTGGCAGCTTGCCACAGCCAGCGCCGGGACGACGCCGCGGCGTTGCTTGCCCTTCTCGGCTTGGAGGCGAGCGCCCCCGAGGACCTTGCTCGGACGCCACTCGCGCGGCAGCTGGTGCTGACGGTGGTCCGTCGGGCCCGGTCGATACACGCCCGGCAGGCAGAGCAGCTGGCGGTGCGCATCGGTCTCGTGTAGGCGGACGAGCCTGTGGGTCACCCGAACTGTCAGCTCGGGTCACCTCGATGGCGCCTGTCTAAGGTCACCTGTGTGAGACAGACCACCGTGACCGTGGAGGCGTGAGAGATGGCGACTACGACCGATCCGACGGTCCTGCCTGCGGACGTCGCCACGATGCGCGCCACGGCATGCCCGGCCGCCGACCCGGATGACGGGCCGGACGCGCTCCCGCCAGGCGTCGCAGAGCTGGAGACGTTCGACAACACCCGGCGCGGGTTCCTTGAGCTGCCCATCCCCGAGTTTGTGCAGATGGCCGGCCCGGGGCCGTACAGCGCGCGGGCGTATTGCGCGCTCGCCTGCGTCGGAAAGGCTTGCCGGAAGCTGAGTCGCACTCCGGCCCCTGCGCTGGAGTCCCGCGTCGCTCACGCCCGGCACCAGGCCCGGTCCCTGAACGCCCCGTACTCCCCCTACGAAACGCTGAGCGGTGCGTCGTGAGTGCGGCCGTACACATCTGCCGTCACTGCGACGGGCCTATCACCGACCCGGACGACTCCGTGTACATCGGCCACGAGCCGGGCAGTTCCGGGCCCGGCTGGAACATCTGGGCGCACCGCGAACACGCCCATCTCGTCGGCCCTGATCCGGACGCCATACGCATCCTCGCCCGCGTCCTGATCGCACGCGCCCTGCACTCCGAGTAGACGCCCGTCCCTCTGGAGGACCCCAGGCTTTCGGCGGAACGGGGCTCCGAGACCCCTGCCCGAGGTTCCCACCCCAGGACAAGTCGAGCCTCGGGCGGGTTGCACAACGGCACGGAGAACGCCTCTCCGAACAGATCACCAGGACACCGGAGGTCAGTCATGAAGCCGAACCTGTACGAACTGCCCGCAGCCCCAACCAGGGCAAAGAACTGGTGCGGCGGCAACCTCGGCGGCGACAACGAGACCTGCGTGACCACCACGCCGCTCGCCGGCGCCGACGGGTTCATCCTCTGCGACTCCAAGCCTGAGGGCGCCGGACACCACCTGCGCATGACCGCTGCGGAGCTGGACGCGTTCGCGGTCGGCTGGGCCAAATCCCGGGGGCTGAAGCTCTAATCTGTGCGCTCGTCCCCCTCGTACAGCGGACCGTCTCCGGTCGGAGACGGTCCGTTTCACCCCTGGAGGAAACCATGACTGTCACCGCGTCCATGGGCCGTTCTGCGGGGCTGGTTGCCCCTGATCGGACAGGCCACTGGCACGGCTTCGGGCCGTGGGTCGGAAGCCCGGCCGCATACGCAGTAGAGGGGAACCGCCGACCGGCACACCCCAACGGTCCACCCTCGGCAACAGATCCCGAGGACAAGAAGGCCCAACACGTCCTGGCGCGCTACCACGAAGCAGCGGGCGAGTTCTCCAGCTCCAGCCTGCCGCCTCTCATGACCGGCCACTGGCTGCAAAAGCGCGGGCAGGCCGCAGCCGCCCGTACCTGGACCGACGTCGCCGACGCGGTGGAGTGGCTCAAGCAGGGCTACACCGACAACCCGCCGGCCGAGCGAACCGATGGCCTGCGGGCCTACGTCGGCCTGGACGTGAAGCTCGCATACGCCATCGACGCCCTGCCCTGCGGGGTCGACATCTCCTGGGTCCACTACACGAAGAGCAAGAGCCTGTTCTCCGCCTCCGTGGTGTGCTGCCCCAACCGCTTCCACCCCACCCTCACCTGCCCGCTGCCGCCGGCATGACCCTTCCCACGAGGAGAACTCGATGTCGCTCAGCCTGTTACTGCCCGAGGACGGCGTCGCCGATCTCCTGACGACCTGGCCCGACGAGCCCCGGGTTTACGAACGCGGCCGTTCCGCCCTTGACCGCACCATCACCGCGGACGACTTCGAACAGCTCCTCGACACCGGCTGCGTGCCCGCCGAGGAAGTCGCCGCCATCCACGCCGGCCCCTCCGACCGCAGCTCCTTCAAGACGGCCAACGGCCGCACCGACGCGACGAAACTGCGCCGCCTGCGCCAACGCGGGTACACCATCCGCCTGGGCAACCTGCAACGCTGGCTTCCCTTCTTCCACGACGCTGCACGGGCTATCCAGCAGGAGACCGGTTACAGCAACTACGTCCACTGCTTCCTCACACCCGCCGGCAAGCAAGGACTACGGCACCACTGGGATCAGCAGATGGCGCTGATCGTGCAGCTCTCCGGCGCCAAGACGTGGCAGCTGTGGAGGCCGATGTACAACTCGCCGATGCGCGAGCACCAGGAGTCTTTCCGTGTCTGGCAGGACGACTTCATCCCCGGCTGGGAGGCTGCCGGACCAGACACGACCATCGACCTCACGGCCGGACAGACCCTGCTGCTGCCAAGGGGCTGGATTCACAACCCGCACGCTCTGAACAGCGCCGCGGACAGTGTCCATCTCACCTTCGCCATCCGGGAACGCACCCCTCTGTGGCTCTCCGAGAAGATGCTCGCCCTCGCGATCGAAGACCCGGCGTTCCGCCGTGTCATCCCGCCCAGAGACATGGAAGGAACGGCACTCGCGGCACGCCTTGGTGAGGTCCGGCAGGCGCTCGTAGAGTTCCTTCACGGCCTGGACATGAATGAGGTGGCCGTCCTGGTCCGTGAGGCTGCCGTGGCCGAGCTGGAGTACTCCACCTGACGCTCCAGCACGGGCCCCGACCGTGCCCATGTCCGGTAAGACGATCTTGGACACCCTCGTTCTCGTCTCCGCAGGCACCCCTTGGACCACACCACCAGGAGGAACCAGTGTCACACCCGCAACCGCTCACTTCCGAGGAGAAGCTCGCCGACGTGAAGAAGCAGCTGAGCCTCCCGCGTATCGTCGTGATCTGCGGCTCCACCCGTTTCATGACCGAGATGGCCCAGGCCGATCTGCGGGAGACCAAAGCCGGGAAGATCGTCGTCAAACCGGGCTGTGACAGGAAGTCGCCGCACGAATTCTGGTCCGATCCTGTCGAGGCCGAGGCGCTGAAGGTTCGACTCGGCGATCTGCACCGGGCGAAGATCCGGCTCGCTGATGAGGTGCTCGTAGTCGGCGACTACATCGGAGACAGCACCCGATCCGAAATCGCCTACGCCCGGTCACTGGGCAAGCCCGTGCGGTTCACGCACCCCGAGGTCGACCCCGACGCCTAACGGGAGCTACGGAGCCGGGGAATGCTCGGTTCCGCAGCCGACGACGCGGAACTGCGCGCCGCGCTCGTCGTCACCGCGATGGTCGGCGTGACGATCGGCCACCAGCTCCTCGACCTCCCCGCCCTGCGCGACGCCCCAGCCGACCGCATCGCGGCACTCCTGCGCCCGGCCTTGAAATCCCTGACAGATCCCGCAAGTTGAGAGGGCGCCGGCACCCATGCCGCTCGACCCGATCCCCACGCCCCGCCTGGACCTGCTCCCCCTCCAGGTCGAGCACGCGCAAGAAATGGCGACGGTCCTGGC
Organism: Streptomyces blattellae; assembly: GCF_009709555.1. Lineage (GTDB taxonomy): Bacteria > Actinomycetota > Actinomycetes > Streptomycetales > Streptomycetaceae > Streptomyces > Streptomyces blattellae. The sequence continues at coordinate 201,859 of NZ_WJBG01000112.1, read as the reverse complement.
CGACCCGGCCCTGCACACCTACATCGGCGGCACCCCGCTCACCCGAGAGGCCCTGCACGCCCGCTACGAGCGCCTGGTCGCCGGTTCTCCCGACCCGTCCGTCACCTGGTGCAACTGGGTCCTGCGCCATCGCACGGGCTCGCACCTCATCGGCACCGTCCAGGCCACGATCACGGGACAGACCGCGGAGATCGCCTGGGTCGTGGGAACGCCATGGCAAGGAAACGGCTACGCCTCCGAGGCGGCGCGAGGGCTCGTGTCCCGGCTACGGGAGCGATCCCGGACGCTCACGGTGATCGCCCACATCCACCCGTCCCACCACGCCTCCGCCGCCGTGGCCAGGGCGACCGGCCTGTCTCCCACGGACGAGGAACATGACGGCGAGGTGCGGTGGCGGCTCTCCCCGCGCCGATGACACAGACCCGATCGCACCGACTCGTACGAGGCCTTCAGGTGCGCACATCCCGCTGGTCGACTTCCTTCACCACGGCCGCCACCGCGACAAAGTCGTTGTCCACGTGGAGCACGGTGTGACCGTGCTGAACCGCCGTTGCGCACACCAGGAGGTCGATGGCCCCCGCGGCGCGATGCTGCCCCTGTTGGGTGAGCTTGTACTGGGCCATGTCGACCCAGCGCCAGGCACCCTTCGGCACCGGCGAGAGGTGGCACAGGGCGTCCAGTTCGTCCGCCAGTTCGTCGCGGTGAGCAGGGCCTGTGGCGGAGTACAGGAACTCGGTACGCGTGGGTTCGCACAGGTGAAAGGCGCCCGCGGCGATATGCCCTTCCCAGGCGTGCAGCGCCCCGGGTGTGCGGAAAAGGTGCCACAGAGCCGAGGTGTCCAGGAGGTACGTGATCACTCGAAGGCCGCCCGGTGAGCCCGCTTGGCGGCGGCATGAGCTGCCGCCGCCGCGTCGAACTCGCCGCGCTCCCCACGAACGGCCAACTTCTCGGCGGCCTCAAGGCGCCTGACACGTGCGACGTAGTCCCGCAAAGCCGCGTTCACGGTGTCCTTCTTGGTCGTGGAACCCATGAGCCGCATCGCCTCGGCAAGCGCCTCGTCGTCCAGGTCGATCTGGGTCACGCTCATCTCGGCCACCTCCATGCTCACGATGTACATAAAGAGTGTACGTCACCAACACGACTGCGGCACATGCGCTGTTTCCGGGCACGCATGAGTGCTGTGCCGAACCGGCGCCCCGCCTCATGACGACGTGCGCGGCACCAGTTCCGTCGCCAGGACCAGTTGGCGGCGCTCCAGGTCCCGGGAGACCGTCGGGCGGCGGTCGGCTATTTCGGTGAGGAGGAGGTCGATCATGGCGCGGCCCATTTCCTCTATGGGCTGGCGGACGCTGGTGAGGGGTGGGTCCATGTGGCGGGCGATGGCGGAGTCGTCGTAGCCGACGAGGGCGACGTCGTCGGGGATGCGGCGGCCGGCGTCCCGGAGGGCCTGGCGGGCGCCGGCCGCGGTCACGTCCGAGGCGGCGAAGACGGCGTCGAGGTGGGGGCAGCGGTCGAGCAGCGCGGCCATCGCCCGGCGGCCGCCCCCCTCGGTGAAGTCGCCGGGTTCGATGAGGCGCTCGTCGACCTCGTGGCCCGAGTCGCGCAGGGCGGCGCGGTAGCCGTCGACGCGGCGCTGGGCGCCGTAGACGTCCTGGCGGCCGGTGATGTGGGCGATCGTGCGGCGGCCGCGGGCGAGCAGGTGCTCCACGGCTGAGCGGGCGCCGCCGTAGTTGTCGGAGTCGACCGAGGTGAGCGTCTCGGCGGCGGACCTGGGGCCGCTGATGACCGCGGGTATCTCCAGTTGGGCCAGGAGGTCGGGCAGCGGGTCGTCCGCGTGGACCGAGACCAGCAGGACGCCGTCGACGCGGTGGGCGGCGAGGTACTGCGCGAGGCGCTGCCGCTCCCGGTCGCTGCCCGCGAAGATCAGCAGCAACTGCATCTCGGTGTCGGAGAGTTCCGCGCCGACACCCTTCAGCATGTCCGAGAAGTACGGCTCCGCGAAGAACCGGGTCTCCGGCTCGGGGACGACCAGCGCGATCGCGTCGGTGCGGTTGGCGGCGAGGGCGCGGGCGGCCGTGTTCGGGACGTAACCGAGTTCCGCGACCGCCGCCTCGACGGCCGCGCGGGTGGCGTCGCTGACCCGGGGCGAGCCGTTGATCACCCGGGAGACCGTGCCGCGGCCGACACCGGCGCGCGCGGCGACCTCTTCGAGGGTGGGCCGGCCACCGCTCCGCCCCCGCGCTCCATGGATTGCCATGTGGCTCCGCCCTTCCACCGTCGACGCGCCGGCCTGGAATCTAACAGTCGCGGCGGAGAGGTGACCTTCCGAGCCGCCGCCAGACCGGCCGGGCCCTTACTCCCGGGTCCAGTTAACAGCCCGATAACTGAACGCATCTCTCCGCGCTCGTGCCCTTGACACCCCCGTCCGGACCCGCGAACCTTCAACACATCACTTGTGGGAGCGCTCCCACAGTACCTGACACATACACATCCCGCACGTTCCCCGCCCGAGCCGCAGCGTGTACAACGGGCCCAACAGTGCAGTTGGCCGGGGGGTCGGCACGTCAGGCAACAGGAGGACGCAATGCGCACGATTACCCGCCGGTCCCGCAGGCTGTCGGCCCTCGCGGTCGCCGCCGCGCTGACTACGGGCCTGCTGGCCGGCTGCGCCGAAGACTCGGACGACTCCGGCTCGGACGAGGGCGGCGGCAACGCCGAGGGCAAGACCACCCTGACCGTCGGCACGTTCGGCGTCTTCGGCTACAAGCAGGCCGGACTCTACGACGAGTACATGAAGCTCCACCCCGACATCAACATCAAGGAGAACGTCACCACCCGGACCGACGTCTACTGGCCGAAGACGCTGACCCGGCTGCAGGCCGGTTCCGGCACCGACGACATCCAGGCGATCGAGGTCGGCAACATCACCGAGGCCGTGCAGACGCAGAGCGACAAGTTCGTCGACCTCGGTCAGGAGGTCGACACCTCGCAGTGGCTGGACTGGAAGACCGCCCAGGCCACCACCGAGGACGGCAAGGTCATCGGGCTCGGCACCGACATCGGCCCGATGGCGATCTGCTACCGCAAGGACCTGTTCGAGCAGGCCGGCCTGGAGACCGACCGCGACAAGCTCGCCGCGCAGTGGGAGGGCGACTGGAACAAGTACGTCGACCTCGGCAAGGAGTACATGAAGAACGCTCCCGGCGACACCAAGTTCGTGGACTCCGCCTCCTCCGTCTACAACGCGGTCCTCAACGGTGAGAGCGAGCGCTACTACGACAAGGACGGCAACGTCGTCTGGGACGAGTCCGCGGGCGTGCAGAATGCCTGGGACACCTCCATGGAGGTGGCGACCAGCGACATGTCGGCGAAGCTGAAGCAGTTCGACAAGCCGTGGGACCAGGGCTTCGCGAACGCCAGCTTCGCGACGGTGGCCTGCCCGGCCTGGATGATCGGCTACATCCAGGAGAAGTCCGGCGATTCGGGCGCGGGCAACTGGGACGTGGCGGCGGCGCCGACCGCGTCCAACTGGGGCGGCTCGTTCATCGGCGTGCCGACGGCGAGCGAGAACCAGAAGGAGGCCATCGAACTGGCGAAGTGGCTGACCGCGCCCGAGCAGCAGGCGAAGGTCTTCGCCAAGCAGGCGAGCTTCCCGTCGACCCCGTCGGCGTACTCGACCCTTGAGCCGGCGGCCGAGACCCAGTCGTACTTCTCCGACGCGCCGATCACGGACATCTTCTCGGCCTCCGCCGAGAGCATCCCGACGCAGGTCTTCGGCACCAAGGACCAGCCGATCAACACCGCGCTCACCGACGTGGGCATCCTCCAGGTCGAGCAGAAGGGCGCCTCCCCCGACGAGGGCTGGGACGCGGCGTCCGAGGAGATCAAGGACGTGCTCGGCCAGTGACCAGCTCCAAGCAGGCTCTCGCGCATCCCGCGTCGAGCGCCGAGGCCGCGTCCGGCGACAAGCCGGGCGCGGCCCGGGGCGCTCGCGGTCGCGGTACGCCGCCCCCGGGCCCGGGTTCCTGGCGGAGCCGGCTGTACCGCTGGGACATGAAGGCGTCGCCGTACGCGTTCATCGCCCCCTTCTTCATCGTGTTCGGGGCGTTCTCGCTCGTCCCGCTGCTCTACACGGCCTGGTATTCCCTGCACAACGTGCAGTTGTCCAACCTGGACAGCCAGGAGTGGGCGGGCCTGGACAACTACCAGAACCTGCTGTCCTCGGACTTCTTCTGGAACGCCCTGTGGAACACCTTCACCATCGGCGTGATCTCGACCGTGCCACAGCTGATGATGGCGATCGGTCTCGCGCACCTGCTCAACTACCGGCTGCGCGGCTCGACGCTGTGGCGGGTCGTGATGCTCACCCCGTACGCCACCTCGGTGGCGGCGGCGACGCTGGTGTTCGTGCTGCTGTACTCCTGGGACGGCGGCGCGATCAACTGGGCGCTCGGCGGCATCGGCATCGATCCGATCAACTGGCGTGAGTCGGACTGGGGTTCGCAGTTCGCCGTGTCGTCGATCGTGATCTGGCGGTGGACCGGCTACAACGCGCTGATCTACCTGGCCGCGATGCAGGCGATCCCGTCCGACCTGTACGAGTCGGCGTCGCTGGACGGCGCGAACCGCTGGCAGCAGTTCATCCATGTGACGATCCCGCAGCTGCGGCCGACGATCCTGTTCACGGTGGTCGTCTCGACGATCGGCGCGACGCAGCTGTTCGGTGAGCCCCTGCTGTTCGGCGGGGTCAGCGGCTCCAAGGGCGGCTCCGACCACCAGTACCAGACGCTCGGCCTGTACATGTACGACCAGGGCTGGATCATCGGCAACCTCGGCAAGGCGTCCGCGATCGCGTGGTCGATGTTCCTGATCCTCGTGATCATCGCCGTGATCAACCTGGTGATCACCCGACGTCTGAGGAAGTCCTGATGACCACAAGCGAACTGACGATCCCTCAGAAAACTCAGAAAACCGAGAAGGTACGACGGCCCAGGCGCCCACGGGTCATGGGCGCGGGCAAGCAGCTGCACGCCGGCCCGGTCACCTACCTCGTGCTGACCGTCTTCGCGCTGGTCTCGCTGGCCCCGCTGGTGTGGACGGCGATCGCCGCCTCGCGCACCGACGAACGGCTCGCGCAGACCCCGCCGCCGCTGTGGTTCGGCGGGAACCTGTTCAAGAACATGGAGACGGCGTGGGAGGAGGCGGGTCTCGGCACGGCGATGTTCAACACGACGTTTGTGGCGGGCACGATCACCGTCTCCACGGTGCTGTTCTCCACGCTCGCCGGGTTCGCCTTCGCCAAGCTGCGGTTCAGGTTCTCCGGTGTGCTGCTCCTGCTGACCATCGGCACGATGATGATCCCGCCGCAGCTGGCGGTCGTACCGCTGTATCTGTGGATGGCCGACCTCGGCTGGTCGAACCAGCTGCAGACCGTCATCCTGCCCACCCTGTGCACCGCGTTCGGCACGTTCTTCATGCGGCAGTACCTGCTGCAGGCGCTGCCGACCGAGCTGATCGAGGCGGCGCGGGTGGACGGGGCGAGCAGTCTGCGGGTCGTGTGGCACGTGGTCTTCCCGGCGGCGCGGCCCGCGATGGCCGTACTCGGCCTGCTGACCTTCGTGTTCGCCTGGAACGACTTCCTGTGGCCGATCATCGCGCTCAACCAGGAGAACCCGACCGTGCAGGTCGCCCTCAACTCCCTCGGCACCGGCTATGTCCCCGACCAGGCGGTGATCATGGCGGGGGCGCTGCTCGGCACGCTGCCGCTGCTGATCGCCTTCCTGTTGTTCGGCAAGCAGATCGTGGGGGGCATCATGCAGGGCGCGATCAAGGGCTGACCGCGACCTCGCTCGGGGGCCGAGTCACCGCCGCCTCGGCCCCTTCCCTCCCGTCCCCCCTTCCTCCATCCCTTCCCTCCCTGCCCACTTCCCCCTACTCCGGTCTTCACGACCCCCATTGGGAGCGCTTCCATGCCTGGACCCGAATCGCCCGTGACCTTTCCTCCCGCCTTCCTCTGGGGCGCCGCGACCTCCGCGTACCAGATCGAGGGGGCGGTGCGGGAGGGCGGCAGGACCCCCTCGATCTGGGACACCTTCAGCCACACGCCGGGAAAGACGGCCGGTGGCGAGCACGGTGACATCGCTGTCGACCACTACCACCGCTACCGCGAGGACGTCGCGCTGATGGCGGAACTGGGCCTGAGCGCGTACCGCTTCTCGGTGTCCTGGTCGCGGGTGCAGCCGACCGGGCGCGGCCCGGCCGTCCAGAAGGGCCTGGACTTCTACCGCCGGCTGGTGGACGAGCTGCTGGCGGCCGGCATCAAGCCGGCCGTCACCCTCTACCACTGGGACCTGCCGCAGGAGCTGGAGGACGCGGGCGGCTGGCCGGAGCGGGACACGGCGTTCCGGTTCGCCGAGTACGCACAGATCGTCGCCGAGGCGCTCGGCGACCGGGTGGAGCAGTGGATCACCCTCAACGAGCCGTGGTGCAGCGCGTTCCTGGGCTACGGGTCGGGCGTCCACGCGCCGGGCCGCACGGACGCGGCGGCCTCGCTGAAGGCGGCGCACCATCTGAACCTGGCGCACGGCCTGGGCACGTCGGCACTGCGTACGACGATGCCCGCCCGCAACTCCGTGGCGGTGAGCCTCAACTCCTCGGTGGTCAGGACGGTCACCCAGGACCCGGCCGACCTGGCGGCGGCGCAGAAGATCGACGACCTGGCCAACGGCGTCTTTCACGGCCCGATGCTGAACGGCGCCTACCCGCAGACGCTGTTCACCGCCACGTCGTCGGTCACGGACTGGTCGTTCGTCCTGGACGGCGACCTGGCCCTGATCCACCAGCCGTTGGACGCGCTGGGCCTCAACTACTACACACCGGCGCTGGTTTCGACGACGCAGGCGGCTCCGGCGGGGCCCCGCGCCGACGGTCACGGAGCCAGCCCCTTCTCTCCCTGGCCGGGCGCGGACGACGTCGCCTTCCATCAGACGCCGGGCGACCGCACGGAGATGGGCTGGACGATCGACCCGACCGGCCTGCACGAGCTGATCATGCGCTACACGCGCGAGGCCCCGGGCCTGCCGCTGTACATCACCGAGAACGGCGCGGCCTACGACGACAAGCCGGACCCCGACGGCCGCGTCCACGACCCCGAGCGGATCGCCTACCTCCACGGCCACCTGACCGCCGTACGCCAGGCCATCACCGACGGCGCCGACGTCCGCGGGTACTACCTGTGGTCCCTGCTGGACAACTTCGAATGGGCGTACGGCTACAGCAAGCGCTTCGGCACGGTCTACGTGGACTACTCCACGCTGGAGCGGACGCCGAAGTCGAGCGCGCGGTGGTATGGAAAGGCCGCGCGTACGGGGGCCCTGCCGGCCATCGAGGGGGACTGACGGGGGGGGCGGGGCGCGGCATGCGGTGGGGGCATGCCGCGCCCCGGACACGATCGTGATCGTGATCGCGGTCAGAGGCTGCCCGGGGGAGCGAGCCACTGGGTCGGCTGGCCGGTGACCGAGGCGATGGTCTCGAAGTCGTTGTCGTAGTGGAGCATGGTCAGCCCTTGGAGCTCAGCCGTGGCGGCGACGAGGAGGTCCACCGCTCCCGCGGAACGGTGCCGCCCCTTCTCGGTGAGCTCCCGCTGCACGTCCCACGCCCGCGTCACCGTCCGATCGTCCAGAGGTGTCCAGCCGAACAGCGCATCCAGATCCTGGACCAGCTCCGCACGGTCCTCGGCGTTCCGGGCGCTGTAGAGGAATTCGACCTCGGTGACCGGGCAGCGCGCGATCAGTCCCTCTTCCAGCGGTTTCTCCCAGAGATCACGGGCAGGCCGCTTCAGGACGCGGACCAGGGCGCTGGTGTCGACGAGATAGGCCGCCGCACTCATCGACGGTAGTTCTCCTTGTCCAGCAACACGTCGAAGTCACCGGCATCCGCCCGCGCCGCGAGCCGGGCCAGCGCGAGCGCCCGCTTCTTGCGCTCGACGCCCTCCCTGAGAGCGGCGTTGACGGTGTCCTTCTTCGTCTTGGTTCCAAACGCTATGGCCGCCTCGGCGAGCAGCTCATCATCGATGTCGATCAGCGTCTTGGTCACGAGGAACCTCCTGGATATCCACGAGCTAATTCAGTATATCCACCAGCTCGAACCAGGCCGCCTTGCCCTGACCCGGACCGTGCGTGCACACGCCCCAGGCGTCGGCACCGTGCGAGATGAGGTGTACGCCTCGGCCGTCCTCGCCGTCGGGGGCGGCAGCACGGCGAGCAGGCAGGCCGCGGGCTTCGTCATGGACGAGGACGCGGAGGCGGGTGAGGTCGGTCCAGCAGGCGACTTTCCGGCTTCTTGCGCGTCGCCCTCCGGCGTGACCGGCGCTCTGCGATTACCCCGGGATCGGATCTCATGTGGGGTGGGACCACGAACTTGGGACGGTTGAAGAGGATGACGGCGACCTCGACCACGACGCACGTCATGAGAAGCAAAAAGGCGCACACAAAGGCGATGAGCGAGGCCATTCGCATCTCCCCCTCCGCGTCCCAGACCCCGACCAGCACCAGGACGGTGATGGCCCAAACGCCCACAGCGGTGACCGCCAGCGAACGCACCTCACCTCGCCGCACCTCTGGTCCGAAGGGCAAGAAGGTGAAGCCTCGCTCGAAGAAGGCCACCTGTTCCGGGTCACGCCAGAGCTGAATCGTTTTCCAGGTCAGAAACGGGGTCCCGACAGCCCAGAAACAGGTCAGGAAGATCGCCACTGAGCGCCCCTGTTCTCACACCCGCTGTGGCGGGCCGTGCGTATCCCGGCGAGCTCTTGGAGAGGTGCCGTGGCTCTGATCGTCAACCGAACAGTCCTTTCAGCTTCTTCCAGCCTCTGGATAGGCCGTTGTTCACAGGACCGGTGGACAGGATGCCCACGACAGCTCCGGCCGCTCCTCATCGGATCCGCTGTTGATCAGGCCCTGTGTCACTCCCGCACCGACCTGCGCCTCACCTTCCTCCGACGTGCGCGACGTGCCGCTATCACTCCGAGATCAGATCTCATGTGCGGCGGCACTATGAACTTCGGACGGTTGAACAGGACGACACAGACCTCAAGCATCAGACAGAGCATGACCACGATCACGAGAACGCCAGACAGAGCCAACAAGACACCATCCATCGTTACGTCATAGAGCCCCAGGAAGAACATCGCCAAGATACCCCATAGAAAAATGACTCTGACCCCGAGAGAGCGTACTTCGCCTCTTCTCACGTCATGACCGAATGGAAGGAAAGCGAAAGTGTCCATGAAGTAGGCGACGAGGTTGGCGTTCCTCCAAAGCTGCGTTACTTTCCAGGACATAAAGATCAAAGCAAGGCCAAACCCGATCCCCAAATATGTCATCCGCGTGGTCCCTCCCACTCTGTCCGTCCAAGCAGCCTCCGCTCTAGAGGCACTCCACTGGGCGGGCTCCGGAAGCGCGTACTCGCCAGAGCCCGCCCTGTTCACTACCGCCAGCTATCGTTCAGTCGAACCACCCCTTGACCCCCTCCCAAGTGTTCGACATGAAGTTGTTGACAGGGCCAGTCATAAGGATGCCCGTCACGGCCCCCGCCGCGCCTCCGATAGCGCTGCCGACAACCGTGCCCACTCCGGGCGTGATCGCCGTTCCAATCGCCGCGCCTAGGGTGGCGCCCACATGGGTGGCGCCCATGACGACGCCTGTGTCAAAGGCCGTCTCGGCAACCGTCAGGGGGATGTCCCCGCCAGTGCTGTTGTAGTTGGACCAGGCCGTGAAGGCGATACCGCCGACGAGCAGCCCTCTTCCCAGGCCCTGCGCCACTGCTCCCCGTCCGCCGCCCGCAACTCGCTGCACACCGGGATGGGTCTGCAAGGAGCGCAGGGTCTTTCCTGCCTTGCTGCGCGCCTTCGGGTCGGGGTTGCTCCGGAGGTCCCTGCCGGCCTGCGTGGTGACCTTGCCGGCGCGGTTGAATCCCTCCTGAATGTAGGTGCCGGAGGTCATGAGCCCGTTGCCCGCGTTGCAGACGTAGTTCCACTCCGACTCTATGCCGCAGTTGGCTGAGAAGGACAGGATGGGAGCCGGGTCGGGCCCCAGGAGGAGCGGAGGCTGCGCTGGTGCTGGTGGGCCGTAGACGGGGCCACAGGCCGCGAGCGGCGGAACTCCACAGCTGGGCGGGCCGTAGACGACGAGGCCGCCGCCACCGGGCCCATTTCCTCCGCCGCCACTGGATCCTCCACTGCCACCTCCGCCGGAGCCCGCCCACCTCGAACCAGGTGGCCTTGCCCCGGCCGGGACCGTGGGTGCACACGCCCCAGGCGTCGGCCCCGTACGAGATGAGGTGTATGCCGCGGCCGTCTTCGTCGTCGGGGGTGGAAATACGGCAGCTGGGCCGGCCGGGGGCTTCGTCGTGGATCAGGACGCGGAGGCGGGTGGGGTCGGCCCAGCCGGCGTAGAGGGTGACGGGTGTCGTGCAGCCCTTTTCCGCACAGGCGTTGATGGCGTTGGTGACTGCCTCGGAGGTCAGCAGGACTGCGGTGTCGGTGAGTTCGGGGCGGTGGGATGCGACGAGGAGGGTGCGGACCGTTTCGCGGGCGGTGCGGACGTAGGCGGGGTGGGGCGGGAAGACGAGGGAGACGTCGGTGATGGGGAGTGGGAGGTCTTCCATGGGGCCCCTTTCGGGGGTGGTCAGCCCACGCGGTGACCAGGTCCGGGCCTCAACTGGCGTGAGGGCAGGGGCACTTCCTCGTGGGGCGGGGTGGTTGGCTTGCCATCGACGATAGGGAAATGTTTTCCTTTGCAGCAAGCGTCTCCCTCAGGAGTCACCCAAGTGAGTGATGGACCAACAGCCTGGCGACCCGCGTTCAGGGAGGGCGACAGACTGCTTGATCAGGAGGTCGACCATGGCACCCAGGACCAATCCCAGCGAACGCCAGCGCAGGCTCGGAGCGGAACTGCGCAAACTGCGCGTCCGCGCCGGGCTCTCCGGCGAGCAGGCGGCCGCGTTCCTGGACGCGGACCGCGCCCGCGTCAGCAACATCGAGACCGGGCGCATCGACGTGTCCCGCAACCGCCTGTACAAGGTGCTCCGGGAGTACGAGTGTCCACCCGGACCGTACTTCGACGCGTTGATGGCCATGGCTCAGGAGCGCGGGAGGGGTTGGTGGGACGAGTTCGCCGACACGATCGGTCCGGCAGCCCGCGATCTGGCCGAACTCGAATCGCGCTCGACGGTGATACACACGCACAATCCACTGGTCGTCCCTGGCATGCTCCAGACCGAGGAGTACGCCCGGGCGGTTCTCGCCGCCACGGAACCCGAGCCCCAACGCGCCGATCGATATTCCGAGTTCAGGCTGGCTCGGCAGCGCGCCCTGACTGGCGACTCAGCCGGGAGGTACCACGCGATCATCCACGAAGCGGCACTTCACACTCGGGTGGGCGGTCCGACGGTCATGCGCAGGCAACTGCTCCGGCTGATGGAAGCCTGCCGGTCACCCAACGTGACCGTACAGGTGTTCCCGTTCGAGGCAGGCGTCTACGCCGCGCACAGTCGCTCGTTCGTCATCTTCGGATGCGGAGTCCCCGAACTGGACACGGTCTACCTGGAGCACCCCACAAACTCGCTCTTCCTTTGGGATGGAGTCGAACTCGACGAGTACGCCAAAATGTTCGAGCGACTCTCGGAACTGGCGCTGGCACCGGTCGACCCGGAATCGGCCCCCGAGTCGCACGAGTCACGCGACTCGCTCAGCCTGATCCAGCACGTCATGTACACCTTGTGAGAGGACCCGCCGTGCCCCAACTCGTCTGGCAGAAGTCGTCGTTCAGCACCGGCGGCGAGGGCGAGTGCGTAGAACTGGCGGCGCCCTCCCCGTCCCGCATCCACCTCCGCGAGAGCGACCACCCCCACGAGATCGCCACCACCACACCCCACGCCCTCGCCGCCCTGCTGCATGCCGTGAAGGACCGAGACCTCAGCTGAACGGAGCTCCGGCTCCCTGGTTCACCCTCGTGGCTCCCTTACGACCACGACGTGCCCCGCCTGGGTGCTTCCATGCCACCACCGCCTCGACGAACCGCGTCCCCGGACGGTCCGCGTTGAAGCGCACCCGGATGCCCTGGCCGCCCTTGACGACATGCGCGGCCGTGAGCACCCGCCCGGGCACCACGAGATATCCCGAGCCGCGGCGACCCGTATCGGCTGGTCCGACGATGACCTCCGCGGCCCGCTCCGGCCGTAGCCCCCGGTCAGCGCTCGCCGTCAACCGATCCGCCTGTGATCATCACCGTGCGGGGCGCGCGTCCGTCCGCCACCGCCATGGGCGTGAGAGTGAGCGTGATCCGCTGCGTCTCGGCGTGCGCGTAGCGGCCGTCGGCGCCCGCGTCGACGACCCACAGCCGCACCTTGGCGTCCCCGCCGGCCTCTCGTGTGACAGCAACCGACGCCTCGACCTCCACGGGTCCCAGCTCGAAGCGGACGGTCTCCCCGTCCCCGTCGGCCACAGCGGCGGTCAACTGCTGCCGCAACTCTCGGATCATGTCGGCCAGTTCGATCACGGTTCCCCCTCGTGCGGCACCGCTCAAATGCTACAAGTCACACGGCGGCACGAACTACACGATCAGCGTCGGGATCGCGGTGAGCATGGCGCCGGCGGCGACCACGTCGGGGTCGATGACGTATGCGCCGGAGAGCTTGTTCAGCGCCGAGGTGATCGGCATGTTCTCGCCGGTGGAGATCAGGACCAGGGCCCGGAGGAAGTCGTCAGCGCGGAAGCCCTGCGGGGGTATGCCGGGGTGGTCGTCTCCGAGGCAGGCAGGCCCGCGTTCACTTCACGGCCGCCGGCCGCCTCCGCCGCCGTACCGTCCGCACCGTCCCCCGATGCCCTCTCCGCTCCGGCGCCCGCCCGTCCAGCTGGATCCAGATCCGCACCTCGGTGCCGCCGAGCACGGAGGAGCCGATGCGTACGTCGCCGCCCGTCGACTCCGCGAGGCGCCGCACGATGTCCAGCCCGAGGCCGGTCGAACCCGCGCTTCCCGAGCCGCGCCCGCGGGCCATCGCCGCCTCGGGGTCGGGTATGCCGGGGCCCGCGTCGGAGACGAGCACGATCACCGCGTCCTCGCCGTTGTGCACGTCGACCGCGAAGGCCGTGCCCTCGGGGGTGTGCCGGAAGACATTGCCGAGCAGGGCGTCCAGCGCCGCCGCCAGATCCGCCCGGGCCACGGGTATCCGCACCGGCCGCTCCACCCCGGCCACCCGCACCTTGCGCCCCTCGTCCTCGGCGAGCGCCGACCAGAACCCCATCCGCTCCCGCACCACCTCGGCCGCGTCGCACCCGGCACCGGCACCCGGCGCCGCGGTCTGCGGCTTGGCCTCCCGCGCCGTCCGGATGATCGTGTCGACCTCGTGCTCCAGCTGCGCGACGGCGGCCCGGGTCTGCTCGGCGGCGGGCCCGTCGCCGAGCGAGGCGGCGTTGAGCCGGAGCACGGTGAGCGGCGTGCGCAGCCGGTGGGACAGGTCGGCCGCCAACTCCCGCTCGTTCGCGAGCAGTTGTACGACCTGATCGGCCATGGAGTTGAACGCGACCGCCGCCAGCCGCAGTTCGTTCGGCCCCTCCTCCGGCACGCGGGCGCCCAGTTTCCCCTCCCCCAGTTCATGCGCGCCCTCGACCAGCCGCTGAGCGGGCTGCACCATCCGTACGCCCAGCCGGTCGGCGACCGCGACCGAGCCGACGACGAGCGCGACGCCCACCGCGGCGAGCACGGCCCAGGCGGTGTCGACGCCGTTCGTCATCTCGGACTCGGGGACGTACACCTCCACCACGGCGATCTCACCGGAGCTCAGCGCGACCGGCTGGAGCAGCGTGGAGCCGCCGGGCACCTCGGTGGTGGAGGCGCGGCCCAGCCTCCGAACGGTCGCGATGTCCTCGTCGGCGGCACGCTGCTTGCCCAGGCCGACGGCGGCGGCACCGTCGGAGGCCGGTATGTGCACGGCCATCCCGGCGTCCGAGCCCGCGGCGGCGACGACCCGTTCGAGCTGGTCGCGCTCTGTGGTGATGGACAGCGCCGGGGCGACGGCCGCGGCCTCCCGCTCTGCATTGGAGAACGCGCGGTCGCGGGCCATCTCCTTGATGACGAGGCCGAGCGGCACCGCGAAGGCGACGACGACCATGGCGGTGACCGCCAGCGAGACCTTGACCAGTGCCCACCTCATGGCGGCGGCTCCGCCCCCGGTGGCTCCAGCTTCACGCCGACCCCGCGCAGGGTGTGCAGATAACGCGGCCGCGCCGCCGTCTCCCCCAGCTTCCGGCGCAGCCACGACAGATGGACGTCGATGGTCTGGTCGTCGCCGTACGACTGCTGCCACACCTCGGCGAGCAGTTCCCTGCGCGGTACGACGACACCGGGCCGCCCGGCCAGAAAGGCGAGCAGGTCGAACTCGCGCCGAGTCAGGTCGAGGCGTACGCCGTCCAGTTCGGCCTGGCGGCGCAGCGGGTCCACGGTCAGCCCGCCGACGCGGAGCACGGTGGACGGCGGCGCCTCACCCCCCGCCGCACGGGAGCGCCGTAGCACCGCGGCCATCCGGGCGGAGAGGTGGTCGACCGAGAACGGCTTGGTCAGGTAGTCGTCCGCGCCCGCGTTCAGCAGCCGCACGATCTCCGTCTCGTCGTCCCGCGCGGTGGCGATGATCACCGGGATGTCGGTGATGCCGCGCAGCATCTTCAGCGCCTCGGCCCCGTCCAGATCGGGCAGGCCGAGGTCGAGGATGACCACGTCGAAACGGAAATGGGCGACCTCGCGCAGCGCCTCAAGCGCGGTGCCGACGCTGCGCACGGTGTGCGCGGCATCGGTCAGATGCCGGATGAGGGCCGAGCGTACGAACTGGTCGTCCTCGACCACGAGCACACTTGCCATGCGCCGCACCGTACGCCATGCGATGGACACCGGTCCGGCGCCTGTGGATAACTCCAGGCGGGGTGCGGCCGGGCGACACCGGTGGGACGCGTGAGGCAGTATGGCCCGCGATGCGCAGAGGTCTCCTACACGTACTGGCGTGGACGCTCGCCACGGGCGCGGCGGTCACGTTGTCGTGGTGGGGTGTCCATACGGTGATGACCGGCACGGCGTACGACCCGCCGCGCGCCCTGCCCATCACGTCCGGCGACGCGACCACACAGGAGTCGAGGCCGCTCGCCTCCCCGACGGCACGGGCCGAGCCGACGCGCGGCCCGTCGAGCAAGCCGCCGGCGCCCCGCGAGCCGAGCGCGGCGCCCACGAAGACGCCGCCGAAAGCCCCCAGCCCGTCCCCCACCGCCTCCGGCCGGATCAAGAGCTACGCCACCGAGGGCGGGCGTGCGGTCTTCGACCTGGGCGAGACCTCCGCCACGCTGGTGTCGGCTTCGCCCGCCGCCGGGTGGTCGATGCAGGTGTGGAAGACGGAGACGTGGATCCGGGTGGAGTTCGCGCAGGGTGCGGATCGGGTCTCGGTGTTCTGTACGTGGCACGACAGTGCGCCTCGGGTGGAGATCGGAACGTATTAGCTCCGCCGGTTGGAGTGGTTTCGCCTGCGGGTGCTCGGTGGTTGCTCGCGCCCGCGCGGCGGAGCCGCATATCGATACAGCCCCGCGCCCCTTGCGGGGCGCTGTACCGCACCGGCGTTCAGCGGAATACGGAAGGCGGGGGTACCGGTGAGGCGACCGCCACCGCGTCCGTGACCGGGGTGGCTCCGCCGGTGAGGTCGGTCAGGGGCTTGCCGTGTTCTACGCGGCCGGGGTGGGGGTCGGAGGCGGCGCGGCGGGTGAGTTCGGGGATCGGGAGGGGGTGGTCGGAGGCTACGAGGACGGCGTTGCCGAACCGTTTGCCGCGCAGCACCGTCGGGTCGGCCACCAGTGCGAGCTGGGCGAAGCGGGCGGACGCGGTGGCGACCTGGCCCCGCAGATGGGCCAGCGGGGGTCCGTCCGCGAGGTTGGCGGCGTACCAGCCACCCGGCCGGAGCGCCCTGCGTACCCCGTCGAGGAACTCCGTCGAGGTCAGATGAGCGGGCGTGCGGGCCCCGCTGTACACGTCGGCCACGACCAGGTCGGCCCACCCGTCGGGCACCTTGGCAAGCCCTTCCCGAGCGTCCGCGGACCGCACCCGGATACGGGCTCCCGGCTCCAACGGGAGCTGCCTGCGCACCAGTTGTACGAGGGTGGCGTCCCGCTCGACGACCTGCTGGGTCGACCGGGGCCGGGTGGCCGCGACATAGCGCGCCAGCGTCAGCGCCCCACCGCCGAGATGCACGACGTGAACGGGGCTGCCGGGCGGGGCGACGAGGTCGACGACGTGACCCAGCCGCCGCTGGTACTCGAAGGAGAGATGAGCGGGGTCGTCCAGGTCCACATACGACTGCGGCGCCCCGTCGATGAGCAACGTCCAGCCCCGGGTCCGGTCCCGATCGGGTATGAGCTCGGCCAGTCCTCCGTCGACGGCCTCGACGACGGCCGCATCACCCGCCCCACGGCGCCGCGAGTTCCTGGACTTTCCCATTGCACCATTATCGGCCCAGCCGCCCCCACCAGCCTGCAGGCCCCCACCCGCCCAGCCTGCAGGCCCCCACCCGCCCAGCCTGCGAACCCGCACCCACACAGCCGCGGGCCCCGCAACGCACACAGTCTCAGGCCCACACCCACCCAGCCGCGGGCCCCCACCACCCAGCCTGCGGGCATTCGTGCCGCCCAGGGCGGCACGGGTGGGCGCAGGCGGCACCCCGCAAGCGCCGTGGGGCGCGACCCACCCCCGCACCAGCCACAACCGACGGTCAGGATCAAGCGAACGTGAGTCGGGGCCGAAACGCCCGTCACCGACGGTTGTCCGCCGCCTCGATCAACCGCGCCGCCTCCCCCAGCGCCGCCCGCAGCACCGCAGGATCCGTCGCGAGGTCGGCCTCACCGGGCGGCAGCAGCCAGTCGGAGCCCTCCATCGGCGGCTCAGGGCTGAGGCACGACCCTCGCCCGTCCGTCTCCGTACACGTGCTCCCCGGGACGTCCCATCCCGCCGCGGTCCCGGCCGGCACCAGGAAGCCCAGGGTGTCGCAGCCGTCGTCGTGCAGCACCGGCCCCACCGCGTCCCCGGCGCCCCGCCGCAGAATGTCCACCGCCTCCAGCCCCTGCCGAGCCGGCACGGTCACCAGCTCGCATCCATCCGCGTCTGCGTCCGGGGCTGAGTCTGGGTCTGGGGCTGCGTCGAACGGCGTCGCGCTGCCATCCGGAGTCGGCGCGTGTCCCGCCGTCGTCACCGCGGCACTCGGTACGCACGGCATACGCGCTTCGACGCTCTGGCTGGTCTCCATCCCGGCCTCCACCACGGAACCCCTTCTAGGACGAGCGGGTCGGGAGTCGGGCGGCTCCCGGTCCACAGAGTCCAACGCGGCGTCGCGTCAACGGCTACGCGGGAAGTCCGCCGCAAAGGATGGCAGTTCATGGCAGATCACGGATGAGATATCCGGTTTGTAGCCAAACACTGCGTAGCGGCTCCGACACAGCAGGTACGTTCTTGCCCGCCGGACACAGGGTGCCACACGGCCAACCAGCCCTGTTTCCGGCATGGTTCGACGGTTCGCACGAGAGGACCCGGCCATGGCGTCGTCAACAGTGACCTCGTCTCAGTCCCCCCGGCCACCGCGGCCGAATCTCGCGTTCCGGCAGTTGCGCGCCCAGCGCTCGCCGGCCGAGTTCGCCGCGGCGGTCCGGCGGGCCGCCCGCGAGATCGGTGAGCAGGTCAGCTGTGACGCGCGCTACATCGGTCGGGTCGAGGCGGGTGAGATCCGCTGCCCCAACTACGCGTACGAACGGGTGTTCCTGCACATGTTCCCCGGCCGCACGCTCGCCGACCTCGGCTTCGCGCCCCGCACATCCGTACGCGGACGCGGGGCGCGCAACCCCGATGACACGCCCCCCTCGCACACCACAAGCCCGGCGCACGGGCCGGTTGAGACGGAAGGGGCGTACGAGCCGTATGACCCGCAGAACCCGCAGAACCCGTACGAGACGCACGGGAACCACGAGAACCACGAGGAGAGCGACGTGCTACGTCGCGCATTCATGACCGGCGGTGGCGCCACGGTGGCCGCCGCCCTGGGCCCCATCGGGCTCGCCGTCGACGCCACGGCCGCCCAGCGTCCGGCCCGCCGCTCCGGAGCGAGCGAGGCGGACGCCGTGGAGGAAGCCGTGCGCAGAATCCGGCTGCTCGACGACCGGCACGGCGCGGACGGCCTCTACCGGCGTGCGGCGGCCCCGCTGCGCGCCGCGTACGCGCTGCTCGACGCCGGCGCCACCCGGCAGACGACCGCCGACCGCCTGCACTCGGGCGCCGGTGAACTGGCCATCTCGGTGGGCTGGCTGGCCCATGACTCGGGCCGGTTCGACGACGCACGCTCGCACTACGCGGAGGCGCTCGCGACCGCCCGGATGTCCGGCGACCCGGGCCTTGAGGCGCACGCCTTCTGTAACACGGCGTTCCTCGCGCGGGACGCGGGACGGCCGCGGGAGGCGTTGCGCGCGGCGCAGGCCGCACAGCGGGTCGCACGCCCCCTGGGTTCCGCGCGCCTGATGTCGCTGCTCGCGCTGCGTGAGGCGGGCGGCTGGGCGGGGCTCGCCGACCGCACCGGCTGCGAGCGGTCGCTCGCCCGCGCACAGGCCCTCTACGAGCGCGGCCCCTCGGCCGGCGACCCCGAGTGGATGAGCTTCTACGGTGAGGCCGAACTGGAGGGCCTGGAGGCGCAGTGCTGGTCCACCCTGGGCGACTGGCCCCGCGCGGCCCGCCACGCCCGGCGCGCGGCCCAGCTCCAGAACCCCCATTTCACCCGCAACATCGCCCTCTACACCGCCGAACTGGCCGACGACCTGGCCCGCGGCGGCTACCCCGACGAGGCGGCCCTGGCCGGCATGCGTGTCCTGGACCTCCTGGGCGAGGTCCAGTCGTCACGGATCCAGACGATGCTGGCCGGAACCGCGCGCGTGCTGCTCCCGCACCGCCGCGCCTCGGAGGTGTCGGCCTTCCTGGAGAGACACGCGTCGCTCCCGCGTACGGCATGAGCGGCGACCGTACGGCATGAGCGGCGACGCAGGCTGCTCTACCCGCCCAGGTGCCCCAGGTCGTTCCAGCTCTCGATCGCCGGCTCCCCGTACGCCCACCCCAGCACCGACAGCGATGTCGGGTTGAGCCGTATCCGCGTCGCGAAATCGAGCGGCAGGCCCAGCCATCGCGCGCCGATGGACCGCAGGATGTGCCCGTGGGCGAAGACCAGCACATCCCGGTCCGCCGCCCGCGCCCAGGCGACGGCCTCGTCCGCGCGGGCCGCCACCTCGGCGAGGCTCTCCCCCTCGGGCACCCCGTCCCGCCAGATCAGCCAGCCGGGCCGGCCGGCCTGGATCTCGTCGGGAGTCATGCCCTCGTACGCGCCGTAGTCCCACTCCATGAGCACGTCCCAGGCACGCGCGCGTTCCCCGAACCCGGCCAGTTCGCATGTCTCACGCGCGCGTGCCAGCGGGCTGGTGCGCACCTCGACGCCGGCAAGACCGTCGTACGGCGCCCGGTGCAGCCGCTCGCCGAGCAGCTTGGCGCCGCGGCGGCCCTCCTCCAGCAGAGGGACGTCGGTCCTGCCGGTGTGTCTGCCGGACAGCGACCACTCCGTCTGTCCGTGCCGGGCCAGCAGGATGCGCGGTGCCATGGATGACCTTTCCAGAGGGATTCCAGGGGGTTCCGGACGGAATCGAGTCGGATCCGTCCATCATCGCTTACCGCGAACGTGGGCAACCCGCCGGGCGATCTCTGCGTCTCTCAGGGCCGAAGGGCCCTCTCGCGGGCTGGCACATACACCGTAAGGTGGTACGTCCGGAGCGCCGGGGCGCCGCGCGATGAGAAGGGGGAGGGCGATCGGATGCCACACGCCGAGACACTGGGCACCGAGGCAGCCCCACGGACCCGGCTGCGCTGGTACACCGAACTGCCGCTGATCCTGGTGGTGTACGCCTGCTACACCGGGGGCCGGCTTCTCGTCCGGGGCGATGTGTCCACGGCCGTCGACCACGGCCTGGCCATCCTGAGGATCGAGAAGATCCTCCATCTCAACGCGGAGCATCCGCTCAACCGCCTGTTCACCCGCGAGCCCTGGCTCGGCGTCCCGGCCGACTTCTGGTACGCGTCGCTGCACTACGTCGTCACGCCCGCGATCCTGATCTGGCTCTTCCGGTCCTGTTCCCAGCACTACCGAGCGGCCCGCACCTGGCTGATGACGTCCACCTTCATCGGCCTGATCGGCTTCACCCTGATGCCCACCTGCCCGCCCCGCCTGCTCGACGCGAGCCACGGCTTCGTCGACACGATGGCCCAGTACAGCTCGTACGGCTGGTGGGGCGGCGAGGCGAGCGCGCCGAAGGGCATGGGCAGCCTGACCAACCAGTACGCGGCGATGCCGAGCCTGCACTGCGGCTGGGCGCTGTGGTGCGGTGTGATGCTCTGGCGGTACGGCGGGACCCGCCTGTCGAAGGTCGCCGCCGTCGTCTATCCGCTGGTGACGACGATCGTGGTGATGGGCACCGCTAACCACTACTTCCTCGACGCGGTCGCGGGCGCGGCCGTGATGGGCGTCGGGTTCCTGCTGACGCCGTATGTGATGCGGATCGCGAACCTGGTCCGGACCCGGCTGGTGGCGCGGTTCGTGCCCGGCGCGGAGAGCTCTGCCGACGCACCCGCCTCGATTGTCAGTGGCGGATGCCAGACTTCCACGGGTGAGCGAATTCCACGGCAGCGCGAGTCCCGGTTCGGATCAGGAACCGAGCCGAGTGCCACCCCCCAGGACGCGGGGGACGGCACTCCGGCACCGGCTCGCTGAGCTGCGCGGCACGGACGTCCCCGCCAAGGCGATGGACGCCCGTGCCCTGGCGGCACTCGCCGCCAACCCCGGCTGCGAGCGGCGCGCGATCCTCGACGGCGCCGGGGTGGACAAGGCGGCGCTGGCGAGCGCGCTGGGCGCACCGTCGGCCTTCGGGCAGTCCCAGTTCGCGTTGGTCCGGGGCAACGCGTTCGAGGCGAAGGCCAAGGCCGACGGCGGTGCCGAGTTGCTGCGGCTGGTGCACGAGAAGCTGGACCGAGGAGCCGAACCGCCCGCACGCGCGCACGTGCCCGACCTGTCAGCGATCGGCCCCGAGGGGCGGTCCGCGCGTACGGCGCTGGCACTGCGCGAGGCCGTCGAAGCCCGTGACTGGACACTGCTCGACCATCCGATGCTCGCCCTCGACGTCGCGGGTTCGCCCGCCTTCCTGGAGCCGGACGCGGTGGTGGTGCATCCGGACGGCAGCTGGACGGTCGTCGAGATCAAGTCCTTCCCGATGCTGGACGGCTCGGCGGACCCGGCGAAGGTGGGCGCGGCCGCCCGCCAGGCCGCGGTGTACGTCCTGGCGCTGGAGCAGGTCGCGGCCCGCCTCGCCCCCGCCCCGCGCGTACGCCATCAGGTGCTGCTGGTCTGCCCGAAGGACTTCTCCAATCTGCCCACCGCGTCCGCCGTCGACGTACGCAAGCAGCGCGCGGTGACCGGCCGCCAGCTGGCCCGGCTCACCCGCATCCAGGACATCGCCGACGCGCTCCCCGAGAACACCTGCTTCTCCCCCGAGCTGCCCGCCGCCGAGCTGACCGCGGCCGTCGAGTCGGTTCCGGCTGCCTACGCGCCCGAGTGCCTGTCCGCCTGTGAGCTGGCCTTCCACTGCCGTGACCGCTCCCGCGCGGCCGGTGCGGTGACCTCCCTGGGCCGCGCGGTGCGGGCCGAGCTGGGCGGTCTGGCGACGGTCGGGGACGTCCTCGCGGCGGCCGGCGGCGAGACCGGCGACCCGGACGACCCGGCGGTGGCGGCACTGCGGCGGGCGGCGGAGCTGCGGGCGGAGGCGCTCGGCCGGCGTGCCGTGGGGGAGGCCGTCCCGTGTCGCTGATCTCCACCCTCGCCCGCCTCGAAGCCGTCGCCACCGGTCACGCCCAGCCCGCGGCCACGGTCCGGCACCGGCATCTGTCCGACCGCCCCCTCGTCTTCGTGCCGCTCACCACGGCCGGTGAGGCCGGCGCCCCGCTCGGCGCGCTGCTGGGCACCGACCGGGACGCGCCGCGACTGCTGGTCGTGCCGCAGCCGCGCGACCGCGACCTCAGGTTCGCGTTCCTGGCGGAGCTGGCGGATGTCGTGCTGCCGTACGTCGACGGGTACGCGGAAGCGGTCGAGGCCGCCGAGCGCACCGAGACGGACCCCGAGACCGGCAAGCGGGTCAAGGTCGAGGCCGAACTGTGCGCGGACGCCCCGCAGTTGATCGTCCCGAGCCGCGCGGGCATCGATTTCGTACGCCTGCTGGGGCGCTCCATGCGTTTTCGGCGCACGGCGGAACAGGACCCGGAGACCCCGTACCCCGCGCCGCCACGGGTCCCGCTGCTCGGCAGGTGGCTGACCCACGTCGGGGAGCGGGCCCGCGTGCCCGGTTCCGCCCTGCTGCTCGCCATGACGGACGTGCTGGCCCGGCACTGGGCGACCGGCCAGTCCAGCCTTGAGGACCAGCACCTCGGCGCGCTGCTCGCGTGGATCGCCCCGCCGGACGATGAGCCGGGAACCGAGGCCGCGCTGCGGGCCGAGCTGGCGCGGGACGCTCAGGGCCAGCTGCTGTGCCCGCCCGCCGGCCCGGCCACCGACCCGGCGTTCGACAACAGGCTGCTCGCACCCGCCATCGAGCGCTACGACCGTGCCCGCACCGCTTTCGCCGCCGCCGAGGACGGCCTGGAGGCGGACGACCGGCTCGGTGCACTCACCGCCGCCGAGCGGGAGATCCGCGATCTGGTGCTGAGCCGTACGCTGCCCACCTGGCAGAAGGTCTGGCAGGGCCTCGACCTGCTGCGAGCCCTGCCCGCCGGCGCGCACATCGAGGAGCGCTGGACGCGCGACCGCTGGTCCTTCACCGGCCACCGCGACCGGATCACGGCCGGAGAACCCCCGCAGCCGCGCCGCGACGACGCGGTCACCGCGGCCGGCAAGCTTGCCGCGCGCGAGCGGGAACAGGCGCGTCTGGAGGCCCAGGAGGCGCTCGACGACCCGCTGGTGATGGCCGGGCGGCGGCTGTCCGGAGAGGCGTTCGCGGGCGAGGTCACGGACGTCGTCATGGCGTACAGCGAGAGCAGGCGCCCCAGCCCGCGCCCGCTGATCACGGTCCGCACCGGCGACCGGCCGCATCTCGCTGAGCGGGTCAGGGTGTACCGGTCGCTGAGCGGGAAGCCGCAGGCGGCGGAGTTCGTCGAGCGCGCCGGGGACGATCTGATCGTGCTGCGGATCGTCGACAAGATGGGCCGCGGCAAGACGCCGGAGGAAGGTTCGGTGCCGGACAAGGGCGACCCGGTCTGCTTCACGCTCTTCGAGCACGAACAGCGGGGCGGCGCCAAGCTGCCCGACCCTGAGCAGACGCCGTGGACCCACGGCGGGCCGCCCGGTGAGGCGGTCCTCCCCGAGGCCGACCCGATGACCGCGGAGGACCTGCTGTGACGACCCAGGCCGCTTTCGACCCGGGTGCGGCGGCCGCCCGCGCCACCGACGCGATCCTCGCCGACACCCTGCACGGCGCGCATCGGGGTGTCGTCGTCGACTCCCCGCCCGGCGCCGGCAAGTCCACGCTCGTCGTCCGCGCGGCGCTGGAACTGGCGGATGCCGGGCGCCCCCTGATGGTGGTGGCGCAGACGAACGCCCAGGTCGACGACCTGGTGCTCAGGCTCGCCGAGAAGAAACCCGGGCTGCCGGTCGGCCGGCTGCACAGCAGCGACACCGACCCGTACGACAAGGCGCTGGACGACCTGCCGCAGGTACGCAAGTCCGCGAAGGCCGCCGACCTGACCGGCCTCCCGGTCGTGATCTCTACGGCCGCCAAGTGGGCGCACGTCAAGGTCGACGAGCCCTGGCGGCACGCGATCGTCGACGAGGCGTACCAGATGCGCTCGGACGCGCTGCTCGCCGTGGCCGGGCTGTTCGAGCGGGCGCTGTTCGTGGGCGACCCCGGGCAGCTGGATCCGTTCGCGATCGTGGGCAGCGAGCAGTGGGCGGGCCTGACGTACGACCCGTCGGGCTCCGCCGTGACCACCCTGCTCGCGCACAACCCCGAGCTGCCGCAACACCGCCTCCCGGTGTCCTGGCGGCTCCCGGCGTCGGCGGCGCCCCTGGTGTCGGACGCGTTCTACCCGTACACGCCGTTCCGCAGCGGCACCGGCCACGGCGACCGGCGGCTGGCCTTCGCGGTCCCCTCGGACGGCTCCGGCCCCGACCGGGTGATCGACGAGGCGGCCGAATCGGGCTGGGGCCTGCTGGAGCTGCCCGCCCGGCGCACTCCGCGAACCGACCCGGAGGCGGTGCGGGCCGTGGCGACGGTCGTACGGCGGCTGCTGGACCGGGGCGGTGCGGCCACCTCGGAGCGGTCGGACGCACCGGCCCCCCTGACCGCCGACCGCATCGCCGTCGGCACGGCCCACCGGGACCAGGCGGCGGCGGTCCGGGCGGCACTGGTCGACCTCGGCGTCCCCGAGGTCACCGTCGACACGGCGAACCGTCTCCAGGGCCGCGAGTACGACGTCACAGTGGTCCTCCACCCCCTGTCCGGGCGCCCCGACGCCACCGCCTTCCATCTTGAGACCGGCCGGCTCTGCGTACTCACCTCCCGCCACCGGCACGCCTGCGTCGTGGTCTGCCGGGCCGGGGTGAGCAACCTGCTGGACGACTATCCGTCCACCGAGCCGGTGCAGCTGGGGACGGTCGTGAAGTTCCCGGACGGCTGGGAGGCGAACCACGCGGTGCTGGCACATCTGGCCGAGCGACGGGTGGTGTGGCGGCCGTGACCGGCTCCCGGGCAGTTCACCGGCAGCCCGCACAACCGACTGCCGCCGAACCAACGGGGGCGGCCGATCGCCGGAAGCGGCCGATGAACACAACCCCGGACGGCTGGGAGCCCGGTCACGCCGCCGGCACACCTGGCCGAGCGGCGGGTGGCGGGACCGCCGTGATGCCGGTGCCGGTGCCTGTGCCTGTGCCGGTGCCACGTGCCGCAGGCCCACTTGCGGGGGCGCGAGACAATGGACGGTGGCCCTCTCCACAGGCCGGTGGTCCATGACGTACGAGGAGGAGACAGACATGGCGGAGCCCACGCCGCGTCGGCACGAACCGCGGCTACGCCCCGCGCCCCTGCTCTTCGAGCCCGCGCAGGTGGCTGACGATCCGGAGCACTTCTTCGATCTTGAGTCGATCGAGGATCCACGCGCGTTGCTGGCGCGGGCGACGGAGCTGACGCAGGCGTTTCGGGCGGCGACGGATCGCGCCGTGGAGTTCCAGGCGATCGCGGCCGCGCAGCTGGCGGATCCTCGGCGGTTCGATCGGCTGATGGTCGCGGATATCGCGGAGCGGGCCGAGTGGACCGAGGACTACGCGAAGAAGATGGTCGAGTTCGGGCGGGACCTCATGCGGGGTGCCGTCGGCGACGGGCGGGGGACTGCGGATCCGGTGTGAGTGACATGGCCGTGGGCGGGGGCCGGGCGGGGGTGGGTCGCACAGCCCGGCGCTGACGGGGTGCCGCCCGCGCCCACCCGTGCCGCCCTAGGCGGCACCAACGCCCGCGGCTAGGGGGCTGCCCATTCGTCCCGCATATGCCAGGCGGGCAAGATACTCCCTCCCGCCACCCCCTGTCCCGGTTTCCGGCAACCCTTCGGAACGGCGTGTTCACCGCCGGTAGATCTGGACGGTATGGACCGCAGCACCCGCAATGAGACGTTGTCCGATCGATTCGACGTGTCCGGTGTCACCGTGGACGGTGCCGCGTGGCTGGCGTCCGCCGGCGTGTACCCGCGGGGCACCCTCGCGCTCTGGGAGGAGCGGCCGGATGCCCCGGTGGTGCTGCCGTGCGGAAACGTCTTCGATGTCGTGAGCGCGCCCGCGATCTTCGGGCGGCAGATGCTGGACCAGCTGTGGGACGAGGGCCCGGGGTCCGGGCCGGTCGCGGTGTTCCGGGGGCGGATGCTGCTGTTCGCCGGGCCGGGTACGGCGCAGCGGCTGCCGTCGCTGCTGGACTGGGAGGAGTGGGGCGCCGACGACCGCGGGCCGGGCCGTACCGGAGGAATCCCGCCACTGCTCTGTCACGGCAACGGTGACGCCGTCACCCTCCCCGCACCCCTGGGCGCGATCGGCCTCCACTCCCGCTGGCTCGTCGCCCCTGACACCCGCCGCCCCTGGCTGCCGGGCCCGGAAATCCTGCTGTGGGCGGCCGTGCGGGCGGCCCGGACCACCGTACGGATATCGATTTTTCCTCCCGCCGACCAGGATGCTAAGGTCTACGACGTCAGCAGGCGCCGCTAGCTCAGTTGGTTAGAGCAGCTGACTCTTAATCAGCGGGTCCGGGGTTCGAGTCCCTGGCGGCGCACGATGGCGATGGCGAGGCGTGTTCGCGGAAAGCGCGAACCGTTTCGCCATCGTTGTTTTTGCGCGGCTTCGCCGCGCGTTGTGGGGGCTTCGCCACCCACACCCCCCTTTCGCCGTCGGCCGCAGTGGACGTCGGCCAAGGAGCCACCGGAACCGCCACCCGCCCTTTCCCCGCCGCCTCACCGCACCCAGTAAGGGCTACGCCCCCCCACACACACCCGCCCGCGCCGCAGTGGACATCGGCCAAGGAATCACCGGAACCGCCATCGCCCTCTCCGCACGGCCTCGCCGCGCCCAGTGAGAGCTTCGCCGCCCACGCCCCGTCGCCGTCACCGCCGGGCGCAGTGGACGTCGGCCGAGGAGTCACCGGCCCGTGATCTTCACCGTCCACGCACCCGACCCGGTTCGTCCCTCCACCTCCACCCGGACCCCCTCGCCCGGCACCGTGAAGGTCTCGCCGAGGGCGACGGGGGCGTCCGCGAGGGGTGGGTAGACCGAGTTCGCCCAGCAGGCCTCGGTGCGGGGGTGGGCGTCGATGACCTGGATCGGGCCGCCGCCGGACGCCTCGCCGCTGCGGATGCGGTAGACGAGGATGCCCTGGCGGCAGGCCGTCGCGTCGTTGCCGACGGGGCCGCGCGCCTCGAAGGCGAGGGCCGTGTCGGCGCCGGTGCGGAGGACGGCCACCTTGGTGCCGTGGCCGAGGCCGAAGGACGGGGCGCCCGCGGCACCGATCGCCGGGTCGCCCGGGCCCGCCGCGAGCGGCTCCAGGGTCAGCCGGGTGGGCCCGCCGCCCTGCACGCATCTCACCTGGCGGCCGTCCAGCCACCCCAGCTTCCACTTGTGCCAGCCGAACAGATCGGGCGCCAGGCCGAACTGGCTGCCCATCAGGTCCCAGTCACCGACATGGGTGTCCCAGTCGCCCTTCCCGTCCTCCGGGCGGTGGTACAGGTCCGGCAGGTCGAAGACGTGCCCGGTCTCGTGGGCCAGGACCAGCCGGTCCGGCGGATGCTGCTCGAAGACCGTGACGACCCGGCGCAGATCCGCTCCGTCGGCCCGCAGCGGAGTCTCCAGGTTGACGACCTTCGTCGCGTCCGAGTCGACGCCGGGGGCGTGCGGATCGGCGACGAAGTACACGATGTCGTAGCGGGAGAAGTCGACGTGCGGGTCGGCCACCCGCATGGCGTCGCGCAGGAACGCCGCCCGGTGCGCGGAGTTCCAGTCGCGCTGTATGGCGTACGACATCGACGAGTGCGGCATCCCGATCCAGTGCCGGAGCGGGTGCGGGCGCAGGGTGAAGCGGCCGTAGGAGGAGCGTTCGAAGAAGCGGCTGGTGGCCGGGAAGTGGTCGGCGGTCAGTTCGGCGGGGGTGGTCACCGGGGCGGAGTCCGGGAAGGACAGGAACACCATCACCGCGTCCAGCCGACGGGCCGGGCGCGGATAGGCGGCGTTCCAGGTGTCCACGCCCTCCGAGTGATGGGCGTCGGTGCGGCGCAGGGCGCACGAGGCCGGTGAGAAGGGCTCGGCGACCGAGGGGCCCGTGATCAGGGATGTCGCGGCGAGTGCGGACATCGTGGTGAACACCGCGGCCGTACTGCGCAGTCGGGGCCGTGCCGCCGCCAGGCCGACCCCTCGGCGGACCACATGGGTGAGTCCGGTGAGGGAGAGCTGACGCGGCACGGGGACCTCCGGGTGCGGTTCGCGGGACACCGCATCCAGCCTGTGGGAGATTGTCGCATTACGTCCTGTTTGTCTGGACCAGATGAGTGAGAAACCCGGGAGACCGTCAGAAGAGAGCACCAGTGGCAACAGCCGAAGCCGACACCCCCGAATCGCTCACGGAACGTCACACCCGGTCGGGGGCCCGAAGAACCCGCCCAGGTGCGGGCAGAAACGATCTGCCGGAAGGGCCGGTGCGTCAGGGACACTGGACAGTGGCTGGAAGGGCCCGGGGCCAGCCTCTATGATCGGCACACTTTCCAGCCCGGACACGGCCCGGCGGCCTCCCTCCCCGGCCGGCCACCCGACGAGACCCATCCGATGATCGAATGCACTGCGGGAGCGAGCGGTGAGCGGAACGTCCGAAGGGCCGGCGCCCACGGCAGATCTCATCCGGCCTGCTGTCACAGACAGTGATGAAATGTTGTCGCCCGGTACCGACCCGGGCGCTCTGGCCCCACCAGTCGACTTCCGTTCCGTGTTCTCCGCCGCCCCGCTCGCGATGGCCGTGGTCGACCGCGAGGGCCTGGTCGTCAGCGCCAACGACGCGCTCGGTGCGCTACTCGGCGCGCGGCCAGGGGTGTTGGCCGGGCGGCTGGCCGCCGATCTGATGGACCTGGCGTCCGACGCCCGTACCTGGCACGCGTATCGCGAGGTGCTGCGCGGGCGGCAGGCGCCGCTGTGCTGCACGCGTCGTATCAAGCATCCCGACGGGCAGGCGGTGTGGGTGCAGATCACGGTCGGGCCGCTGCCGGACCGGGCCGGGGCGGTGCTGCTGTCCGCCTTCGACATCAGTGCCCGGCGTGAACTCCAGGCGCGGCTGCGGCACTTGCAGATGCACGACCCGGTGACCCGGCTGCCCAACCGCACACTGTTCTTCGAGCGCCTGTCGGCCGCGCTGGAGGCGGATGCGTACGCGGAGGGCGGCACCGGCCGGATCGGGCTGTGCTACCTGGATCTCGACGGCTTCAAGGCGGTCAACGACACGCTCGGCCACCGGGTCGGCGACCGGCTGCTGGCCGCCGTGGCGGAACGCCTCAACCGCTGTGCGGACGAGGCCGGTTACGCCAGAGCGAGCGTGCCTCTGGTGGCGCGGCTCGGCGGGGACGAATTCGCCCTGCTGGTCGAGGATTCGACGGGTACCGAGCAACTCGCCGATCTGGCCGAGTCGGTGCTGCGGGCCCTGCAGGCGCCGTTCGACCTGTCCGGGCAGCGGCTGTCGGTCTCGGCGTCGATCGGGGTGGTCGAACGCCGGGCGGCGGGGACCACGGCGACCGGTCTGATGCAGGCCGCCGACACCACGCTGTACTGGGCGAAGGCCGACGGCAAGGACCGCTGGACGCTGTTCGACCCGGAGCGCAACGCCCACCGCATGACTCGCCAGGCCCTTGCCTCCACCCTCCGCCCGGCCATCGAGCGCGGTGAATTCACCCTCGAATACCAGCCGTTGGTGGGCATGGAGGACGGACGGCTGCGCGGGGTCGAGGCGTTGGTCAGATGGAACCATCCACAGTTCGGCGTACTGACGCCGAATCGGTTCATCGGATTGGCGGAGGAGGACGGTTCGATCGTGCCGCTGGGCCGCTGGGTGCTGGCCACCGCCTGCCGGCAGGCACGGCGCTGGCAGGTGGAACACCCGGACGAGCCCCCGCTGTTCGTCAGCGTCAATGTGGCGGTCCGCCAGGTCTGGGACTCCGACCTGGTGGCGGACGTGGCCGAGACGCTGGCGGAGACGGGCCTGGCGCCGCACCTGCTCCAGCTCGAACTCACCGAGTCCGCGGTGATGGGCTCGTCCGGCCGCCCCCTCCAAGCGCTCCAGGCGCTGAGCGAGATGGGCGTGGGCATCGCGATCGACGACTTCGGCACCGGCTACTCGAACCTGGCCTACCTCAGCCGGCTGCCGGTGTCGGTGCTGAAGCTCGACGGGTCGTTCGTACGGGGCTTCCAGTACGACAGCACCGACGCCTCCGCCGACAAGGCCGTCGCGCCCAACCCGGCGGACGAGGTCGTCGTCGAGGCGATGATCCAGCTCGCCCACCGGCTGGGGCTGACCGTCACGGCGGAGTGCGTGGAGACATCGGCGCAGGCCACCCGGCTTCGGCACATCGGGTGCGACACCGGGCAGGGGTGGCTGTACTCCCGTCCGGTGCCGCCGGATCGTATCTCCGAACTGCTGCGTCCGCCGGAGGTTCAGGCGGCGGTCGGCAACCCGTAGGCGTCCGCGATGAGTTCGTAGCTGCGGACGCGGAGGGCTCCGTCGTGGGCGTGCGAGGTGAGCATCAGCTCATCCGCGCCGGTGCGCTTTTGGAGGTCGTCGAGGCCGGAGCGGACCTCGTCGGCGGTGCCGTGGACGATGTTGGAGTTCCAGGAGGCGATGAACTCCCGCTCCATGGCGCTGAACGCGTAGGCCTCGGCCTCCTCGGGGGTGGGCACGAGGCCGGGGCGTCCGGTGCGCAGGCGGACCATGTTCAGGGCCCCCGCCATGACCTGGCGGCGGGCCTCCTTCTCGTCGTCGGTGGCGAGCGCGGAGACGCCGATGACGGCGTACGGCTCGTCGAGGTGCGCGGACGGCTGGAAGGACTCGCGGTAGAGGTCCAGGGCCGGGATCGTGTGCTGCGCGGAGAAGTGGTGCGCGAAGGCGAACGGCAGGCCGAGGGCGGCGGCGAGACGGGCGCTGAAGCCGGAGGAGCCGAGCAGCCAGACCGGGGGGCGGTGCGGGGACTGGACGCCGCCGGGGGACGTGGCCTGGATCGGGCCGGGGACGGCGTGGATACGGCGGTGGGGGTGGCCGTCGGGGAGGTCGTCGTCCAGGAAGCGGACGAGTTCGGCGAGTTGGTCGGGGAAGTCGTCGGCGCCCTCGTTG
The DNA here is from genome assembly GCF_009709555.1 of Streptomyces blattellae. Taxonomy (GTDB): domain Bacteria; phylum Actinomycetota; class Actinomycetes; order Streptomycetales; family Streptomycetaceae; genus Streptomyces; species Streptomyces blattellae. The sequence continues at coordinate 170,835 of NZ_WJBG01000112.1, read as the reverse complement.
AGCCGGTCGGTGCGGCGGAGGGCGGCGGCGGTGGCGCCGTCGGTGCCGGGGGCGCGGCCCAGTCCGAGGTCGATGCGGCCGGGGGCCAGCGCCTCCAGCGTGCCGAACTGCTCCGCGATGACGAGCGGGGCGTGGTTCGGGAGCATCACGCCGCCCGAGCCGAGGCGGATGCGGGTGGTGTGGGCGGCGAGGTGGGCGAGGATCACGGCGGGCGACGACGAGGCCACGCCGGGCATGGAGTGGTGCTCGGCCACCCAGTAGCGGTGGAAGCCGCGGGATTCCGCGAGGCGGGACAGCCTGACGCTGGTGCGGAGGGCATCGGTGGCGGTGTGGCCCGCGCCGACGGTGACCAGGTCCAGTACGGAGAGGGGGGTGGGGGCCGTGCCCTGCGCCGTACCCCGGATCTCGTCTGCCGTCACGGTGGAGCCTCCTGTGTTGGTGCCGTGCGCTGTCCGCGCCAGGATGAACAGGAGGGTGTCTCCGGTTATTCCCGGGGAGGTTTCTCGCCCCCGCCGCCCCTACCCGTCCCATCCCCAGGGGCTCCGCCCCTTCAACCCCACCAGGAGGCTCCGCCCCCTGCACCCCCGCCGGAATCCACCCCCGTGCGCCACCGGGACTCCGCCCTCTGGGCCTGCCAGGACACCCCACCCCCTGCACCCCCGCCGAAATTTACCCCCGCACCCCACCGGAACACCGCCCCCTGAGCCCGCCAGGACACCCCACCCCCTGCACCCCCGCCGAAATCCACCCCCGTACGCCACCGGGACTCCACCCCCTGAGCCCGCCAGGACACCCCACCCCCTGCACACCCGCCGAAATCCACCCCCGTACGCCACCGGGACTTCGCCCTCTGGGCCCGCCAGGACGCCCCGCCGTGCACCCCCGCCGGAATCCGCGTCTTGGAGCGGCTCGCCCTCAGCGCCGGACGGGGCTGTGTGGGTGGCCGACTGGGTGGGTGGGCTCACGCCTGCACGATCGGCTCCTTGGTGAACAGAGAGCCGAGTGTGGGGGCGTTTACGCGTCGGTCCGTCAGGCGTAGGGCCTCCCAGACCGTGACCTGGTTGGCGGTGAGGACGGGCTTGCCCAGTTCCTTCTCCAGGGCCTGGAGGTGGGAGGCGGTGTGCAGGGCGGTGTCCGGGAGGAGGACCGCCTGCGCGTCCGGGTGGTCCGCCTCGCGGGCCAGCGCCAGGACCTCGTCCTCGCCCCACGTGCCGACCTCCGCCGCGGTGATGATCCCGGAACCGCGCACGCCGACCACCTCCGCGCCGCCCGCCCGCAGGAACTCCGCGAACAGGTCCGCCACGTCCTCCGGGTACGTGGCACCGACCGCGACGTGCCCCACCTCCAGCTCCTGCACCGCGTGCACGAAGGCGAAGGACGTCGACGAGGCGGGCATGCCGGCGGTGCGGGCGAGGGTGCGGACCTGGTCGTGGGCGCCCTCCCAGCCGTAGACGAAGCTGCCGCTGGTGCAGGCCCACACCACCGCCTCGGCACCGGTCAGGCGGAGGGCGTCGACGCCCGCCGCGAGTCGCTCCGCCGAGCCCATCCGGAGCAGCGCGTCGACGCGGTGGGCGTCCTCGCCGATGTCCGTGTGGATCACGTCGAGCCGGATGTCGCTGCCCAGGAGCTGCTCGATGCGTGGATAGTCGTCCTCGGCGGAGTGGCCCGGGTAGAGGAATCCGAGTGCTGTCATGTCCACCCTTCCTGCTGCTGCTCTTCCTCCGGCAGTACGGGGCCACTGCGCGCGGCCGGATCGACCAGCCGCTGATACGGCCCCACCGCTCGGGTACCCAGCCGGCGCAGTGCCGCCCACATCGTCACCTGGTTGGCCGAGATCACCGGGAGGCGCAGTTCCGCCTCCAGTTGGGGGATGACGTCGTACGTGGGCAGGTTGGTGCAGCTGATGAACAGGGCGTCCGCCCCGCCCCGGCGCACCGCCTGCCGGGCCATCTCCGCCACGTTCCGGTACGGCACCTTCCAGATGTGCCGGGTCAGGCCCATGAACGCGCAGCCCGTGACCGTGACGCCCGCCTCCGCCACGTACTCCTCCAGCGAGCGGGTCACCGACACGGTGTACGGCGTCACCAGCGCCACCCTTCTCGCGCCCAGCGAGGCCAGCGCCTCCAGCAGCGCGCCGGACGTCGTGAGGGACGGCACCGCGCCCTCACGGGTCATCGCCTCGCACATCGCGCGTTCGCCCGCGACGCCGCCGACGAAGCTGCCGGAGGTGCAGGCGTAGGCCACGACCTCGGGTGTGATGGCGTTCAGGGTGCGCACGGCGTCGCCGAGCGTCTCGTGCTCGCTGACCAGCCGGGCCAGGTCGAGGCTGACCTCGACGGGCACGAACGGCGTGCGCGTGAGATGGAGAGAGACCTCGTCGGGCACCCAGCGCCACAGCTCACGATCGAGCGCGAAGTCGAAGGGGGCCACTACACCGACACCGCGCTGTGGGCGCGGTCCGCCCAGAAAGGAGACGTCCATGGCAGGCACCGGCCTCACAGGAGAAACGAGAGGGCAGCGGACCCAACGCCCGCCCATGTTGACGACGGTAGGTTCGGGTGCGAGCGTGGTCAATCCTCGCATGTCGCCCGCAGGTCAACGCCATGTAACCGCCGTATCACCGCCCACGTCAGACGGCGTACGCCACCACGAAACGGCCCCTGAATGACCTCACCCCCGCCCGCCCCCACCCTCCTCGTCCTCGACGCCGAACCACCGCCCCGCCTCGGCCGCCTCACCGGCCGCGCGCGGATCGAGCACGCGGACGCCTCGACCCTCGCCGAACGCCTCCCGCACGCCGATGTGCTGCTGGTCTGGGACTTCACCTCGCACGCCGTGCGCGAGGCCTGGCCGGGCGAGGGCCCGCGCCCGCGCTGGGTGCACACGGCGAGCGCGGGCGTGGACCATCTGATGTGCCCGGAGCTGGCCGGCTCCGACACGGTGGTGACCAATGCGCGCGGTGTCTTCGACCAGCCCATCGCCGAGTACGTCGCCGCGCTCGTCCTCGCGATGGCCAAGGATCTGCCCCGGACGTGGGAGCTGCAGCGCGCCCGGGAGTGGCGGCACCGCGAGTCGCAGCGGGTGGCGGGCACGCGCGCGTGCGTGGTCGGCTCGGGCCCGATCGGGCGGACGATCGCCCGTACGCTCAAGGCCCTCGATGTGACGACGGCGCTCGTCGGGCGCACCCCGCGCACCGGCATCCACGGCCCCGACGACCTCGACCGGCTGATGGCCCGCGCCGACTGGGTGATCGCGGCAGCGCCGCTCACCGAGCAGACGCACGGCATGTTCGACGCCCGCCGCTTCGGCGTGATGCAGCCCTCCGCCCGCTTCATCAACGTCGGCCGCGGCCAGCTGGTCGTCGAGGACGCGCTCGCCGAGGCGCTGTCGAAGCGGTGGATCGCGGGCGCCGCCCTGGACGTGTTCGAGCACGAGCCCCTGACCCCCGACAGCCCGTTGTGGCAGCTCCCGGGCCTGATCGTGTCCCCGCACATGAGCGGCGACACGATCGGCTGGCGGGACGAACTGGGCCGGCAGTTCGTGGAGTTGTACGAGCGCTGGGAGGCGGGCAGATCACTGCTGAACGTGGTCGACAAGAAGCGCGGGTACGTACCCGGACGCTGACGCCCTGGGAGGCTGCTGCATGTCGGAGCTCACCGAGCTGACCGCCGTACAACTCGTCAACGGCTACCGCAAGGGCGAATTCAGCCCCGTCGAGGCGACCCGCGCGGCCCTTGAGCGGGCCGAGCAGGCGCAGCCGGCCGTCAACGCGTTCCTGCGCCTCGACTCCGGGGACGCGCTCGCGCAGGCCGCCGCGTCCGCGGAACGATGGCGGCGCGGGGAGCCGGCCGGGCTGGTGGACGGGGTGCCGGTGACGGTGAAGGACATCCTGCTGATGCGGGGCGGTCCCACGCTCAAGGGCTCCAAGGCCATTGATCCGGACGGCCGTTGGGACGAGGACGCCCCCTCCGTCGCCCGGCTGCGCGAGCACGGTGCCGTGTTCCTCGGGAAGACCACGACCCCCGAGTTCGGCTGGAAGGGCGTCACGGACTCACCGCTGTCCGGGGTGACCAGGAACCCCCACGACACCTCACGCACCGCGGGCGGTTCGAGCGGCGGGAGCGCGGCGGCCGTGGCGCTGGGCGCGGGGCCGGTGTCGCTCGGGACGGACGGCGGCGGCAGTGTCCGTATCCCGGCGGCCTTCTGCGGGATCTTCGCGCTCAAGCCGACGTACGGGCGGGTGGCGCTGTACCCGGCGAGCGCCTTCGGCACGCTGGCGCACGTCGGGCCGATGACGCGGGACGCGGCGGACGCGGCGCTGCTGATGGACGTGATCAGCGGGCCCGACGCCCGGGACTGGTCGGCGCTCGCACCGACGGCCTCCTTCGTCCAGGCCCTCACGGGCGGCGTCCGCGGGCTGCGGGTGGCGTACTCGCCGTCGCTGGGCGGTCAGGTGGCGGTGCGGCCCGCGGTCGCCGCGGCCGTACGGCGTGCCGTGGAGCGGCTGGCCGGCCTCGGCGCGTACGTCGAGGAGACCGACCCCGACTTCGCCGACCCGGTGGACGCCTTCCACACCCTGTGGTTCAGCGGCGCGGCCCGGGTCACGCAGCAATTCGGGCCGCAGCAGCGGAAGTTGCTCGATCCGGGGCTACGGGAGATCTGCGCCCTCGGCGCCCGCTGCAGCGCGCTGGACTATCTCGCCGCGGTGGACGTCCGCATGGAACTCGGGCGCCGGATGGGACAGTTCCACGAGTCCTACGACCTGCTTCTCACGCCGACCCTGCCGATCACCGCGTTCGAGGCGGGCGCCGAGGTGCCCAAGGGGTCGGGGCATCGACGGTGGACGGGGTGGACGCCGTTCACCTACCCGTTCAACATGACGCAACAGCCGGCGGCGACGGTGCCGGTGGGGGCGGACGGGGACGGGCTGCCGATCGGGATGCAGATCGTGGGGGCGCGACATCGGGACGATGTGGTGCTGCGGGCGGCGCATGCGTTGTATGAGGCCGGGGCGGGCGGGGGTGGTACGCGCTTCTGAACGCAGCATGTTTGCTGCGGTACGGGCGGGGTGGACGGCGAGCCGCCCTCGAACCTACGGGGATGCTGTTGGCGAAGTCGGTCGGTGCTCGCCAACTGGTACCTGAGTCTCAGCAACGCGCCGAACTGTCCGGCGTGTCGCGGCGCGTCGCTGAGACTGAGCACACACTTGGTTCTCGCCTCGCCGCAGACCGGCGGTCGACGCGGTCGGTCAGCGGTTCGCCACCCGTGATCTGGAGCCGGAGCCCGCCGCGTCGCGCATAATGTCGAGCCACGCCTTGTCGGCCCACGGCACCCCCTTGAACCGCTTCAAGCCGAGGTAGCAGTGCGGGCAGCCGCAGTCGCAGCCCTTGGTGACTGCGGCGTCGACGAGCCGCTCGAACAGCTCGGCCGCCTGCATCCGCACGGCCTCCCGGCGCTGGCGCCCGTGACAGTCAGCCCGCCCTCATTCGCGTCAGTAAACGCCAAGCCAAGAGCCGCGGCGCCCTTGTGGACGACATTAGTCGTTAGTAGCGTAACTACGCACTATCAGAGCGGCTGATTCCCCGTCGGCAGGAGAAGGCAGACATGGCAAAGATGACCTTGACCGAGTGGACCCCGCAGCGGACGGGGTTCCCGAGCAGCGACCGGGCCGCGCAGATCACATTCCTGTTGCGCTTCGCGATTCTCGCGCCGTCGGGCCACAACGCCCAGCCGTGGCGGTACGAGATCGACCACGAGTCCGGGTCACTGCTCATCAAGCTTGAGTGGTCGCGGGTGCTGCGGGTGTCGGACCCGAACGACCGCATCACCTTCATGGCCCTGGGCACGACGGCCCGGAACTTCGTCCGCGCGGCCGAATGCTATGGGCTTGCCGCGGACGCGCAGATCGTCGGGGAGGGCACCGAGTCATACGTCAGGGTTACGCTCGCCGACGCTCGCGACGACGCCGAGTCGTCGACCGACTGGATCGACGCCATCACGCGCCGGGTCTCCAACCGGTCCAACTTCTACAAGGAGGAACTGAGCGAGCCGCTGAAGGCCCGGCTCACGGACTTCGAGGTCGCGGGCGTCGAAGTCCGCACCTACACCTCGGCGGACGACAAGCGGGCCCTCGCGCACCTCACCTCGATCAGCTCCAAGAAGCTGATCAACTCGAAGGACTTCCGCGGCGAGCTCGCTCAGCACGTCCACCCGAACACGACGACGACGCGCACGGGGATGCCGGCGTCCGGGCAGGGGATTCCGGGGCCCATTTCACCGCTCGCGCCGTTCGTCGTGCGCCACGCGAAGATCGGGACCTGGTTCTCGATCAAGGACCGCAAGCAGCTCACCGATGCGCCGATGATCATCGTCCTGCTCACTCCGGGCGACTCTCCGCACGACTGGATCCGGGCCGGCATGGCTCACGAGGAACTGTTCCTGAGGGCGACATCCGAACGGCTCGCGTTCGACACCTTCGCGGCCGCGACGTGCGACGAGGACTCGCGGACGAGGCTGGCGAAGCGTCTGGGAGTGGGCGACCACCCCCAGATCCTGGTCAGGACCGGACGTGCGAAGACGCAGAACAGGCCCCACACCCCGCGGCTCCGCGTCGAGGACGTTCTCACCAAGGCTCCCACCGCGTAGCGAAGCCCACGGCCGCTTCCCGCTCTCCTGCCGCAGGTGCGGGTGCTGCGCCCCGCGGGGAAGCGGACTCCGACAGCAATGCCCACCCCGCCCCGGAGCTGAGCGACTTCGCCTCACCCAAGGAAATCGCCTTCGAGCTGGCCGACCGGCTCGACGGGGCAGCCGCCCACTTCCGCCAGGTCGCGGAAGCGCTGCCGGGGCAGTGAGCGTGAAGGCGAGGCGCCACCGAAACGAACGCGCAGGTGGCGCCTCGCCACATGGGGCACGTCCCTCACCGGCCCCAGGTCGGGTGGAGCAGGGTGCATCCCCGCTACCAGGGCCTCTCAGATCTGCGACTCGTTCCCCCCGTCGTCGGGTGTGACGGTGATGATCGCAACCGCCGCCGGGTGCGGCTGTGGCACGTACACGTACACGTACACGTACACCACGGGACGGCCGTGGAGTTCTTCCAGGGGGACGAGCACAGGCGGCACGTACGCGTGAACTACCGCCGCACGGACAGGGCTTGGGCTCAGGAACTGCGCTGGCCCGGAAAGTCGTACACCGCGAAGTCCGCCACCGGACGATAACCGATGCGCTGGTAGAGGCCGTTGCTCGTCGGATTGGCCAGGTCGGTGAAGAGCAGCACCTCGCCGGCCCCGCGCTCGCGGGCGAGGCGGCTGACCTCCGCGGTGGCGGCACCGGCGTAACCGCGGCCGCGCAGCAGGGCCGGGGTGTAGACGGGCGCGACCCGGAGCTGGCCGGCGACCAGCGGGGTGAGCCCGGCCATGGAGAGCGGGGTGCCGTCCGGGCCCTCCCAGAGCGTGACGCCGGCGTGGGCGAGGCGGGCGTCGGCCCAGGACTCCCCACGCTCGGTGCCGCCTTCCCCGACATCCCTGGTGAACTCCTCGAACCACCTCACCAGCAGCTCCCGGTCTCCCTCCCCGGCGAGCCGCGCCCGTCCTTCCGGCACCGGCTTCGGCACGGTCAGGGTGCCGAGCCGATACAGCCGCTGGCGCTGGCAGGGCACGGCCGTGGCCCCGGTGTGCCGCTGCCAGGCCTCGGCGAAGGCGGCCACGGACTCGCGCTCCCCACCGGCCCCGGGGAGCGTCCGGCCGAGGCCGGCCAGGTGCGCGGCGAGGGAGTCGGCCCGCTCCGTGGTGAGCGGGGTGAGATACAGGCGGTAGGGCGGAGTCTGGAAGTAGGCGGCGCGCACGGCCCCGCCCTCCTCCCGCAGCCCGAAGAAGGGCGCCTCGGGACCGTACGCGTGCAGCCCCCGTGTACGCAGCCCTTCGGTCACGGTGAGCACGACGGTGTGCAGGTCGGGCCGGGACCGCAGGAAGTCTCCGGCGCGGGCGAGGAAGGCGTCGAGGTCGCCGGTGGAGTACCAGTCGTCGGGGCGCATGCCTCATGATCCTGCGCGGGCGGGCCCGACGCCTCCGAATTACACGGGGTACACGGGATACACGGGATACACGGGATACACGGGATACACGGGGGCACCATTCACGCGGTGGATCGAGGGTCCGTGCTCCGGCCCAAGTGGCGGCCGAGGTGGATGGCGCCCTGGGCGTTGGCCGGTTCAGGCCGCGTCCGGGCGCCATGCCGTTCACGCCCTCCGGAAGGCCAGCGCCTCCCCCTCCGCCCCCGCACGCCACAGGTCGTTGCACCCCCGGGCCATCTCCTCCAGCCCCTCGACCACCTGACCCCACACAATCCCCGGCACCCACCCCACGTCACCGTTGAGCAGCAGGTTGTTGCGTTCGTAGAACAGGGCCAGGTCGACGACGGTCGTGCCGGGGCGGACCTCGCGGTCGTAGCCGTAGGCGTTCGTGCCGAGTTCCGCTCCCGCGAAGGAGAAATAGCAGAGATCGCCGGGAATGGGAGTGACTGTCGGGTTTTCCAGGGGAGGTTCCGCTGGGGCGAAGGGCGGGAAAAGGGCGTAGATCTCGTTGCGTGCGTATTTCGCGTGGTAGACGTCGCCGGACAGCGGCAGGGAATCCCAGACGGCCGCGCAGGTGATCGGCGCACGGTCGTCGAGCAGCCGGGCCCGGCAGGTGATTGCGCGCTTGACCAGCGATACCTCGATGTAGCGATCAGCCATGCACTCCATGGTCCCCCGCCGGTCAAGAGGGCGTGGCGCGGACGGGGCCGGACAGGGGCTGAAATCGCCCCGCATAAGTCACATGAGGTCGGGTAGCCGCGCCGCCATGGCTCCATCACTGGAACATGGCTCCTATATGTCCGGGCCCACACGTATGTCCGGGCCCACGCGCCGGTCGCTGCTCGCGGGGGTGGCGGCGGTCGGCGCGCTGGGCACCGCGGGCTGCTCACGCGTGGCCACGGCCTCGTCCACGGAGGGCGGTGATCTGCTCGGCCGGCTCAAGGCGCAGGGTGTCGTACGGCTCGGGATCGCGGGCGAGATCCCCTTCGGGTACATCGACACGGACGGCGAACTCACCGGTGAGGCACCGGAACTGGCGCGGGTGATCTTCAAACGGCTCGGGGTGGACCGGGTGCAGCCCGTGCCGACGGAGTTCGGGTCGCTGATCCCGGGGCTGAACTCGCAGCAGTTCGACGTCGTCGCGGCCGGGATGTACGTCAATCCCGAGCGCTGCGCGGAGGTCATATTCGCCGACCCCGACTACCAGATGCTCGACGCCTTCATCGTGCGCAAGGGGAACCCGAAAGGGCTGCACGACTACAAGGACGTCGTCGAGAAGAACGCGAAGTTCGCGACCGGGACCGGATACGCGGAGATCGGGTACGCCGTCGAGGCGGGGTACAAGGAGAGCGACATCCTCATCGTCCCCGACCAGGTCGCCGGGCTGAACGCCGTCGAGGCGGGGCGCGTCGACGTCTTCGCCGGGACGGCGCTCACCACCCGTGAGGTGGTGAAGAACTCCGGCAAGGCCGAGTCGACCGAGCCCTTCAGGCCGATCGTCGACGGCAAGCCGCATGTCGACGGAGGCGCCTTCGCGTTCCGGCCGACGGAGACGAAACTCCGGGACGCCTTCAACGTGGAGCTGCACAAGCTCAAGGAGAGCGGCGAGCTGCTCCGCATCCTCCGGCCCTTCGGCTTCACCAGGGCCGAGATGACCGACCTCACCGCGAAGGAGCTGTGCGGCGGATGACCTCGGGACTGTGGGAACTCGTACTCAGGGGCGTCTGGGTCACGATCCAGCTGCTCTTCTTCAGCTCGCTGCTCGCGGCCGCCGTCTCCTTCGTGGTCGGCATCGCCCGCACCCACCGCCTGTGGATCGTCCGCTTCCTCGCGGGCTTCTACACCGAGGTGTTCCGCGGCACCTCCGCGCTGGTCATGATCTTCTGGGTGTTCTTCGTGCTGCCGCCCGCGTTCGGCTGGCAGCTGGTGCCGATGTGGGCGGGCACGCTCGCGCTCGGGCTGACCTACGGGGCGTACGGCTCCGAGATCGTGCGCGGCGCGCTGACCGCCGTCGACCCGGCGCAGCAGGAGGGCGGGATCGCGCTCAGCTTCACGCCCTGGCAGCGGATGCGGCTGATCCTGCTGCCGCAGGCGGTGCCGGAGATGATCCCGCCGTTCTCCAACCTGCTGATCGAGCTGCTCAAGGGCACCGCGCTGGTGTCGATCATGGGCATGGGCGATCTGGCGTTCAGCGGCAACCTGGTGCGGCTGGCGCTGCAGGAGAGCGCGGAGATCTACACGTACCTCCTGCTGATCTACTTCGTGATCGCCTTCCTGCTCACGCGCATGATGCGCGGGCTGGAGAAGAAGCTGAAGGCCGGAGTCGGCAAGGCACCGCAGAAGAAGGTGGCCGCGGTACGCGTGCCTGAGGGGAGTGGTGTCCGGTGAACTGGGACTGGGGAGCGGTCGCCGACTTCATGCCGCACTTCTGGGACGGCCTGCTGGTCACCCTGCAGGCGCTGGTGCTCGGCTCGCTGATCTCGTTCGCGCTGGGCCTGGTGTGGGCGCTGCTGATGCGGGTGCCGACGCGCTGGGTGACCTGGCCGGTCGGGATCGTCACGGAGTTCGTGCGCAACACCCCGCTGCTGGTGCAGCTGTTCTTCCTCTACTACGTGCTGCCCGAGTGGGGCCTGACCTTCTCCGCGCTGACCACCGGCGTCTTCGCGATCGGCCTGCACTACTCGACGTACACGATGCAGGTCTACCGGGCCGGCATCGAGGCCGTGCCGGTCGGCCAGTGGGAGGCGGCGACCGCGCTGAACCTGCCGCTGAGGCGGACGTGGACCGTGGTGATCCTGCCGCAGGCGATCCGCCGGGTCGTGCCGGCGCTCGGCAACTACGTGATCGCGATGCTGAAGGACACGCCGATGCTGATGGCCATCACCGTGCTGGACATGATGGGCGAGGCACGGCTGTTCTCCCAGCAGACCTTCCGGTTCACCGAGCCGCTGACCGTGATCGGCGTGGCCTTCATCCTCATCTCCTACCTCGCCTCCGTCCTTCTGCGCACTCTGGAGCGACGCCTTGTCCGTTGACACCGAAAAGAACCCGACCGACGTGCCGGCACCCTCGACCGAACTGATCCGCCTGGAGAACGTGACCAAGCGGTTCGGCGAGAACACGGTCCTCGACCATCTCGACTTCTCCGTGAACGCGGGCAGGCACGTCACCCTGATCGGCCCGTCCGGCTCCGGCAAGACCACGATCCTGCGGCTGCTGATGACGCTGACCAAGCCCGACGAGGGCACCATCACCGTGGACGGGGAGCAACTGTTCCCCGCGCCGGAGAAGCAGATCCGCGAGGTCCGCAAGAAGATCGGCATGGTCTTCCAGCAGTTCAACCTGTTCCCGAACATGACGGTCCTCAGAAACATCACCGAGGCACCGGTCACCGTGCTCGGTATGTCCAAGGACGAGGCGGAGGAGCGGGCGCGCGGGCTGCTGGACCTGGTGGGTCTCGGCGACAGGTGCGACGCGCGTCCGACCCAGCTCTCCGGCGGGCAGCAGCAGCGCGTCGCCATCGCGCGGGCGCTGGCGATGCGCCCGCAGGTGCTGCTGCTCGACGAGGTGACGTCGGCGCTCGACCCGGAGCTGGTCGCGGGCGTCCTCGACGTGCTCCGGGACATCGCCCGTTCCACGGACATCACGATGCTCTGCGTGACCCACGAGATGAACTTCGCCCGGGACATCTCGGACCAGGTCCTGATGTTCGATTCCGGCCGGGTCATCGAGGCCGGGCCACCGGAGAAAATCTTCAGCGACCCCGAGCAGGACCGAACGCGGGAATTCCTCAGCGCGGTTCTGTGATGACAGGAGGTGAAGACGGGCGGGTACGGGATTGCGAACGACCGCCCTTTCCTCTGACATATGCCAGAGGGTCAGTCCTGCTGCTGAGAGGGCCGGAATCTCGTCAACAACCGCTCACTACAAGCCTCTTGGCGGTTATCGTGGAGAGGATCCGCTGACTGGATTGCGGCCAAAGAGCGAGCCAAGAGCGAGCGCAGGGGGAAACCGTGGCGCTGATGCACGAGCCGACCGCGCCGTACCACTCGGCCCAGGACGCCCTGCGCGTCCTGGAGACCGTGGCGCGGCACACCGCCGGCGTGACCGACGCCGAACTCGCCCGGCACACCGGCCTCGGCGCCGAGCGACTGACCGCACTGCTGCGGATGCTGCGCCGTGAGGGGTACGTGGAGCAGGTCGCCGACGGCGCCTATGTGGCCGGCGACGCCCTCGCCCGCCTCACCTCCGCGCGCGGCCGTGACGCGGCCCTGCGCAAGAAGCTCCAGGGCACCCTCGACCGGCTGCGCGACTCGGTGGGCGCCGCCGTCTACATCAGCCGGTACGTCGACGGCGAGATCAACATCACCCAGTACGCCGACGGCCCCACCACCCCCGCGGTCAACGAGTGGGTGGACTTCCGCTACTCCGCCCACGCCACCGCGATCGGCAAGAGCCTGCTCGGCCAGCTCGACCACAACGGCCGCCGGGACCATCTCTCCCGGCACAAGATGGCCCGCCTCACCTCGCGCACCATCACCAGCGACAAGCTGCTGCTCTCCCGCCTGGAGGCCCAGCCGCCGACGGTGCCCCACCTCGACCTCCAGGAGTACGCGGTGGGTACGGTCTGCGCGGCCGTACCGATCACGGCGGGCTCCTCGGTGGGCTGCCTGGCCCTGTCGCTCCCCGTCGAGCACGCCCACCGGCTCAAGCAGGCGGCCGACGCGCTCAACCGCAACGCCGCGCCGGTACTGCTCTCGCTGGCCATCTGAGACGCCTGGTGCGGGTCGCCCCGCAATGGTCGGGAGCACCCCTGAGGACGGGGTAATATTTTCTGCGTGGTCGGCCGCAGCGCGGTCGGCGGGAGTCATGCGCCGCTAGCTCAGTTGGTTAGAGCAGCTGACTCTTAATCAGCGGGTCCGGGGTTCGAGTCCCTGGCGGCGCACGATGTCGATGGCGAGGCGTGTTCGCGGAAAGCGCGAACCGGCCTCGCCGTCGTCGTTGCTGCGCGGCTTCGCCGCGCGTTGTGGGGGCTTCGCCACCCACACCCCCTGAAGCCGGGCCTCTCGTGGGAGCGAGGGGCCCTTCTTCGATGTCCGCGTGCGCCGGCCTCCGGTAGTTCCGGAGGCCGTCAGAGGCGGAGGAGCGGAGTGACAGAGGAGCGGAGTGACAGAGGAGCGGAGTGACAGAGGAGCGGAGTGGTCAGGGCTCGATCGTGAAGCCGTCGTCGACGACCACGGAGGTGTCGCCGCCGTCGTCCGCATCGCCGAAGAAGTCGTCGAACTCGCTGTACGTGACCATGAAGCCGACGCAGAACACCGCCACCACGCCGAGGAAGGCCAGGATGCCGAAGGTGGCCGCTCCCTGCTTGACGTGGCTCGGCCGGTGGGCCGTGGCCACGACCTCCTGGCCCTCCTTGTAGTACACGGTGACGAAGTCGCCCTCGATGACCGTGCCCGGGCCGCCCTCCTCCTCGAAGCGGACGACGCGGCCGTCACGGGCCGTGAACTCGTAGACGTGGTGCAGCACGGTGCGCACCCGGGAGTCGTCGCTGCCGCCGTGCGTCGTCGTGTACATCCGCAGACAGCGGCCCTCCGCCGTCAGCCCGCTGTTCCAGGCGGACCGCAACTGGAGCCAGCGCCGCACCACGCGGTAGGCGATGAAGCCGACCACCGCCAGGATCAGGGCGGGTACGGCGTAGAACATCAGGTCCATGGTGCTTCCCCCGAGGTCAGGTACTGCTCCTCTACGCCGTCATGGTCATGACGGCGTAGAGGGAACGTACCCGCGGAGAACGCACGGCTTGCTCAAGCGATGCTCAGAACGTTCCTGATGTTCAGGACGCTCAGGATGTTCAGGGCGCTCAGGATGTTCAGGGTTCAGAACGTGACGTCGGAGCAGGCGTAGAACGCGTTGGCCGTGTCCGCGATCGTCCACACGGCGAGGATGACGTGGTGACCGCTCAGGCCGGACGGCAGCGTGCCGCTGTGCGAGAGGGTCTGCGGCGGGCGCTGGCCGTTGTAGGGGACGGTGAGGAACGGCGTGAGGTTGAGGTCCGAGCGGGCCAGGTTGTGGTTCTGGTTCCAGCCCGGCTTGGTGACGTAGTACTTGAAGTCGGTCGTGGCGTGCATGGCGGTGAACTGCCAGCGGAACGTGTAGCTCTGACCGCCCGTCACCCTGGTCGTGGGCCAGTCGGCGCCGGACGGCGTCTTCGGCGCGCTGAGCTGGGCGAACTGGCCCAGCCCCGCGTTGCACAGCTGCCCGTCCGCCGGGCCGGACGCCGGGAAGCCCTTCGGGCCCTCGACGCTCTGCGGCTCCCACTGGATCGAGCCGCAGTCGGTGACGGTGCCGTTCTGGCAGAGCTTCTGCCTGCTGACGGGGAGATCGGTGTAGCCGTGGCCGCTGGCGCCGCCGGAGGAGAGCACGAGGGCTCCGGTCGTGGCGAGGCCCACCGCGACGGCGGACAACTTGGTCTTGGTCTTGGTCTTGGTCTTGATACGCATGCTGCCGCTCCTGGAGAACGTGGGGGAGTTCAGTGAGCTTGCAGGTCTAGACCAAGTCTCAGATTATTGCGGCCCCTTGAGCATGTCCATACCAATCACGGGCCTGTTTCGGTCCGCCCCGAACAGAACGCCACCGTCAAGTCCTTGACGAGCACCTTGCGTTCGTAGTCGTCGAGTTCCACCAGCCCCCGCATGGTCAGCCGCGTCACCGTGTCCTCGACCGAGTCCACCACCGACGTGAGCACGCTCGCCCGGTGCTGGGCGTCCAGCGCGGCGATCCGGCGGCGGTGCATGGCGGGGGCGACCTCGGGGGCGTACTCGACACGCACCGGCCGCACCGAGAACACCTCCAGGCCGACCGGAGTCGCATCCGCCGCAACCAGCCGGGTCAGCGCGTCGGTGGCCAGTTCCACCGACGGCCGCACACCGCCCGGCATCTCCACCGGCACCCGGGCGAGCGCGGCCTCCACGCACTCGCGCAGATACGTCTCGTGGTCCTCGACGCCCAGCGTGGCCAGCGCGGTGTCGCGCACCCGCCACACCACGAGGACGACGACCCGCAGCGCGACCCCGCTCCCGTCGGCCGCGGGCATCGGCTCGCTGCGCCAGTGCCGCAGCCGTACGTCGACCCGGCGGCGCAGCAGCAACGGGTTGACCCACATCAGGCCGGTCCGCCGCACGGTCCCCCGGTAGCGGCCGAACAGCCCGAGCACCCAGGCCCGCCCGGCCCGCCCCCGGGCCAGCCCGCCGAACCCGAACAGACCCAGTGCCCCGGCCCCGGCGTACGCCGCCCACTGCACGGGCCCGAGCCCGGCGCCGCCGGTCGCCGGCAGCCCCATCCCGGCCACCACGGAGGGCGGCAGCGCGCCCGCCCACCAAGAGGTGAGGAGGGTTCCGGCCGCCCCGGAAGTCCCGGCGAGCACGCCCACCACGCCGGGCAGCACCCGCGCCGGCCGCTCGGCCAGGGCGGGGTCCATCTCCGGCGCCGGGCGGGCCTTCGCCGGGACCGGGCGCTGCAGGCGCGGCTGCTCGCCCGTCCCGCGACGGCGGCCCACGACGGCGGGCTTGAGGGGGACGGAGACCGGGCCCGCGTCGTCGCGGAACAGCAGATGGACGGGGATCTCGGTGGTCGCCTCGTTCTGGATCAGCCGGGCGGGCCGGGGCGCGCTCTCGGCGGAGCCCTCGGACTCGGGCGGGTGGGAAGTGGTCGTAGTCATCGGGTGCCTCCAGCCTCCGCGCCAGATGCGTCAGATGTGTCAGAGCGTCAGACGCGTCAGAGCGTCAGACGCGTCAGATGTGTCTGAGCATCAGATGCCTCAGGTGCGTGAGATACGTCAGGTGCATCAGATACGTCAGGGCCTGAGATAGGTCAGGTGCATCAGATACGTCAGGGCCTGAGATAGGTCAGGTGCGTCAGGTGCGTCAGAACCGTGGGAAACGGGCCCTCGCGTCACGCGAACAGCCGCCGCCAGGTCTCCGGCCCCGGATAGCCGTCCGCCGCGCCGCCCCGCCAGCCCTGGGAACGCTGGAAGGCCTCGACGCCGCGCCGGTCCGCCTCGCCCCAGCGCGGACCCGGGCCGGTCGGGTAGTGCCTGCCGAACCCCTTCTTCACCAGCTGCCGGCCGAGCCGGGTGACGTACTCGTTGTCCGCGCCCGGCCGGAACATCGCCCGCCCCGGATAGCCGGGCACCCCGTGCGAGGCCGGAGCGGCCGGAGCGGTCGCCCCCGTGGTGATGTCCTTGCCCTCGCCGGTGACCAGCAGCGTCCAGGTCCGCGGCCCCGGCAGCCCGTCCGCGTCGTCGCCGGTCCAGCCCTGGGCGCGCTGGAAGGCCTGGGTCGCCCTGTGGTCGGCATCCGTCCAGCGCGGGCCCGGCCCCGAGGCGTAGAACCGGCCGGCGCCGCGTGCGGCGAGCATCCGGCCCAGCTCGGCGACGTACTTGTTGTTGGCGCCGGGACCGAAGTAGGCCGCTCCGGGGTACGGCTGCGTGCCGGGCGCGCTCGGCTTGGCGCCCGCCGCGCCTGCCGTACCCGCCGCGAGCCCCTTGTAGCGGTAGGCGATATAGCGGCCGGCGTGGCTCCAGTAGGCGTAGGGGGTGACCTGCCTGCGGGCGAACGGGCGGGTGGACTCGTAGGCGATGTAGGAGGTGTGCGTGTGATCGGTCCAGCCGCCGAAGATGACGACGTGTGAGCCCTGCTCCGGGTCCGCCGGATTGTGGAACAGCAGGATGTCGCCGGGCAGCAGATCGTCCTTGGACACCCGCACCCCGTACTGGTCGAGGCTGCCCGTCCATTCGTTTCCGGGCAGCTTCCAGGCCATCGAGACAAAGCCCGAGCAGTCCTGCCGGTATCCGTCGGACCAGTACCGGCTCATGTTGTACGGCACCTTCGCCTCGACCCATTTCTTGGCCCGCCTGATGATCTCCGCCCGGGTGGCCGTGGGCACCTTGGTCCCGGGCGCGGGCTTGGCCGGCCGGCCGCCCGGCCCGTGCAGCGGGGCCTGGTCGCCCTGTGGGCTGGCACGCCCGTCACCTGTGGGAACGTCCGGCCGCTGGGCTGCGGGCGAGGCGGCGACAGCCGGTACCGCCTGCCCTGCGACGAGCGTCGCGGTGGCGATGACCAGGGCGTGCCGGGCCGCCGGGTGACGGCTTCCGTGGCCGGTCGCTGAATGCGGCAGCACCCGCCGCCAGTGAACACATCCGGGGCAGTCGCAGTCGCTCGTGGGATCGAATTCCTCGAATACCGGAGTCGGCATGCGATTCCCCTCACACTCCAGCTGGAAATGTCCACGTCTGTGCATGTTGATCAGTTTCACAACTCTCTTCCCGGCGCGCATGTTGACGGTCCGAATGATGTACGGCGACCCCAGCGGGCCCCGGCCGACGGGACGCCGTGGTCCGGAGCACCCTCCGGGGTCGGGTAAGGTCATGCAGGTCAGCAGGCGCCGCTAGCTCAGTTGGTTAGAGCAGCTGACTCTTAATCAGCGGGTCCGGGGTTCGAGTCCCTGGCGGCGCACCGACCGGAAGGCCTCCCACTCAGGCGGGGGGCCTTCTGCTTGCCCCGCGCCCCGCGCCCCGCACCCCGCACCCCGCCGTCGAACGGTCGCGCCCGCCCGTCCACACCGGGTCCACAAGACCTCCATACTCGTCATAATGAACGCGTATGACCGGTAAACACCGCGTTTCGCCTCTTGCGATCATGCCGAACGCCGTAGAACCCTGTTTCTTCAAGATGCTGCGGATACGCCGCACTTGGGGGGCAAGGAGCCGGTTGCCGGCTGTCACGGGGAGAGGGGCCCCGTTCATGGAGCGATGCCGAGGGGGGCATCGTGCAACCGGAAGGTCGCTGTTTCATGTCTAGCTGTGTAGAAGCTGTGGCGACAGCGGTCCATCACTGATACGTCTGTGGAGGCCGAGGGGGGCCGGCACAGATGTAAGGAACCGACAGACACGCGCTGACCCGCGTGTGGGGGGATGACTCATGACGTCGACGCCGACGGGCGCCCGGCAGAACTATGACCCGTCACAGACGACCCAGCTCAGGGTGCCGGCACATCCGACCGGCACATTCCGCCGGATCAAGAAGACACTGCCGAAGTACGACTACGAGCACTACAGCCGGCTGGCGGGTCCCCTCACACAGCCCGATCCGAACAAGCCCTACAGAGTGCAGTACCGCTCTCTGATCTCGCAGGAGCCGCACCGCATCAGAGCGGCCCTGATGCTGGCCGCCGCTCCGCTGCTCTCGCTCGTGCTGCTCGCCTGGCTGCTCCAGCCCGTGCACTGGACCGAGCGCGACTACCCGGCGTACGACTTCCTGCCGATCCTCGACATCGTGATGCTCGTCTCGATCGGCCTGATCGAGTTCTTCCGCTGCATGAACGTGCTGTCGAACGCGCACGCCACGCTCGTCGCCCGCGACCCCGTCCCGGTGGTGCCCGAGACCGGCACCAGAGTCGCCTTCCTGACCTCCTTCGTACCCGGCAAGGAGCCGCTGGAGATGGTGACGAAGACCCTGGAGGCGGCGGTCAGGCTGCGCCACCGGGGCCTGATGCACGTCTGGCTGCTGGACGAGGGCGACGACCCGGCGGTGAAGGAGGTGTGCGCCCGGCTCGGCGTGCACCACTTCTCCCGCAAGGGCATCGCCAGGTGGAACCAGGCCAAGGGCCCGCACCGCGCCAAGACCAAGCACGGCAACTACAACGCCTGGCTCGACGCGCACGGCGACGACTACGACTTCTTCGCCTCGGTCGACACCGACCATGTCCCGCTGCCCAACTACCTGGAGCGCATGCTCGGCTTCTTCCGGGACCCGGACGTCGGCTTCGTCATCGGCCCGCAGGTCTACGGCAACTACGACAACTTCGTCACCAAGGCCGCCGAGTCCCAGCAGTTCCTCTTCCACGCCCTCATCCAGCGCGCGGGCAACAAGTACGGCGCCCCTATGTTCGTGGGCACGTCGAACGCCGTACGCATCAAGGCGCTCAAGCAGATCGGCGGTCTGTACGACTCGATCACCGAGGACATGGCGACCGGCTTCGAGATCCACCGGCACAGGAACCCCGCCACCGGCAGGAAGTGGCGCTCGGTCTACACGCCGGACGTGCTGGCGGTCGGTGAGGGCCCGAGCGCCTGGACGGACTTCTTCACCCAGCAGATGCGCTGGTCGCGCGGGACGTACGAGACGATCCTCAAGCAGTACTGGAAGGGCTTCTACTCGCTGCCGCCGAGCAAGCTCTTCAACTACACGATGATGATCATCTTCTACCCGATGTCGGCCCTGAACTGGATCCTGGCGGCGATCAGTTGTGCGCTGTTCCTGGGCCTGGGCGCCTCGGGTGTGAACATCGACCCGACGATATGGCTGATGCTCTACGGCAACGCCTCCGCCCTGCAGATCGGCCTCTACGTCTGGAACCGCCGCCACAACGTCTCGCCGCACGAGCCCGAGGGCTCCGGCGGGGTGGCCGGCATGGTGATGTCAGCGCTGTCGGCGCCGCTCTACGCGAAGGCGCTGATCGATTCGATGCTCCGCAGGAAGAGCAAGTTCGTGGTCACGCCCAAGGGCGACTCGGCCAGCCCCGACCGCTGGTTCGGGACCTTCCGCTACCACTGGTACTTCATCCTGATCTTCGCCGGCTCGATCGCCGCGGGATTCGTGTACGGCCACGCCCACCCCGCGATGATCATCTGGGCCTGCTTCGCCCTGCTGATCACGGCCACGCCGATCTTCGCCTGGCGCTACATGATGCGGCAGGAGAAGAAGAAGCAGCAGCAGCAGCGGCAGCGGCAGCGGCAGCGGCAGGGGGAGACGATGCCCGCCGCGCCCGGCCGGCCGGAGCCGCAGGACACGGGCGGAGTCGTGCCGCACCAGCACCAGCACCAGCACCAGCCGCAGCACCAGCCACCGCCGGCGCCGCACACCCCGCAGCAGAAGCCGACTTGGGCCGCCTCGCAGGCAAGCGGCGGCAACGACCAGACCATGCAGATCGCCCTTGGTGGACTTGGGGGACTTGGGGGACGTAAGGAATGAAAGACCAGGCCGGCCGCCGCCGTGTCCGTCGACTCGCGATCGGCACGGCGGTGGTTCTCGCGCTGGCCGGGATGAACGGGCCGTGGCTGTACCGCGTCGGGACCGAGAGGTATCACGAGTACCAGATCAACAGACCCGAGTACAAAGCGGACAACGGCCACTGGGAGATCGTCGAGTTCCCGGAGGAGTACCGGCAGAACACCATCCACGCGGCACTGCTGCGCACCGGCAAGGTGCTGCTCGTCGCGGGCTCGGGCAACGACCAGGAGAACTTCGACGCGAAGCAGTTCGACACCCGGATCTGGGACCCCGTCAAGGGCACCATCAAGAAGGTGCCCACGCCCAGCGACCTGTTCTGCACGGGCCACACCCAGCTCGCCAACGGCAATCTGCTGATCGCGGGCGGCACCAAGCGGTACGAGAAGCTCAAGGGTGACGTCACCAAGGCCGGCGGCCTGATGATCGTCCACAACGAGAACCCGGACAAGCCGATCACCCTGCCCGCGGGCACCAAGTTCACCGGCAGGGAGAACGGCAAGACGTTCGTCTCCAAGGACCCCGTGCTCGTGCCGCGCGCGAAGAAGGTCTTCGACAAGGAGACCGGCGAATTCCTGCGCAACGACCCCGGCCTCGGCCGTATCTACGTCGAGGCGCAGAAGAAGGGCGCCAAGCATGAGACGGGCACCCAGGACAACTACCGCGTCCAGGGCCTGACCGGCACCGACGCCCGTAACACCTACGGCATCGCGCAGAAGCTCGCGCTCGACAAGAAGGACTTCCAGGGCATCCGGGACGCCTACGAGTTCGACCCGGTCGCCGAGAAGTACATCAAGGTCGACCCGATGAACGAGGCCCGCTGGTACCCGACGCTCACCACCCTGAGCGACGGCAAGATCCTCAGCGTCTCCGGCCTCGACGACATCGGGCAGCTGGTGCCGGGCAAGAACGAGGTCTACGACCCGAAGACCAAGACGTGGACCTACACGGAGGAGGTCCGCCAGTTCCCGACGTATCCGGCGCTGTTCCTGATGCAGGACGGCGACATCTTCTACTCGGGCGCCAACGCGGGGTACGGGCCGGACGACATCGGGCGTGACCCCGGTATCTGGGACCTGGACACCAACAAGTTCACCAAGGTGCCCGGGATGAGCGACGCGAACATGCTGGAGACCGCCAACAGCGTGCTGCTGCCGCCCGCGCAGGACGAGAAGTACATGGTGATCGGCGGCGGCGGGGTCGGCGAGTCCAAGCTGTCCAGCGACAAGACACGGATCGTCGATCTGAAGGCCGCCGACCCGGAGTTCGTGGACGGGCCGACGCTGGAGAAGGGCACACGGTATCCGCAGGCCTCGGTGCTGCCCGACGACACCGTGCTGATCTCCGGCGGTTCGCGGGACTACCGGGGGCGCGGCGACTCCGACATCCTGCAGGCGCGGATGTACGACGCCGAGACCGGGGAGATGAGGCGCGTCGCCGATCCGCTGGTGGGCCGCAACTACCACTCCGGGTCGATTCTGCTGCCCGACGGCCGGTTGATGTTCTTCGGCTCGGACTCGCTCTATTCCGACAAGGCCAACACCAAGCCCGGCGAGTTCGAGCAGCGCATCGAGATCTACACGCCGCCGTATCTGTACCGGGACGGGCGGCCGTCGCTGTCCGGCGGTCCGCAGACCATCGAGCGCGGCGGGACGGGGACGTTCACCTCGCGGCACACGTCGACGATCAAGAAGGCGCGGCTGATCCGGCCCAGCGCGTCCACGCATGTCACGGATGTCGACCAGCGGTCGATCGAGCTGGATTACCAGGTCTCCGGGGACAAGATCACCGTGACCGTCCCGAAGAACAAGAACCTGGTGCAGTCGGGCTGGTACATGCTGTTCGTGACCGATGACCAGGGGACGCCGAGCAAGGCGCAGTGGGTCCAAGTGCCGTAAGAAAGCACATTACTTGGGGTGCCTTGGTGCCTTGGGGTGCCCTCCGTGCCCGGAGGGCACCCCAGGCCATCTCGGTCATCTCGGCGATCTCGGCCATCTCGTCACTTGCTGCCCTCGGCCAGGTTCAGTGCGTACTCCGGCCACCACTCGCCCGCCTTCGGACCGCCCTTGCACTCGCCGTCCGACTCGCCGGGGCGCTTGGCCCAGACATAGGCGTCGACCAGGGGGTCCGCCGTCTGGGTCGTCGGGGTTTCGCCGAGCGCGCGGCCGGGCGGGTTGCACCAGCGTTCGTCGGGGTCGCCCTCGGTGTAGGGGCCGTTGCCGTTGCGGCTGGTGTCGATGATGAAGGGCTTGTCGCCGACCTTCGCGGAGAGTTCCTTGCCGTAGGCGATGGAGTCCTCGGTGCTGTAGAAGTTCGACACGTTGACGGAGAAACCGTCGGCCTTGTCGATGCCCGCCCACTGGAGCGGCTCGAAGATCTGGTCGGGGTGGCCCCAGCCGGCATTGCCCGCGTCCAGGTAGACCTTGGTGTTCTCGTTGGACTTGAGCGTCTCGACGGCACCCTGGAGGAGGTCGTAGCGCTCCTCGTGGAACTCGCCCTGGGTGCAGCCGTCGACCAGGTGCAGCACCGCGTCCGGTTCGAGGATCACCGTCGCGGAGCGGTCGCCGATGCCGCTGGCGACCTGGTCGATGAACTCCCGGTACGCGTTGCCGTCCGCGGCGCCGCCGCTGGAGAACTGGCCGCAGTCGCGATGCGGAATGTTGTAGACGACGAGCAGGGCGTCCCGGTCGGCCTGCTCGGCGGCCTCGGTGAAGCCGCGCGCCTCCTGCTCGGCGCTCTCCGGAGTGAGCCACTCGCCCGTCGGCTGCTCGGCTATCTTCCGGATCTGCTCGGCGTCCTCCTGCTGGCCGTCCTTCTCGTAGGCCGAGACCTGCCGCGCGGCGTTTCCGTTCGGGTTGACCCAGAACGGATCGCTCTCCTTCGGCTGTTGGGAGATCTTCGCACCGGCCTCGCCGGTCTCCTCTCCGTCGTCCCCCTCCCCGGATGAGCACCCCGCGATCAGTAGCGCGGCCCCCAGCACCACCGCGGACGCCCGCGTTCCGGCCGACAAAGACCCCACCCCCCTGCTGCCGTACATCCCCAACCCCCCTTGGGTGCACCGTTCGAGTCTCAATCCTGACATACGCCACGCCGCGCCCACGAGGTCGTCCGAGCCTTGTCGGGGAGCTGTTACACCGCTGCTCAAAGTCTCAGTGACTCTCGGCATTCCAGGACTCTCCGCCTGGAATGTCCGTGTCGGTGTCACCACAGCGCGAGTTGCGCTTCGGCTGCCCGCCCGCCCCGGATGGCCCACCGTCGAGTCGGAGAGATTCACGCCATCACGGCACAAGCCGAGAGAGGCTGATATGCACTGATGGGTTGCTCAGCAGTTGTTCAGCCCTCGATGGTCTGAGTAGGCGCGCGCCTGAGAGGAGGGCGCGGGGGCGCACGAAAGGGAGTGCTCGGGCATGCACCACAGCGGCCGGGAGATCCAGCTCGCTCAGGCTCTGGTGAAGGCGGCGGACACACTCACCGACGCATTCGAGGCCACACACTACTTACAGGTGATCTCGGACCATTGTGTGGAGCTGCTGGCCGCGCGGGCGGCCGGGATCATGCTGATCGACGGTGGGCGGGCGGTGTCGCTGGCGGGGAGCAGCCGGCAGCAGCAGATCGCCCTCGATCTGCTGGAGGCCCAGCACGGCGGCGGGCCCTGCCTGGACAGCTACAGCTCCGGGCAGCCGGTGGCGCCGGTGTCCATCCGGCTCGCTCACGCCGACGCACGCTGGCCGGACTTCACCGAGCGGGCGCTGCGGCACGACATCACGGCGACCTTCGCGGTGCCGCTGCGCCGCCGCGAGACGCTGCTCGGCGCGCTGAACGTGTTCGTGCCGACGCTCCCCGAGCGCGAAGGGCCCGCCGCTGAGACGGAGTTGGCGCTGGCCCAGGCGCTGGCCGACGCCGCCGCCGTAGGACTGCAGAACCACCGGGCGTATGCGCGGTACCGCACGCTGGCCGGGCAGTTGCAGGAGGCCCTCTCCAGCCGGGTGCGGATCGAGCAGGCGAAGGGGATGCTGGCGGAGCGCTGGGGCACGGGCGTCGACGACGCGTTCGCGGCCCTGCGGCAGTACGCGCGCCGACGCAGGATTCCGCTCGACCGGGTGGCAAGCGCTGTCATCGAACGGGTCGCGGATGACGCCGAGTTGCGCGGGGAGGCCGGGGGGACGGCCGACGAACCCGCGTAGACCCCCGCCCCACCTGCATGGATGACGCAGCGCCACGAGACCGGGACTTGGCGTCAATCAACCTCTATACCAGGCAGCGCTTTTCGTTCTAGAGTCGTCCTCGACGGCCCCAGCCCCCGGCCAGTCGTCCCCCACTGTGGCTTCCACAGCCTCCCGCGCCGGTCGCCGGGTTACTCCCGCAGCCCGAGCGCGCGCGGTTGAGGACCGGCCCGGTCGGCGGCTTCAGGGGGAGCGGGTCGTCGGCCGGGCGGGTGGCTCCGCCGGGAGCAGGGCAAACCGGGTGCGGGGCGACCTAACGGGGCGTCGCGGTGAGGTACGCCGAGACGATCACGTTTGCCGTATAGCTGCGGCTCTGTCGGTCGAAGGGACCGCCGCAGGTGATCAGGCGCAGCTCGGGGCGGCCGGATTGGCGGGGGCCGTAGGCCTGGTGGGCGTCGAAGAGGTCGCGGGTGACGACCTGGACGTCGTCGACGGTGAACTCGGCGACCCTGCCGTCGTCCCGGACGACACGGACCTTCGCGCCCGGCTGCAGGGAGCTGATCTTGTAGAAGACGGCGGGCCGGGTCTCGGTGTCGGCGTGTCCCACCATGAGCGCGGTGCCCGCGGCGCCCGGTCTCGCCCCGCCCGCGTACCAGCCGACCACTCCGGCCTGATCGAGGGGCGGCGCGTCGACGGCGCCGTGCGCATCGAGCCCGCGGGCCACGACGGGCGCCTGCACCCCCAGGTCGGGGATGTCGAGCCGCTGCGGCAGCGCGGCTGCCAACGGCCGGGCGGCGGGCGGCAGTTCGGCGTCGGGCGGCCGGCCGACCGCCGCGATGTCGCCGGTGGTGGGGGTGACCGTCCCGTGCCGTACGTCGGTGACCTCCCGCCCCCACAGCCACAGCCCGAGCAGCAGCACCGCCCAGACCATCCCCGTGGTGAGGCGGCCGGTACCCGAGGAGCGCTCGGACATCGCCGTCAGTCCGTTCCGCGGCTCCGGCGGGCGCTGCGCAGTGCCACGGCGACCGCGGCGACACCCGCCAGCACCAGCCCGGTCACCGCGTGCCCCGTGCCGGGCCCGGCCTCGTCGGCCTGGGCATCCGCCTCGGCGCCGGCGGCGATCCGGGCCGCGCCGCCACCGCCCGCCTGGACGGGGGCGACGGGGGAGGATGCGGGGGCGGAGGTGGTGGTGGAGTCGTGCGGGGCCGACGGTTGGGCCTCCGGTGGCGCCTTCGGCAGGGTCTCCGGTTGGGTTTTCGGCTGCGTCTCGGGTGGCGCCTTCGGCTGGATCTCCGGTTGGGTCTTCGGCTGCGCCTCCGGTGGCGCCTTCGGCTGGATCTCCGGTTGGGTCTTCGGCTGCGCCTCCGGTGGCGCCTTCGGCTGGATCTCCGGTTGGGTCTTCGGCTGCGCCTCCGGTGGCGCCTTCGGCTGGATCTCCGGCTGCGCCTCCGGTTGCGTTTTCGGTTGCGTTTTCGCTACGACGGTGAGGGCGCCCTTCGCCTGCCCGTCCGCGCAGGTGATCTGTACGTCGTACGTACCGGCCGTGATCGAGGAGCTGACGCGGGTCTCCCCGACCAGCGTGCCGCCGGAGCCGGTGAGGCGGGCGTCGGCGACGAATGCCGCCGAGGCGGCGGTACCGGTGGTGGTGCCACCGCAGCCGGTGGCCCTGAGAGCGATGTCGGTACCTGGGGCGGGGGCCGCCGGGGTCACCGAGAGGCCGCCTCCGTCCGCCGCGTGGGCGGCCGGGGTGAGCGCCGCGAAGATCGCCGCGCCCGCACAGAGAGTGACTTTCAGTGGACCCATCATGAACCTCCAGTAGTCAGAAGGCTCCTCCTCGGGGCCCGGCCGCGCATCCGCAGCCGGGCCGCACTGCTCCGTACGAGTTGGATCGCGCGGGTACCCGGTTTCAGATCCGCTCGACGAGGTCGGCGATCGAGTCGACGACCTTCGACGGCCGGTACGGGAAGTCCTCGACCTGCTCGGGCCGGGTCAGCCCGGTGAGCACCAGGAAGGTCTGCATCCCGGCCTCCATGCCGGCCAGCACGTCCGTGTCCATGCGGTCGCCGATCATCGCGCTGGTCTCGGAGTGCGCGCCGATCGCGTTCAGCCCGGTGCGCATCATCAGCGGGTTCGGCTTGCCCGCGAAGTACGGCTTCTTGCCGGTCGCCTGGGTGATCAGCGCGGCGACAGCGCCGGTGGCGGGCAGCGGGCCCTCGGTGGAGGGGCCGGTCTCGTCCGGGTTGGTGCAGATGAAGCGGGCGCCGCCCAGGATCAGCCGTACCGCCTTGGTCATGGCCTCGAATGAATACGTCCGTGTCTCGCCGAGGACGACGTAGTCCGGCTCGTGGTCGGTGAGGATGTAGCCGATGTCGTGCAGCGCGGTGGTCAGGCCGGCCTCGCCGATGACGTACGCGGAGCCGCCGGGCCGCTGGTCGTCCAGGAACTGGGCGGTGGCCAGCGCCGATGTCCAGATGGACTCGATCGGCACCTCCAACCCCATGCGCCGCAGCCGGGCGTGCAGGTCGCGCGGGGTGTAGATCGAGTTGTTGGTGAGGACCAGGAAGGGCTTCCCGGACTCACCCAGCTTCTTCAGGAACGCCTCGGCACCGGGGATCGGAACGCCCTCGTGGATGAGCACACCGTCCATGTCGGTGAGCCATGACTCGATCGGCTTGCGGTCTGCCATGTTGCTTCGGTCTCCAGCATCGTGCGGGGATGAGCGGAAGGCGCCGGAACCACGGCGTACCGACGCCCCCACCCTAATCAAGCGTGCGTGATCCTGACCCCGCCGATCACCAGGTACGTTGGCCGCCCCGTTCGTCTGAGGAACGGTCGTCCCCGCAGGGTTCGTCGCAGACGGGCGCGGGACGGTGCGAGACGGGGCGGTGCGAGACGGGGCGGTGCGAGACGGGGCGGTGCGAGACGGGGCGGTGCGTGCGGGACGGAGCGAGGCGGTGCGCTCAGCGGCGTCTGCGCACGAGGAACAGCGCGCCGCCGGTGGTGAGCAGGAAGACGACGGTGGCGGCGAGGGCTCCGGGGGGCGTGCTGAGGCCGGTGCGGGCGAGTTCGTCGGCGAAGGGGAGCGGACGCGCGGTCGGCGGGGCGGAGGTGTCCGCGGACGGCGGGGTGGGTCCCGGTTCCGGGTCGGCGTCGATACCGAAGCGGTAGTCGTTGGACTGGCCGACCCAGTCGCCGTCGTCTTCGTGGCGTTGTACGACGGCGGCGTTGGCCGTGACCCGGTTCGGTGCCGCGTCGGAGGTGACCGCGAGCCTCACCTTCACGGTGACCGTGCTGCCGGGGCCGACGGTGAAACCGGGGAAGCCGTCGCGGTCACCTTCGAAGGCGCCGACCAGTTCGTCGGCATCGGTCGCCTCGAAGCGGACCTGATGCGGGCGCGGGCCGTCGTAGAACTCCAGCCGGGGCTGCGATGCCTTCAGCGTGTGCCGTTCGTCGACGAGGACGACGACCGGGTGGATGCCGGAGCAGGGCCGGTCGGTGGTGTTGGTGAGATCGAGGGACCAGGTGCCGTAGCCGCCGCCGGCCTCATAGGAGGCGGGGCCGCCACGGATACGGCTCGTGAGGGGAAAGGTGCCGTCATCGAAGGCGGTGCAGGCGGCATCGGTGTCCGCATGCGCCGGCACGGAGAGAAGGGCGGCTGCCGCCGCGAGGCAGAGGGAGGCGGGCGTGAACAGTCGCATGAGCACATGAGCATGGAGGGTGGAGGCGGGGGTGGGGGTGTGCCATGCCGGTACGGCCTCCGATTGGCGGCGGCCGATACGCCCTTCAGAGGCGCGGGGGCCCGATGCGCCCTTCAGAGGCGCGGGGCTGTGTCCGTACCGGCGGGCCCTTTACGCCCGGTCAAGCGCCGTACAGATGCAGACCTTGTTGCCCTCAGGGTCGGCGAGAACCGTGAACGACGGCGCTTGAGAAGCGTCGACCACCTCGCCCCCCGCGGCGACCGCGGCCGTGATCCGCTCGTCCGCCACCTCGGGGGCAAGCCACAGGTCCAGGTGCCACCGCTGACGCGGGGCCTCATGCGGCTCCGTCCCCTGGAACCACAGACTGGGCACCCGGTTCGAAGGATCCAGCACCGTATCCCCCACGACATGTCCGGGCTCCCCCGTCAGCAGCGCCGACCAGAACGGCCCCACCAGCTTGTCGTCGGCCGTGTCGAGCGCGAGCTCCAGCTGGGCGACCTCGCCCGGCACGGCGGTCAGGCCCTGTGCCCGGGCGATCTGGCTGACGGCGCGGGCCAGTTCGAGATCGTCCGCGGTGACCCACCGCCCGCCGGTCCGCTCGTCGACGGTGGACAGCGCCACGTCGACGAACCCGCGCCCCAGCCGGATCTCCGGGTCCTGCCCCACGGTGACCGGCACTTCAGCGACCGCCGCGGCGAACGCAGCCGCAGTGGCGATGTCGGCGACGCGATAACGCGCCGCGATCGGCTGGGCAAGCTTGCGCCAGTCACCGAGCCCGGACGCGATGGCTCGGCGGATCTCCAGGTTGCTGAGCGTCTCCATGCCGCCATGGTTCCAGCGGCGCCGGCACGGCGCTGATGAAAAGGCGGTTGTGTCCCGAGAACGTGCTGTACGGCTTCTGCCCCGGGGAGAGGAATCCGCAGGTGTGACACATCTCCCGGATGTGTCACAACCCCGGCCGGTACACCACTCCCGCGGACGCGGCCGAAGGCCTACCCGTCCCCCCGCCCGAACACCGGCGCCAACAGCAACTGCGCGGCCCCTTCCGCGACCCCTCGCACCCCACCAGGCGCGACCCGCACCGGTACCGCCCTCTCCCCCGCCCCCTCACGCCGAGCACGCTCTTCCAGTACGGCACCCACCCCCCGCACGAACACCTCCGGCGCCGCGGCCACCGTACGACCCCCCAGCAGGACCACATCGATGTCCAGCAGCCCGACCAGGTTCGCGGCGCCCGCGCCCAGTACGCGTGCCGCCTCGTCCGTCTCGCCGCGCGCCACCGCGCCCAGGCACAGCGCCTCGACGCAGCCACGGTCACCGCAGGTGCAGCGCGGCCCGTCGAGCTGAAGGACCTGGTGCCCGAACTCTCCCGCGCCGGTCCGCGCCCCCCGATGCACGCTCCCTCCGATCACCAGCCCGGCACCGAGCCCCGTACCGAGATGGAGATACGCGAAGGACCCGCCGAAGCCTCCGGCCCCGCCCCCGCCACTCCCACCGCCCCCACCGCCCACCGCAAGGCCGAGCGCCGCGGCGTTCGTGTCCTTGTCGACGACGACCGGCACCCCCAGCCGCCCCTCCAGCGCCTCGCGCAGCGGAAACCCGTCCCACTCCGGAAACCCGGTGACCCGGTGCAGTACCCCGCGCGCATGATCGAGCGGGCCGGGCAGCGCGACCCCGACGCCGGTGAGGCCCGGCACCGCCTCCGGCCCCAGCAGCGCGGCGACCGCCGCCGCCACCTCCCCCAGCACGGCCTCGGCTCCCGCCCCCAGGTCCAGGGGCGCGCACCGCTCCCCCACCACGCTTCCCTTGAGGTCGACGAGGACCGCCCGCAGCTCATCGCGGTCGAGATGCACCCCGACCGCATGGCCCGCCTCGGGAACCAGCCGGAGTACGGTCCGCGGCTTGCCGCCGGTGGACGCGCGCCGCCCCGCCTCGGCGACGAGCCCCTCCTCCCGCAGCCGGGCCGTGATCTTGCTGACCGCCTGCGGGGTGAGCCCGGTGCGCTCGGCGAGTTCGAGCCGGCTGATCCCGTCGGCGTCGGCGGCACGCAGCAGATCGAGCACGAGCGCGGTGTTGTGGCTGCGCAGGGCGAGGAGATTCGCGCCACCGGCCGCACCCCGGATATCGCCGCCGACCGCCCCCCTCAAGCCACCCACGACGCCCCCGCCGCGACCACCCACCACGCCCTCGTCACGACCACCCACCACGCCCCCGCCGCAGCCACCCTTCGTCCTGTTCACGCCGCCCATTCTCCCCACCGCTTGCACTTTGGCAACAGTGTTGCCAAAGTGGGGCCATGAGTGCTCCCCCTCTCCGCGTCGGCCTGATCGGCTACGGCCTCGCAGGCTCCGTCTTCCACGCCCCGCTGATCGCCGCCGCCGAGGCCCTCACCCTCGACACGGTGGTCACCTCGAACCCCGAGCGCGCGGAGCAGGCCCGCGCCGAGTTCCCGGACGTACGCGTCGCCGCCACCCCGGACGAGTTGTTCGACCGGGCCGGCCAGCTGGACCTGATCGTCGTCGCGTCCCCGAACAAGACGCACGTACCGCTCGCCACCACCGCACTCAAGGCGGGCCTCCCGGTGGTCGTCGACAAGCCGGTCGCGGGCACGGCAGCCGAAGCACGCGAGCTGGCCACCCTCGCGGAGGACCGCGGACTGCTGCTCTCCGTCTTCCAGAACCGCCGCTGGGACAACGACTTCCTGACCCTGCGCAAGCTGCTGGCGGAGGGCGAGCTGGGCGACGTATGGCGCTTCGAGTCCCGTTTCGAGCGCTGGCGCCCGCAGCTGAAGGGCGGCTGGCGGGAGTCCGGCGATCCCGCAGAGATCGGAGGTCTCCTCTACGATCTCGGCAGCCATGTCGTCGACCAGGCGCTGGTCCTCTTCGGTCCGGCGACGTCCGTGTACGCCGAGTCGGACATCCGCCGCCCCGGCGCCGAGACGGACGACGACACGTTCATCGCCATCACCCACGCCGGCGGCGTCCGCTCCCACCTCCACGTCTCCGCGACGACCGCCCAACTCGGCCCCCGTTTCCGGGTGCTGGGCTCGCAGGCGGGCTATGTGAAGTACGGCCTCGATCCGCAGGAGGCGGCGCTGAAGGACGGCCGGCGACCCGCCACGACCCCCGACCGGGGCATTTCCACGACCCCCGACCGGGGCATTTCCACGACCCCCGACCGCGGCACCTCCACGACCCCCGACTGGGGCACGGAACCCGAGTCCCTGTGGGGCCGCGTAGGCTCCGGTGAGTCCCCGCTGACCGGCGGCGGCCGTCCCGAACCGACCCTCCCCGGCGACTACCCCGCCTACTATGCGGCCGTGGCGAAGGCCCTGCTGGACGGCGGTCCCAACCCGGTGACCGCGCTGGAGGCGGCCGCCGCCCTCGACGTACTGGAGGCGGCCCGCCGTTCCGCCCGCGACCATGTGACGGTGACGCTGTGACGCACAATCCCGAGCTGACCCCGAAGTTCCATCCCGAACTCACCCCGCCGCTGGAGGAGTTGGAGGCCCAGGAACGCCGCCTGGTCTTCCGGCAGTTCACCTACGAGGACGCGTGGGCGCTGGGCTGCCTGCTGGTGGAGACGGCGCGGGAGCGGCAGGCCCCGGTCGCCATCGACATCCACCGCGCCGGCCAGCAGCTCTTCCACGCGGCCCTGCCGGGCTCCGCCCCGGACAACGACGCCTGGATCAACCGCAAACGCCGGGTCGTGGAGCGCTACGGCTGCGCCTCCTACCTGGTCGGCGCCCGCTTCCGCGCCAGGGGCACCACCTTCGAGGAGTCCTCGCGCCTGGACGCGGACGAGTTCGCGGCCCACGGCGGCTCCTTCCCGGTCACGGTGGAGGGCGTGGGCGTCGTCGGCTCGGTGACGGTGTCGGGGCTTCCCCAGCTCCAGGACCACCGCTTCGTGGTGGAGGCACTGGAGCAGTTCCTGGGTCGCGGCGACTGAGGCTGCGGCTGCGGCTGCGGCTGCGGCTGCGGCTGCGGCTGCGGCTGCGGCTGCGGCTGCGGCTGACGGGAACTTTCCGGACGACTCTCCGGTTGGCAACGGTGTACCGCACACCGACCGGAGGGACTGGCCGTGAGCCACTTGAAAGAATCCATCGGACGCTACGGCATATTCAGTGGCGCCCTGCGCTCGGAAAACCCGGAGCGTCGTGGCGAAAGGGCCGAAGCGGCGTCCGAGTTGGAGGAGCTGGGCTATGGAGCCATCTGGCTGGGGGGCAACAGCGCCGCCCACAACGCCGCCCCGTTGATCGAAGCGACGTCCCGGATCGTCGTCGGCACCGGCATCCAGAGCATCTGGATGTACGAGCCCGAGGCCTCCGCGACAAGCTTCAAGGAGCTGGACTCGGCCCACCCCGGCCGCTTCGCCCTGGGCCTCGGCGTCAGCCACGCCAGGCTCGCCGAGCAGTACCGCCGCCCGTACTCGGCCCTGGTCACCTACCTGGACGCCCTGGACAGGGCGGGGGTACCGCAGCAGGGCCGCCTCCTGGCGGCGTTGGGCCCGAAGACGACGGAACTGGCCCGGGACCGGGCCGCCGGCGCGATCCCGTATCTGATCACCGCAGAACAGACGGCCAGGTCCCGCGAGCTGCTGGGCGAAGAGCCCCTGCTGGCACCGGAGTTGAAGGTGATCCTGGAGAGCGACCCGACCCGCGCCCGCACCTTGGCCCGCGATTTCCTGGCCCTCTACCTCAGCCTTCCCAACTACACCAACAACCTGCTCCGCAACGGCTTCACGGAGGACGACCTCAAGGACGGCGGCAGCGACCGCCTGATCGACGCGGTCTGCGCCTGGGGAGACGAAACGACGATCCGCGCCCGCATCAACGACTTCCATGAAGCGGGCGCGGACCATGTGGCCCTGCAGGTGGTGGACGGAGGCGGGCGAGAGGACCTCTCCAGGGAGGCATGGCGCAAGCTCGCGTCTCTGCTGGCCTGAGCTCACCGGGGCGCCGGGAACCGCGCGCAGGCCACTGCCGACCCGCGGTCACGCGGTCGCCGGACCACGCGCGGTCCCCGGAGCGCCGCCGGCAGAGCCGCTACGCGTCCTTGAACTCCTGCCGCTGCCGCCCGAGCCCCGAGATCTCCAGCTCCACCACGTCCCCGGCCCGGAGATACGGCTTCGGCTCAGGCCGTCCCATCGCGACCCCCGCCGGCGTCCCCGTATTGATCACGTCCCCGGGATACAGCGTCATGAACTGACTCACGTACCGCACCACCTCCCCCACCGGGAAGATCTGCTCAGCCGTCGTCCCGTCCTGCTTCAACTCCCCGTTGACCCACAGCTTCAGCGAAAGCACCTGCGGATCCGCGACCTCGTCCGCCGTCACCAGCCACGGCCCCAGCGGATTGAACGTCTCGCAGTTCTTCCCCTTGTCCCACGTCCCGCCCCGCTCGATCTGGAACTCCCGCTCGGACACGTCATGCGCCACCGCGTACCCGGCGACATGGGCGAGCCCCTCCTCGGCCGAGTCCAGATACCGGGCCGTACGCCCGATGACGACCGCCAGTTCGACCTCCCAGTCGGTCTTCACGGACCCTCGGGGGACCAGCACCGTGTCGTGCGGCCCTACGACGGTGTCCGCGGCCTTGAAGAAGATCACCGGCTCGGCGGGCGGCTCGGCCCCCGTATCGCGAGCGTGATCGTGATAGTTGAGCCCGATGCACACGATCTTGCCGATCCGCCCGAGGGGTGGCCCGATCCGCAGTCCGGCCGCGTCCAGTTCGGGCAGTTCCCCGGCACCGGCGGCCGCCCGGATCCGGCCGAGCGCGGCGTCATCGGCGAGCAGCGGCCCGTCGATGTCCGGGACGAGGCCGGAGAGGTCCCGCAGGATCCCCTGTCCGTCGAGCAGCGCGGGCCGCTCGGATCCCGCCGTACCGACACGCAGCAGCTTCATGATCACAGTCTCCCTCGATCGCGGGCGCCCGGCCGACGGCCACGGCCGGTGTGCGGCCTGCACGCAGCCATCGGAGGACTGGTCGATCCTCCAAGTTCACAGACCACTCCGCAAGACCCGGTTCACGGACTGGACCCGACCGGATCCCGCGATCGCAAGACGATCACAAGACGATCACGAGCCGAACCACACGCGTGCGCACAGAAGCCGACCACTGGCATGCGCACAGAATTCGAACTACGGCCCTGCACGCAGAAGTTGATATGCAAAGCTATGGCCATGAGCGCCGAGGACATCGACACCAGCAAGCCCCACCCCGCCCGGATCTACGACTATCTGCTGGGCGGCAAGGACAACTACGAGGTGGACCAGCTGGCCGGTGACGCTCTGGCCGAGCGCGCGCCCGAGGTGCGGATCAGCGTGCAGGCGAACCGCGCCTTCCTCCAGCGCGCCGTTCGGTATGTCGTCGGCACCGGCATCCGCCAGATCCTCGACATCGGCACCGGACTGCCCACCTCCCCGAACGTGCACGAGGTCGCCCACGAGGCGGCGCCCGACTCGCGCGTGGCGTACATCGACAACGA
The DNA here is from genome assembly GCF_009709555.1 of Streptomyces blattellae. Classification (GTDB taxonomy): domain Bacteria; phylum Actinomycetota; class Actinomycetes; order Streptomycetales; family Streptomycetaceae; genus Streptomyces; species Streptomyces blattellae. The sequence goes on along the minus strand of NZ_WJBG01000112.1, from coordinate 136,352 downwards.
CCCGATCGTGAAGGCGCACGCCGACGCGCTGCTCAGCCGCACCGGCGCGACCAGCATCGCGCTCGGCGACCTGCGCGACCCGCAGGCGATCATCGAGCACCCCGAGGTGCGCCAGATCATCGACTTCGACGAGCCGGTCGCCCTGCTCCTCGTCGCCATCCTGCACTTCATCACGGACGCGGAGAAGCCGGCGCAGATCATCGCCACGCTGCGCGACGCGCTCCCGGCCGGCAGCTATCTGGTGCTCTCGCACGCCACGGGTGACCTCGCGGACCGCCGCGACGCCCAGGCCGTCTACAACAACGCCACCGCAACCATGAACCTGCGTACCCGCGCCGAGGTCGAGCGGCTCTTCGACGGCTTCGAGCTGGTCGAGCCCGGCGTGACCCAGGTCCCGTTCTGGCGCCCGGACACCCCGCCGCCGGCCCGGTCCGCCGAGGTCGGCTTCTACGGCGGCGTGGCCCGCAAGACCAGCTGAACTCAGCGGTACAGCGCCGCCCGCTCCACCGCGCTCCACGTCGTGCTGGTCACCACGTACAGCGCGGCGGCGAGCGGCACCACCGCCACCGTGACCAGCGTGAAGAAGGACATGAACGGCATGACCTTCGCCATCGCCCCCAGCCCGGGAACCTGGGCGCCATCAGACACCGGCACGCCGGCGCCGGCGCCGGCAGCCATCCTCTGCTTGATCCGGCGGTAGTTGAACACGGCGACGGCCGTGACGACGGTGAACAGCCCCACATACACCAGCCCCGCCGCCCCGAACACCCCGCCGTCAGCGAGCGCGTCCGCCCAGCGATGGCCGAGGGGCGCGGCCAGCAGCTCGTGCGTGAGCAGTTCGTTCGCCTCGCCGCCGATCGTCGGGTTCGAGAACAGGTGGTAGAGCAGAAAGAACGCGGGCAGCTGGAACAGGCCGGGCAGACACCCGGCCAGCGGCGACACCTTTTCCTCGGCGTGCAGTTCCAGCACGGCCTGCTGGAGCCGCTCGGGGTGCTTCCCGTGCTTCTTCCGCAGCTCGGCGATCTTCGGCTGCAACTCCGTACGCGCCTTCTGCCCGCGCGCCGCCGCCCGGGACAGCGGATGCACCAGCAGCCGTACGAAGGCGGTGAACAGGACGATCGCGGCGGCGGCCGCGGAGGCGTGGAAGAGCGGTTCGAGCAACTGCGCCAGCTGCTCGACCAGGTTGGCGAAAACGGACATGGGTGAGCCCTCCGTCGGGTCTCGTCGTGCCGGGTCAGTGGGATGACGGCATGACGACCCCGCGCGGGATCACCGGCTGGAGCCGAAGGGTGCGAGTGAGCCCTACGCGACGGCCGTCGAAAGGACCCGTCCGGGCGCCCGGGGCCGGGTGCGCCCCCTGGCGTCGGGATCGCTTTGCGGCAGGAACGCCGTACGGAGGTCTCGGTCGCGGATGGCCGTACGCACCCGCGTGGGCGGCACGGCGGGCGCGCAGCGCGAGACGAGGAGCGAGCACGAGGAGAACGCGGACCCGGCGGCGGCGGTCGCGGCAAGGGCGACGGTGGCGGAGAGGCTGCCCGTGTCGAGCAGCGCGACCTGGACGAGCAGAAGCAGCAGTACGAGGGCGGGGCGCAGACCGGCCTTCCGACCGTTGCGAATCACTACGGCTCCACCTCCTCCAGCTGCGTTCGTCCTGCTGTTCGTTATACAGGATCCATCCGCTACCGGATTCGTCCACCGAGTCCACCGCCACCGAGAGGAACCGCCCCGTTGACTGAATGGCAGCTGACCCGCACTTTCCGCAGCGCCACCGGGGACGTCCGCTGGGACAGTCTCGGACCGCCCGGCCAGGACCCGGTCGTCCTCCTCCACGGAACCCCGTTCTCGTCCTACGTCTGGCGTGCCGTCGCCCGCGGACTCGCCCGCCGGCACCAGGTGTTCGTATGGGACATGCCCGGCTACGGGGAGTCGGAGAAATACGCCGGCCAGGATGTCTCCCTGGCCGCCCAGGGCCGGGTCTTCACCGAACTCCTGGCGCACTGGGGCCTGTCGGAACCCCCGGCGGAACCCCTGGTGGTCGCCCACGACTTCGGCGGCGCCGTCTCCTTGCGGGCCCATCTGCTGCACGGAGCCCGCTACCGTGCGCTCGCCCTGGTCGACCCGGTCGCGCTGGCGCCCTGGGGGTCCCCCTTCTTCCGGCTGGTCGGCGAACACGCCGAGGTCTTCGAGCAGTTGCCGCCCGCGCTGCACCGCGCCCTGGTGCGCGAGTACGTGGGTACGGCCAGCAGCCCCGGCCTGCATCCGGCCACCCTCGACCGGCTCGTCCGGCCCTGGCTCGGCGACCCCGGCCAGGCCGCCTTCTACCGGCAGATCGCCCAGGCCGACCAGCGCCACACCGACGAGGTGCAGGACCGGTACGCCGGGATCGGCATTCCGACCCTGGTGTGCTGGGGCCAGGACGACACCTGGATTCCCCCGGCGAAGGGCCGGGAACTCACCGCCCTCATCCCGGGCGCGCGGCTCGAACCCGTCGCCGGTGCGGGCCACCTCGTACAGGAAGACGCTCCCGCGGAACTCACGGCGGCTCTGATCCCCTTCCTCCGGGAGCACGCCGGGCCACGGTGAACCTCCGGCGGTCATGAAGGCCGGGCGACCCGGGCGCGGGGGTGTCGGTGGGGCGACCCCGGCCGGGGTGTCGGTGGGGCGACCCCGGCCGGGAGGCGGTGGGGCGACCCGGGCAGGGGTGCCGGTGGGGCGACCCGGGCCGGGGGGCGGTGGGGCGGCGCGCGCCGGGCTCCTCAAGAGCGCGGCCGCATGGACAGCAGCTTCCCCCACACCACCAGCCGGTACCTGGACGTGTACTCGGGGGTGCAGGTGGTGAGGGTGAGGTAGTAGCCGGGGTCGTTGTAGCCGTGGCCGGGGCGGACGGTGCTCCTCGGCACGGGCTGGATGACGCCGGTGTCCCGGGCGGAGGTCTGCGCGAGGGTCCGGTCGACGGCGTACGTGTAGACGGCGTCCTCCGTCTCCACCAGGACCTCGTCGCCCTTGCCGAGCCGGTTGACGTACCGGAAGGGCTCGCCGTGGGTGTTGCGGTGCCCGGCGAGCGCGAAGTTCCCGGCCTGCCCCGGCTGCTGGGTGCCGGAGTAGTGGCCCACGTACCCCTTGTCGAGGACGTTCCGCTTGCTGGTGCCCTCGGCGACGGGGACGCGGAGGTCGAGGCGGGGGGTGCTGAGGATGGCGTACGCCTGGGACCAGTCAGGGGCGGCGGACGTCGCACGGCGCGCGGCGGGCTGCCGCCCGGACTCCTCGGCCTGCTCGGGCGTCGCGCCCGACCGAGGTGCCCCGGCGCCTTCCGGAGCACCGTCCCCCTCCGGCACTCCCCGCTCCCCCTCCGGCGCCCCCCACTCCCGCTCCAGCGCCTCCACCTTCCGCTCCGCGCCGGCCCTGGCCTGCCGGTTGGTCCACCACAGTTGATGGACGACGAGCAGCAGAAGCACGAGCCCTGCGGTGACGAGGACCTCACCTCCCGCCCACACTCCGCGCCGCAGCAGCACACGCCGCCGCCGACTGCTGTGCTGCACGACCGGCACCCGCATCATCGGTGACCTCCTTCGCCGGGGCCGCCCGCACGATAAGGGCCGGGGCGCGAGGTCTCCAGAGGCATGCGCGTCCGTTACCGCTGTCCGGTACCGCTGTCCGTTACCCCTGTCCGGTACCCGAACACTTCTTCCACAGGTTTGAGAAAGGGCTGTCGAAAGCTGTCGAAACCCTCGACAACCCCGTACACCGGACCCGATGCTTCCACTCGGCATGCACGGGACAAGCCACGACGGGCCGGTTCGACGACGACCGGCCGTTGAGCGAAGCGGAGAAGTCATGATCCGACGCAGAACTCTGCTGACGGCAACAGGCGGCGCACTCTTCGGCAGCGCCCTCGCGACCGGCACCGCCCACGCGGACGCCACCATCGCCGTCAACCCCGGTACGGGCTACGGCACTTGGGAGGGCTGGGGCACCTCGCTCGCCTGGTGGGCCAACGTCTTCGGCGCCCGGGACGACTTCGCCGACCTCTTCTTCACCACCAGGTCGGTCACCTACAACGGAACGTCACTCCCCGGCCTGGGCCTCAACATCGCCCGCTACAACCTCGGCGCGTGCAGCTGGAACAGCGTGGGCGGCGAGTCGATGGTCGAGTCGCCCAACATCCCCGCCTTCAAGCAGATCGAGGGCTTCTGGCAGGACTGGAACAACGAGAGCCCCACGTCCTCGGCTTGGGACTGGACGGCGGACGCGAACCAGCGCGCGATGCTGGTGAAGGCGACACAGCGGGGTGCGGTGACCGAGCTGTTCGCCAACTCCCCCATGTGGTGGATGTGTTACAACCACAACCCGTCGGGCGCAGCGGGCGGTGCCAACAACCTCCAGACGTGGAACTACCGGCAGCACGCCTCCCACCTGGCGGCCGTGGCGCTGTACGCGCGTAACAACTGGGGCGTGAACTTCGCGACGGTCGACCCCTTCAACGAGCCCGCCTCCACCTGGTGGACCGACACCGGCACCCAGGAGGGCTGCCACCTGGACCCGGCGGTCCAGGCGGCCGTACTCCCGTACATGAGGAGCGAACTCGACGCACGCGGCCTGACGGGCATCAGGATCTCCGCCTCCGACGAGACCAACTACGACACGGCCCGCTCGACCTGGTCCTCCTTCAACTCCTCGACCAGGGCCTTGGTGAACCAGGTCAACGTCCACGGCTACCAGGGGTCGGGCGGGCGCAGAGACCTGCTCTACACGGACGTGGTGACGACGTCCGGCAAGAAGCTGTGGAACTCGGAAACCGGCGACAGCGACGCGACCGGCCTGACCATGGCGTCCAACCTCTGCTACGACTTCCGCTGGCTGCACCCGACGGCCTGGTGCTACTGGCAGGTCATGGACCCGAGCACGGGCTGGGCGATGATCGCGTACGACGCGAACACGCTCCAGCCGACCACGATCCAGACGAAGTACTACGTCATGGCCCAGTTCAGCCGCCACATCCGCCCCGGCATGACGATCATCGACACCGGTGTGAGCTACGCGGCGGCGGCGTACGACGCGGCAGCGCGCCGCCTGGTGATCGTGGCCGTGAACACGGGCGCCGCCCAGACCCTCACCTTCGACCTGTCACGCTTCTCCGTGGTGTCGGGCGGCTCCGGCGGCCTGGTCCCCCGCTGGAACACGACGACCGGGGGCAGCGACCGCTACCGCGCCTACTCGGACACCTACCTCAGCGGAAAGTCGGTGAGCGTGCCGTTCGCGGCGGGCTCGGTGCAGACGTTGCAGGTGGACGGCGTGACCCGGTAGCGACCCGCGTACGTACGACGCCCCGCACGCCCCCAGATCCCCCGCACCCAGATCCCGCACAGTCCCCGTGCCCGTAGTCGCCGCCTCGACCGGCAACTACGGGCACACGTGTTCCCATCACCTCGGAGGCGCCGGCACTCCTACCGCCCTCGCCGCGACCCGGGCCAACTGCCGGGCCAACTGGCGGCCCCCCGTACACCGTCCGGTGGCTTATGACTGCCACAGCGTTAGTCATATAACCCGATTTCCTATGCATTCCACTATCCAGCCCTTGGTGCTGACCAGCCGTCACAAGGCCCTGAACCAAGTCGAGGAGAGTGGATCACATGACGACATCGCCACGATGGCGATCTGTCCTGGCATCAGCCGCCACAGCCGCAGCGCTCGCCGCAGCCACCCTGGCAACAGCGGCACCCGCCAACGCCCAAACCCACACCCCCCACCCACCACACCCGGCAAATCCCGCGTACCCGGCCAAGCCCAACCACCCCGGCCACCCGGGCCACCCCGGCATGCCCGCACACCCGGCGAAGCCCGCGTACCCAGCCAAGCCTGCACACCCGGCGAAGCCTGACCATCCGGCCAAGCCCGCCTACCCGGCCAAGCCCGACCACCCCAACAAGCCCGCACACCCAGCCAAACCCTCATACCCAGCCAAGCCAACGAGACCGGTCCATCCGGCCCACCCCGCGAAGCCTGCGTACCCGGCTCACCCCACGAAGCCGGTCCATCCAGACCACCCGGCAAAACCCGCCTATCCGGCCCACCCTTCCAAGCCCGCCTATCCGGCCCACCCCTCCAAACCCGCCTACCCAGACCACCCGGCCAAGCCGACCAAGCCGCAGCACCCGACGAAACCCGCCTACCCGCAGCACCCCACCAAGCCCGCCCACCCCGCAAAGCCCGCCTATCCCGAACACCCGGCTAAGCCCGTCTACCCGGCTCACCCGGCAAAGCCGTCCTACCCGCAACACCCCGCCAACCCGGCACATCCCAGGAAGCCTGACTACCCAGATCACCCGGCAAAGCCCGCATACCCGCAACACCCGACCAAGCCCGCCTATCCCGAGCACCCCGCGAAGCCCGCTCATCCGGTGCACCCGGCGAAGCCGGCGTACCCGGCCCACCCCGCCAAGCCGGCCTACCCGCAACACCCCACCAAGCCCGCATACCCGGAGCACCCGACCAAGCCCGCTTACCCGGAACACCCCACCAAGCCCGCGTACCCGGCCCATCCCGCCAAGCCCACCCATCCGGAACACCCCACGAAACCGGCCTACCCGCAACACCCCACGAAGCCGGACCACCCGACGCACCCCACCAAGCCCGCTTACCCGGAGCACCCGACCAAGCCGGACCACCCCACGCACCCCACCAAACCCGCACACCCGGCACACCCCACCAAGCCGGACCACCCCACGCACCCCACCAAGCCGGACCACCCGCAGCACGCGAAGTCGGAGCACGGCGACGGGCACGGCGAAAACCACGACTGACCGCTGCCGCGACACGAATGACGACCAGGCAGGCTGCGCCTGCCCCACCCGGCGACGGCACCCAGCCCTCAGGCAGCCAGCCCTCAGCCCTGTGACCCCATCCCCATCCCCATCCCCATCCCCCAGCACCGGGCCAGAGCGCAGCCGAAGCCGATGTCACTGTCGCCCACAGTGCCGGGCCCGGACCCCCGGGCCCGGCACTGGCCTGCGGCCCATCTCTCACCTTCGTCACCGACCGGCGCTACGGTGTCCCCCATGCGCCCCGACACGCCAGCCGAAAACGTCGACCACGCCGCCGAAGCGGCCCGCCTCGAACGGACCGCCGACCTGTACCCCGAGGACGCCGAAGCCCTGCTCCTGCAGGCCGCGGCCCATCTGGAACTGTCCGGCGACCGCCCCTCCGCCACGACGCTCTACGACCGCCTGCTGTCATCGTCCGCCGGGTCGGAAAACCCGTACCTGGTACGAGCACTCAAGGCATCGAACCTCTGGGAGTACGGCCACGAGGCCGAGGCCAGGGCCATCATCGAGGGAGTCCGCACGGCGTCACCCCGCGACCCCGCCCCCTGGGTGATCGTCGCGGAGGCCCTGGAGTCACACGACGAGCTGGAGCAGGCGCAGGAGACGTTCACGGAGGGCGTACGGCTCCTCCTCACGGACGTACCGGAGCCCCCGTACGCCACACACCCTCTCCTCTTCGGCCGCCACCGCGTACGCCGCATGCTGGGCGCGGGCCACGACGAGTGGGACGCCCTCGCTGACACCGTCCACACCTCCCCGGTGTCCCTGGACGAACTCCACGACCCCAAGCGCCTGTGGTCCCTGGGCTCGGACAACCCGGCCGAACTCCGCGCGGAGATCTCGCGGCTGCAGGCGGAACTGGGCACCTACAGGGCCGCCCTGTCCCGCCCCTTCCCGGTGGCCGTACTGCACTGGCCGGCGACCGAGCTGGCGGAACTGACCGCCGCCTATCCCTCCCTGGCCACGGAGTACCCCTCCCACGAGGAGCACCTGGAGACGATAGAGACCTCCCTCCGGGAACTCGCGTCGTCGGGCACCCCGAACCTGGGCATCGTGACGGGAACGGTCCCGTCGTACGAGGCGTTCGCGGCATCGGAAGGCGCATCCCCCGCGGACGCAACGCTGCTCCCGCAGTATGCGACCACCCTCGCCGCCCGGGGCCGCGCGGTGGAGTGGCCCCCGCAGGGAGCGGCCTGCTGGTGCGGATCAGGGCAGGCCTATGGTGACTGCCACGGGACGCGGACCTGACGCCACGCGGCACAGGCGCAAGCACACGCACACACACGCACCCGCCCGCAGGACGCTCAGCTCACCGCACGCGGTCGTGCACGTGCACGACCGCGCTCGCTCCGGTTGAACGTCACATGCGTGACTCCGCTCGGCGAGGAGGCGGCCTCGACCTCGTAGTCCTTCTCAAGGCCATCCAGGCCGTCCAGGAGGCGTACGCCTCGGCCGAGCAGGATCGGCACCACCACGATGTGCATGTGGTCGATGAGCCCGGCGGCAAGGAAGTCACGGATCACACTGGGCCCCCCGCCGATGCGTACGTCCTGGCCGCCCGCAGCCGCACGGGCGGCCTCAAGCGCCTTGACGGGCGAAGCATCGAGGAAGTGGAACGTCGTACCGCCCTCCATCTCGATCGACGGGCGCGGGTGATGGGTGAGGATGAAGACCGGCGTGTGGAAGGGCGGGTTAGGCCCCCACCACCCCTTCCACTCCGGGTCCTCGTGCCAGCCGGGATAGCCGAACTTCCCGGCCCCCATGATCTCGGCACCGATTCCAGGCTCGAACTGCCGCACAAGGGCGTCGTCGAGGCCGCCGGTCCCGCCGGACTGGCCGGCCCTCTCCTGCCACCACCGGGTGGCGAACATCCACTGGTGCAGCCTCTCACCGGCATGACCGAACGGCGCGTCACGGCTCAGCCCTTCACCGGTGCCGAAGCCGTCGAGCGAGACGGAGAAGTTGTGGACGCGAACGAGTGACATGGCCGGCGACTCCTTTCCTTGTGCGGTTGCGACCTCTTGCGAACGCCGCCGAGGCAGCCGCGGGACGGGGCCTTACGAGGCCAGCTGCTCACGCGCGTCGTGACCGGACGGAGTTGGCCGGTCCAACGCCACGGTCGGCTGGCTGATCTCGGCCCACACCGCATCAAGGGACAGGCCGAGGACGTCAGTGATCGCCGCGATGGTCGGGAAGGCGGGAGTGGCGACGCGGCCCGACTCGATCTTCCGGAGAGTCTCCGGCGAGACACGCGCGGCGAGCGCGATCTCAAGCATCGAGCGCTCTCCCCTGGCCCGACGTAGCAGGGCGCCGAGGCGCTGTCCTCGTTCGACCTCTGCGGGCGTGAGCGGCAACCTGACCATGACGCCGATTCTAGTACCGGTATAGTTTGGCCGGTATAGTTATTGGTCGCATGAGAAGGACGTGGCGTGATCGAGATCCTGAACCCCACTCTGCTGGCCCGGGCAAGAGACACAGGCGCCCTGGTCGCCGACATCCTGCAGACCCTGAAGAGCCGCAGCACGATCGGCACGAACCTTCTGGACATCGACCGCTGGGCCAAGAAGATGATCACCGAGGCGGGAGCGGAGTCCTGCTACGTCGACTACGCCCCGTCCTTCGGCCGCGGCCCGTTCGGCCACTACATCTGCACGGCCGTCAACGACGCCGTACTCCACGGACGGCCGTACGACTACCCCCTCACCGACGGCGACCTCCTGACTCTCGATCTCGCCGTCACCAAAGACGGAGTAGCGGCAGACGCCGCCATCAGCTTCATCGTGGGCGACACCCACCCCCCGGAGAGCGTCGCGATGATCACCACGACCGAACGCGCCCTGGCCGCCGGCATCGCCGCCGCCCGGCCCGGCGCTCGCATCGGCGACATCTCCCACGCCATCGGCACCGTCCTCAGCGAGGCGGGCTACCCGATCAACACCGAGTTCGGCGGCCACGGCATCGGCTCAACCATGCACCAGGACCCCCACATCCCGAACACCGGCCGCCCGGGCCGCGGCTACAAACTCCGCCCCGGCCTACTCCTCGCCCTGGAACCGTGGATCATGGCCGACACCGCCAAACTCATCACCGCCCCCGACGGCTGGACCCTCCGCAGCGCAACCGGCTGCCGCACAGCCCACAGCGAACACACGATCGCCATCACCACCGACGGCCCCGAAATCCTCACGCTGCCGAAGCAGCCACAACGGTGAGGCTTCCGGACGTAGCGCACTGCCGTGGAGTGGACCCGGTGCGCGAACACACCAGGGCGCCTGGTCGGGGCCCGTCGCTCCCCCGCCCAGGCGCCCGGCGCGTGCGGCCCCGTCAGGGCTTGTCGGCGGCGGCTGAATTCAGGCGCCGCCGACAAGGGCTGTCGTCGTGCACGTGCGTGAGTGGTCAGGAGGCTCCTGCGCGCCACCTGCGCGAGGCGCAGTGCTCGTCGTCCAGAACGCTGCCGCTGTCCTGGTCGAGGCAGACCCTGAACCGGTACGTCCTGTTCTCGTTGAGGTTGTAGCGCCCCCCGTCCGCCTGGCCCCTGACGTTGCAGTTGCCCTCCCCGCTGGCGGGGAGCCGGTAGCGCTCGCTCCCGTCGGGGTTGATGACGTAGGCGATGGCACGCCAGCCGTCGTTGTCCTCGTCACAGACCTCCAGCCTGTCCCCGGCGCGGGTGAACTCGATGCTGCCGCCCTTTTCGCCGCCGTCGGCGGTCTCCAGCCTGTGGTCCGCCGCCTGGGCGCTGGTGGCCATGGCCAGGGTGGTCACTGCCGCAGCCGCCAGTACGCCCGTGGCGCGGAGTGCGCGCTTCACCATCATGGATGTCCCTCGTTGTTGTGGATGAATGCCGGTGGGCATCGGCTTCCTCCTGTCGTGAGGTGCCGACCGTTCGAGGTGCCGGGACGTGCGGTGGCTGCCCGGAGCCTCTGTTCCAGAGTGGTGGCAGGGGCGCGAGAGGGTCATTGACGCGGCGGACACGGTTCCTTGACCGGCCGTCTACTCCGGCTCCGGGGCGCGGAACGGCGGTGAGGTGAATACCTCGTGGCGGTAGTCGCCAGGAGTGAGGCCATAAGCGGAGCGGAAGGCCCGGTGGAACACCTCGGGGTAGGCGAAACCCACCCGGGCACCGATGTGGCAGGCGGGGACATGCCGCAGGGCGGGATCGGCGAGGTCCCCGCGGGCGCGTTCCAGGCGCTGTCCGCGGATCCAGCAGGAGACAGTGGTACCGGTGGCGCGGAAAAGGCGGTGCAGGTAGCTGAGGGAGATGTGGTGCGCCTCGGCGATGGTGCGAGGCGAAAGCTCTGGTTCTGCCAGGTGTCGCTGGATGAACGCCTGGATGCGCAGGATCAGCGTCCGCTGGCGGGTTTCCGGGGCGAGCACTTCTTCTGCGTTCAGTTCGTGGGCCAACACCGCGGACAGTAAGTCCACGGCGACGGTGCCCAGTCGAGGGCCATCGGCCGGATGAAGGATGTGCCGGTCCGCGATCAGGCGGTTGAGGAACTGTGTCAGCAGGGCGCCCGTTCCCTCCCGGCCCGCTATCCGGCGTCCCGCCAGTCTTTCCAGCCCCTGTGTGCGCATGTCCAGGAGTGCCTTGGGCACTTCGAGGCTCACCCCGTTCACCGGCTGCGGTCCGTCGAGCGCCTGGCAGTGGTAGGGCTGTGAGGTGTCGATGACGAACAGATCGTGCTCCGTGCACATCGCCTGATGACCGGCCTGGTCAACGGCCACGGATCCCTGCCGCAGGACGGTGACGTGACACAGCTCCGGATCGGACTGCCTGATCAGCCTGGGCGTCCGGCGATAGCCCACCGCCCGGAACGTCGCGGTCCACGCACGAACGGCACCGAGGTCCAACAGGACCATGGACGCCCGGAAATCGGTCGTGTGGCCGCCGCTCATCTCGCTGGGTGCGTGTGTCCGGCCGATGAGCTCCCGCCAGCGCTCGAACCGTAACTCCGCAGGCACATCCTCGCTGCGGAATTCCATCCCGATCATCGGTTCTCCCCCATCGTCCAACTCCAGGCCGTCTGCGGCCATGCCGGTGCATGGCACCGTAGGCACCATGCATAAGTGTCCGATGAACCTTTGATGACAGGAGATGGGTGGCCCTGCCGACGGCCGAGTCCCACGTCGTGCAACGCTGTTGCTGGTCGACCCGATAGACGATCTTCCCGTCGAACTCGGCGAACCCGAGTGACTTGTAGAAGGCCCGTGCGCCCGGGTTGTCGCTGTCGGTCATCCACTCCACGCGGCTGCACCCGGGGCGCACCACGGCGATGGCACGGAGTTCGTCCATGAGGCGGGCACCGATGCCCTGCCGTCGGAGCGTGCCACGGACGTACAGCTCCTTGAGGAACAGGGAGTGCGAGGAGCCGGCGGCCGGCCAGAGGAACGAGTAGGCGGCGAGTCCGACAATGCCCCGGTCTCATCCTCGACGAGCAGCGCAGATGCCAGCGGCGGCGGGCCGAACAGCGCGTCTTCGACCTGGGCCCGGCGCTCCTCCAGCATCCGGACGCTGTGCCGGTACTCGGGCCGGGCGAGCCAGGCTCGAACACCCTGCTCGCTAGGCTCGCGGGCCCGGTACCGGCCGGTCACCTACTGGTGTCAACGGAAGGCCCGGCGAATGCGAGACTCTTGGTGCGGAGCGACCGTCCACAGCCACGGTCTCTCCTCAACATGATGGTTCATCCCCCAGAAGGAGCGGCATGCCCCCCAGCGGCCAGAAGCGACCGCAGTTCACGACGCCACTGACCTCGATCGAGATCTGTGCGGGGGCCGGCGGACAGGCCGTGGGGCTGCACAATGCCGGATTTGATCACTTGGCGTTTGTCGAGTGGGACCAACATGCGGTCAGTACTCTGAGCGCAAACGTCGGGCGCTGGCCCGGGTGGACACCGCAAAAAGCCCAGGCCCTCACCCCTATGGACGTCAAGGAATTTCTCACATCAGACGCATGCAAGGCCCTTAAATTCCAAGGTGAGACCGTCGACCTCTTCGCAGGCGGCGTCCCTTGCCCTCCTTTTTCTTTGGCCGGAAAAAGACTGGGCGAAGATGACGAGCGCGACCTATTCCCGGCAGCTCTGACCATCATTGAAGAACTTAGCCCTAAAGCAGTCATGATTGAAAATGTCCGGGGAATGCTTGAGCCACCGGAAGTCTTTCTCGAATATCGAGCCAAGATCCTCGACCGATTGCGCCGCGCTGGCTACACAGTTCCTAACGTTGACACTTCACTTTCTCCATCAGCTCAGGATCTTGAGATGCGACGGGTATGGCGTCGACTCGATGCGAAAGATTTCGGCGTCCCCCAGCTGCGCCCTAGAGCTATCCTGGTCGCGATCCGTGAAGACCTCTCACAGCCGGGCGTCAATGAATTCTGCTGGCCGCTGGGCATCAAGGGCGACGAAGCTACTGTCGCCGAAAGCCTCAGAAGGACCATGCGGGAACGGTGCCTTCCGTACTGGGACAAGAACGAGTTGGGTAAGCCAGCCAAGCCCAAGGAGCGGACAGGAGAGGATGTCTACAACGACTGGCTCGACGCCGCCCGGAAGTCCGCGGCCGCCGGCCGTGGTGTAGCCCCCACGCTGGTGGGCGGGTCCAGGAAGCACGGCGGCGCCGACCTCGGACCCACGCGAGCGAAGAGAGCCTGGGCGGCCATGGGAGTTGATGCCATGGGGGTGGCCAACGACCCGAAGGAATGCGACCCGGAACGGGACTTGTTCAGGGCGAACGGCCCTATGCTCACCGTCGAGCAAGCCGCCATAATTCAGGGATTTCCGCGGAATTGGCGATTTAAGGGGAAAAAGACAGCACGGTACCGGCAGGTGGGAAATGCGTTCCCTCCGCCGGTCGCTGAAGCCGTCGGCCGGGCAATCGCGGCAGTTCTGCGACCGGAGCACCGGGAGGAACTTCTCGGCAACTACGACATCGACTCCTCTGGCACAGCTGCCCAGGATGGCGTTCCACACCAAATGGAACTCTCGATTTCAGCGGAAACCACTCCCGCTCCTGCGTGCGAGGACAGTCGCAGCAATCTTGTCGGCACAAGCCTCTGACTGCTCGTGCTCCCAGAAGCGGAGCACGAGCCATCCCGCGTCACTGAGTCTCTGATCCGTGTCCCGGTCTCGCCTCACATTACGCAGCACCTTCTCGGACCAGTAGCCAGAGTTCGTTCTAGGCGGCACATAGTGTTCAGGGCACCCATGCCAATAGCAGCCGTCAATGAATACGGCCACTTTCGCCGGACGGAATACCAAGTCTGCCGTCCGGCGAAGGTCGGGTATGGGGCGTGCGGACACCCGGTAGCGGAGCCCTTGGGCGTGCACCAGACGCCGGATCAGCCATTCCGGTTTTGTATCGCGACTGCGGATAGCCTGCATGTTGCGGCGGCGTGCGGCGGAGGAAGCCCAGGAACCCTCCGGGGCTGCCCAGTCGGCTTCAGAAGACACACTGTCAATCGTAGTGCGCCGCGTCCGCCGCACGCAGCCAACTACCGGTTGCCCTCCAGGTGGCTCAGCAGCGCTTCGATGTCGCTCGGCGCCAGACCAGCCGCCACCGACGGCTCCTCCTCCAAGTCGGCAAGCTGCTGGACTGTCGGGTCATCCAGGATCTGGCCCATGAACGCCAGCTTCTTTTCCAGCCGCGAGGCCACGACCTCGTCGATGGAATTGCGTACGGCGAGAACCGTAACCCGCGTCTCGGTGTCGGGTGCGAGCCCAAGGCGATGGATCCGGTCCAGGCTCTGCAGAAACCGGCCGGCCATGAAGTCACGGTCCACGTAGACAGCGTCATGGCAGTGGTGGTGCAGGCTGATGCCCTCGCCAAGGGTCGCCGGGTTGGAGATCAGCACCATGCAGGCCGGATCGTCACGAAAGCGCCGGATCTGTTCCTCCCGGTCGGGCGTCCCTCCGTAGACCACGGCCGGACTGAACTTCTCGAGCATCCGCTCCAGCGTCGTAAGGCTCCGAACAAATGTCGTCCAGACCAGGGTCTTACGTCCGGCCGCCGCATTCTCGGCGATGATCGCCACGGCTTCCTTGTACTTCGGTGACAGCTCGTAGTCAGGAAGGTTCTGCAGCATCGAGTACAGGGAACCGCCCTGGGGGATCTCCAGCGGAGGCAACTGGTAGGCCAGCGGCTCGTACTTGGTGGCTCCTTCCAGGAGTAGAGCCGGACTTGTCGCTGCCATGAGAAGCCGCAGAGCCGTCTTACCGAGCGCGCTGAGATCCTCCCTGTCCGCACCGTTGCTCATCCCGCCGACCAGGGAGCTGTAAATCTCGTCGTGCAGGGGCGGCATGTCCACGTAGCGGATGCCCAGATCGACAGGAGGCAGACCGAGTTCCTGCTTGGTCGTCCGCGTGAACAACGGCCGCAGAACCGTACTTGCGTGCCGAAGGTCTCCCCCGGCCACGGCGCGCACGACCGTCTGCTGTCCGTGCCCCGGCCACACGAAGCCCAAGAGGTTCTCCAGGTCCTTGGCACCGTTAGGAGCCGGAGTACCCGTGAGGATCAGGCGCCTGTCCGCATGTGGTCCGAGGGCCATGCACGCAGCACCGTAAGTGCCCCGGGATCCAAGCTTCATTCGGTGCGCCTCATCAAGGATGATCATGGAGGGCTGAGCTGCCAGCCAAGCGGTCAGCATCGACAGTGAGCGGTCCAGCCGTTCGTAGTTGACGACGAGCACCTCCGCCCACTGGTCCAGCGACCCGTCCAGGACGTTGACGCGCAGCGCGTGCGTCAGACACTCCGACGTCTCGAAACGCCACGAGTCGTAGGCCGACTTAGGGCAGACGACCAGGAGCCGACGCGCGTGGCCGACGGCCTTCTGAGCCGCGTACACCGCGAGCGCGACGCGCGTCTTGCCAGCCCCGGGCACGCTGAAGTTGGCACCGTGCTGGAGGGACAGCAGCTTCGCGATGTCCCTGCGCTGGAAAGCGCTCAGGTCACCTTTCCAGTTGTCGCCGAGCAGACTCGGGACATCGTCCGGATCGACCTCGCCGGCGGCACCAGTGCCCGCCAGTCTGGTTTCTACGGTCCGTGCGTCCTGGAGGACGCCGGTCGCCAGCTTCCTCAGGGCAGAGGACCATTCCACGCTGTTCGGGTCGGGCCAGTCGCCAAGGACTTGCAGGTTGGCCAGGAAGTCATCAAGAGCAACCGATGCGCTGAGCAGGCCGAGCTGGCCGCCCGTCCGGAAACGGGCAGCCAACTGGACCAGGTCCGGCTGGTGGCGCTCAGTGGTCCGGAGCACGACACGCGTGTGTGTCTCGTCGAACCCCAGGTGCAGGGACGTTTCGCTCGGTGTGTTCGTCACTGTCGGCCTTCCGTGGCGACAGCGTCCATCAGCCAGGCCACGCCGTCTCCCGGATCCTGCAGACCGCGCCCGGCTTGCTGGGCGAGCTTCAGCAGGCTGCCGCGGAGCTTGATCACCGCGTCGTCGAAAGCTTCTTCGTCGAGGCTGCGCGACGTGCGAGCCTGCACGAGATCGCTCACGCACTGGTCGATGCTGGCGCACGCCTCTGCGAGACGGGCCGGCGCGAGCTGCTTGCGCTTGCGCAGCCGGGCACTGCGGCCAGCGGCCTCGATGGCATCGTCAAAGGTCTTCTTCGCGTCGTCCAGAACGCTCTGGGCCTGCTCCTTTGCCTCGTTACCGAGGTCAAGGCCCTCGCTCCTGCTGCGTACGACAGCGGCGGCACGCAGCAGACGGTCGTTAAGTGCCTTCATGTCAGCCACGGCGGAGGAGACAGCTGGGACCTCAACTCCGAGCCCCGGGATCATGACACCCGCCGGCTCAGCCTCAGGCCGTTTCTCAAGCACCGGACCAGCGGAAAGCAGCTTCTGCTCCAGCCCCTCCTTGAGAAAGTCCTCGTTGATGTGCCTCACGTCGGTCTTGGAGAAGTTGAGCAGGATGGCGGCCAGACGCAGTTCCTTGAGAATCTCCGCCTGGTCGCGGTCAAGGGTCTCCAGCTTCACGTACAAGCGCTGGAGTTCCTTGAGTCGCTCCTGAGCGCCTTCCCAGTCGACCAGCCGGAGTCCGTCGCTGCCGGCTTCCTGGCTGCGCTTGATCAGCTCGCGGATCGCGGCGAGGATCCAGCGTTCCTGGTGGTACGTACGGACCTGGATCCGGAACTCCTTGGCGATCTGCTCGGGCGTTCGCCCCAGGGCCGCCTGCTCCTCCATGGCGATGATGCGGTTGATGTAGGAGTAGTCACGCCGGTGATCCCGGCGGAGCTGCAAGGACAGCTCCACGGCGTTGATGTCCGCCCAGGTGAACGACTCTGGTAGCACGCCCACGCGCATCGACTGCACACCAAGCAGCAGCAGGGCGGCTGCCCGGGTGTTGCCGTTGACCACGATGCCCTGATGGGTGACCAGCCCGGGGTCGTTCTGGCCGAACTCTTCGAGGCTGTCCTTAAGGGCGTCGAACTCGACGTCGCGCAGATTGGTGTCGGTCGGCGAGGCCTGGAGCAGGAAACGGAGGTAGTCCTGGCTCTCCGCGCTCCACGGGTTCTGGTCCAGCTCCGCGTCCTTTGCAGCGTCGTGGCTCCGCTGGGCCCGGATACGGTGCGTGCTGGGGTTGAAGTAGAGCTTGCTGAGGGGCAGGTCGATCACGTCGACGTGCGCCTTTTGTTCATTCCACTCAACGGTCACCGTCTCGCGGGTACCGCCCGAGGCCTGCGCCTCCGCGACCTTCTTCTTGATCAGTTCGCTCAGTTCGTCCGCCCGCGGCGGAGCCGGAAGTTCTCGCATCATGCCCGTTTCATCCTGTTCTAGTCGGTCGCGCCATCGAGTGCGTCCGCCACGGCCTTTCGGGAGGACTCTGGAAGAGTCCGGTACTGTCCCCAGAGCTTGTCCAGCGGACTCAGGGAACGCCGGTCCGCGGCAATCCAGGCGGCGAGCACCCGCTGCTCCATGGGTGACAGGGCCGCAGCCTGGTTCAGGACGTGCCCGAGGTCGGCCCGCCGGCCCGCGCTGCCCACGCCGCACCGCTTGCACTCGGTGACCAACTGGTAGACCGTGTCTCCGTTGGACTGGATCACCTTGCGGCGGGCCACGTTGAGCACCGCCTGCTCGATTCCCTCCTCGTACGCTTCACCAGCCGCGATACCGCAGGTGCGGCAGAGGTAACCGTCCTCGTCCAGCACCTTCGCGCGCTGGGTGGCCGTGAGACTCGCTTTGTGCTTCGGCGCCTTCGACTTCCCAGGGATCCATACCTCCGCCCCCTGCGCCACGAACCGCTGCTCCTGTTGACGGAGCGTGGGGTCCTCACGGCTCGTCGAGATCTTCCAGTCATGGTCGCGCAGGTCGCGCATGCGCCGGTCGATCTGGGCGACGTCCGGGAACGCCTCGCGCAGTTCGGCCTTCGTGAAGATGTTGTCCTCCCCCACTTCCTGCACCAGCCACAGTGCAGCCCGAGCCATGCTTCCGATACCGGCGTCTCGCCAGGACGGCAGTGCCATTTGCTCACTCCTGTAATTGAATCGCACGTTTTTTGACAAAGGCGCAGTATGCGCACATACGTAGCTCACGCAGCGGCACAGGCGTCTTGGCCACCCCCCGCTCCACGAGCGGCTGTTCTGAGTGTGCCACCGAGAACCGAATATCAGTCCCCGCTGGAACACTTGCGCACCAGACAGCAAGAACACGACTCGCCTTCCGTCGTGCACAATTGGCCCGACCTGCGCCCAACACGGCCACGAGGTCGACAAGACATGCCATCAACAGCCCGATTTCAGCTAATTCGCTGCACATAGACCAGAAATGAGTGAGTGACATGTCACGAGCAAAAGGAAGCCAGACTCCTTACGGATGGACGACGAAGAAGGAGTTCGGCAGTGACGTTCCTCCAGGGAAACGTGCTCTTGCCACCGAACTGCAGAGACTCTGCCGCCTGCTGGCCTTGAATGCCGACGGCAACGCCCCGACGCAGAAGCAAGCGGCCGACCGGCTGCACGTCAGCGATACATCCCTGTCCAGATACCTAAGCGCCGAGTACCTGCCAGACATAGGCATCGTCAGGGATCTCCACGCGATCGCGCGCACTGACGCGGGCGGCATGGAGGAGGCGGGGATCACGCTCACCGACCTGGAGAGGCTGCACTCCGAAGCCGCTGCCGAGCAATGCGGCAGCTGCGTGAAGTTGCGCGAGGAGGTGTCGGCGCTACAGCAACAGGCAGTTGAGAGTGCCGTTGAGCTCAGCACCGTCCAGGCCGAACTCGGCGCTGTCCAGAAGGAGGGCGTAATCCTGCGGGAGGGGACTGCCGCTTTGAAGCGCGAGGTGCGGGAACTGAAAGCCCGGGAGGTGCGCACACTCAAGACCAGCGCACGACGCGCCATTCGGGCCGGCCAGCGATCCCGTTTGACTGCGCGGGCTGACGCAGCTCTGCTGCCGGTCCCCCCTCGGAAGGGGGACCGGCAGCAGAGTAATCCCGAGAAGCGGGCCGCACTGACTGTCGCCCGCCAGGCCGAAGCCTTGCAGAACGGCGGCCGGCAAGACGGGGTTCTGGCCCTGCTGCGCCACTCCGCAGAAGTGCTTAGTCCGGCAGAGGCGGCGGCCCTTGTATGCGTCTTGCGGGAGGGTCAACTGGACGAACTTGCAGGAACATTGATCCACATCTACGGACGGGACAATCCCGATCCTCATGTGATGCGGGCAGCGGCCCAGCTTCACCAGCATGGAGCACCTGACGATGCCGCCGCGCTCCTGCAAGCGGCTCTGTCGACGCGGCAAGGGGCACCATGAGGCCAGCGAGCGGTCCAGCGTTCAGGCGGCGACAGCCGCCTCGGCCTCGTAGTGCGTCTGGGCCCTGTCCAGCACGTCATCCGGGTCTTTGCCCCGGGCGGCGGTCCAGTGCAGCAAGTCCGCGATGAGCTCGACTGCGGATTCCTCAAGGAGAACCGCCTTACTGCGTCCTTCCGCAGCCATGACGGGGTGATCCTCGCGGTACCTCTCCAGCGCGCCGCGAGCCCGCTCGGCACGTCGGCACACAGCCGCCGGCCGTGCCGCGATCTCACACCACACGGACTTGCCGACAGCCGTCAGGACTGTTCCCCAGTCCATCGCCAGAGACGCGAGCAAATGGAGACCACGCCCGCACTCCTCGTCACAGTGAGCCCTCACGGGAGCCGGCAGGGTCCGGCTCTTGTCGTGGACCTCGACGCGCAGGCGTTCATACCGCCGCTCCAAGATGAGTGTCGCCGGGGCACCCTCTCCCACATGCTTGATGACGTTCGTGACGAGTTCCGTTACCAGCAACTCCACCTCTTCGGCCGCAGAAGACACGCCCCACTGGCCAAGTTGTGCGACGGTGGCTCTGCGCAGCAGGCGGACTTCGGCCGGCTCTGCCTCAAACGGCAGGACACAGCGGAACCGGGGGTCGATCGCGTCGTAACCAATCACGGCTCTCCTCCCTTCAGGCCACGCCGACGAGCGCACTCCGCATACGCGCGGAAGCAGTGCGTGACTCTGTTCTTGCGAGCATGACACAGAGAAGTCTCGTCATGTAACTTCTCACGACAATCCTTCGGGTGAATCCGGTGGTGAGCCAACAGGCATGCTGCCTAGCCTGATTGAGCTTCCGGACAGCCACCGGGAACCACACGTAGGGAGCCGCATGACAAACCGGGCCACCACACGGCGCCGACAACTCGGCGCTGTCATGCGCAAACTGCGGGCCAGGAAGGGTCTGACTCTTGAGGAAGCGGGTCAGCTCGTCGGCGTCTCAAAAGCCACCGTCAGCCGCTACGAGACTCAAGCGGGACCGGTCAAGTGGCTGGTGATCGACGCCCTGTGCCGCGAGTACGGGGCAACTGACGAGGAGCGCGAAGCGGTCGTCGCACTGGCGAAAGACGCCAAGCAGCAAGGATGGTGGCGCTCGTTCGCCGACTTCATCCCGGAGAGCATGAACTTGCTGCTCACGCTGGAGGACGAGGCTGTACGGGAGGACCACTTCGCGTGTGTTTACGTGCCAGGACTTCTTCAGACCAGGGCCTACAGCACGGCACTTCAGCGCGCCAACGAAGTCCCGCTGGAGCCCGCCGAGATCGAGCGTCTGGTGGACATCCGCATGAAGCGGCAAGAGATCCTCAGCCGTCCCAAGCCGCCAAGGCTGTGGGCGATCCTGGACGAGTCAGTGATCCGCCGCATCGTCGGGTCACCGGCCGTCATGAGCGAACAGCTGGGCCGACTGCTCGAAGCGAACGAGTCGCCCAACATCACTCTTCAAATTCTGCCCTTCTCCAAGGGAGCGCACGCGGCGGCACTCGGCAGCTTCGTCCTCATCGGCGGCAAGCAGCGAACCCTCGATGTCGCCTACGTCGACTTCCACACCGGCTCCCTATTTTTGGAACGCGAAGAGGAGCTGGAGCGATACAGACTTGCGTTCGAGTACCTGCGCGCACAAGCGTTGGACATGGAGGCTTCCTCCGCCATGATCCATCGCGCCCGCAAGGAGCTGTGAATGTCCGTTCGGCCCCAGCCCGTCCCCGAACTCGTCTGGTTCAAGTCGTCGTACAGCGGCGGCAACGCCACCGAGTGCGTGGAGGCAGCCTTCGCACCGGGTGGCGTGCTGCTACGGGACTCCAAGCAGCCTCAGGCGCCTCATGTCCCGGTGTCAGCTGAGGCGTGGGGCATGTTCTTGGCCGCTTCGGTGAAGTAGGCCGTAGGAACCGATCACCTCAACAGGCCGCCGCAATGAATAGCGCCGTACGCGCAGTGCGTGAGCGTTCGACTGGATAGCCGACACACTCCGGGGAAGGATTCCAGCACAGCTCAGGGCCACGAAGGGCGTGGAGCAGATTATGGGCGGATCAATGGTGGACTGGGCGAAGCGGGTAGCTGTCAATCCCCGGGTTTCGTAGAGACGTTGGTTATGCGGCCCGGTCTTCCTGATCGGTCCGCGCTCCCGCTTCCTGGATGATCCGTTCGAACTCGACGGGCGGCTTCCCGCCGGCCGCGCTGTGACGGCGTTTCGTGTTGTAGAAGTCCGCGATCCATGTGGCGGTCTTCAGCCGGGCCTCGGTGCGGGTGGCGAAGGTGTGCCGGTGGATGTACTCGACCTTGAGGACCGAGTGGAACGACTCCGCGGCGGCGTCGTCCAGCGCCGACCCGACGCGCCCCATCGAACTGCACCACGCCCCAGCGGCCGCACAGCTGCTGGAACGCCTCGGACGTGTATTCGCCAGGTTCAACCAGTGGATGCAACACCGGCTTATGTGATCGATAGTAGATGGTCGTTGAGGGCTTCGGCGGGTGTCTTCCAACCGAGGCTCCTGCGGGGGCGACTGTTGAGCGTGGTTGCGACCGCGTCGATGTCCTCCGCCGCGTGTTCCGCGATACCTGCCAGCCCTCCTCCCACAGATCCAGCGTGATCCTCGGCGAGCCGTACGTCCGGCCCGAGCGGTCGAAGAAGCAGCGGATCTTCTCGGCCAGCTCTGCGCGTCTGACCTCGCGTTTCGTCGGCTCGGACGGCCTGCGGCGCCACTTGTAGAACCACGCCTCCGACACGCCCAGCGCCCGACAGGAGGTGCGGTACGGAATGCTGTGCACGGTCTTCTGGTCGCTGATCACCCCGACGAGCACCGCCGGGTCCGCCACAGCTACTTCACCCACAAGACCATGCAGCGTTTGAGCACATCACGCTCCATGGCCAGCTCCTTGTTGTCCTTCTTCAGCTGCGCGTTCTCCCGCCGCAGCCGCGCGAGCTCCTCGCTCTCACCCGTCGCTGGGGCCCCGCCGACCCTGCGGGCCCGCGACACCCAACTCGCCAGCGTGGTCTCGTTGATACCGAGATCCTGCGCGACCTGCGCGATCGGCTTGCCGGTCTCGGCGACGATCCGCACAGCCCCCTCACGGAACTCCGCGTCGAACTTCCTCCTCTTGCCCGCCATGACCCTCAACTTCCCCTGCAGTCAGGGTCTCTACGCTACGAGGGGAAGGTCAGCCCGGCTTCTCCGTGCGTGTCGTACCGGTTCTTCCACTTGGGCAGGCAGGCGCGGGAGACACCGGCCTCGGCGGCCACGTGCGCGATCGGACGGGTGCGGCAGCGTTCCACGAGCCTTCGGCGTCCCTCGATGTTCAAGGGGGCGTTCGCATGTCACCGGAGCACCTCGGTGCTCGGGTCGGCGGTGATGGCGGTGATGGCGGTGAGGAGGGGGAACGCGATGAGCAGCGCCACCGCGACGAGGAGTCCGCTCGCCCAGAGCGGCCCGAGGGTCCCGGCTTCGGTGCTGAGGGCGGCCGCAGCGATGACGGGGCCGACTGCGGCGCCCACGTTGAGCGCCGCAGTCGCATACGAGCCGGCCATGGTGGGGGCTCCCGCGGCCTCGTAGAGGACCCGCGTAATCAGCGTGCTGCCCAGCGCGAACGACAGCGCGCCCTGCACGAACACGAGGATGAACAGGGCGACCGGCTCGTTGGCCAGCACTGCCAGGGTCGGCCAGCCGATGAGCAGCAACGGACCGCCGACTGCTATGACCAGACCGGGACGTCGGTCGGACAGCCGGCCGGCGACGGTGACGCCTAGGAAGGAACCGGCACCGAAGAGCACCAGAGCGACAGAGATCCACAACTCGCCCAGCCCGGCGCTGTCGGTCACCACGGGGGCGAGGAAGGTGAGGCTTCCGAACGTTGCCGCGTTCACCAGCGCACCGAGCAGCATCACCAGGATCAGCCGCGGCCTGGTGAGCTGGGCGAACTCCGCTCGCAACGCCGGCCTGCCAGCCGCCTCGTCCCCATCACGTCCTGCCGGGATTCCCTTCAGGATGCCGAGAGCGGCGGGCAGACAGAGAGCGGCGACAGCCCAGAATGCGGCCCGCCAGCCGAGCAATGTGCCGAGCACCGACCCACCAGGGACACCGGCGATCGTGGCCACCGTCGTGCCCGACAGCAGCACGGCCAGCGCGCGTCCCTTCCTGTCGGGCGGGACCAGCGTGGCGGCAGCTGTCAGAGCGACGGCAAGGAACCCCGCGTTCGCGAGCGCCGCGACGACTCGGGTGGCGAACAGGATGGGGAAGCTCGTGGTGACGGCACCCACGGCGTGAGCTGCCGCGAAAACGAGCACGAACCCGAGAAGGCCGGCACGCCTGGGCCAGTTACGGGCAAGCGCGGCTACAAAAGGGGCGCCGACGATCATGCCGATCGCGAAAGCCGAGGTGAGGACGCCTGCTGTCCCGACGGTGACATCAAGATCTGAGGCGATGTCCGGCAAGAGGCCGGCGAGCATGAACTCCGAGGTGCCCATAGCGAAGACCGCCATGGCAAGCAGATACAGCGGCAGAGGCATCGAGTGGCTCCGAGGTGAGAGAGGCACGAGAAGGTCATCTCGTCACCGCGGCCAGCCCCAGGCGCACGCTCGTCCCACCGCAGAAAGCGGCGCGAGGACAGGGCTACGAGTTCAGTGGTTCAGGGGGCTGACGGCGTGACCGAAAGCCCCCGCCTTGTCTGACTCAGGACTCGACATGGTCCGCACGCTACCCGACCGATGTCCGTCGAAGCATCTTGGTTTCACGGGCATCGGCCTGTGTCACCAACGGCAAGTCCCGCAACACCACGTTGCCCAAGCTCACGTTGTTGACCCCGGAGTCGACGGCCGGCTGTCGCGTCGCAGTTGCTGCTTGTGTTCTGGTCCTCAGGAAACCGGACATCGTGTCAGCTTCACACGTTGGCGACTTTCCACAGCCAGTTGACAGAATACTGTCCCCTTGTTTGCAGGACGACATACTTGTTATCGTCGCCCTGCGTGGGCAGGCGACCTCTCACATTGGATGCCTGGCCGCTCGCCCCTGTCACGCATGAAGGATTCCGCTGCCATGAACCCGCGTTCTCGCGAAAGACGTTCCCGCCGCTGATCAGTTCCGACCTCTCGGAAACTGTCGCGAAGCCGAGCCGCCTTCAGGGCTAGTTGTGGCGCGAAAGCGCAACCATGGCCAGCATCGCAGAAGAGTCCTGTTTCGTGGTCCACGTTGGGCTGATGACGAATTCGAAATCGGCCCCAGGATCGTTCTCAAAAAGTAATCAGCAAAATCACGGTAGCCTGCCAATTACTGGAGGCTTATTCGAGAGGTGGCTGGAATTGTCCGATGTGCTGGATTGGGTGCAGTCGTTGGCGGGACCGGGGCTACTGGCGGCCGCGGTTATCCTTGGTCTCTGTGAAGGCATCGTCGGTGTCGGGCTCTTCATCCCGCTCCAGCCGGCCGTGGTGATCGGCCCGGTCGCCGTGGACTCGGTGCCTGAGTTCCTGCTCATATGGGCACTCCTCACGGTCGGCACCATTGTGGGCAACCTGATCGGATTCGAAATCGGCCGCCGTGTCGGCCCGGCGCTACGCGATACCAAGCTCGTCAAGCGGGAAGGTACGCAGCGCTGGGACAGGGTCGAAAACATGGTGCACAAACACGGCACCTGGGCGGTATTCGTCGGGCGCCTCATACCGCTCCTGCAAGGCTTTGTTCCTCCCGTGGCCGCCGCGGCGGGCATGCCGTACCGCAAATTCCTGCCGCCGATGACAATAGGTGCGGCCTGCTCCCAGGCGATTTCCCTCCTGCTGGGCATCGGATTCGTCGCGAGCCTGAATTCCGGCGGCGTGATCGCCATCATCGTCGTCGCGGTGCCAGTGACCGTGGCTGTCACCCTCGTGGTGCGAAAGCGTCGCAGGAAATTCAAACTCACGCAATCCGCGGATTCGGAACTCGAACCGGCGGGCTGATTCCATGCCGTTTAGCTTTGCTAAACGGCATGGGCGAAGCAAGGCAGGTGGGACTGCTCGTGAAGCGTAGGCAGGCACGGTCTTCCGCTCGGATCACGGGGGCGTTGAGAAGTCCATGATCTTGGAAGCCGTGCCTGTCACGTGCCGCCGCGGCGCCGAATGGGCAGATCGCCAGGAATCAGGCGTCACGTGAACGCGCATACGCCGACGTCCTGGTCAACTGACTGATGCGGCCTCAAGCGGCTCAAAGCGCTCGGAGAACAGGGCCAGCGTTGTGGACCACGCCTGGCGGCGGGCCTTCTCGTTCGCCTCTCCCGGCGCGAACGAGAAACCATGACTGGCGCCGGGGAAGAACTCGTAGACTGTCCGTTCCGGACGGGCGCGCAGCGACGCCAGCAGCTTGTCGTAGACGGGTTGCGGTACGAAGTCCTCGCCCGGGTGGCAGATCTGCACCGGGCCATTGATCGAAGCCGCGAGCTCGAACGCGTCCAGTGTTTCTCCGGGGAAGTCAGCGCTGCTGAGGGACTTGCCCATGAACTCGATCGGTGTGTCACCCCAGATCGTGGGGTGGGAGGCGCTCACCGCGCAGATCCGGTCGTCGCTGCCCGCATGGACGAGGGCGACACGGCCGCCGAAGCACCACCCGATCCCGGCGATGGACGCGAGCCCGAGTTCGTCCTGCATGTAGTCGACGACCGACGTCAGGTCGCGGACCATGCTCCGGTCCTCAAGCTCGTTCAACTTGGCCATCATCTTGAAGACGAGGTCGGGCGGCGGCATCTTGCCCGGTTCTGCGGGCGTCGCCATGCCGGCGGGCCCCTCACCGTTGTAGGGGTCCCACACGACCGCGGACATGCCGGCATCGGCGAAGGCCCGTGCGGTCGCCTGCATCTTGTCGTCAAGGCCCCTCATGGTGGGGTAGAGCAGTACACCTCCCTGCGCTTGCGGTGCCCGTGCCACATGGAGGCGAAGCGAACCGAGGCGAACGTCTGACGTTGTCACGTCGTGATCGGTCACGGAAATCCTTTCGACGGCGGCTGATGAGGTGGGATTGGCATCAGACGATCTCCGCCGTGCTGGACGGGGCGGCCTCCTCGGGGCGCGAAGCCCGAGGTCGAGGCTCTTGACGAGTGCTGGTGACGGCGCTGGGTTGCGTGTCGACGGGCACTCACTCTCGCCCGCGGCCGCCTCTGCGACGAACCTAAGCGGACTGCTTTCGTCCGATTAGCTCAACGTAGTGGACAGGTATCCGGTTCGCAAGGGCAACTACTCCATTCACAGCTTCGCGGACCCTCATCCACGCCGCCGGGAGGAAGCAGCGCTGTCGCCTGTCGCACGCTCCGTCAAGCGCCCTTGAGGGCCTCTGCGATCTGCTGGGCGGCCTGGGCGGGCGTGAGGTGTGTGGTGTCGACGACCTCGGCCTCGGCGTGCAGCCAGGTGCGGGCCGCCTCGGCGTAGGGCTCAAGGTACTGGAGACGGAACGGGGAGTTGGGGCCAAGAACGGTGTCCCCCGCGATGCGCCCGCGGAGGGTGTCCTGGTCCGCGTGGAGGACGAAGTGCCGTACCGGGATGGCGTGTTGGGCGAGGCCGGTACTGATCTCGCGCCAGTACTGCTCGACCAGGACCGTCATGGGCATCACCAGAGTGCCGCCGGTGTAGTCGAGTACGCGGCGGGCGGTCTCGACGACGAGTGGCCGCCATGGCGGCCAGTGCTGGAAGTTGTCCGTCCGGGGCAGCCCCGGCGTGATGTCCATGAGAGTCTCGCCGACCTTCTCGGCGTCGAACACCCGTGAATCCGGGACCAGTTGCTGCACGAGTGCACTGGTGGTCGTCTTGCCTGCGCCATGAGTGCCGTTGAGCCATACGATCATGGGACACGACGGTAGCGCCGATCGGGCCGCGGGCACGGGTACGGGCACGGGCACGGGCACGGTACAAATCCGGTACGGCTTCGAACGGTCGCAGAGCGGTTCGCAGAGCGGTTCCGCAGAACGATCGCAAAACGGTCGCGGGACGAAGCAGGGCCCCGGGCCCGGGCTTGTGGCCCGGGGCCGGGGCCCGTTGGGGTGAGCTACCAGAGTCGGATGGCTGCTAGTGGCCTTGGCCGCAGCTGGAGCCGACGTGCTGGTGTTGCCCGCCCGCGTTGCCTTCGCCGTTGATCGCATTGCCCAGGAGGCCGTTGAGGAGCCCGACCTGGCCAAGGAGGCCGACGTTCAAGTCGTGAGACTTGCAGCCTCCGCCGCCGTACATGACGGGTGCGCTCTGGGCGGTCGCGGTGCCGGTGGCTATGCAGCTGAACGTACCAATCATGGCGGCCGCAACAGCGGCCTTCTGAAGCTTGCGCATGTCTCCTCCTCGCGTGAGTAGAGCGCACCATTAAAAGATCCACTTTGCGCTCGTATCGGAGGCTAATCCGATATCTCCCACAGCGCTCTTCGGGGCTGGCATCCGGGGATCCGGGCTGCCAAACGGACCAACAAGGCAGGCCCGACAGGGGAGGCACGGCTCTGATCACCGGCCATCAATGACCGCTCAGTGCTCACCGCTCAGTGCTCACCGCTCACCGCGGCTTCCGCACCACGTCCGTCACCGCTCGCGTCAGCTCGGGTCGCATCAGGACGTCCGTGCTGTCCATGAACTGGTCCGCGGAGCCGACGGTCGGCAGGTCCCGGAGGGCGGGGTCGGTGATGCGGGCGGTCAGGGCGCGGGTGAACCGTTCGGCGTGCAGGACGCGGAAGGGGCGGGAGTGGTAGGGGCGGGTGGCCGGGTCCACGCAGGGGGTGAGGTCGAGTTGGTTGTGGATGCCTGCGGCTATCTCGTAGGCGTCGGCCAGGTGGCGTTCGCGGGACTGCCAGTCCGTTGCGGCGAGGGCGGCGGTGAGGACCGGGGTGAGGTGAGGGGCCGCGTGCGTGCGGGCGAAGGCGCTGCCGAGCCATTTGGCGTACGGCGGATAGCGGCGGTCCATGAGGAGGCACAGCCGCATCAGGTCACGGACCAGGCGGGCGGCGACGACGGCGGACCCGAGTTCGTCGCCGACTTCGCCGCAGCGGCCGACGAAGGCCTCCTCCTGGGATATGCGCTGCCATTGACAGGCCAGGACGTGGAGCCAGACGTCGTGCGGATACCAGCGGAGCGTGTGGCGTAAGGGGCCGAGTTCATGGAGGCCGTCGTGGAACACGGCGCCGGCGGTGACCTCGGCGAGGAGTTGGGTGGGGGTGGCCAGCCAGTCCGCGGGGGTGACGCCCTGCCACGGGTCGAAGCCGAGTTCGTCGGTGAACCAGGCGGCTCGATGGGTGACTTCGACGCGGTGGTGGACCGGTCCGTCGGTGGCCTGCATGACGCGGATGTCGCCGTCGCCGGCGGAAGCGAAGTGGGTCGGGTAGCCCTCGAAGGTCTTCGGGAGGTGCTCGGTCAGTACGTGTCTGATGCGGCCGCCGTGCCGGGAGACGTCACTTCGGCGGAGGAAGAGCTGCAGACGCGGGCCCCATTCATGGTCCGCCGAGCGGGGGGTGTCGAAGCCGAGGACTTCGGATCCGCTGCCGATACGGGCGGCGGAGTGCGGGATTCCGGGGGCGGCTTCCTCAAGGAGAGGGCGTACGGCATCTGTGTAGAAGCGGCGGGAGAGTTCAAGACCCGGCATGAAAGGTGGCAAATTCGTGGAGCTCATGACCGGGCACCTTCCCCGTTTGACCATGATCGTGCGGGAAAGTTTCACATCGGTCGCGCAATCGTCGTACGACATCGAGTACGACATCGAGTACGGCGTCGAGTACGACACGGGCGTTGGACCACTGGGACGTGACGGCCGGTCGGTGGGCGGAAGCGGTCCGCCGAGAGGGCCGTGCGTTGCCTTCTGCCGCATCGGATGCCGCTCCTGTGCCACTCCTGGCGCATCAGCCGCCCGCCGGACCGCTTCCGTCCCTTCTGTTGCCGCCGGACGGGGAAGGGTTGCCGCGGTCGCGGGATTTTTTCGTGCGCCGAGGTGAGATCGAAAGCTGCGGATCACTCAGGCCGCATCCTCAGGCCGCATCACTCAGACCGCATCACTCAGGCCGTACGGTCGCTCGCCACAACTCCGCCGCCTCGCCCGCCACTCCGGGCGCCGTCAGGAGCAACGGCGCGTCGTACGCTGGGAGTTGCGGCAGCGCCACCGCGCCCGCCTCCGTGGCGATCAGGAGGGCCGGGAGGCTGTCCACGGGGTGGAACTCGCCGATCGCGGTGGCGGAGGCGCGGCCCGCGGCGACCTGGGCCAGGGAGAGGGCGGTGGAGCCCATGACGCGGACGGTGCAGTGGCGGGCGGCGAGTTCGGCCAGCAGGCGGTCCATGCCGGGCCAGTGGGCGTGGGCGGCCCATTCGGTGAGGAAGACATGGCCGGTGAGGGTGGTGTGGCCGGCGGCGTGGGTGGGGGCACCGTTCAGGTGGGCGCCCCCGCCGCGGATCGCCGTGAAGATCTCGCGGCGCCACGGGTCGGCGACGACGCCCAGGAGGGGGCTGCCGTCCGGGGCGGCCAGACCCAGGGAGAAGGAACACCAGCCGATGCCGTGCGCGTAGTTCGTCGTACCGTCGACCGGGTCGATCACCCAGTGCGGGGCGTCGGGTGCGCCCTCGTGGACGCCGTGTTCCTCGCCTTCGATGCCGTACGAGGGGAACGTCGAGCGCAGCAGCGACCGTACGTACGTCTCGATCTCCTCGTCCGTGTCCGTGACGATGTCGGCGGGGCTCGCCTTCTCCCGCACCGGACCGTCCGCCGCGCCGCGCGGCCGGCGGATCACCTCCGACGCCCACCCGGCCAGCTCGGTCGCGACGGTCAGGGCGCGGTCGAGGTCATCAGTCACGGTTCGCTCGCTGTTCGTCAGATACGTCTTCGGATACGTCTTCGGATACGTCTGTGGGGGCGTCGGTCGTGAGGAACGAACGCACGGCCGCGTGCAGGCGTTCCGGCTGGTCCAGATGTACGTCGTGCGCCGCGGCCGGGACCACGACGAGCGTCGTACGGGTGGGACGGGTGGGACCGGTGGGGCGGCGGGCCCGCATGTCCCTGTGGTCGCGCTCGGACATGGTGCCGTCCGCTCCGCGGATCACGAGCGCCGGGCAGGTGATCCGGGTCCAGTCGTCCCAGTAGTCGCGGGCGGCCAGTTCCGTCACGGCCGCGATCATCGTGTCCCGGTCGACCCTCGGGTACCAGCCGTCCTCCTGTTCCTCCCGCTCCTTCCGTTCCTCCCGCCCCTCCTGTTCCTTCCGTTCCTCCAGGTTCGCCGCCCATGCCGCATGGCCGAAGAAGGCCTGGGCCGCGGCCGGGGAGCGGAACGGCGTCGGCCAGCTGTCCAGCCACGCCGCGATCTGGGACGGCAGGTCCGGGGCCGGGGCGCCCGGGCCCGCCTCGATGAGGATCAGGGACTTCACGAGCGCGGGGTGCGCGGCGGCCAGCAGCATGGCCGTGTGGCCGCCCAGGGACTGGCCGATCAGGGTGGCGGGGGACAGCGAGAGTTCCTCGATCAGGGCCACGGCGTCCGCGACGCAGGCCTCCCGGCTGATCGTCGGCGGGCGGCGGGTGCTCGCGCCATGGCCCCGGGCGTCGTACGTCACCACCCGGTGGCCGTCGTCCAGCAGCCGCCGCACCAGGTCGTCCCACTCACCCATGTGACCCGCCAGGCCGTGCAGGAGGAGCACGGGGTGCTGGGCCCGCGAGCCTGGCAGCGGGCTGTGGTCGCGGTAGGCGATGTGGGTGCCGTCCGGGGTGGTGAGCGTCTTCACATGCGTTCCTGGCATGGGTTCCTGTCGGGTTCACTCGGTGTGCGGGTTAGCCTCGGGGGCGTATCGGTCTTGAACGGCGCATCAATCTGAACGCCGTACCGGCCCGTACGGCGTTTCGGTCGTGAGCGGCAGCAGTAGCAGGAGGCAGGCATGGCGAACGTTCCCAGCGCGGTGGTCGCCGCGAGCGGGCTGGTCGGCGGGTACGGCGTGGCGCGGTGGACCAGGAAGCGGGAACTCGGCGGTGCCGTACTGGCGGTGGCCGGGGCCGCGGCTGCGCTGCAGTGGCGGCAGCGGGCGGGCGGGAAGGCCGCCGGCGCGCTGACGGCCGCGTATGTCGCCGGCTTCGCCGGTTCCCACCCACTCGCGAAGAAGGTGGGCGCCTGGCCTGCCGTCTTCGGCGTCGCGGGGGCCGTGGCCCTTGCCTCGTGGGCGGTCGCGGACCGGCGGGGCTGACTCACGGTGGCGTGAGGCGGTACAGGGCAGACCCATGCGCCGGCAGGACGGCGTGGAGGCTGTCGCCGTCGTGGGCGATGTCCTGACGCGTCCACAGTTCGCGGATGTGGTCGCCGGGCCCGGCGCCTATGGAACCGAGCGGCACGGTGACCTTCTGCGGGCTGTCCGCCAGCGAGAACACGGCCGCGTAGCGCGTGCGCCCGTCGGTGTCGCCGGCGGCCCAGAGGACGAGGTCCCTCTCCCGCAGCACCTCGCGGTTGCCCCTGCTGTGCCACAGCACGTCGAGCGCCTCGTCGTTCGTGAGCAGCTCGATGGTCTCCGGCGGGCTGGTGGGCAGATCACCGCCCATCATCAGCGGGGAACGGGAGATCAGCCACAGGCCGAGCAGGCTGATCTGCTCGTCGCGGGTGAGGCGGCAGAGACGGTCCTCGCCCCGCTCGGCCCGGATGCCGACGCGGCCGAGCGGCAGCATGTCGGCGTCGGCCCAGCCGCCCTCGCCCTGCCAGGGTGCCCATCGGGCCATCCGGGCGAACTGCGCCTCCACGTCCTCCCACCGGTCCCACAGGTCGTCGCAGACACGCCACATCGTGGCCGAGTCCCGCAGGTGGTCGAGGTGGGCGAGGGAGACGTCCGTACCGGGTGACAGGCTCAGCTCGATGGGCCGGGCGCTGCGGGCGACGGCCTCGGCATAGGCGGAGATCTCCCGCTCCTGGTAGGGGAAGAGCATGTCGTCGGCCTTGATGAAGTCGACGCCCCAGCGGGCGAACTGGGCGACCTGCGCGTCGTAGTACGCCTGGGCGCCCGGGTGGTCGTGATCGAGGCCGTAGTTGTCGGTGTTCCACGGGCATACGGAGCCGGTGTCGGCGATCTCGTCGGCGGTGAAGCCGGTGCCGGCGACGGGCAGCCGGGCGGCGACGGCGCGGCGAGGGATGCCGCGCATGATGTGCAGGCCGAAACGCAGGCCCAGCTCGTGCACCCGCTCGGCGAGCGGCCCGAATCCGGCACCGCCGGCCACGGACGGGAACCGGTTCGGGGCGGGGAGCTGACGGCCGTGGGCGTCGAGGACGAGGGGGGCGCCGGGGTTGTAGCCGTGGGCGCGGGCTGTGGGCTCGTACCACTGGATGTCCACGACGACGGTGTCCCAGCCGTGCGGCAGCAGGTGCTCGCGCATGAACTCCGCATTGGCGAGGACCTCCTCCTCGGTCACGGTGGTGCCGTAGCAGTCCCAGCTGTTCCAGCCCATCGGGGGGCGCAGGGCGCGGTCGGGGATCGGGCGAGGTGCGGGGCGGGTCATGGGCGAAAGGCTCCTCAGCGGTCCTGAGCGGGTCCTGAGCAGGTCCTGAGCGGGTTCTGAGCAGGTCCTCAGCGGGTGCGACGTCGTTCGATGCGGCTGGTGCTCCGGCACCAGGGCGTGCCTAGGCGCGGTGACTCAGCACATTCACCACCCGCCCGCCCGGATCCCGGACGAAGAAGCGCCGTACGCCCCACTCCTCGTCCCGCGGCTCCCGTACGATCTCCGCGCCCGAGGCCGCCACGCGCGCGTAGACCGCGTCGACGTCCTCGACCTCGACGCTCAGCTCGGAGACGACGGGCGCGGTGCGCTCCTCGGTGAAGAGGCTGATCTGGGCGGTGGGGTTGGCGGGGGACGCGAGGGTCCGCACCCAGCCCAGGTCCATGACTTCCTCGAAGCCCAGCAGTCCGTAGAAGTCGCGGCTGGAGTCCATCGACTCCTCCGACGCGACCCGAAGGTTGGGAACGATCCTGCGAATGGTCATGGGCCCATGGTCGCAACCACCACTGACAACGCAACCACCACTGACAACGCACCCGCCGCTCCCCTCCGCAGACTGCGGATTTCTGTTATCGGCGCTCGCTCCCGCCCGTCTCCTGACCGTCCCCGCCCACCGGCCCGCGCCCGTCGACCCCGAGGAACGAAGCACGTGACACCAGAGATCAGCCGCCGGAACATGCTCAAGGCCGCCGGAGCCACGGCCGCCGGAGCCACGGCCGCCGGAGCCGGAGTCGTCACCACGGGTACGCCGGCCACGGCCGCGGGCGGCGCCTACGCGCACCCCGGCCTGCTGCACACCCCTACCGACCTGGCCCGTATGGCGGCCAAGGTGAAGGCGGGCGCCGCGCCCTACACCGCCGGGTTCGCCAAGCTGACCGCCAACCGCCACGCGCAGAGCGGCTGGACGGCCAACCCGCAGGCCACCGTGGTCCGGGGCGGCACCGGCCAGAACTACGCGACCCTCTACCAGGACATCCACGCCGCCTACCAGAACGCCCTGCGCGGGCACACCAGCGGCGACAGCGCGCACCTCGACACCGCCGTGGCGATCCTGAACGCCTGGTCCGCCAAGCTCACCGCGCTCGCGGGCACCGCCGACCGCTTCCTGGCCGCCGGCCTGTACGGCTACCAGTTCGCCAACGCCGCCGAACTCGTCCGCGACCACCCCGGCTTCCGGCTCGGCCGGTTCAAGGAGATGCTGTCCACCGTCTTCGCGCCGCTCAGCGACGACTTCCTGGTCAGGCACAACGGCGCCGTCGTCACCAACTACTGGACCAACTGGGACCTCGCCGCCATGTGCTGCGTCCTGGCCACCGGCCTCTTCTGCGACGACAAGGCCCAGGTCGCCCGCGCCGTGGACTACTTCAAGCACGGCGAGGGGCTCGGCTCCATCGAGAACGCCATCCCCGTCGTCCACGACGACGGACTCGGGGAGTGGCTGGAGGCCGGCCGCGACCAGGGGCACGCGCTGCTCGGCGTCGGTCTGATGGGCACGTTCTGCGAGATGGCGTGGAACCAGGGGATCGACCTGTACGGCCATGACGACAGCCGCTTCCTCAAAGGCGCGCAGTACGTGGCCAAGTGGAGCATGGGCGGTGATGTGCCGTACACCGCGAACACGCGGAAGAAGGGGGCGGTGAACGGGTGGTCGGGCAGCGAGACCGCGAGCGCCGCCGCGTCCGTCGACCCGGCGATGACCCGTCCCATCTGGGCGATGATCGCCAACCACTACACCAAGCGGCGCGGCCTGTCCGCGCCCTACCTCACCCAGATCGCCGCGAAGTCCGCGCCGGAGGGCGGGGGCGGGGACTACGGGCCCGCCAGCGGGGGGTTCGACCAGCTGGGCTTCGGTACGTTGGCGTTCACGCGGGACAGGTCCGAGGCCACGTCGGCGTCCCCGAGTTCGTCGGCGACCGCGTCGGCATCCGCTCCCGCGGCCGGCTCGGACCCGCGTCCGCAGGGCTCGGCCACCGCGTCCGCGTCGCCCGCCTCCGCCTCTGCCTCTGCCTCTGCCTCTGCCTCTGCCTCCGGCGCGGATCTCGCCGCCACGGGCTCGGGCGACGTCATCGGCTGGACCGCCGCGGCGGGGGTCGCCGCGGTCGCCGGCGGCGTGCTGTTCATGCGCAGGCGTGACCGGGTCCGGCGGGAGAGCCAGTAACCGCCGTGCGGTGGGGGTGGGTCGCGCGGCCCGGCGCTGAGCAGCTGCCGTGCGTTGGGGCTGGGCGGGGGTAGGTCGCGCAGCCCGGCGCTTGCTGGGTGCCGCCTGCGCCCACCCGTGCCGCCCCAGGCGGCACGCATGCCCGCAGCTTGGGCGAGCGCTACGCCCCCACCACCCGCGTCACCGTATAGATCAGCAACCCCGCCAGCGACCCCACCACCGTGCCGTTGATGCGGATGAACTGCAGGTCGCGCCCGATGTGCGCCTCGATCTTCCGCGTCGTGTGCTCGGCGTCCCACCCGGCGACGGTGTCGGTGATCAGGGAGGTGATCTCCTTGCGGTAGGTGGAGACGACGTACACCGCGGCCCCCTCCACCCAGCTGTCGACCTTGCCCTGCAGCCGGGAGTCGTCCGACATCCGCGCCCCCAACGACAGCAACGAGGCCCGCACCCGAAGCCGTAGCTCACTGCGCTCGTCCTCGGCCGCCGAGACGATCATCGAGCGTACGGCGGTCCAGGCGGACGCGATCAGGTCCTGGACCTCTCCCCGCCCCAGCACCTCATCCTTCAGCCGCTCGACACGCGCGCGCGTGTCCGTGTCGGACTGGAGGTCGGAGGCGAAGTCGGTAAGGAACCGGTCGAGCGCACCCCGCGCCGGATGGGACGGCATGTCCCGCATCTCGGTCACGAACCGCAGCAGCTCCTTGTAGACCCGCTCACCGACCCTCCGGTCGACGAACCGCGGCGTCCACCCGGGAGCCCCGCCCTGCACCGCGTCCATGACCTGCTCGTCATGGAGCACGAGCCAGTCGTGCGCACGGGACACGACGAGATCGACGACCCGCTTGTGGCCCCCGTCGGCGACGACCTTCTCCAGCATCTTGCCGATCCCGGGCGCGACCTCCTGCGCGTCGGCCCGCCGCGTGATCGCCTCCCCGACCACGGCCTGCACATCGGAGTCCCGCAGCACGGTCAGCGCACCCCGCAGCGCGGCCGACAGCTCGGCCGTCACCCGGTCGGCATGCTCCGGTTCCGCGAGCCACGCGCCCAGCCGGCTCCCGATCCCGACGGCCCGCAGCCGCTGCCGCACGACGTCCTGGGAGAGGAAGTTCTCGCCGACGAACTCGCCCAGGGAGACGCCCAGCTGGTCCTTCTTCGTCGGGATGATCGCGGTGTGCGGGATGGGCAGCCCGAGCGGGCGCCGGAAGAGGGCGGTCACGGCGAACCAGTCGGCGAGCGCGCCGACCATGCCCGCCTCGGCCGCCGCGGCGACATATTTCGCCCAGGAGCCGGCACCCTCACCGGCGGCCCACTCGGCCAGGACGTACACCAGCGCCACGAACAGCAGCAGCCCGGTCGCGGTGAGCTTCATACGGCGCACTCCGCGCTGCTTCTCCTCGTCTGCGGCGCTGAACGTCGTCATCGCGCGCGCGGCAGCGGCAGGGACGCTTCCGTTACCGGCGCTCCCCGGGCGGGCATGCTGATCCGCATCAGCCGCAGCCGTGTCACCCGGTTCACCGGGTTTGGTACGTTCCATCCACTCCACCCGTTCGCGACCCCTCGTCCTACTCATTGTCCCTTCCTGACCGACTCCTGGAACGGAACAAGAGTTCCCGGCGTTTGATCAGGCGGGGGAACTGACCGGAGAACTCCGGGCGGCGCAATGGAGAGCCTGGCCAACTCCCCGCACACCCATGCCCCATCATGGGCGATGATCACATCGGAGCCTCGGGCTCCCCCTGCACCCCGAGGAGTCAGGCACCGCATGACCAGGAAAGCCGTGGGGGGTGCGGGGGCCTCCCCCACAAAGCACGACACAACGCACGACACGAGGCACGGCACGAGGCACGACACGAGGCACCCAAGGCACAACGCCTTGCTTGCCGCGATCATCGCCCTGATCGTGGCAGTGTCCGCCGCCATATACGTCGGCGCCGCCGCCGGTGACGGCAGCGGCGGCGGCAGCAGGGACAACCTCGTCGGTTCCCGTAGCCCACGCAATCCCGCCGACCGCGCCTCCAGCGGCACCTGGGTCGGCACCTGGTCCGCCTCCCCGGTCGGCGCCGAGCCCGGCACCGAGACCGCGGGCCTGGCGGACCGTTCGGTGCGCAACGTGGTGCACACCAGCGCGGGCGGCACATCCGCCCGGATCACCCTCTCCAACCTCTACGGCCAGTCCCCGCTGACGATCACGCACGCCTCCATCGCCGTCGCGGCCGGCGACGACACCGCCGCGGCGGCTCCGGGGACCATGCGCAGGCTGACGTTCAACGGCAGCACCACCGCCGTCGTACCGCCCGGCCGGCAGCTGATGAGCGACGCCGTCCGCATCGCCGTCCCGCACGACAGCGACGTACTGGTCACCACGTACTCCCCCAGCGCGACCGGGCCGGTCACCTACCACCCGCGCGCACACCAGATCTCGTACGCCGGCCAGGGCGACCTCGCCGAGGACGTGACCGGTGCCGCGTACACCGAGGAGGTCGAGTACTGGCGGTATCTGACCGCCGTCGACGTGCTGAGCAACGAGGCCAACGGCACCGTCGTCGCCTTCGGCGACTCCCTCACCGACGGCGTCGGCTCCTCCAGGGGCGCCAACAGCCGCTGGCCGGACCTTCTTTCGGACCGGCTGCGCGAGGCGGTGGAGGACGGTGAGGACGCGCCCCGCTACAGCGTCGTCAACCAGGGCATCGGCGGGAACCAGGTCCTCGCCAACGGATCCGGCCGCCCCGCCGAGAACCAGTCCGGCATCGACCGCTTCGACCGTGACGTCCTCAGCCGGACGAACGTCAAGGCCGTCATCATCGACCTCGGTGTGAACGACATCCTCCGCAACCCCGGCCGGGCCGACCCCGACGCGATCCTGGACGGCCTGCGCAACCTCGTCCAGCAGGCCCACGCGCGCGGGCTGAAGGTCATCGGGGCGACCCTGATGCCGTTCGGGGGGCTGCGCAGCTACTCGGCCGAGCGGGAGAGCGTACGCCAGGCCGTCAACGCCGGAATCCGCGCGGGCGACGTCTTCGACGCGGTCGTCGACTTCGACGAGGCGGTACGAGACCCGTACGACCCGCGGAAGTTCCACCCGGACTACGACTCCGGGGACCATCTGCACCCCAGCGACGAGGGGTACGAGCGGATGGCGGAGGAGTTCAACCTGAACGACCTGAAGGGCGGGGCACCGGCCAGGCTGTAGGCGGCCCTGCTCAGCCGCGGGCAGTCGTGCCGCCTGGGCGGCACGGGCGGGCGCGGGCGGCACCCCGTCAGCGCCGGGCCGCGCGACCCGCCCCCGCTCAGCCCCCTAATCGCCGGGCGACCTGCGACCCCGGCTCAGTCCTCCCCGCGCCGACGCCGCTCCCTCTGCTCCCGCCGTTCCCGCTGCAGCTCCCGCCGCTCCTCGTGGCGGTCGTGCATGAGGCTCCGGTGGCCGTCCAGCATCCGCTGATGAGCGTCGTGCATATTGTCCCGGGAGGACTCCCCCAGCTCCCGCTTCGAAGCCTTGCGGTCCAGCTTCGCCTGCCGCCGTTCCTCCCGCAGCCGCTGCTTCTCGGCGCGGGTCAGCTTGCGCTCGACACCCACGCCACCCCAGAAGGCGAACCCGGTGAGGATCACCCGAGGCGCCCCGAGGTCCCCCGGCACACCCTCCTCACGCTGGTCGAAGCCGCCCATGACGCCGATCCCGCGGACGACGACCTCGACGCCGGGCGGCACGATCACCTTCATCCCGCCCATGATCGCAACGCAGTTGATCTGGACCTCGCGGTCCGCGAAGTTCGCCTCGCGCAGATCGATCTCACCGCCGCCCCAGAAGGCGAAGCAGTTGAACCGCTTGGGCACGGTCCAGCGCCCCTTGCGCTGGAATCCGGACATCACCGCGATACCCCGCGTGGACGAGCCCTCGCCGCCGACGATCCGCTGGGCTCAGTCCCCGCTCTGGCCGGGCTCCTTGACCAGGTCGACAGTCGGCGGGACCGCCCCGGCGGCGGGCAGGTCGCGAATGATCGGCGCCAGTTCGCCGTACGTCCGCGCCTGGTACGTCGCGTCCAGCCGCTCCTCGAACTCCGCCATGTCGAGCCGGCCCTCGGCCAGAGCGTCCCGCAGCACCTCGGCGACTCGTTCACGATCGGCGTCGGAGGCACGCAGCTCCGGGGCATCGTCCGTCATATCCCTCAGCGTCTCTGCTCGGCTTGGGTATCCCTGGAGCAACCAAGGTATCGGGCATGACAGCATGCCCGATATACACCGAACGCCTTCGTACCCTGGTGCCGGTCGCCGAAGCGATCGGCCCGCGTAGCACGTCCCTCCGGACGCTGGTCGGTCCAGCTTGCACGGCTGTAGGACCGAGGAGGGTGCCCGACGTCGCCTGGGCGCCGGCCGTGCACATGACGGTCTGGCACAGGATCACTACGGAACGCTGATCCGACTGGTGAGCCTACGAGTTCGAACGCTCGGGCACTATGCGGTAGCCCGCTCCTGCGGGGGACGCGGGGCCCCGGGGCTGTCCCCCAACGAGTGCAGCATCCTCGCGATCACGGCCTCGATGTCCGGCTCCCGCACCGACAGATCCACCAGCGGATACTCCGCGGCGATCCGCGCCACCAGGGGCGCCGCCGACTGAGACGCCGGAAAGGCGAGCCACTGGCGCGGCCCTTCCACCCGTACGACCCTCGCGGGCGGCGCCTCGATCGGCGGGAGCTCACGCTCCAGGTCCACCACCAGGGTCCGCTCGCTCTCCCCCGCCTCGTGCAGGCCGTCGAGCGGGCCGTCGTACATGAGCCGGCCGTGGTCGATGACCATCACCCGCGAGCACAACTGCTCGATGTCCTGGAGGTCGTGCGTGGTCAGCAGGACCGTGGTGCCGCGCTCGGCGTTCAACTCCCGCAGGAACTCCCGCACCTTGGCCTTGGAGATGACGTCGAGGCCGATCGTCGGCTCGTCGAGGTACAGCACCTCGGGGTCGTGCAGCAGGGCCGCCGCGATGTCGCCGCGCATCCGCTGGCCCAGCGAGAGCTGCCGTACGGGCACGTCCAGCAGGGCCTCCATTTCGAGGAGTTCGACGCAGCGGTCGAGGTTCTCGCGGTAACGGGCGTCCGGGATCCGGTACATGCGGTGCATCAGGCGGTACGAGTCGATCAGCGGCAGGTCCCACCACAGCGTCGTGCGCTGCCCGAACACCACCCCTATGCGGCGAGCCAGGCGGGTGCGCTCGCGCGACGGGTCGATGCCCGCCACCCGCAGCCGGCCCCCGCTCGGCGTCAGGATCCCCGTCAGCATCTTGATCGTCGTCGACTTGCCGGCGCCGTTCGGCCCGATGTACCCGACCATCTCGCCGCGCGCCACGGAGAAGGTGATCGAGTCGACCGCCCGCACCTCCCGCCGCTCACGTTTGAGGAAGCCGGTCTTCTTGCGGACGGTGAAGACCTTTTCGAGACGATCGACGTCGATGAAACACTCAGTCACTTCAGTCACTTCAGTCTGTTTCCGCCATATCCGCCACGTATCCGTCACGTCCGTCACGTCCGTCACATCCGTCACGTCCGTTCAACTCCCTGTACTCCGGTACGAGCGAAGGCCCGCCCGCCACGCCAGCCCCGCCACCGCACAGCACGCCGCGGCGGCCAGCGGCGGCGTGAACGCCACCCAGGCCGGCAGGTCGAGCGGATACGGCCGCCCCAGCACATAGGTCGCCGGCAGCCAGTTGACGAAGGCCAGCGGCACCACGAAGGTCACGCCGCGCACCAGTTCCGTGCCGAACACGGTGGGCGGATACTGCAGCAGCGTCGTGCCGCCGTACGTGAACGCGCTCTGCACCTCGGCCGCATCCTGCACCAGGATCTGAAAGGCCGCGCCGGCGACGAACACCGCGCCGAAGATCGCCGCACCGCTGACGAGCATGACCGGCACCAGCAGCACCTTGGCCGGCGTCCAGTCGACGTCGACCGCGAGGAGCGCGTAGCCCAGCACCAGCGCCCCCTGCGTGAGCCGGGCGACCCGGCGCAGCGCGAAGCGGTCCGCCGCGGCCTGCGCGAGCACCGGCGCCGGCCGCACCAGCAGCGTGTCGAGCGTGCCGTCCCGTACCCGCTGGCCCAGCTGGCCCAGCGAGTTGACCGCCAGGTCCGTGAGACCGAAGGACGTGACGGACAGGCCGTACAACAGGGCGACCTCGGGCAGTGAGTAGCCGCCGAGCGAGTCGACCCGCGAGAACATCAGCAAGATCGCGACGAAGTCGAGCCCGGACAGCAGCAGATTGCCCACCACGGTCATGGCGAAGGAGACGCGATAGGCCATGCTGGAGCGGATCCACATCCCGGCGATCAGCCCATAGGCGCGCAGCCCGTCCACCGCACGGCTCGCCTCACCCACCCTGGACCACCACCCGCCGCGTCGCCGCCGACTGCAGCAGCCGCCCGGCCGCCAGCAGCACCACCGCCCAGGCCGCCGCGAAGACGTAGGCACCCAACGGGTCGGTCTCTCCCATCAGTACGTCCGCGGGCAGTTGCAGCAGCGCCGACCACGGCAGAGCCCGTACGACCTCGCCGAGCGCCCCCGGGAACACGTTCAGCGGCAGCGTCATCCCCGAGCAGAACACCCCAGTGATCATCAGAAGCTGCAGCATGCCCTTGCCGTCCAGCAGCCAGAACGCGCTCAGCGCCACCAGATAGCGGATCCCGAAGCTGACGACCGCCCCGAGCGGGACCACGACCAGGAACGACAGCCAGGTCAGCGGGGAGCGCGGCAGCGCCGACGGGAAGACCAGCGCCCCGAAGACGAAGGGGATCACGCCCCGCCCCAGAAGCTGGAACAGGGTCCTGCCCAGATCGTTTGCCAGCCACCACAGTTGAAGGTCGGCCGGCCGGTAGAGGTCGATCGCGATCTCACCCGTACGGATGCGTTCCATGAGTTCGCTCTCGAAGCCCCCGCCCTGGATGGCCAGCGCCGCCAGCAACGCCTGCCCCAGCCACACATAGGTGACCGCCTGCGCCTGGTCGTACCCCCCGAGGTGCGGCCGCTCGTCCCACAACGCCAGGTATGTGTAGACCAGGATCAGCCCGAACACCGTATTGGTGAAAACCCCCGCCGCGGTCGCCGCCCGATACGTCGCGTACCGTCTGAAACCCCCCACCGCCACGGCCGCGTAAAGCCGCACGGAGCCCACACCCACAGCCCTCCTCACCCGCGCCCGGCACCGAAGCGCAGGAGCCTAGTGCGCGCGCGACGCGAACTGCCACCGTATTTTCCGGCCCGAAGCGTGCCGAGTAGGGAACTGATGGCCGGGTGCGACAGTCTTCAACTGGGGGCAACAGAAGGCGTACGGGAACGTACGGGAACGTACGACGCAAAACAGACGTAAAACAGACGTAAAACAGGAGTCCGTGCACAACATGAACGACGAGCCGCAGCAGCACCGGCCGGGCCCGGGATGGGCACCGAGAGAGCCGGAGGCGGCGCAGCAGCCGGACGGCAAGAAGCGCCCCAGGCGCACCGGTTGGCGCCGGCTGATCCCGACCTGGCGCATGGTGCTCGGCACCTTCGTCATCGGGATACTGCTGCTGGCCGGCCTGTTCTTCCTCGGCTACTCCCTGGTCAAGATCCCGCCCGCGAACGCACTCGCGACCAAGCAGAGCAACGTCTACCTGTACGCCGACGGCAGTCAGCTCGCGCGTGACGGCGAGGTCAACCGCGAGAACGTCACCCTCGCGCAGGTCTCCAAGGCCGCACAGCACTCCGTACTGGCCGCCGAGGACCGCGAGTTCTACTCCGAGTCCGCGATCGACCCCATGGCGATGGTCCGCGCCGCCTGGAACACGGTGACCGGCAAGGGCAAGCAGTCCGGCTCGACGATCACCCAGCAGTATGTGAAGAACTACTACCTGGCCCAGGAACAGACCGTCACCCGCAAGGTGAAGGAGTTCTTCATCTCGATCAAGCTGGACCGGGAGCAGAGCAAGGACGACATCCTCCAGGGCTACCTCAACACCAGCTACTTCGGCCGCAACGCCTACGGCATCCAGGCCGCCGCCCAGGCCTACTACGGCATGGACGCCATGGACCTGGACGCGGCCCACGGCGCCTATCTCGCCGCCCTGCTGAACGCGCCCAGCGAGTACGACGTCGTCGCCCACCCCGAGAACAGGGCCGCCGCCGAGGCCCGTTGGAACTACGTCCTCGACGGCATGGTCAAGGAGGGCTGGCTCAGCGAGACCGCCCGGGCGGGGCTGAAGTTCCCGATGCCGAAGGAGCAGACCGTCTCGACCGGTCTGTCCGGGCAGCGCGGCTACATCGTCGCCGCGATCAAGGACTATCTCATCCAGAACAAGATCGTCACTTCGGAGAAGCTGGACGCCGGCGGCTACCGGATCACCACCACCCTGCAGAAGAGCAGGCAGAACGCCTTCGTGAAGGCCGTCGACGACCAGTTGATGTCCAAGCTGGACAAGGAGAACAACAAGGTCGACAGCTACGTCCGCGCGGGCGGCGCCGCCGTCGACCCCAAGACCGGCAAGGTCGTCGCCATGTACGGCGGCATCGACTACGTGAAGCAGTACACGAACAACGCCACCCGCCGCGACTTCCAGGTCGGCTCCACCTTCAAACCGTTCGTGTTCACCTCGGCCGTCGAGAACGAATCCGTCACCCAGGACGGCCGTCCCATCACCCCGAACACCGTCTACGACGGCACCAGCGAACGCCCCGTACGGGGCTGGAGCGGCGGCTCCTACGCCCCCGAGAACGAGGACGACGTCAACTACGGCGACATCACCGTCCGCACCGCCACCGACAAGTCCGTCAACTCGGTGTACGCGCAGATGGCCGTCGACGTCGGCCCCGACCTGGTCCGCCGGACCGCGGTCGACCTCGGCATCCCGGGCACCACCCCCGACCTGACCG
The DNA here is from genome assembly GCF_009709555.1 of Streptomyces blattellae. GTDB lineage: Bacteria > Actinomycetota > Actinomycetes > Streptomycetales > Streptomycetaceae > Streptomyces > Streptomyces blattellae. The sequence goes on along the minus strand of NZ_WJBG01000112.1, from coordinate 92,294 downwards.
GCACCCCGTCCATCGCGCTCGGCACCGCCACCGCCAGCGTCCTCGACATGGCGGAGGCGTACGCGACACTCGCCAACCACGGCAAGCACGGCACGTACACCCTGATCGACAAGATCACCAAGGAGGGCGCGGACGTCGTGGAGCTGCCGGAGCGGTCCACCCGGCAGGTCGTCAGCCGCGAGGCCGCCGACACCACGACGTCGATGCTGCAGAGCGTCGTCGACAACGGCACCGCCACCGCCGCCCAGGCCGCCGGCCGCCCGGCGGCAGGCAAGACCGGCACCGCGGAGAACGACACGGCCGCCTGGTTCGCCGGCTACACCCCCGACCTGGCGACGGTCGTCTCCGTCATGGGCCAGGATCCGGTCACCGCCCAGCACGAGCCGCTGTACGGCGCGATGGGCCTGGACCGGATCAACGGCGGCGGGGCGCCCACCGAGATCTGGGCGCAGTTCACCAAGGACGCCCTGAAGGGCACCCCGGTCACCGACTTCGACCTCCAGCTCCAGGAAGGCGCCGACGAGCCCCGGCCGCCGACGACCACGACGCCCGCCGACCCGGACACGGCCGCCCCGACCGACGGCGCGACCACCAGCCGGCCCACGGACGGCACCACCACCGGCGGCCAGGACACACAGGGCCAGACCGACGGCGGCACGACCGCCACGGGCGGCACCACGACCGGTGGTACGACGACCGACGGGGGCACCACCGGAGACACCACCGGCGGCACCACGACCGACGGCGGCACGACGGGCGACGCGACGACCGGCGGCACCACTACCGGGACCACCGGCGAGACCACCGGTGACACCACGGGCGGCGAAACCGGCGGCGAGACGACAGGTGAGACGACGGCGGGCGGCGACCCACCCGGCACCCTGTGACGGCGCCCTGTGACGGCACCCCGTGACGAAAAGGGGCTGGTGACGATGGTCACCAGCCCCTCGAACCGTCGAACTACAGGTACAGCCCCGTCGAGCTACAGGTACAGCCCCGTCGAGTCCTCCGACCCCTCGAACCGGTCGGCCGCGACGGCGTGCAGATCGCGCTCGCGCATGAGCACGTACGGGATGCCCCGCACCTCCACCTCGGCCCGGTCCTCCGGGTCGTACAGGACCCGGTCGCCCGGCTCCACGGTCCGTACGTTCTGACCCACCGCGACGACCTCGGCCCAGGCCAGCCGCCGCCCGACCGCCGCGGTGGCGGGAATCAGGATCCCCCCGCCCGACCGCCGCTCGCCCTCACCGGCCTCCTGCCGCACGAGTACACGGTCGTGCAGCATCCGGATGGGCAGCTTGTCGTGGTGGGTGCTGTGCTCGTTTCTGTTGGCGCTCACGTCATGAACCTACCTGCCTTCGACCCGTCCGTGAGCCGGTGGGTCGGCTCTTGGGCCAGCTCTTGGGTCAGCTCTTACGACGCCGGGAACCGAGCGCGAGCAGCCCCACCAGGCCCACGGCGACGAGGGCGACGGGCACGATGCGCTCCATCCGGGGCGCACCCTCGCTGTCGACGAACTGCCCCTTCACATCGCTCACGACCCGGTTGACGCCCACATACGCCCGGCCAAGGGTGCGATCGACATTGGAGACGACCTTGGCCTTGGCGTCCCCGACGATCGTCTTCGGATGCACCCGCACCCCGATCTCGTCGAGCGTGTCGGCCAGCACGTCACGGCGACGCTTGATGTCCGCCTCGATCTGCGCCGGGGTTCTGGTGTCCGAGGTGTCCGCCACCGTACGGCCTCCGAAGTCTGGTGCTCCTCTGTTCCGGACAGTCTGTCAGCTCTTACGCCGACCGCACTGTCAGGACCCCCCGTTACTCTGGCGGAATGAGTGAGCGACTGCAGCCCGGGGACACCGCCCCCGCCTTCACCCTCCCCGCCGCCGACGGCACCGAGGTCTCCCTGTCCGACCACAAGGGCCGCAAGGTCATCGTCTACTTCTACCCGGCCGCCCTGACCCCCGGCTGCACGAAGCAGGCCTGCGACTTCACGGACAACCTGGAGGTGCTGGCGGGCGCGGGATACGACGTCATCGGCGTCTCCCCCGACGCCCCCGAAAAGCTGGCCAAGTTCCGCGAGAAGGAAAACCTCAAGGTCACGCTGGTAGGCGACCCCGAAAAGACCGTCATCGAGTCATACGGCGCCTACGGCGAGAAGAAGAACTACGGCAAGACCTACCTGGGCGTCATCCGCTCGACGGTGATCGTGGACGAGGACGGCAAGGTCGAACGTGCGCTGTACAACGTGCGGGCGACCGGGCACGTAGCCAAGATCATCAAGGATCTGGGGATCTGAGAGACCGCGTTCGAAGGCTCGGGTGCCCCTCGCCGGGTGACCTGGTGTCCCCGTACACTGAGCGCTGCCGGTCGAGCGCGGTGACCGTTTTTGAGCGGCCGTGATGGAATTTGGCAGTCATGCTGGGTTTAGGTCCCAGTGGGTTCACACCCGTGTGGGTTCGAGTCCCACCGGCCGCACGTCAGAGGGGCCGTCCCGCTGGGGCGGCCCCTCGCTCGTGCCTCAGCCCAGCAACTCCCGCACCACCGGCACCAGCGCCCGGAACGCCTTCCCCCGATGGCTGATCGCGTTCTTCTCGTCCGCGCTCATCTCGGCGCAGGTCCGGGTCTCACCCTCGGGCTGGAGGATCGGGTCGTAGCCGAAGCCGTTCGTGCCGGCAGGGGTGTGGCGCAGGGTGCCCCGCAGTTGGCCCTCGACCACCCGCTCACGCCCGTCCGGCAACGCGAGCGCTGCCGCGCACGTGAAGTGGGCGCCCCGGTGTTCGTCGGCGATGTCGGAGAGCTGGGCGAGCAGGAGTTCCAGGTTGGCGCGGTCGTCGCCGTGCTTGCCTGCCCAGCGGGCGGAGAAGATGCCCGGGGCGCCGTTCAGCACGTCTACGCACAGGCCCGAGTCGTCGGCGACGGCGGGTAGGCCCGTCGCCTGGGCCAGGGCGTGGGCCTTCAGCAGGGCGTTCTCGGCGAAGGTGACGCCCGTTTCCTTGACGTCGGGGATGTCGGGGTAGGCGTCCGCGCCGACGAGGTCGTGGCTCAGTCCTGCGTCGGCGAGGATCGCCTTCAGCTCGGTGATTTTCCCGGCGTTGCGGGTGGCGAGGATCAAGCGGGTCATGCCGTTCAGTATCCCGGGCCGTATCCCCGGCCATATCCCCGGCCGCGTCCCTGCCCTGTCCTGCCCTGCTCTGCCCTGTCCTGCCCTGCCCTGCTCTGCCCCGTCCTGCCCTGCCCTGCCCTGCCCCGTCCTGCCCTGCCCGGCCCTGCTCTGCCCTGTCCTGCCCGGCCCGGCTCTGCCCTGTCCTGCCCGGCTCTGTTACGGCGTGCAGACCTTCGTCAGTTCACCTGCCGCGTCGGTGACCGGGCTGACGTCGGGGGTCCGGTCGCCGTTCTCGACGGCGTCACGGACGTTGCCGACGGCCTGCTGGAGGTCGTCCACCGCCTTGTTGACGTCGGTGTCGTCGGTCCGGTCGCCGATTTCGTCGAGGTTCTGGTCGATGGAGTCGAGGGACTCCTCGAACTGGGCCGGGTCGTTGGTGGCGTTCTCCACGGCCTGCTGGAGTTCGGTGACGCTGTCGGCGATGGCGTCGGCGGTCTGGACGCAGTCCAGTGCCGTGTTGACGGCGTCGCAGCCGGTGGTCAGTCCGACCGTCAGCCCTACGGCCGCGACGGCGGCGGCGACGGCTATGCGCGGACGACGGCTACGGCTCACGGCCATGGTTCGTTTCCTCCCTGGCGCAGGCCTCGGAGGCCCCCCGTTACCTGGCCGGGCGCACAGTGGTCACCGTGCGCCCGTACCTCTAGTGACGCGAGGTCAAGCTGTGGGGTTGCCCGCGGCTGCCTGCTGTCTTGATGCGTCCTTTACTTTTCCAGGACCGTATCAAGTGCCTTGCGCTGGAGGACAGCGAGTTCCGTGCAGCCGGAAACCGCCAGGTCGAGCAGGGCGTCGAGTTCCTCGCGGGCGAAGGGTTCGGCCTCGGCGGTGCCCTGGACCTCGACGAAGCGGCCGTCGCCGGTGCAGACGACGTTCATGTCGGTCTCGGCCTTGACGTCCTCCTCGTAGCAGAGGTCGAGGAGCGGGACGCCGCCGACGATGCCGACGGACACCGCGGAGACCGTGCCGGTCAGGGGCTGGCGGCCGGCCTTGATCAGCTTCTTGCCCTGGGCCCAGGAGACCGCGTCGGCCAGGGCCACGTAGGCGCCGGTGATGGCGGCCGTGCGCGTGCCGCCGTCCGCTTGGAGGACGTCGCAGTCGAGGACGATCGTGATTTCGCCGAGTGCCTTGTAGTCGATGACCGCACGCAGTGAGCGGCCGATGAGGCGGCTGATCTCGTGGGTACGGCCGCCGATCCTGCCCCTGACTGACTCGCGGTCGCCGCGGGTGTTGGTGGCGCGGGGAAGCATGGCGTATTCGGCGGTGACCCAGCCCTCGCCGCTGCCCTTGCGCCAGCGGGGGACGCCTTCGGTGACGGAGGCGGTGCACAGGACCTTCGTATCGCCGAAGGAGACGAGGACGGAGCCCTCGGCGTGCTTGCTCCAGGCGCGTTCGATGGTGACCGGGCGGAGCTGTTCGGGGGTGCGGCCGTCGATTCGAGACATGGCGCCGAGCCTAGCCGTACCGGCGGAAAGGGCTCCTCCCGCGTCGGGAAGAGCCCTCGTACGGCCCGTCATGCGTGAGTGGGCGGCGTGCTCACATCATGTCTTCGATGTCCGCCGCGATCGGGTCCGCGTCGGTGCCGATGACGACCTGGATCGCGGTGCCCATCTTGACGACGCCGTGTGCGCCGGCCGCCTTGAGGGCTGCTTCGTCCACGAGGGAGGGGTCGTGGACCTCGGTGCGCAGGCGGGTGATGCAGCCCTCGACCTCTTCGATGTTGTCGATGCCGCCCAGCCCGGCAACGATCTTCTCAGCCTTGGTGGCCATGTTGTTTCTCCCTGATCCGACCGCTTTGTTGCGGTAACCCACGATTGGCCCTCTTCGCAAGCAGTCATGCCGTACATACCGAATGATGGCGCTCACGACGGCGGAACCGCCCGCCAGCTGGTCTACACCACCTTACCGACAGGCGTCCATGAGTTCCGACAGCGCCGCCGCCAGCTGCCCTGCCCGCACTCCGAGGGCGTGACGAAGGTCTGAACCAGCCCCGCCGAGCGGGTTCCTTATCCGCCCTTCACCATGCTACAAACAGGTCTACACCACTGGTCTACACCACCCAGTGGGCATAGCAGTGGTATAGACCATCACGATGGAGGACGCATGAGCACGGCCACCGCATCGGCGGCCCCCGCGAAGAGGCGGGGATCCGGACTGTTCCAGGGTCTGCAGAAGGTCGGCCGCAGCCTGCAGCTGCCGATCGCCGTCCTGCCGGCAGCGGGCATTCTGCTGCGCCTCGGGCAGACCGACGTGCAGGAGAAGCTGAACCTCCCGGACAAGGTCACGGCGGTGTTCGCCACGGCCGGTGGTGCGATCTTCGACAACCTGCCGATGCTGTTCTGCATCGGTGTCGCGATCGGCTTCGCCAAGAAGTCCGACGGTTCGACGGCGCTGGCCGCCCTGGTCGGTTTCCTGGTCTACAGCAATGTCCTGAAGGCGTTCCCGGTCACCGAGGCCAAGGTCCAGTCGGGCGCGGACATAGCCGCGACCTACAACAACCCCGGTGTCCTCGGCGGCATCGTGATGGGTCTGCTGGCCGCGGTGCTGTGGCAGCGCTATCACCGCACCAAGCTGGTCGACTGGCTCGGCTTCTTCAACGGCCGCCGGCTCGTCCCGATCATCATGGCCTTCGTCGGCACCGTCATGGGCGTCTTCTTCGGTCTGGTCTGGGAGCCGATCGGTGAGGTCATCTCGGACTTCGGCGAGTGGATGACCGGTCTGGGCGCCTTCGGCGCGGGCCTGTTCGGCCTGATCAACCGTGCGCTCATCCCGGTCGGCATGCACCAGTTCGTGAACACCGTCTCCTGGTTCCAGATCGGCGACTTCACCAACGCCGCCGGTGAGGTCGTACACGGTGACCTGAACCGCTTCTTCGCCGGTGACCCGGACGCCGGTCAGTTCATGTCGGGCTTCTTCCCGATCATGATGTTCGGTCTGCCCGCCGCGGCGCTCGCGATCGCCCACTGCGCCCGTCCCGAGCGCCGCAAGGCCGTGATGGGCATGATGATCTCGCTCGCCCTGACCTCCTTCGTGACCGGTGTGACCGAACCGATCGAGTTCTCGTTCATGTTCATCGCCCCGCTGCTGTACGTGATCCACGCCGTGCTCACCGCCGTGTCCATGGCGATCACCTGGGCGCTCGGCGTCCACGCCGGCTTCACCTTCTCCGCGGGCTTCATCGACTACACCCTCAACTGGAATCTGGCCACCAGGCCATGGTTGATCATCCCGATCGGCTTGGTCTTCGCGGTGATCTACTACGCCGTCTTCCGCTTCGCGATCATCAAGTTCAACCTCCCCACCCCGGGCCGCGAGCCCGAGGAGGAGGTCGAGGACCTCACCAAGGCGTGAGTGCGACGCCATGAGAAAGGCCCCCGGGAGTCACTCGGGATGCTGCTGGCGAATCGAGCCGACGGCCGCCAAATGTCGTCCGAGTCTCAGCGACACGCCGCACGCACGGCGTGTTGCTGAGACTGAGCACACAGTTGGCTCCCGTCGCGCGGGATTCGCCAACATCATCGTCACTCGGCTCCGGGGGCCTTCGTCGTGCGGCACCTCATGCCGTAGGTGCTAGGTAGGGCGTGTTTCGAAAGTCCCGCCTGCCCTGCGACGCCTGGCACGCACGCTCGCGGCGTTGCCGAAACGCCCGAATAGCTCCGCTACTAGGGCGCTCCGGCGCCTTGTGATCGCACGCACCAGACGCCGCGGGGCCCGCCCTTCGGGCGGACGACGGGACTTTCGAAACACGCCCTAGATCTCGTACGACCTGCTCGGCGCCGCAAGCTCCACCGGGCCGTCGTACACCGCGCGGGCGTCGGCCAGGTTGGTCCGGGGGTCGGTCCACGGGGGGATGTGGGTGAGGACCAGCCGACGGGCGCCCGCCCGGGCTGCCGTCTCGCCCGCCTCGCGGCCGTTGAGGTGCAGGTCGGGAATGTCTTCCTTGCCGTGTGTGAACGCGGCCTCGCACAGGAACAGGTCGGTGTCGCGGGCGAGTTCGTCGAGCGCCGGGGTGACACCGGTGTCGCCGGAGTACGTCAGGGACTTCCCGCCGTGCTCGACGCGGATGCCGTACGCCTCCACCGGATGGGCCACGCGTTCCGTGTGCACCGTGAACGGGCCGATGTCGAAGGTGGACGGCTTGACCGTGTGGAAGTCGAAGACCTCGCTCATCGAGGAGGCCGAAGGGGTGTCCGCGTAGGCGGTGGTCAGCCGGTGTTCCGTGCCCTCGGGTCCGTAGACGGGGAGCGGTTCGCAGCGGCCGCCGTCGTGGCGGTAGTAGCGCGCGACGAAGTACGCGCACATGTCTATGCAGTGGTCGGCGTGCAGATGGCTGAGGAAGATCGCGTCGAGGTCGTAGAGACCGCAGTGGCGCTGCAGCTCGCCCAGGGCACCGTTGCCCAGGTCGAGAAGCAGCCGGAAGCCGTCGGCCTCTACGAGGTAGCTCGAACAGGCCGATTCCGCGGACGGGAACGACCCCGAGCAGCCGACGACGGTGAGCTTCATGAAGCAGAAACCTCCGCTGGCGGAAATTGACATTTGGGTGCGTCGGGGGTCGTGCGGTCCGTCGAGCGTAAGGCGCAAAACCTCCGGTCGCTCCTCCACCAAGGGCTGTTGTGGGCGAACTCACCTGTGCGGCGCTGCCATCCGGGTTACCTGGCGTTCAGCTGTTCGGCCATGATCCGAGGGCATATCACGGGCACGGTGGCACAGACGCTGGCTCTCGTAGTGGCCGGGCCGCCGCAGCCGGTCGGTCCAGGGGCGGTGTGTGACGTCGGCGGACTGGTCGGGGTGGTCCCCCTCGACCGGGTTTCTCCCTGTTGTAAGAATTCCCCGGGTGACGGCGCCTTACGGTGCCGGACAGGGCTGGGCGCCGGTTCCCGGGTCGCTTCACAGCATCTTGCGCCCCGCTCGTTGCCCTTACCGCCTCGCGAGCCGGAAGCCAAGATCGTCATTGCGTACGAAGCACTGTCCCCGCCCCCGGTACGCCGCCCGAGCCCTGTTGTGCCGATGGCGCCAGGAACCCCCGCGGCAGACGCGAGTGTCGCTGGGCGCATCCGACGGGCGTGCGTTCCGATCGTAGGGATACGGTTCCGGGGCGCTCGCCGTCCATTCGAAAACGTTGCCGGACAGGTCGTCGATGCCTGCGGGGCTCCGTCCCTCGGGGAAAATGCCGACAGACAGGGAGCGTGCCGCGCGCGTGCAGCTCGAAGGTGTTCGACACGAACGGCTCGAAGTCGTCCCCGTACGGGAAAGCTCGCCCTCCGGCCGACGCAGCGGCCTCCCATTCGTATTCGGTGGGTAGACCGATCGTCCCTCCGGTCACGGCGCTGAGCCAGGCGCAGTAGGCCTCCGCCTCGTAGACGGAGACGCCGACGACCGGTGCGCTGGGGTGGGCGAGGAGGCTGTCGTACCAGTACGCCGGTGCGCGTGGCGCCTCCGTGCCGTGGATGTCGGTCGCCGGGTCGGTGCTGCGGTTGACGAGCGTGTGCGTCACCTCGGGGCGTACGGCTGGGTCGGCGCGTACGTCGGGGGCTGCCAGGCAGCGGCCTGCCAGGGCCGGATTGACCGCGAGGACGTTGCGGACGTACGCGTCGGGGTCCTCGGCGAGCGCAGCCGCCATGACGGCCGTCTCCTCCCAGCCGGTGGTCGGCAGGGGCGGTAGCGGCTCGCCGGGGGCTAGTTGGGCCAGAACCTCAGTCAGGGGCGGGGCCACAGCCATGACCGTGTCGGGGACGGCGAGGCGTGCGAAGTCGGGGGCTGCCGCGAGTTGGCGTGCGGCGAAGAACTCCTGGAGGAGCTGGTGGAAGAAGCGGATGGCTTCTTCGTCCTCGTCGAGGATGCCGGTGTCACAGCCGACGCGCAGGGATGCCTCCGCGAGGCGTGCCAGCCCGTTGAGGAGGTCGACAGCTGTGTCGTAGTCGACGACCATGCTTCCTTTGTCCTCGCCGCGCTTGGCCTCTTGCATCTTCTCCGTCGTGGGCGAAGAACGCGGTGTTGATGTGTGCGCCGTCGGGTCCTGTGCTTGCGAGGGAGAAGAGCGTGTTGCCGGTGAGCAGTTCCTCCAGGCTTGCACGCAGTGCTTCATCGGAGTGGGTCCCGTCTTGGTAGTCGAGCCGGTAGGACATGGATGCGCTCCTCCTGGTGGAAAGTGACTGAAATATCGGGCGAGCACGGTGGCCGGAATTCAGGCTGCCTCCCGGCGGGCGAGCCACATGGTGTGCTCTCGCGAAATGGCATCCTCGGCCTCGCTGCACCGGCGTGACCACTGGACCTCGTCGTCGGCCAGGGTCTGCAAGCCGGCCTTCACCAAGAGCAGTTCGTGCGCGGTGAGCGAGTACGCGGCTGCCAGAGGGCGGTATTGCTTGAGCTGCACCCAGGCGGTAACGGCAGCCGCAATGGCCGAGGCGCTGCCCAGCCCGTCGTAGTCGAGCAAGCCGAAGGCGCGCAGGAACCCTCCCGCCAGGCCGAGCGACGTCGCGATGAACGCCGCAGCCGTCCATCGACTGGCCATGCGCGCGAACCTGGCCGCTTTGGAGGTGTACCAGGTGTACTCGGCCTCCAAGCGCCCTTCTATGTAGACCTGTTGCCGAAGCCGGAGGGGCTGGCTGCGCAGATGTCGCATCTCGTCGGTGATCTCGGCTTGTCCGCCGGCGTCGATGAGCCAGCCGACGTCACGGAGGTCGCGCAGGATGCTCGACATGTCGTGCAGCAGCCGCTCGTTCGCCGCCGCGTCGGTGCCTGCGAAGGGGTTCCGCCCGCACCGCGTACTTCCAGGAAAGGGTGCGCAGCGATTCGGCAGCCGCGCGCCCCCGGTACCAGGTGCGCTGAGGGTTCTTCGCGGTCAGCCACAGAGCCGGCACGAGCGAGGCCAGCAGGGCGATCGATGCGATGAGGGCGCCCAGGTCAAGGTCGTTGCGGAGCTTGATGTCGACGCCGCCCAGGACGGCTCCGACGATCAGCATGAACAACTGGAGTGCGGACCACCGGACCGTATCCGCCTGACCTGCCAAGGAGGCGGTGTCCGCCGAGCGGAACATGGACGGCAGACCGTCATCGGTCAGGATTAACTCGCTCGGCCCCCGAGACATGTTCACGATCATGACGATCGCAGAGAGGGTGCGCAAGGACTCCTTGGAAACGGGTCCGGCAGCGGTGCCTGTCAGCCTCACCTTGAACTGCCCATGTGCTCGGCTCGTTCCGGCTGGCACGCCACGTCGCCGCTCTGGAGTGGGACGTCGCCGTCTTGGCGGAGCCCTGGGCATGCTGCACGCTCTCAACCGGCCCCTCGGCACCGTTCTCGGCATCTGCAAGTACTCGACCAACAAGGCAGGGAGGCGGACCTGCTATCGCCGTGCGATGTCCTCGACGAGCGCCGCAAAGGAGCCGAGCGAGATGACGAGGATGCCCTTGTCGGGCGCCTTGGAGTCGCGTATCCCCACCCGCGTCAGGGCGTGGGCCACTTCGACGCGTTCGTTGTTCGCCGCGCTGTGGCTGCTCTTGAACCAATCCGCTGCCACGAATCGGGCTGCGGCTGGCGTCTCGTTCATCGAGTGAGCTCCTGTCGTGCTGAGGCCAGCAGTTGGAGGCTGGCTGACGTATCGGCCGCCTGGGATCGCAGGTAGTCAAACATGAGTTTGTAGTTCTGCACATCGGCTGGGGCGTCGAGATAGAGACCCCGCTTGTGAAGTTCCAGATAGACAACGTCCATGCTGGCGAGCGGGTCGCCCGCGTCGTCGCGGCCGAGGATCAGGAAGTGGCCGCCCGAGCCGGCCGCATGCGCGCCTGTGGCGAACTGGAGCACCTGGATGTCCACGTTGGGGCGTTGCGCCATGGTGCGCAGGTGGTCGATCTGCTCGGCCATCACGTCGATGCCACCTACACATCGCTTCAGGACTGCGTCATCAAGCACCACCCACAGATGCAGTGCGGGTGAACGCTCCGTGATTGCCTGGCGTTTGATACGCGCGTCCACCTTGCCCGCGATCATGTCTGCGTCGGCGCGTACGTCCTGTGCCTCGTGGAGGGCGAGTGCGTAGCGTGGGGTCTGGAGCAGTCCTGGCACCAGGGTGTTCGCAAAGACGTGCTCGTATTCGGCGACGTCCTCGAACGACATCAGTGGGTCCATGACTTCGGGGACGGCAGGGTGGTCCATCCACCAGCCGTTCTCCTGGTTGCGGACAAGCTGGACCAATGCCTCCAGTTCCTCAGGCGTGGCCCCGCACGTGTCGGCGATCGCCCTCACTGTGGGGATTCTGAGCTTGGCGCGGTCTTGCCATGTCTCGTATCGGTTCACGGTTCCGACGGAAACCCCCGCGCGTTTGGCCACCTCGGACTGTGTGAGGTCGGCTCGGGTGCGAAGCGCCTTGAGCCCGCGGGCGATCTGCATGCGGCCAGCGGGTCCTGCTGATCCTCGTACGGTCATCGTCTCGTCTCCCACTCGGCCGCCGTCGTCGCTGGTCCCTTACTGGTCCCTTGTCCGAAACGAGGCGGTGGCCTCGCCCGCGACGGTGCCGTACGACGCCTTCGTACCCAGCCGCACCGAGCCTCGCCGCCTCGCCCAGCTCGCCCTCCCCGGCCGTGACCGCGCCTCCGCCCGCGCCGCCCGCCGTCATGTGCGAGACACCGCCCGGGGGTGGGGGCTGCCGCCGGCCGCGGTCGATGATCTGGAGACGATCGCGGGGGAGTTGGTGGCCAACGCCGTGGAGCACAGTGACAGCCGTACCATCACGGTCACCTTCTCCGTCACCGCGTGGACGGCCGTGGTCGGCGTGACCGACGAGGGCCAGGTATGTCCGGTGGTCCCACCTCCCGGGGCGGCCGACGCGGAGCAGGAGCGTGGTCGCGGCCTGCTGATCATCGACGCGCTCGCCCGCAGATGGGGAAGCCGGCGGGCGGCCGGCCGGATGACGCTCTGGGCCGAGATCGATCTCGCGCCTGCGGAGGCGGCCGGATGACCGGCACCGTCGCTGCCATACTGGAGGCGGGAGGACCCGTGACTCAGCAGACCCTGTACCGGCGGCTGCGCGACATGCGTGACGACTTCACGCCGCCGCCCGGCCTCACCTGGCCCGAGATCAGTGATGGACAACTCCTGATGATGATGAGCCCGCGCCCGCGCCACCAGCTGACCGCGACGCGTGTACGGGACCGGCTCTCGCCGCAGCTTCCGGACCAGCTGGGCGTGTTCGAGGCGACCGACACGGACGATGAGTCGCTGGGCAAACTACGCGTCCCCGACCTCCATGTCTGCGCATACGAGGCCATGGAGACCGACGAACCCCTCGACCCCCGTGAGATCACTCTGGCGATCGAGATCGTTTCCCCGTCCAACCCGGACAACGACTACCGGGACAAGACCCGCGACTACCCCGCGATGGGCATCCCCCACTACCTGATCCTTGACCCCCGCGACGGAACCTGGACCTACCAGTGGGAGATCGGCCGGTCCGAGGGCCGGTCCGCGTACGAGAACCGGCTGCACCTCCCGTACGGCAAGCCGGTCACCGTCGCCACGGAACTCGGCACGTGGACGATCGACACGACCGGCCTGCCCCGCTACAGCGCGAAGGACATGGGGCTGGATTCCGGTACGCAGGAGCCCCAGGAGCGGTAGGTGAGCAGAGCCGCCACCGGTGCCCGGGCGGCAACGCGCGGCACGCACGGGCGGGCGTTCCGGGGAGAAGGGCGCGCAGGGGTGGGTGTGCGCCGGTACCGTCGGTCGTATGAGTACGTCCTGGTGGCTGGCGCTCGCGGCGGTGGTGGTGCTGGCGCTGGTCGCTGCGGTCGTCGACGGGTGGGGGCGGCGGGGGCCGCGGGTGCGGCGGACGCGGTCGGCGGGGCGGCCGGGCGGGCCGGGGGTGGCGCGGCCGCGGCCTGCGGAGATCTGGTGGGCGAGCGTGCCGTTCGAGGACGGGACGGGGGGTAAGGACCGGCCGTGTCTGGTGCTCGCGGTACGGGGGCGGCGGGCGACCGTCGCGAAGATCACCAGCAAGTACCACGACGAGCGGGCCGGGGTGATTCCGCTGCCGCCTGGCGCTGTCGGCGATGCGCAGGGGCGGGCCGGCTTCCTGGAGACGGACGAGTTGCGCGACGTGCCGATGCGGGACTTCCGGCGGCGGGTGGGGGTGGTGGACCCGGTCCTTTGGGACCAGGTCCGCCACCTGGCGACGTGAGCGGGCCTTACGCCCAGCGAGCGCGCCCCTTACGCCCAGAAAGCACGCCTTACGCCCAGAGCTGGCCCTGCAGCGTCTCGATCGCTTCCTCCGTCGTCGCCGCCGTGTACACGCCCGTCGACAGGTACTTCCAGCCGCCGTCGGCCACGACGAACACGATGTCCGCGCTCTCGCCCGCCTTCAGGGCCTTCCTGCCGACGCCGATCGCGGCGTGGAGGGCGGCACCGGTGGAGACGCCGGCGAAGATGCCCTCCTGCTGGAGGAGTTCGCGGGTGCGGGTGACCGCGTCGGCGGAGCCGACCGAGAAGCGGGTGGTGAGGACGGAGGCGTCGTAGAGCTCGGGTACGAAGCCCTCGTCGAGGTTGCGCAGGCCGTACACGAGGTCGTCGTAGCGCGGTTCGGCGGCGACGACCTTCACGTCCGGCTTGTGCTCGCGGAGGTAGCGGCCGACGCCCATCAACGTCCCCGTCGTCCCCAGTCCGGCCACGAAGTGGGTGATGGAGGGAAGGTCGGCGAGGATCTCCGGGCCCGTGGTGGCGTAGTGGGCGCCGGCGTTGTCGGGGTTGCCGTACTGGTAGAGCATCACCCAGTCGGGGTGCTCGGCCGAGAGTTCCTTGGCGACGCGTACGGCGGTGTTGGAGCCGCCCGCGGCCGGGGACGAGATGATCTCGGCGCCCCACATGGCGAGCAGGTCCCGGCGTTCCTGCGAGGTGTTCTCCGGCATGACGCACACGATGCGGTAGCCCTTGAGCTTGGCCGCCATGGCGAGGGAGATGCCGGTGTTGCCGGAGGTGGGCTCCAGGATGGTGCAGCCGGGCGTGAGGCGGCCGTCCTTCTCCGCCTGCTCGATCATGTGCAGGGCCGGGCGGTCCTTGACCGAGCCGGTGGGGTTGCGGTCCTCCAGCTTGGCCCAGATCCGGACGTCCTCGGACGGCGACAGGCGCGGCAGGCGCACCAGCGGGGTGTTGCCTACCGCGGCCAGCGGAGAGTCGTAACGCATCCGGATCAGACCATGCCGCCGGCCACGGCCGGCAGGATCGTGACGTTGTCGCCGTCGGTGAGCTTGGTGTTGATGCCGTCGAGGAAGCGGACGTCCTCGTCGTTGAGGTAGACGTTGACGAAGCGGCGCAGCTGGTCGCCGTCGACGATGCGGGCCTGGATGCCGTTGTGCCGGGTCTCAAGGTCGGCGAACAGCGCGGCGAGAGTGTCACCGCTGCCCTCCACCGCCTTCTGACCGTCGGTGTACTGGCGGAGGATGGTCGGGATGCGGACCTCGATGGCCATGGCTCAGGGCTCCTGTCGGGAGAAAGTCTGGTCGGTGGGCGCGCGGCAGCGCAGTTTCGGCAAGGTGTGGTGCGTGTACGGCGCCGCGGCCCACGGCCGTACGGCGGCAGGGGTCGGCGTCAACAGATGGCGCTGGCGAGCCTGCACAGGTCGACGTGCAGCCGCGCCACGAGCAGCGTGCCCGGCGTCTTGTCGCTCACGTCATGGGAAACCATGGGGTCATCGTATCGATTCCCGGTCCGGTCTCTGGAATGTGATCTCGTATTCCGGACACGCTTCATCCGCAGTACGAGACTGAATCACAGACTGAGTCACAGACTGAGTATCGAGACCGGGTAACGGATCAGTACGACTCCACCACCTTGACCTCCTCCTCCGTCACCTCGCCCTCGACGATCCGGAAGGAGCGGAACTGGAACGGCCCGAGGTCGTCCGTGTCCGCCGTCGACACCAGGACGTAGTGCGCGCCGGGCTCGTTGGCGTAGGAGATGTCGGTGCGGGAGGGGTGGGCCTCGGTCGCCGTGTGGGAGTGGTAGATGACCACCGGCTCCTCGTCGCGGTCGTCCATCTCGCGGTAGAGCTTGAGCAGGTCGCCCGAGTCGAACTCGTAGAACGTGGGCGACATCGCGGCGTTCAGCATGGGGATGAAGCGCTCGGGGCGGTCCGAGCCCGCCGGGCCCGCGATCACGCCGCACGCCTCGTCGGGATGGTCCTTGCGCGCGTGGGCGACGATCCGGTCGACGAGGTCCTGGGTGATGGTCAGCATGTTCAGCAGGATAAGCAGAAGACAGCCCCGTACCGGTGGGCGGTACGGGGCTGCCCATATGCCGGACGTCCTGAGCGTCAGCCGAGCTTCTCCAGCTCCGGCTCGCGGCGCCGCGTGACCTCCGGGTTCCGCGACTTCAGCACCGCCCAGCCGACGCCCAGCGCGGCGGCCCAGCCGGCCATCACGTAGAGGCAGACGCGGGAGTCGGCGTCGTACGCGATCAGGCCGGTGACGAAGAGCAGGAACGCGATGGCGATCCAGCTGCACTTCGCGCCGCCGGGCGCCGGGAAGGACGAGGCGGGCAGGCGGCCCGCGTCGACCCCGCGGCGGTACAGGACGTGGCTGATCAGGATCATCAGCCAGGTCCAGATGCCGGCCGCGGTGGCCACGGAGACGACGTAGCCGAAGGCCTTCTCCGGGACGATGTAGTTCAGGATCACGCCGATGCCCATGAAGAGCATGGAGACGGTGATGCCGAAGGCCGGGGTCTTCGTGGCGGACAGCCTGCCGAAGGCGCGCGGGGCCTCGCCGTTGTCGGCCAGGGTGCGCAGCATGCGGCCCGTGGAGTACATGCCGGAGTTGCAGGACGACAGGGCCGCGGTCAGCACCACGAAGTTGACGATGCCGGCGCCGGCCGGGATGCCGATCTTCGCGAAGGCCGCGACGAACGGGCTGACTCCCTCCGCGAACTCGGTCCACCTGACCACGCACAGGATGACGGTGAGGGCGCCGACGTAGAACAGCGCGATACGCCAGGGCAGGGTGTTGATCGCCTTGGGGAGGGTCTTCTCGGGGTTCTCGGACTCGCCGGCCGTGACACCGACCAGCTCGACCGCGAGGTAGGCGAACATGACGCCCTGCAGGGTCATCAGGGAGGAGCCGACGCCCTTGGGGAAGAAGCCGTCGAAGGCCCAGAGGTTGGAGACCGCGGCGGTGTCACCGGCGGAGCTGAAACCGAAGGTGAGCACGCCGAGACCGATCACGATCATGCCGATCAGCGCGGTCACCTTGACCATCGAGAACCAGAACTCGATCTCGCCGAACAGTTTGACCGAGATCAGGTTGGCCGCGAACAGAACGATCAGGAAGACCAGTGCCGTGACCCATTGCGGGATGGACGGGAACCAGTAGTTGACGTAGATCGCGGCGGCCGTCAGTTCGGCCATGCCGGTGACGACCCACATCAGCCAGTACGTCCAGCCGGTGAAGTAGCCGAAGAACGGGCCGAGGAATTCGCGGGAGTACTCCGCGAACGAGCCCGAGACCGGGCGGTAGAGCAGGAGCTCGCCGAGCGCCCGCATGATGAAGAAGATGATGACGCCGGCGATGGCGTACATGAAGATGAGGCTGGGGCCGGCCTTGGCGATGTTCGCCCCGGCCCCGAGGAACAGGCCGACGCCGATGGCGCCGCCGATCGCGATCATCTGGACCTGGCGGCTGCCGAGCCCGCGCTCGTACCCCTCTTCGGACTCCTCTGGGGTCTTGCCCATGTCGACCTGAGCGGAGGTCATGTGTGGTGCGCCTTTCTCCATGCCGACCCGGGCCGTCGTCGGCCTCGGATCGGGTCTCGATCCCCCCGGATAGCTGGAGCTGTCTGCCTGACCGGCGGTCTGCCGGTCGGTGGCGCACCCGGCGGACCATGGATGGTGTTCGCCGGGCGGTCGTGAAGATTTATCACGGCCGCGGCACTGATCAGCGCTGATCACCCGGGCGGGATGTGGCGCACAGCACAGGGAAAAGCGGACAAAGAGCACCTAGAAGTGCATCCGACGCCATCGCGGTGACGGGATCGTTATGCGGATTTGAGCGTCCGCTGAGCGAACATCGAACCGCCACGATCAGGGCATAAGGGTGGAGACAAGCGTCTCCTGGAGCCCGCCCAGCCACAGATACGCCATCACCATCGGCTTGCGCGGATCCTCGTCCGGCAGCCGGTACAGGAGGTCGGTGTCCTCGTCGTCGGTGATGTCGAGCCGGGATCCGATCGCCAGGCGCAGGTCGTTGAGGGCGCCGAGCCACTGCCTGGACTCCCCCTCCGACAGCTTGAGGACCGCCCCGCCCTCGTCGACCGGGCGCAGCGCGTCCAGGCAGCGGATCACCACGAGGGCGTTCTCGCGTTTCCCGGCCCGCAGGTCGTTCTCGGTGTAGCGGCGGAACTCGGCGGAGTGCGCCCGCTGCTCCTCGGCGTCGCGCGGTCCCGGCGTGGCCTCCGGGTCGCTGTAGGCGTCCGGGAAGAGCCGTTTGAGGACGGGGTCGGCGGGCGGTTCACTCGGGCCTTCGGCGAACAGTTCGGCCAGCGGGTCCTCGCGGGTGTCCTCGCCGGGGCCGGGGCCGATCAGCTCCAGAAGCTGGACGGCCAGCGACCGGATGATGGAGATCTCGACGTCGTCGAGCGCGACGGCGGCGCCGCCGCCGGGGAGCGGTTCGAATTGACCTGGCATGAAGTGAGTTCGCTACTTCCGGTCCTGCGGGAGGGGTCGGATTACTTCCGGTCCTGCGGGAGGGGTCGGATTACTTCCGGTCCTGCATGCGAGTTCGGGTCATTTCCGGTCCTGCTGGAGGGTGGCCCACAGACCGTAGCCATGCATCGCCTGCACGTCGCGCTCCATCTCCTCGCGGGTCCCGCTGGAGACGACCGCCCGGCCCTTGTGGTGGACGTCGAGCATGAGCTTGGTGGCCTTGTCCTTCGGGTAGCCGAAGTACGTCTGGAAGACGTAGGTCACATAGCTCATGAGGTTGACCGGGTCGTTGTGCACGATCGTGACCCAGGGGACGTCCGGCTCGGGGACGGCGAAGACCTCCTCCGCCGACTCGGTGCGTTCGATCTCTACGGGCGCGGGTGACGTCACATGGCCCATGCTGCCACCGGAGGGGGGTGGTCGCACAAATGCGCCCCGCGATTGCCCTGCGATTGCCCCACGATGTCCCCGCGATGTCCCCACGATGTCCCCGTGATCGCCTGTCGGCCGACCTAAATCGTCAGACTGACGAGATGGGGGGTATCATCATCAGTCATGAACACAGCGGAGCTAGGGCTGCCGGTGGACGTTCCCTCGACGGCGCTCTTCACGGACCAGTACGAGCTGACGATGCTGCAGGCCGCGCTGCGGGCGGGCACCGCCGAGCGGCGGAGCGTGTTCGAGGTCTTCACCCGGCGGCTGCCCGAAGGACGGCGCTACGGCGTCGTCGCGGGCACCGGCCGGGTCCTGGACGCAGTGGAGAACTTCCGTTTCGACCCGGACGTCCTCCGCTTTCTGCGGGAGCACGGGATCGTCGACGAACAGACCCTGACGTGGCTCGCCGGCTACCGCTTCAGCGGTGACATCTGGGGCTACCCCGAGGGCGAGGTCTACTTCCCGGGCTCGCCGGTCATGCGGGTCGAGGGTTCCTTCGCCGAGTGCGTACTGCTGGAGACCGTCGTCCTGTCCATCCTCAACCACGACTCCGCGATCGCCGCGGCGGCGTCCCGGATGTCCTCGGCCGCCGGCGACCGGCCCCTGATCGAGATGGGCGCCCGCCGCACCCACGAACTGTCCGCCGTCGCCGCCGCCCGCGCCGCGTACGTCGGCGGCTTCACGACCACCTCCGACCTGGCCGCCGGCTTCCGCTACGGCATCCCGACCGTCGGCACCTCCGCGCACGCCTTCACCCTGCTCCACGACCGCGAGCGGGACGCCTTCCAGGCCCAGGTGAACTCGCTGGGCCGGAACACGACGCTGCTGGTGGACACGTACGACGTCGCCGAGGCGGTCCGTACGGCGGTGGAGGTCGCCGGGCCCGAACTGGGTGCCGTGCGGATCGACTCCGGGGACCTGCTGCTGGTCGCCCACCGGGTGCGGCAGCAGCTGGACGAGCTGGGCGCGAGGGCCACGAAGATCGTCGTGACCTCGGATCTGGACGAGTACGCGATCGCCTCGCTGGCGGCGGCGCCGGTGGACGCGTACGGCGTCGGCACCCAGCTGGTGACGGGTTCCGGTCATCCCACGTGCTCGATGGTCTACAAACTGGTCGCCCGCGCCGAATCCGCCGACCCGAAGGAACCGCTGGTCCCGGTCGCGAAGAAGTCCACCGGAGGCAAGACGTCCATCGGCGGCCGCAAGTGGGCCGCTCGGCGGCTGGACGAGGACGGGGTCGCCGAGGCGGAGGTCGTCGGCACCGGACCGGTCCCCGGCGGGCTGTCCGGCCGGCAGCTGCTCGTGGAGCTGGTCAAGGGCGGTGACGTGGTCGCACGTGAACCGCTGGACGTCCCGCGCGACCGGCACATAGCCGCCCGCGCGAATCTGCCGCTGTCCGCCACGCAGCTGTCCCGGGGGGAACCCGTGATTCCGACCGAGTATGTCCACGAGCGCTCGGGGTAGTCAGAGACGGCGCTCCCGTGCAACCTCTGGAATGCCCCCTCCCCTAGGGCCCTCCGAGTCTCTAGGCTCGTAACTTCACACCGGCGGGCCCGCACCCTGATCCACCCCGACCCCATAGTCGAAGGACACCGACCATGCGCCGCGCCTTGATCGTCGTAGACGTGCAGAACGATTTCTGCGAGGGGGGCAGCCTCGCGGTGGCCGGGGGTGCCGATGTGGCCGCCGCCATCACCGAGCTGATCGGGCAGGCGCCCGCCGGCTACCGGCATGTGGTGGCGACCCGCGACCACCACATCGCGCCCGGCGGACACTTCGCCAGCAACCCCGACTACGTCCACTCCTGGCCGGCGCACTGCGTCGCCGGTACCGAGGGTGTGGGCTTCCACCCGAACTTCGCGCCCGCCGTGGCCTCCGGCGCGATCGACGCCGTGTTCGACAAGGGGGCGTACGCGGCGGCGTACAGCGGGTTCGAGGGCACCGACGAGAACGGTGTGCCGCTGGCCGACTGGCTGCGTGCCCGCGAGGTCACCGAGGTGGACGTGGTCGGCATCGCCACCGACCACTGCGTGCGCGCCACCGCGCTGGACGCGGCGCGGGAGGGATTCCGTACGCACGTACTCCTCGACCTCACCGCCGGAGTGGCCGAGGAGACCACCGACCGGGCACTGGAGGCGATGCGAGAGGCGGGCGTCGAGCTGTCGGGCAAGCCGGTCGTCTAGGGGGCTGAGCGCTCCGTAGAGCCGCATATCGGCATATCGACTACAGCCCCGCACCCCTTCGGCGGCGCTGCCGGCCTCCTTCCGAGTGCCCTGATCGGATGCCACAGCTCCTGCGACAGGCCCGGTACGCCGTCGTCCGGGGCCGTGCGCCATATCAGGCCGTCGGGGTGGTGGAGGACCGCGGTGATCTCGTCCGGGGTCGGCGGGGCCGCGTTGCCGCGGAGGTAGACCGCGCGCATGCCCAGGTTGCGGAGCCTGGTCAGGGCCCGCGCCCGGTTCTGGGCGTGCACCAGCACACGCACGCAGTCCGTGCCGTCGAGGGTGGGGCTGGGCAGATTCAGCGCCACCACCACGCTGCCGGTGGGCAGCTTGCAGAAGCCTCCTGCGGCCATTCAGTCACTTCCCCGTTCCAGCGGTGTCAATAAGAGAACCACAGGACGCACCTAAACACGATCGGCGGCAACCCGCCAGGGGCTGCCGCCGAATCGCGCTCTGACCTGCGAAGACTCCGCTTACTTCACCGCGGGGCCGACTTGGAGCGTGATCGTCGAGCCGTTCCTGGCCTCATTGACGATCCTGATCTTGGTGTTGGTGTCAGTGATCTTGACGCCCCCGCGCGGGTTGCTCTCGTCGTAGTAGGTGCTGGTGTGGTCGTTGAAGACCGGCACCCCCTTCTGCGACGGGATCTTCGTCTCCACGCCCGCGTTGTGCAGCGTGACGGCGTCCGTGCGATACAGGCTGAACGGCGAGTCGTAGGACTGGATGCGGTTGCGCATCAGCGTGCCGTCGGACCACTTCAGCGCGGTCGGGTGGGCGTCGACCGGGAGGAGCCGGCCGGTGCCGTTGTGCCGGCTGGTGTTGTTGTCCGTCTGGGAGGTGTCCCACTTCCAGATCATCAGGCCGTTCTGGTACGGGAAGTGCTCCACCCAGGACGGACGGGTCGTCGAGAAGCCGAAGTTGTACGGGCCGACCTTGAGGGTCTCGTCGTACGACACGTACTGGCGGTTCTCGGCGATGTAGTACTGCGCGTAGCTCTTGGTGAACGAGGCGCCGATGCGGGAGAAGCCGGTCGCGGTCCACGCGGCGTCCGCCGTCTCGGCGTTGTCGGTGAACAGCGGGCTGCCGTCGGCGGTCACCGTGATCGCGTCGGCCGCGAAGCCCTTCTGCGCGACACCGCCGTCGGTGGAGTAGCGGAAGCGGAGCTGGATGT
Source organism: Streptomyces blattellae (assembly GCF_009709555.1). GTDB lineage: Bacteria > Actinomycetota > Actinomycetes > Streptomycetales > Streptomycetaceae > Streptomyces > Streptomyces blattellae. Next base: position 70,625 of record NZ_WJBG01000112.1, on the reverse strand, counting down.
TCTGGCCCGCGTACGCGTCCAGGGAGTACGACAGCTTCTTGTACCCGTCGACCGTGCCGGTGAGTGCGGGGTTGCCGCTGCCGTCACGCGGGATGGCCTGGCCGTCCACCGTGCCGTCCACGGGGGTCCACCTGGCGCCGCCGTCGGTGGAGACCTCGGTGTAGAGGTAGTCGTAGTCCCGCTCGATGTCGTACCAGCCGTCGAGGGTCAGCGTGGCCGACGTCCTGCCGGTGAGGTCCACGGAACGGGTCAGCGTGTTGCGGAGGTTGTCGCCGCTGCCGCTCCACCACTGGGTCGCGCCCTCGGCGGGAGTGACGACCTCGGTGGTGACCGACTTTTCGGGGAGAGTGACCACGAGGGCCTGCTTGTTCTTGGTGTTGTACTCGGCGACGCCCAGCTTGTGCGTCGACTTCGTCGCGGCTCGCGCGGTGTCGTAGTCGAGCCAGCCGAGCTGGAGCTTGTCCCAGGCGGTCATGTCGCCGGGCCGGTCGCCGATGGTCTCCTCGCCGGTGCCGAGCCAGGAGCCGGAGGACATCAGGGTCCAGAAGCCGGTGGAGTTCTCGCCGCCGGCGGTGTCGTAGTGGTCCGGCAGACCGAGGTCGTGGCCGTACTCGTGGGCGAAGACGCCGAGTCCGCCGTTCTCCGGCTGGATGGTGTAGTCGCCGACCCAGATGCCGGTGTCGCCGATCTGGGTGCCGCCGAGCTTGTTGTTGTCGGGGCCGGTGGAGCCGGCGTCGGTGCCGAAGGCGTACCAGCGGTGGGCCCAGATCGCGTCCTCGCCCTGTGCGCCGCCGCCGGCGGACTCGTCCTCACCGGCGTGCACGATCTGGAAGTGGTCGATGTAGCCGTCGGACTCGTTGAAGTCGCCGTCGCCGTCGAAGTCGTAGCGGTCCCACTGGTCGTACTCGGAGAGCTTGGCCTTGATCTCGGCGTCGGTCTTGCCGGCCGCCTTCTGCCCCTCGGCCCACGCGGTGACGCCGTCCTGCACCGCGTACCAGGCGCAGTTGTCGGGGTCGCACTTGTTGGAGCCGTAACGCGCCTCGTTGTAGGGGACCTTGACCCAGTCGGCGACCTCGCCCTCGATGGAGTAGCGGCCCGAGGACTGCTTCTCGTAGTAGGTCTTCATCGAGGCTTCGCCCTCGCCGAAGTACAGGTCCTGGTAGTGCTCCTGGTTGTAATCCGCCTGCCAGGCCGTGCTGTTGTCCTCCGCACGGTCCGGCTCGGCTATCTCGTTGTGCCGCGGGCCGGGCGTACCGCCGTAGCGGGGGTCCGTCTGGTCGCCGAACTCGACCAGGATCGTGAAGATCTTGTCGGTCTTCTCGCGGCCCAGTTCTACGTACTTGCTGTCGCCCTTCTTGCTCTTCAGCCGGACGACCTTGGAGCCGTCGTTCTCCTTGACCTGGGCGTCGCCGGAGAGGACCTGGTTCAGGGCCTCCTGGCGCTGCGCCTCCTGGGTCTTGGTGAACGGACCGTCGAGGTCGTGCTCTTCCTGGCGCTGGTCCGGGAGCGGGTCCTGCCGGTTCACGGCGGCCGGCTCCGCGGCGCTGTCGGCCTGGGCCACGGTGAAGGCCGAGATCGTGGCGGTGGCCGCGGCGAGCGCGACGGTCGTGGCCGCCGCTCTGAACGCCCAGGGTCTTCTGGTCACTTGAGATCCTCCCCAGCGTCCGGGCACGCGGAAAGGGCTCCTGGGTCACGGGAGGTCCGCAGCTCCGCGCGCGCGTGAAGGACGCGTGTAGTCGCGTGAAAGACTCGTGTAGTCAAGTGAAGCCATTTGACTAGAGGTTGAACTGAAAAGACAGCCCTTGACTTGAACAGGTCAATTGCATTACCGGGGGCCTACCAACGGGCGCGTGGGTCCGTCCACTTGCTGGACGGTGTGACTCGATGCGCCCCCCATGCACCGACACTGTTGGTTAGGTCACGCTTACCGTTCGTTCCGCTCGGGCATGCCTGCGATTAGAGTCGGCTGGCGGAAGCCTCGCGAGCCTACGCAATGCCAGGCCGGCGCCCCTTCTCGCCCCCCTTTCCGAGGACACGATTGCCATGCCTCGTCCGACTGCGCCTCGACCGACCGCCGCACAGCTCGTCTACGGTTCATGCACCGTGATCTTCTCGACCCTCGCCATGCTGCTGCTGTCACAGACGAGTTCAGGTGTGGGGATCGCGGTCATCGCCGTCGCGGCGCTCGCTCTCGGGCTCCTGGTCGCCATGACGGTTCCGCTGCCGAAGCCGGGCGCGGCCGCCGCGCCATCGGCCGAGGCCACCACACCAGAGCGCGTTCCGGTCAATTCCGGTAAGGCCGCGTGACCTTCGCAGCCTGATCCAGTACGTCTGATCCTTTGCGTCTGATCCAGTACATCTGATCCTTTGCGTCTACGACCGGCGGGCCCGTGACTTTCACGGGCCCGCCGGTCGTTGCCGTACGCGCGCCCGCCCGCTGCCGCCTCAGCCGGTGCCGACCACCACCGTCTTGGCCGCCTTGTCGTGCAGGCCCTGCTTGTACGGTTTGTCGAAGTAGCTCACACCACCCGAGATCGCCGTCCAGATGCAGGCACAGCAGAAGGCGAACGGGATCCACAGCACCAAGGACCGCACCAGCGCCGTCTGCGCCGAGGGCGTGGCCCCGTTGTCGAGGTTGGCCACCCGCATCTTCAGCCACTTCTTGCCGAGGGTCTGCCCGGTCCTGGCGATCATGAAGGTGTCGTAGGCGGTGTAGAGCACGGCGGCGACCGCGGACTGCGCGATGGAGCTGGCGTAGTCGACGTCGTCGGCGGCGACGTCGTACTCGCTCACGCCGAAGCCCCAGGTGAGCAGCCAGACGACGACGCCGACGAGGATCATGTCGATGATGCGGGCCAGCGTGCGTTTCCCGCTGTCCGCGAGCGGGGGCATGCCGGCCAGCGGATCGCGCGGGAACGAGCCGCCGCCGTACGGGTCACCGCCGAGGGGCCCGCCCTGGTAGGGCGGGGGCTGGGCGCCGCCGTGCGGGGCGTCGTACGGCGAGCCTGATCCCTGTCCTGGCGGGGGGTGCGGGGGGTGCTTCCGGAACGGGTCCTCTTCCGGTGGCGGCTGACCGGAGCCGGGGGGCGGTTCGCTGCTCATGGCCCGAGTCGACCGCGAACCCTCCGGCTCCGCATCCGGCGAGCGGCCGTCCGGAGTACGGAGTCAGCTGGTCCTTCCGGAGTACCTGGCCCTTCCGGAGTACCCGGTCACCCGGCGACGAACGTACGCGCGGCCTTGTCGTGCCAGCACTGGTGCCAGGGCCGGTCGAACAGGCACCACACGACGCCCACCACACCGACGACGAGCAGTCCGGGCACGCTGTACACGAGCCAGCGGCGGACTGCCGCGCCGAAGGACGGGGGCTCGTGGCCCTCGATGTCCCGCACCTCCAGACCGAGCAGCTTCTTGCCGAGGGTGCGGCCCCATCTGTGGGTGGGCAGCACCTCGTAGGCGACGCCGAACAGCAGCAGGACCGCCAGGACGATACCGAGATACGTCGATGTCGTGCCGTCGAGCAGCCACACGGTCACGGTCTCGCCGGACAGCTTGGCCGCGTCGATCTTCTCGTTGACGTGGTCCATCGCCTGGGTACCGAGAGGGACGGCGGCGACGGAGGTGACGGCGGCGAGGACGACGGTGTCGACGAGCCGGGCCGCGAGCCGCTTGCCGAGCCCGGCCGGGCGGGCCGACGCCTGACGCATGGCAGCCGCCTGGAAGATGTCCTCCACGGGCGGCTTCCAGGGCACCACGGGCTGGTCGTCGCCGGGCCCTCCGGCGAGCTGGTGCACCTGCTGCGCCCAGGAGGGCTGGCCGCCACCGGAGCCGCTGGTCATGGGCGTGCCGGACTGAGGGGCGCCGGGCTGCTGGGGGACGGCGAGCGCCGGCTGCTGAGGGCCGCCGGAGGGGGCCGTGGGGGCAGGCACGGCGGGGGTGGCAGGCGTGGCCGGCGTGGCGGGCTGCTGCACGGCCGCGGCACGGGCGGCGGCCGCCTTTCCGGCGCCGAAGCCGGGGGCTGCGGGACCGCTGCCGGAGGAAGGCGCGGCGGCGGGGGCGGCGGAGGCCGAGGCGGCGGGGGCGGCGGAGGCGGCGGAGGCCGAGGCGGCACCGGCGGGGGCGGAAGCCGAGGCGGCACCGGCCGACCCGGCCGACCCGGAGCCACCGCTCCGCGCCCCCGCTCCCCTGGTCTGCTGTGGGGTGCGCGGGGAGAGCGCGCGGAACTTCATCGTGCCGTCGGGTGCCTCGTCGGTGCCGGGGCTCGCGGAGGCGGCTGCCGCGCCGGGCCCGGGGGTCGGCCGACGGAAGACGAAGGTGTTGCCGGAGTCGACGCCGTCCGGCTCGGTGGGCGGGATGGTCGCCGTGCCGTCCGTGCGGGCGGTGGCCTGGCCGTCCGGCTGGGCCTGGGCGTCCGCGGGCACCCTCGGGTCGGCCTCCTGCGCGGCGCCCCAGGAGACACGGCGGTCCTGGTCGCCGACGAAGCCCGACTGCCGGGACCGGTCGGCGCCCCACGCGGACGCGGGCTCGGGCCGGCTGCCGTACTGGGCGTCGGCCGGACCGGGGGCGCCCGACGAGCCGTCCGGGTCCTCGTCGAAGAAGTGCGGGCCCGTCTCCTCGACCTGCGCCGGGGCCGGGGCCGGGTCGGCGCCGGGCGGCGGGGCGAGCGGCTCGCCGTCCGCCGGGGCCGGACGGCTGGTGCCCGGAACCCAGGAGGCACCGTTCCAGTACCGGACATATCCGGGAATGGAGGGATCCGGGTAGTAGCCCTCGCGGGGCCTGTCATCACCTGGGGCCGGGGTTGGGGCGCTCATGTCCGTCGTCCCGTATCTGCTCGGGGGTCATCTGAGGGTCTCCACATCTATCAGACCGGCGCGACAACCACCGCCAGTCCCGTAGGACCCGCCCCTTTCCGGGCAACCTCGTACACGTACTTCACACGTCCCGGAGCCGATCGACCGCGGCTCGCGAAAAAGTTCCGAGAACCCGCGTAATGGTTCCGGCCCCTCTCCGCTCTCCACTCGTACGGGCCCTCGCCAGGGCCCGCGAAAGCGACACGAGAGAGCGACACAAGAGAGGAAACACGCCCCTATGTACAGCGTGGTAGAGCGGGAGCTGGAGCTGAAGCTCATCCTGTCGCCGGAGCGGAGCATCCCGGTCCCGGCCCGGCTGAGCTTCCGCAGCGACGATCCGTACGCCGTCCGGATCTCCTTCCACATCGACTCCGACTCCCCCGTGCACTGGTCCTTCGCCCGTGACCTGCTCGTCGAGGGCGTGTTCCGGCCCTGCGGGAACGGGGACGTCCAGGTGTGGCCGACGAAGAGCGAGGGGCGCAGCGTCGTCGTCGTGGCGCTGAGTTCACCCGACGGTGACGCCCTGCTGGAGGCCCCGGCGGCCCAGGTGTCGGCCTGGCTGGAGCGCACGCTGCGGGTGGTGCCCCCGGGGACTGAGGGCGAGCAGCTGGGAATCGACGACGCGCTCGACCAGTTGCTCGCCCCTACCCCCGCCGACGACCAGTGGCCGGGCAACGGGCCGAAGGATGGAGGTGAGTGAGCCGCAACCGTCCATTGAGGAACCACAACGGCGATCAGCCACGTCCGCGAGAGCGGCGGCGGTTCAGCCGCAAAAGGGGTCAGAACAGCTTGCCCGGGTTCAGGATGCCCAGCGGGTCGAAGACGTCCTTGACCGCCCGCTGCATCTCCACGCCGACCGGGCCGATCTCGCGGGCCAGCCACTCCTTCTTCAGCACGCCCACGCCGTGTTCGCCGGTGATCGTGCCGCCGAGTTCCAGGCCGAGGGCCATGATCTCGTCGAAGGACTCACGGGCACGCCGGGACTCGTCGGGGTCCTGGGCGTCGAAGCAGACCGTCGGGTGCGTGTTGCCGTCGCCGGCGTGGGCGACGACGCCGATGGTGAGCTGGTACTTCTCGGCGATCCGCTCGGTCCCTTCGAGCATGTCGCCGAGGCGGGAGCGGGGCACGCACACGTCGTCGATCATCGTCGTGCCCTTGACCGCCTCCAGCGCGGTGAGCGACAACCGCCGTGCCTGGAGGAGGAGTTCCGACTCGGCCAGGTCGTCCGCCGGTACCACCTCGGTGGCGCCCGCCGCCTCGCAGAGCGCGCCGACGGCGGCCAGGTCGGCGGACGGGTCCGGGGTGTCGAAGGCCGCCAGCAGCAGTGCCTCCGTCGACTCGGGCAGTCCCATGTGCGCCAGGTCGTTGACGGCCTTCACCGTCGTACGGTCCATCAGTTCGAGGAGGGACGGTACGTGCCCGCCCGCCATGATCCGGCACACCGCGTCGCACGCGGCGGCCCCGGAGGCGAACTCGGCCGCCAGCACCAGCTGCTGCGGCGGCTGCGGCTTCAGCGCCAGGACCGCCCGTACGACGATGCCCAGCGACCCCTCCGACCCCACGAACAGGCGGGTCATGTCGTACCCGGCGACCCCCTTCGCCGTGCGGCGGCCGGTGGTCATGAGCCGTCCGTCGGCCAGGACGACGTCCAGGCCGAGGACGTACTCGGCGGTGACCCCGTACTTCACACAGCACAGGCCGCCCGACGCCGTCCCGATGTTGCCGCCGATCGTGCACGTCTCCCAGCTGGAGGGGTCCGGCGGGTAGTACAGGCCGTGTTCGCCGACCGCGCGGGACAGGGCGGCGTTGACGACGCCGGGTTCGACGACGGCGATGCGGTCGACCGGGTTGATCTCCAGGATGCGGTCCATCTTGGTGAGGGACAGCACGATGCAGCCGTCGGAGGCGTTCGCCGCGCCCGACAGTCCGGTGCGGGCGCCCTGCGGGACGACCGGGACGCGCAGCTCGGTGGCGACGCGCATGATGTGCTGCACCTCTTCGACCGTGCGCGGCAGTACGACCACGGCGGGGGCGCCGGCCGGGCAGAAGCTGGCCATGTCGTTGGCGTAGGAGGCCGTGATGTCGGGGTCGGTGAGGACGGCCTCGGCGGGCAGGCCGCTGAGCAGGCGGTCGACGAGGTTGCCGGTCGCTTGGTCGCTGGGCGCTTCGATACGGCTCATGATCACAGGTTCGCACCCGGGGCCATCGGTGTGAACCCCGTCCGCACCGGGCTTCGGGTGCGGGAACGCGGTCGTCGTGTTGACGCACAGTGAGCGCCATGGGGAACCAAGAGGAAGCGCCGGCCAGGGTGCGCGGGCCTGTTGCCCGGTGGGCGGTGATCGCGGCCGTCGCCGCATGCGCCGTACTCGGCGTGGTGCTGATGCTGCTGCCCTCCCAGGGGTCGGACTCGCGGGCGCCCGCTCCGGCGCCGGGGGCGCAGGCGCTGACGGCGGTGGGGTCCGGGGTGCCGGCCACGCTGCCCGGCCTGGCGGCGCTGATCGGCGAGCGTGAGGCGCGGGTGCGGGCCCATCCCGAGGACGCGCGGTCGTGGGCGGTGCTCGGGACGGCGTACCTCGAACAGGGGCGACGGCTCGCGGAACCGTCCTACTTCCCGCGGGCCGAGCAGGCGCTGCGTATGTCGCTGCGGACGCGGGCGAAGGGGAACGTGCGGGCGCTGACCGGGATGGCGGCGCTGGCGAACGCGCGGCGTGACTTCCTCGCGGCGCGGAAGTGGGGGCAGGACGCGCTGGAGCTGGACGCGAAGCGCTGGACGACGTATCCGGTGCTGATCGACGCCTACACGGGGCTGGGCGATCACAAGGCGGCCAAGCGGACGCTGGACCGGCTGCTGGAGCTGCACTCCGGCCCGGCGGCGCTCGCGCGGGCCGGGGCCGTCTACCGCGACCAGGGCTGGCGCGAGGACGCCGCCGCCGCGCTGGCCGACGCGGCGGCCGGAGCCGAGGCGCCCGCCGAGAAGGCCGCGTATCTGGAGCGGGGCGGGCAGCTGGCGTTCGAGCGCGGGGACCTCGAAGTCGCGCTGCGGCACTTCCAGGAGGCGGTCCGTATCGACCCCGACCAGCGGGCCGCGCAGGCCGGGCAGGGGCGGGCACTGGCGGCGCTCGGGCGGACGTCGGAGGCGCTGAACGCCTACCGGGCGGCCCTCGCCAAGCAGCCGCTGCCGCAATACGCCCTGGAACTGGGCGAGTTGTACGAGTCGCTGGGGCTCGATCAGGCCGCGCGCGTGCAGTACGACCTGCTGCGGGAGCGGGTGCGCGGTGCCGCGGCGGACGGGGCCGACGAGGAACTGGTCCTCGGGCAGTTCGAGGCGGACCACGGGGATCCGGAGGAGGCGGTACGGCGACTGCGCGCCGAGTGGCAGCGCCAGCCCGGGATCGCCGTGGCCGACGCGCTGGGGTGGGCGCTGCACCGGGCCGGGCAGCACGAGGAGGCGCTGCGGTTCGCGGTACGGGCGACGGACAAGGAGCACGGGGGTGGGGTGCGCAGTGCGCTGTACGCGTACCACCGGGGCATGATCGAGGGGGAGCTGGAGCTGTACGGGCCCGCCCGGCGGCACCTTCAGGAGGCGCTGCGGATCAATCCGCGGTTCTCGCCGTGGCGGGTGCCGATGGCGCGGGAGGCGTTGCGGGGGCTCGGTGACCTGCCGGGGGACGAGCCCCTGCCTTAGCGCTCCGCTGGGGTGCCGCGATGTGCCGTCGGGTGTCCGCGGCGCCGTTGTGGCTGGTCGCGCAGTTCCCCGCGCCCCTACGGGCGCGTTCCGCACCGCCTGATCACAAGTTGCCGCGTTTGGCCTGTTCCCGTTCGATCGCCTCGAAGAGGGCCTTGAAGTTGCCCTTGCCGAAGCCCATGGAGCCGTGGCGTTCGATCAGCTCGAAGAAGACGGTCGGGCGGTCCTGGACCGGCTTGGTGAAGATCTGGAGCAGGTAGCCGTCCTCGTCGCGGTCGGCGAGGATCTTCAGCTCGCGGAGGGTCTCGACGGGGACGCGGGTGTCGCCGACCCACTCGCCGAGGGTGTCGTAGTACGAGTCGGGGGTGTCGAGGAACTGCACGCCGGCCGCCCGCATCGTCCGTACCGTCTGCACGATGTCGTTGGTGTTGAGCGCGATGTGCTGGACGCCCGCGCCGCCGTAGAACTCCAGGTACTCGTCGATCTGGGACTTCTTCCTGGCGAGGGCGGGCTCGTTGATCGGGAACTTGACCTTGAGCGTGCCGTCGGCGACCACCTTCGACATCAGCGCGCTGTACTCGGTGGCGATGTCGTCGCCCACGAACTCCTTCATGTTCGTGAAGCCCATGACCTTGTTGTAGAAGCCGACCCATTCGTTCATGCGGCCGAGCTCCACGTTGCCGACGCAGTGGTCGATGGCCTGGAAGGTGCTCCCCCAGCCTTCGGCCGGGAGGTGCCCCCACGCGGGCGCCTTGACGAGCGGGGCGGCGGCGGTGAAGCCGGGGAGGTACGGGCCGTCGTAGCCGGTGCGTTCGACGAGGGTGTGGCGGGTCTGGCCGTAGGTGGCGATGGCGGCGAGTACGACCGTGCCGTGCTCGTCCTTCAGCTCGTACGGCTCGGCGACCGAACGCGCGCCGTGCTCGACGGCGTACGCGTACGCGGCGCGGGCGTCCGGGACCTCGATGGCGAGGTCGACGACGCCGTCGCCGTGCTCGGCCACGTGCTCGGCGAGGAAGTGGCCCCAGGTGGTCGCGGGTTTGATCACCGAGGTGAGGACGAAGCGGGCGGAGCCGTTGGTGAGGACGTAGCTCGCGGTCTCACGGCTGCCGGTCTCCGGTCCGGAGTAGGCCACGAGCCGCATGCCGAAGGCGGTGGAGTAGTAGTGCGCCGCCTGCTTGGCGTTGCCCACGGCGAAGACGACCGCGTCCATTCCCTTGACCGGGAAGGGGTCGGCCTGCCGGGCGGTGTCGGGGGTGTGGTGTGTGGTCTGCGTCATAGCGGAAGCCTCGCGCCGGGCTGCAAGGTGCGCAACAGTTCGCATAATTGGTGGGCAATTCGACCAGTGAACCGCCGGTGTCGGCGGGCTTCCTGTACAGGATGACCACCCTGGAGGACGTATGGCGATCGATCGTCTGGACGGACGGATCATCGGGCTGCTCGCGCGGGAGCCGCGGATCGGGGTACTGGAGATGTCCCGGCGGCTGGGGGTGGCGCGGGGGACGGTGCAGGCGCGGCTCGACCGGCTTCAGTCGAATGGCGTCATCCGGGGGTTCGGGCCCGAGGTGGATCCGGCGGCGCTCGGCTATCCGGTCACGGCATTCGCGACGCTGCAGATCCGGCAGGGTCAAGGGGCCGACGTACGGGCCCACTTGGCGACCGTGCCGGAGGTGCTGGAGCTGCACACGACCACCGGCACCGGGGACATGCTGTGCCGGCTGGTGGCCCGGTCGAATGCCGATCTCCAGCGGGTGATCGACCTGGTTGTCGGTTTTGATGGCATCGTCCGGGCCTCCACCGCGATCGTCATGGAGAACCCCGTTCCGCTGCGGATCATCCCGCTGGTGGAGCAGGCGGCGGAGGGCGCGGAAGGACGGGAGTGATACGAGCCTCTGGGGGTGACCGCGGGTGGACTTCTGGGAGTACCTGGGCAACCGGCATCAGCAGTTGCTCACGGACGCCTACTACCACGCCAGCGCGGTCTTCCAGTGCATGGTCGTGGCGACCGTGCTGGGCGTCCTGATCGGGATCGTGACCTACCGGAGCGGGTGGGCCGGAAGCCTCGCCACCACGGCCACGTCGACCGTTCTGACCATCCCGTCGCTCGCCATGATCGGTCTGCTCATCCCGGTCGTGGGCCTGGGTGTGCCGCCCACGGTGATCGCGCTGACGCTGTACGGGCTGCTGCCGATCGTGCGGAACTCGATCGTCGGGCTGCGCGGGGTCGATCCGGCGCTGGTGGACGCCGCGACCGGCATCGGGATGTCGCGCCCGGCCCGGCTGGTGCGGATCGAGCTGCCGCTGGCCTGGCCGCCGATCCTGACCGGCATCCGGGTCTCGACGCAGATGCTGATGGGCATCGCGGCGATCGCGGCTTACGCCTCCGGGCCCGGCCTCGGCAATGTGATCTTCCGCGGGCTGGCCTCGCTGGGCAGCAAGAACGCGATCAACCAGGTGCTCGCCGGAACGCTCGGGATCATCGTCCTCGCGCTGTTGTTCGATGCCGCGTACGTCGTCATCGGACGGCTGACCATCCCCAGGGGGATCCGTGTCTGAGACCTCCGTGGCCGAGAAGGCCACCTCCGGTGCGGAGGAGATGACCTCCGTCGCCGAGAAGACCACCTGCGGTGCCGAGAAGGCGGCCTCCGCGGCCGGGAAGGCGACCTCCGGTGCCTCCATCGAGCTGGAGAGCCTCACCAAGCGGTATCCGGGAAACCCGCAGCCGGCCGTCGACAACGTGAACATGGAGATCAAGGCGGGCGAGATCGTCGTCTTCGTCGGGCCCTCCGGCTGCGGGAAGTCCACGACGCTGAAGATGATCAACCGGTTGATCGAACCGACCGGCGGGCGCATCCGCATCGACGGCGCGGACGTCACCGACATGGACCCGGTGAAGCTGCGCCGCAACGTCGGGTACGCCATCCAGGCGTCCGGCCTCTTCCCGCACATGACGGTCGCCCAGAACATCGCGCTGGTGCCGAAGATGATCGGCTGGCCGGCGGCGCGGATCAGATCGCGGGTGGAGGAGATGCTGGACCTGGTCGGGCTCGACCCGGGCGAGTTCCACGGCCGCTATCCGCGCCGGCTCTCCGGCGGTCAGCAGCAACGTGTCGGCGTGGCACGGGCCTTGGCCGCCGATCCGCCCGTGCTCCTGATGGACGAGCCGTTCGGCGCGGTCGATCCGATCACCCGCGAACACCTTCAGGACGAGCTGATCAGGCTGCAGCACGAACTGCACAAGACGATCGTCTTCGTCACCCATGACTTCGACGAGGCGATCAAGCTCGGTGATCGCATCGCGGTGCTGCGCGAACGGTCCCACATCGCCCAGTTCGACACTCCGGAGGCGATCCTCACCAACCCGGCCGACGACTTCGTCTCCGGGTTCGTCGGGGCCGGGGCGGCGCTGAAGCGGCTGAACCTCACCCGCGTACGGGATGTGGAGATCACCGACTACCCGACGGTCACCGTCGACGACCCGCTCCAGCAGATCTTCAACAAGCTGCGCGGCAGCGGCGTCGGCGAGGTCCTCCTGCTCGACGAGCACGGACGGCCGTACAAGTGGCTGCGGCGAGGCGACATGATGCGCGCCCGGGGTTCGCTGGCCCGCGCGGGCACGCTCGTCCACGACACGGTGACCCGGGACGCGACCCTCCGCGACGCGCTGGAGGCGGTCCTCACCGACAACGCGGGCCGGGTCGTGGTGACCGGGCGGCGCGGCGAGTACACGGGCGTCGTCGACATGGAGACGCTGATGAACTCCGTGCACGAGCTGCTGGAGGCCGACCGGCTGGACGCCGTGGAGCACCAGCAGGAACTGGCGGAGACCCGGGCCCGGCAGACGCACGGCGAGCAGGAGGGCGCCGGAGGGGAGAAGGCGTGACCGTCTTCTCCATCGGCCGGCGCCCCGAGGGCGAGCACGAGGTCAAGGGGCACGCCTTCCGGGACGAGGGCGAGGCCCCCGGCGACCAGGAACCGCCGCCGCCACGGGCGGTGACACGGCGGCGGAACGGCCGGCGGATCGGCTGGCAGAAGCTCACCTTCCTGCCGGCCGTCCTCGTCGCCGTCCTGCTGGCGACCTGGCTGTGGTTCGAGCAGGCCGACCTGGACGCCGTGTCCGAGAACGCGCTGTCGGACGGACAGGTGTCCAAGGCCCTGAGGCAGCACGTCGAACTCACGGTGATCTCCACCTTCTTCGTGCTGATCATCGCGATCCCCCTGGGCATCCTGCTGACCCGCAAGGCGATGCGGAAGGCGGCCCCGGCGGCGATGGCGGTCGCCAACATGGGCCAGGCGACGCCCGCGATCGGCCTGCTCGCCCTGCTGGTGATCTGGCTGGGCATCGGCCGGAAGGCGGCCCTGGTCGGCATCATCGTCTACGCCATCCTGCCGGTGCTGTCGAACACGATCGCCGGCCTGAAGGCCAACGACCCGACCCTGCTGGAGGCCGCCCGCGGCATCGGCATGTCCCCGCTGGGCGTGCTCTCCCGCGTCGAACTGCCACTGGCGGTCCCGCTGATCCTGGCGGGCGTACGGACGGCGCTCGTCCTGAACGTCGGTACGGCGACGCTGGCGACGTTCGGCGGGGGCGGCGGGCTTGGCGTACTGATCACGGCCGGGATCACCAACCAGCGGATGCCCGTGCTGATGCTGGGTTCGATCCTCACGGTCGTACTCGCCCTGCTGGTGGACTGGCTGGCCTCGCTGGCCGAACTGCTGCTGCGCCCGCGGGGGCTGGAGGTGGGGACATGAGGCGGCGGTGGCTGTGCGCGGTGCCGGCCGCCGCACTCATGGCAGGCGGGTGCGGTCTGACCAGCGGTTCGCCGATGGTGGACGATGTCCGCCCGGGCTCGATCGGACAGGGCGAGCCGCTCAAGGGCGCCGGCCTCACCGTCACCTCCAAGAAGTTCACCGAGCAGCTGATCCTCGGCGCGATCATGGGCATCGCCTTCGAGGCGGCCGGCGCGGAGGTGCTGGACCGCACCGGCATCCAGGGCTCCGTCGGCGCACGCGAGGCGGTCAGGAGCGGCGACGCGGACGCGATGTACGAGTACACGGGCACCGCCTGGATCACCTATCTCGGCAACAGCGAGCCCATCGCCGACCCGCGGCGGCAGTGGGCGGCGGTGCGGGACGCGGACGCGAAGAACGGGCTGTCCTGGCTGCCGCCGGCGCCGCTCAACAACACGTACGCCCTCGCCATGAACCAGGCCAACTTCAGGAAGTACGGCAGGAAGACCCTCTCCGACGTGGCCGCGCTGTCGAAGTCCGATCCCGGCGCGGTGACGCTGTGCGTGGAGGGCGAGTTCGCGAACCGGGCGGACGGGCTGCCGGGGATGCAGAAGACGTACGGCATGGACGTACCGGCGGGCAACATCACGCAGATGGACACCGGGATCATCTACACGCAGGCGGCGAAGGGCAGTTGCACCTACGGCGAGGTGTTCACCACCGACGGGCGCATCAGGTCGATGGACCTGGAGGTGATGCAGGACGACAGGAAGTTCTTCCCCAACTACAACGCGGCGCCCGAGATCAACTCCAGGACCCTGAAGAAGTACCCGGCGATCGCCGACCTCCTCGCCCCGATCACCGAGCGGCTGGACAACGCGGTGGCGCGGCAGCTGAACGCGAAGGTGGATGTCGACGGGGAGGATCCGCATCAGGTGGCGTTGGACTGGATGGAGGGGGAGGGGTTTGTGAGGGAGGGGTAGGGCGGGGAGGGGTAGGGCGGGGAGGGGTAGGGAGGGGCGGGGCGGCGTGGGGCACGGTGCACGGAAACCGGGGGACAACCGGAGAGGTCAAGTCCGCGCATCAGTGATTCACCATGGCGCATCAAGATGCGATCGACTTACGCTTTGGTGCATGAGAACAACGGTCGACCTCTCCGAGGACCTGCTTCAGGAAGCCAAGCTGCGGGCCGCACGCAGGCGCGTCACGGTCAGTGCGGTGATAGAGGATGCGTTGCGGGCGTCGTTTGCGCGGGATGTGGCGGCGGCGCGGAACATCGTCAAGCTGACCACCGACCCCGGCGGTGACGGGGTACGCCCCGGCGTCGATCTCGACGACAACGCTTCCGTACGCGACCTTATGGACGGCCTTGAGTGATCATCTGTGACGTCAACGTCCTCGTGTACGCCTTCCGCGAGGACAGCAAAAACCACGACCGCTACCACGCGTGGCTCATCGAGCGGCTGCGGGGTGACGAACCCGTGGGATTCACCGGCATGATCGACAGCGCCTTTCTCCGGATCGTGACCCACCGGCGGATCTACCAGCCGCCGAGCGAACCGGAAACCGCCCTCACCTTCCTCCGCGACATGCGCAGCGCGCCGGTCGCCACACTCATCCAGGAAGGCCCACGCCACCGGGAGATCTTTGAGCGCCTCTGCCTCCGAGTCGGAGCGCGCGGCAACCTCGTTCCGGATACCTACCTCGCCGCCCTCGCCATAGAGCACGGCGCCACGCTGTGCTCCGTCGACCGGGACTTCGCCCGCTTCCCCGGCCTGCGCTGGCAGCACCCCTTGGAGGAGGACGCCAACCTCTGACGTACGGAGTAAGTAGCGGGGGCGGGGCTCAGCAGCTCGGCACTGAGCCCTTCCCCTGCTCCAGCGCCACCAGCGAATCGACCGCGCCCTTGAGCGTGGTCACCGGAATCAGGCGCAGCCCCTCCGGCAGCTCCGAGGTCGCGTCGCCGCACTCGTCCTTCGGGACCAGGAACACGGTCGCCCCGTCTCGCCGCGCGGCCTGCGTCTTCATGGCGACGCCGCCGACCGCGCCGACCGTTCCGTCCGCTTCGATCGTCCCCGTGCCGGCGATGCTACGACCGCCGGTGAGGTCGCCGCCGCTGCCGTCGCCGTCGAGCTTGTCGATGATGCCGAGGGAGAAGAGGAGCCCGGCGCTGGGGCCGCCGACGTCGGCGAGCCTCAGGGTGACCTTGACGTTCTCGTCGCTGAGGTCGAGGTAGTTCAGGGCGGCGTCGGTCGCCGCGTCCTGCGACTCGCGCATCTGCTCCGTGCCTTGCCGCTCGATCTCCTTGACGCTCTCGCCGCTCGGGTAGACCGAGTCGCGCGGCATGACCGCCCGGTCCGTCCGGAACCACGAGTCGATCACGTCCCCGAGCGAAACGTCCGTCTCCGGGTTGGTCGCCTCGATCGTCGTCATCCGCAGCTGCCCGCTGGTATCCCGCGTGGGCACCCCGGAGATCGTGATCACCGGCGTCCCCCGGTTCTCCCCGAGCACATCCGCAGTCAGTCCCGGCTGCGTCAACGAAAACGGCAGCGGCGCGAACAGCGCCGCCCCGATCAGACCGGCAACGGGCAGAGCACAGGCAACCAAGGCCTGCGGGCGCGTGAGACGAGAGAGGAACACGGGATCAATCTAACGGTCAACCCGTCAGCTGCGGTCACGGGGCCATCAGCTACGGACGCGGGCCGTCAGCTGCGGACGCGGGCCATCAGCTGCGAGCACGGGCCGTCAGCTGCGAGCACGGGGGCCGTCAACTGCGGACGCGGGCCGTCAGCTGCGGACGCGGGCCATCAGCTGCGAGCACGGGCCGTCAGCTGCGGACGCGGGCCGTCAACTGCGGGCACGGGGGCCGTCAGCTGCGAGCGGGCCGTCGGCTGCGGGCACGGGGGCCGTCAGCTGCGAGCGCCGGCCGTCGGCTGCGGGCATTCGTGCCGCCTAGGGCGGCACGGGTGGGCGCAGGCGGCACCCCGCAAGCGCCGGGCCGCGCGACCCACCCCCGGCCAGCGCCAACCCGCGGCACCCCGTCAGCGCCGGGCTGCGCACCCCGCCCAGCCCAGCCCAGCCCAGCCCAGCCCAGCCTCAACATGGCAACGCTCAGCGCAGCGCCTCAGCAACCTCACGCGCCGCATCGACAACCCGCGGCCCCACCCGCTCCGGCACCGCATCCGCCAGCATCACGACCCCCACACTCCCCTCGACCCCGGTCACCCCGATCAAGGGCGCCGCAGCCCCGCTCGCCCCCGCCTCCAACTCCCCGTGCGTCAAGGTGTACCCCGGCTCCGCCACCGTCCGCTGCCGCGCGGAGAGGATCGCCCGGCCCGCGGCACCCCGGTCCAGCGGATGCCGGAACCCCGCCCGATACGCCACGTGATAGTCGGTCCACGTCGGCTCGACGACCGCGACGGCCAACGCCTCCGCCCCGTCCACCAGCGTGAGATGCGCGGTCGCGCCTATGTCCTCGGCCAGCGACCGCAGCGCGGGCAACGCCGCCTCCCGCACCAACGGGTGCACCTGACGCCCCAGCCGCAGCACCCCGAGCCCGACCCGGGCACGTCCGCCCAGGTCACGTCGTACGAGTGCATGCTGCTCAAGCGTGGCGAGCAACCGGTACACAACGGTCCGGTTCACGCCCAGTCTGTGGGAAAGCTCGGTGACGGTCAGCCCGTGGTCCGTGTCGGCCAGTAGCTTGAGGACACGCAGTCCCCGGTCGAGCGTCTGGGAGGTCTCCGCGGTCACGACGCCCACTCCTTAGTGGTGAGGTCGGCGGCCCCTTCGCGGCGGATGCGACACCGAGTCCCGTCGGTGACGCGCTTCAGAGGCCACCGATCGGTCGGCGGCCCGGCCTTCCGGGCCGCGTCGCTTCACGGCTGCGCTCCGCGGCGGCGCTGCCACGGGGCGTGTGCGTAGCGGGACATTAGCGAAGGCGGTTCGCTGAGCGGAAGGCTCCGTCCAGAATCCGGTCAGTGACCGGTACGGACTAGCTCCCTTTACCCGCCGACGTACAGCCGTTTACCCCGTTTTGCACGTCACCCACTACCCCCCGTACACCACACCCGCACACAGTGCACACGCCCGCACGGCCCGTGGACCGGAGCGGACGGGGACCTCACCGCATCCGGGTGGCCCACTCCTGCATCTTGGCGATCCGCTGCCGCAGCTGCCCCGCGGTGGCCTCCGCGCTCGGCGGCCCTCCGCACACGCGCCGCAGCTCCGTATGAATCACCCCGTGCGGCTTGCCGCTCTGGTGGACGTACGCGCTCACCATCGTGTTGAGCTGCTTGCGCAGCTCCATCATCTCCTTGTGGCTGACCACCGGCCGCCGCTCCGCGGGCAGTTCGAGCAGGTCGGCCTCGGAGTCCGGCTTCTTGCGGCTGTGCGCGATCTGCCGGGCCTGGCGTTTCTGGAGCAGGAGCTGGACCTGGTCGGGCTCCAGCAGCCCAGGGATACCGAGGTAGTCCTGCTCCTCCTCGCTGCCGGGGTGGGCCTGCATGCCGAACTCGGCACCGTCGTAGAGGACCCGGTCGAAGACGGCGTCGGACTCCAGCGCCTCGAAGGGCAGCATGTCCTGCTCGCCGGTGTCCTCGTCCTGCTGTTTCTCGGCTTCCTGAAGGAGCTTCTCCTCCTCGGCGTACGGGTCCTCCTCGCCCTCCTTCTTGGGCTTGTCGAGGGCGTGGTCGCGCTCGACCTCCATCTCGCCTGCGAACGTGAGCAGGTCGGGGATGGTGGGGAGGAAGACCGAAGCCGTCTCGCCGCGCCGCCGGGACCGTACGAAACGGCCGACGGCCTGGGCGAAGAACAGCGGCGTGGAGATGGTCGTGGCGTACACCCCGACCGCGAGCCGCGGCACGTCGACGCCTTCCGAGACCATCCGGACCGCGACCATCCAGCGGTCGTCGCCGGTGCTGAACTCGTCGATCCGGCCGGACGCACCGGTGTCGTCGGACAGGACGAGCGTCGCCTTCGAACCCGTGATCTCGCGGATGAGCTTGGCGTACGCGCGCGCCGAGTCCTGGTCGGAGGCGATGACGAGCGCGCCCGCGTCCGGGATGGCCTTGCGGACCTCGGTCAGCCGCTGGTCGGCGGCGCGCAGCACGCTCGGCATCCACTCGCCGCGCGGATCGAGGGCGGTGCGCCAGGCCTGGCTGACGGCGTCCTTGGTCATGGGCTCGCCGAGCCGGGCGGCGACCTCGTCCCCGGCCTTCGTGCGCCACCGCATGTTGCCGCTGTAGGAGAGGAAGATGACCGGCCGGACCACGTGGTCGGCGAGCGCGTTGCCGTAGCCGTAGGTGTAGTCGGCGGCGGAGCGCCGGATCCCGTCGTTGCCCTCTTCGTACGTCACGAAGGGGATGGGGTTGGTGTCGGACCGGAACGGCGTGCCGGTGAGCGCGAGCCGGCGGGTGGCCGGTTCGAAGGCCTCCAGACAGGCCTCGCCCCAGGACTTGGAGTCACCGGCGTGATGGATCTCGTCAAGGATGACGAGGGTCTTGCGCTGCTCGACGCGGTTGCGGTGCAGCATGGGGCGCACGCCGACACCGGCGTATGTGACCGCGACGCCCTGGTAGTCCTTGCCGAGCGGCCCCGCGCTGTACTCCGGGTCGAGCTTGATCCCTATGCGTGCCGCCGCCTCCGCCCACTGCTTCTTCAGATGCTCGGTCGGCGCGACGACGGTCACCTGCTGCACGACGTGGTGGTGCAGCAGCCAGGCCGCCAGCGTCAGCGCGAACGTCGTCTTCCCGGCGCCGGGTGTCGCCACGGCCAGGAAGTCGCGCGGCTGCTCCTGGATGTACTTCTCCATCGCCCCTTGCTGCCAGGCACGCAGTTTGCCGGCGGTACCCCAGGGGGCGCGGCCGGGGAACGCGGGTGAGAGGTGATGCGACGACGAGGAGCTGGCGGCGGTGGTAGTCACGGTCTCCGGGGGGATCGAATCTTGCTCGGCTGGGTATGACAACCGGGCCACCCTACCGGCGCCGGGTTTCCGTCAACGGGCTGACTGTGCCGGGGCTGCTGTGGATGGGACTGAGGTCACAGTGGGCCTTGGGTCAGCGTGCGAAGCGCGGCAACTGAGCCGCGATCTTCGGTACGTCCAATGCCCCCTGACAGACGTCGAGCACAAACGCCTCCGCCTCATCCACGTCGAAGTCGGCGTCGAGGGGGTGCCCGTTCATATGCAGGAAGACCCACGTCGCGTACCAGGCGATGCGCTTGTTCCCGTCCACGAGGGCGTGGTTTCGGGCCAGGGACTCCATCAGGGCCGCGGCCTTCTGCCAGACGTCCGGATACGCGTCCTGGCCGAACACGCTCGATTGGGGACGCACCAGTGCCGAATCCAGGAGTCCGTAGTCACGCACCTCGTCCGCCCCGAGCCGCTTTGCGAGGTTCAGCAGCTCGGGCACCGTGAGGTAGTGCATCAGGCGAGTCTCCGGTTGAGCTCGGCGCTGGTCTTCAGCACGTGCTCGGCCGCCTCGTTGAACAGGCGCGAGTGCTCGTTTATGGCCGCGATCACGGCGTCATGCGCGAAGGCCTGCATGCTGCGCCCTTCCGCTGCCGCACGCTCGCGCAGTGCGTCGAGCTCGTCGTCCGTAAACCGCAGGTTCAGTCCAGCCATGGCTTGATGGTACGACTTGGTACCACTCGGTGTCACCGCTCAGCATCCATCAGCGAGCTCCGCTCGCGGAGGCCCGCAGGTTCGGGCCGGCGTGCTCTCGCGCTGTCCGTACGGTCTTGAACCTCGGTGAACGCCGACGGATCACGCTCCGGCCAGGAAGGGCAAACCTGCCCCGCCACGGCCTCCAAGTGTCAGCCCGCGTCTGGTGTCTCTTCCCGGCGAAGCAGCCACAGTGTGAACGCCAGTGTGGAGAGGTCCGTGTTGAGCGGGTGCGGGAGGGCGTCCCGTTCGCTCCAGCACAGGACCGTGCCCGTGGTGCCGTCGATGACGAGGCTGGTGTCGTCGGTGATGTGGCCGAGGCGTATCAGGCGGTCGGAGCCGGGCGGGAGGGCGAGGGCGCCGTCCCGCTCGTCCGTGGCGTACTCGGCGAGGGTCCGTGGCGGGACGTCCGTGTCCAGCGCGCACCAGGACGTCTCTTCGGGCAGGCCCACGTCGCGCAGGAAGCGGCGGGTCGGTTCGTGGGTGAGGGTCGCGGGAAAGTCGACGTCCTCGAAGCGGACGACCGCTGAGGTGCCGAACTCCTCGTCCAGCAGCCGCGGCGGCAGGTCGAGGGCGAGGCCGCTGCCGGGCTCGGCGATCCAGGCGAGCGGGCGGATCAGCGCGCCCATGCCGCGGAACGCCGGCATCGCACCGCCCGTCCCCTCCTCCCAGACGGCCAGCAGCCGCCGGGACGCCTCCGCCACCGCGCCCGGACCGAAGCGTCCCGCGTAGGCCGCGAACTCGTGGCGCAGCCCTGCCAGTTCGTCGGCTGCCGCCGCGAACCGCACCAGCGTGCGCAGCCAGCCCTCCCGGCGCAGCGCGGCGAGCGACAACAGCTCACCGCCGCCCGGCTGCCGGCGGCACATCTGCGACTCCGCGTCACTCCGGACCTCATGGGCCGGCGGCGCATCCACCCCGAACGGATCCGGCTCGCCCTCGGTCAGGCCAGTCACCGCGATACACGTCACGCTGGTCGTCGTGCTCATGGAATCCCCCGTGCATGAATGGTCGTTCAGTCCCCCGAGTGAGGCGCGGCACGGCATGACAGCCGTCGCCGTCGCACGAGCGCGGTCGAAGACGCGCGTCGTACGAACGGGATCACAGCCCCGCCGTCCCACGTCCAAAACACTACGCCGCACCACTGACAACGGCCCGCAGCCCGGCAACGCCAAGGCTGTTACGTCGCACACAGCCGCTCACACGACCGTGAGGGCCGTCACTGACCGGTCGTCACCACCGCGGCCTGCGGGCGGATCGGCAGGCGGTTCACCGGGCGGCCGGTTGCCGCCCGCACCGCCGACGCGATGGCCGCCGGGGACGCCACGACCGGTACCGCGCTGGCGGCCTTCGCACCGAACGGGGCGACCACGTCGCGCTCCTCGACCAGTTTCACGATCCGGATGTCCGGCGCGTCCAGGGCCGTCGGCAGGGCGTAGCCCGTGAGGTCGGGGTGCCGGATCAGTCCCCGCGCGGTGCGCAGGTTCTCCGTCAGCGCGACGCCCACGCCCTGCGTGACACCCGCCTCGATACGTGCCGTCAGCTGGGCGGGGTTCAGCACGCGCCCCACGTCCTGGGCGACGGCCAGTTCGACGACCCGTACCGAGCCGAGTTCGATGTCGACGTCCACGACCGCGCGGACGGCGCAGAAGGCGAGGCCCACGAAGGCGTCGCCCTGCCCGGCCTCGTTCAGGGGTTCCGTCGGGTGCGGGCGGCACTGGGCGGTGGCCCACAGCTCCTTGCCGTCCATCGCCTCGGTGACGGTGGTCGACAGGACTCCGTCGTACGACGTGATCTTGCCGTCGGTGATCTGCAGCAGCTCCGTGGACATGCCGAACTTGTGGGCCAGGGGCTGGAGCAGTTGCGTGCGGACCATCTTCGCCGCCCGCTCCACCGCGCCGCCGGACACCCAGGTGTGGCGGCCCCGGCAGCCCGCGCCCGCCGGTGGCTGGTCGGTGTCGACGGGGGCGACGTGCACCTCGTCGATGCCGAGTGTCTCCTGGACGATCTGCCGGGCGAGGGTGGTGAAGCCCTGGCCGGTCTCGACGGCCGCGCACAGGACGGTGGCGACTCCGTCATGCACCTTGACCGTCGCCGTGGAGACCTCGTCCGCGCCCTCCGCGCCGAGCATGTGCACCATGCCGAGGCCGTAGCCCACGCCCCGGCGCACCGCGCCCGGTTCGCCCGCGCCCTCGGGTCCGCCGGGCAGCAGCCAGTCCTCCTCGGGCGTGTCCTTGGGCAGCGCCGGGAGAGGGAAGTCCCGTACCGCCTGGAGGAGTTCGGCGACCGGGGCCGGGCAGGTCACGGTCTGGCCGGTCGGCAGTACGTCGCCCGTGGCGAGTACGTTGCGCAGGCGCAGCTCCGCCGGGTCGACGCCGAGCTTCTTCGCCAGCTTGTCCATCTGGGCTTCGTAGGCCGCGGCGACCTGCATGGCGCCCTCGCCGCGTACGTGGCCGGAGGGCGGGTTGTTGGTGCGTACGGCCCAGCCCTCGATGAACGCGTTCGGGACGACGTACGGGCCGCAGGCGAAGGAGACCGCGGCGGCCAGCGCTTCCGAGGAGGTGTCCGCGTAGGCGCCCGCGTCCAGCAGGACCTGCGCCTCGACCTTCACCAGCTTGCCCTCGGCGTCCGCGTGGTGGCGGTAGCGCAGCAGGGTGGGGTGACGGTGGGTGTGGCCCAGGAAGGACTCCTCACGCGTGGCGGTCAGCTTGACCGGGCAGCCGGTCTTCAGCGCCAGCAGCCCCAGCGGGAGTTGGAAGCCCTGGTCCTCGCGGTCGGCGGTGGCGCCGGGGACGCCGGTGACGACGACCTTCACCCGCTCGGGCTCGATGCCGTAGCAGGCGGCGGCCGTGTCGCGGTCGGTGTGCGGGTCCGTGGACGCCAGGTACAGCTCGACGCCGCCGTCCGGACGGGGCACCGCGAGGCCGGCCTCGGCTCCTATGGGCGCCGGGTCCTGGCGGCCGATGCGGTACTGGCCCTCGACGACGATCTCGCCGGCCGCGTCCGGGTCGCCGTGGCGCAGCGGGATGTGGCGGATCAGGTTGCCGTCGGGGTGCAGCGCCTCGGCCTCGAAGGCCTGCTCCGGGTCGGTCACCGGGTCGAGTACTTCGTACTCGACGATGACGGCCGCGGCGGCCATCCGCGCGGTGTCGGGGTGGTCGGCGGCGACGGCGGCGATGGGTTCGCCGTGGTGGCGTACGACCTCGGAGGCGAAGACCGGGCGGTCGATCGCGCCCCGGCCGTACCGGGGGGTGCCCGGCACGTCCTCGTGAGTGACGACGGCGCGGACTCCGGGCATCTCGCGCGCGTGGGACGTGTCGACGGACACGATGCGCGCGTGCGGGTGCGGGGAGCGCAGGACGGCCGCCCACAGCAGGCCCTCGGCCCACAGGTCGGCCGCGTACGGGAACGTGCCCTCCGTCTTGGCGCGCGCGTCGGCGGGGTGCAGGGACACGCCGAGGCCGTGCGGGATCTCCTCGGGGGCGGGGTCTGCCTCCGCGGCCGTGGTCGCGGTGGCGGCTTCGTTGCTCACGCCGGGCCTCCGTCCTGTCCGTACGCCTGGTCGTGCGGCTCGAACGCCGACGGGTTGACGCCGCCGGCTCCCGGGCCCGCCTGGTGCGGGATACGTGCTTCGTCCGCGTGCGTCTCAGCGTCGGCCGCGCGGTGCGCCTCGCGTTCGGCGACGACCTCCTTGACGGCGTCCAGGACGCCCCGGTAGCCGGAGCAGCGGCACAGGTTGCCGCACAGCGCCTGGCGGGTCTCCAGTTCGGTCGGCGCCGGGTTGCCCTCCAGCAGGTCGTGCACGGTCATCGCCATGCCGGGCACGCAGAAGCCGCACTGCACCGCGCCGCACCGGGCGAGCGCCCGCTGCACGTCGGAGGGCTGTCCGTCCTCGGCGAGGCCCTCGACCGTACGGACCTCGCTGCCGGCCGCGGTGACCCCGGGCACCAGGCAGGAGGCGACGAGCCGGCCGTCGACCTGGACGTTGCACGCCCCGCACTCGCCCTGCGAGCAGCCGTCCTTGGCACCGGCGAGGCCGAGCCGTTCGCGCAGGACGTAGAGCAGCGACTCGCCGATCCAGGCGTCGGTGACGGGCCGGTCGACGCCGTTGACGCGCAGGACGTACGAGGTGAGGGGGTGTTCCTCGCCGGGCGGCGAGGGCGTCTCGTCCCGGGCCCCGGGCCCGGCGGACTCCTCACCGGCCTCAGCGTCGGCACGCGACTCCGGCTCCGGCTCCGCCTCCCGCTCCGGCTCCGGCTCCGGCTCCGCGGAACGCTCCACGGCCCCCTCAGCGGCCTCCACGGCCCCCTGGGCACCCTCGGACACCTCGGCCGCCTCCTGAGCCCTCTGAGAGGGCTGTGCGGCGGCTACGACGGTCTCGTGCGCGTCCGCTGAGTCCGCTACGACGGTCCCGTGCGCGTCCGCTGAGTCCGCTACGGCGGTCCCGTGCGCGTCCGGTGCGTCCGCTACGGCGGTTCCGTCCGCGGGCTGTTGAGCGTGGGCCTGGTCCGGTTCGTGCTGCGCGGCGGCCTGTTCGTGAGCCTCCGTGCCCGGCTGGACAGGCGTGCCCGGACGCTGCGGATGGACCTCCGGGTGCTGCTGGGCGGGAGCGTCCGCGTGCGGCGGGGCGGGAGCGGTCCCGTGCTGCTGCGCCGGAGTCTCCGGGTGTGCCCTCGTGTACGCCTGCGCGGACACCTCGCCGTGCGTCTGGCCGGGTGCGTTCACCGCGGCCTGGGCGGACTCGGCCGCGGGCGCGGTGTCCGCCTCCTGCGGCCACGGCTGCCCGGTGGCCTCCGTCGCCCAGGGAGCGGGCGCACCGCCGGGGAGCGTGGCCGGCGGTGTGCCGCCCCACTGCTCGACCAGGGACGACGTGGTGAACTCGCCCGATTCGTCCGGCAGGTCACCCCCGGCGACGGGGATCGACCACTGCCCGGTCACATCGTGGCCCGGCGTGGCGGCCGTGTGCTCCGCCGCCGGTCCAGCCGAGCCCTCGACGGTCTCGAAGTTCCACTGCCCGGTCACCCCCGGGTTGTACGTGAACCGGTCGTTCCCGGAGTCCTGGGGCACCGCGTTCGGATCGGGCCACTGCACCGCGTCGGTGGGCGCGGGCCAGCCTCCGGTGGCGGCGGGGTCGCTTCCGGGGGGCGTGGTGGGGTTGACCGTTATCCGCGGGGGCACATAGCCGTGGCCCGGCGCCGCCAGCGGGCTGTCGGCGGAGGCCAGGAGGGCGTCGATGCCCCCTTCGGGGAGCTTCACGAAGGCCGTGGCGCCGTCGTCGTAGTCGCCCTGGGGCAGCGGGTCCCAGCGGCCGCCGCCCTGGGGCGTGCCCTCTCCGTGCTGGTCGTCGGTCACGACAGTGCCCTCCCCAGTGCTCGTCGGGCCAGCGCGGCGACGGTGCGCCGCAGATGCAGTACGGCGGGCGGAAGCTGCTGTACGGAGCCGTCCTCGGCCGGGACCGGATCGGGGATGCAGGCCGCGGCGACGTACTCCCCGAAGGCGGTCAGCGCTTCGGGGACGATCGCGCGGCTGTTGTCCCAGTCGATCAGCCGGGCGACCCACTGCTCGGCGTCCAGCGGCCTGAGCGGCATCGGCGCTATGGCGCCGACGGCGCACCGCACTCCGCGCCGGGCGGGGTCGAGGACCAGCGCGACCGACGCGACCGCGCGGCCGGGGCCGGTGCGGCCGGTGGCCTTGAGGAAGACCTGCGGGGCGTGCAGCAGCGGCACGCGCACGTACCCGATGAGTTCGCCGCCGCGCAGCATCTCCACGCCGGCCAGCAGATGCGATACCGGGACCTCCCGGCGGGCTCCGCCCGGACCCGCGATGATCAGCGTCGCCTCCAGGGCGGCCAGCACGGGAAGCGCGTCCCCGGTGGGGGCAGCCGTGGCGATGTTGCCGCCCAGGGTGCCCGCGTTGCGGATCTGCGGCGGGCCCGCAGCGCGCGCCGACGCGGCGAGCGCCGGGATGAGGGCGGCGAAGTCGGGACGGCCCATGCGCGCGTGCGTGAGGCCCGCGCCGAGCAGCGCGTGGCCGTCCTGGTACTGCCAGCCGCGGATCTCGCTGATCTTGCCGAGACCGACCAGTGCGGCGGGCCTGAGCTGCCCGGAGTTGACGGCGGCCATCAGGTCGGTGCCGCCGGCCACGGGAACGGCGGCGGGCATGGCCGCGAGGGCCGCCACGGCCTCCTCCAGCGTCGTGGGCAGCGTGACGGCCTGCGCCGCCTGCGGTGCGCTCGTGGTCAAACCGGCTGCCCCTTCCCGCTGCCCCACCTGGTCCCACCTGTGTTGCCGTACGGTACGTGCTGACAGGGCGGACGTGGCAACTCTGGCACATCTTCGCAGGGCCCGAACGCGGGGGTCCGCTAGGAGGCATTCGCCCCGCTCACCTGCGAGATGGCCCGTTTTCGCACGAGATCAACCGTGCGCACGAATTGCCACTCTTCGGTGACGCTCGGGGCCTTTTTCCGCGCCCTGTTCCCATGCGTGTTCCATTACCGGTTCGGAGGCGCCCCCTCGATGGGACGGCCCAGCACTCCGGGCCGCTGCTGCCACGGCAACGGCCCGGCGGGCGGCCGGTAAGCGACTCCCAGGGCGTCAAGTCGCCGGTAGTGGACAGCCATCCGCCGCTCGAATGCGGCGAAGTCCCGTTGCGCGGGGGCGGGCAGGCCGACGCTCCAGGCCACCTCGGCGAACGCCGCGAGCCTGGGGAACGTCTGGTAGTCCACGCGTGCCTGGTCCTCCATCACCTCGGTCCACACGTTGGCCTGCGTCCCGAGGACGTGCCGGGCCTGTTCCGGCGTCAGCTCGGGTGGAACGGGCTCGAACCGGTAGACGTCCTCCAGGGTGCGGACGTAGCCGATGGGGACCGGCTCGTCCGCGCCCGCGTCCTGGCGGTGGTCCAAGTACACCTGCTGTTCGGGGCACATGACGACGTCGTGACCGGCCCGAGCGGCGGCGATTCCGCCCGCGTAGCCGCGCCAGGACGACACCGCGGCGCCCGGCGCCAGGCCGCCCTCCAGGATCTCGTCCCAGCCGATGAGCCTGCGCCCGCGCGCGGAGAGCCACCGGTCGAAGTGCCCGATGAACCACGACTGCAGTCCGTCCTCGTCCACCAGCCCGAGTTCCTTGATACGGGCCTGCGCGGTCGGCGACTGCTTCCACTGGTCCTTCAGGCATTCGTCGCCCCCGACGTGAATGAACTCCGAGGGGAACAGCTCCAGGACTTCCTCGAAGACCCCCTCGTAGAAGCGCAGGGTGTTGTCAGTGGGGGCGAGTACGTTGGGATTGATCCCCCAGGTGTCCCACACCATGAGCGCGGAGGTGTCGATGACGTCGGTGTTGCCGAGTTCCGGATATGCGGCGATGGCGGCCTGCGAGTGTCCCGGTACGTCGATTTCGGGGACGACGGTGATATGCCGCTCGGCGGCGTAGGCGACGATCTCCCGGATGTCGTCCTGGGTGTAGAAGCCCCCGTGCGGCTTCTCCTCCCACAGCGGCGAGGCACGGTGGCCGAATTTCGTGCGGGCCCGCCAGGAGCCGATCTCCGTCAGCCGGGGATACTTGTCGATCTCGATACGCCAGCCCTGGTCGTCCGTCAGATGGAAGTGGAAGACGTTGAGTTTGTGGGCGGCCATCAGATCCAGGTAGCGCAGGACTCCGTCCTTGGGCATGAAGTGCCGGGCCACGTCGAGCATGAGGCCGCGCCAGCGGAATCGGGGGGAGTCCCGGATCTCCGTCA
Source organism: Streptomyces blattellae (assembly GCF_009709555.1). GTDB lineage: Bacteria > Actinomycetota > Actinomycetes > Streptomycetales > Streptomycetaceae > Streptomyces > Streptomyces blattellae. Next base: position 42,970 of record NZ_WJBG01000112.1, on the reverse strand, counting down.
GAGGCAGCCGCCACGTACGGCCGGGAAGGGGTGCGCGCCGGAAGGCGTCGGGGCCGAGAAGCTGGCGCAGCGTCTGGGCGCCCCAGAAGACACCGGCGGGCGAGCCGCCCTGGATGTGGACGCCATGGGGGGCGATGACGAGCCGGTAGGCCTCGGCGTCGAGGCCGGGCCGGACGGACAGATGGAGGACGTCGTACTCGCTCCCCTTCTTGGGCGGCAGCGCGAGCCCGGTCGCCGGGCCGAGCGTCGCGCGCAGCCACAGCGCGGTGTCCTCGGTACCCGGCCCGGCCTCGATCCCGAAGCCGTCGCCGAGTTCGAAGAAGCCCTCGGCCCGCTCCATGCGGTGGGGTACCGGAATCAGTTCAGTCACGTCAGTCCTTTACCGCTCCGCCCAGCCCCGACACCAGCCGGCGTTGCACGAGCACGAAGAAGATCAGCACCGGAATCGTCATCACGGTCGACGCCGCCATCACACCGCCCCAGTCCGGCTCGTCCGGCTTGTAGAAGACGAGCAGGGCCATCGGCAGCGTCGACTGGGAGGTGTCGCTGATGATGAAGGACCTGGCGAACAGGAAGTCGTTCCAGGCCGAGATGAAGGAGAACACGCTGGTGGCCACCAGCCCCGGGAAGACCAGCGGGAAAAGGATCTGCCACAGGAATCGCGTCCGGCTCGCCCCGTCGATGTACGCGGCCTCCTCCAGCGCCTCCGGAACGGCTTTCACGAACCCCCGCAGCATCCAGATCGCGAAGGGCAGGGAGAAGGCGATGTGCGGCAGGATCAGCGAGCCCAGCGTGTTCAGCTGCCCGAAGTCCCGCATGAGGAAGAACAGCGGGATCGTCAGCGCCTCCACGGGCACCATCTGGGCCACCAGAAACATGATCAGCAGGGTAGTCCGGAAACGGAAGCGGAATCGTGTCACCGCGGTCGCGGCGAGAAAGGCGATGAGCGCCGAGGCCACCACGACCGTGCAAGCCACCACAAGGCTGTTGACGAAGTAACGGCCGAATTCCTGCTGTCCGAAGACCCGCCGGAAGGAATCCAGCGACGGCGCCAGCGTCCACGGCCGCGGCTCGGTCGACTCGATCTCCCCGGCCGGTTTGAAGGCGCTGAGCACCATCCAGTAGAGGGGGAAGGCGACGACGGCCGCGATCAGCAGCGCCGAGACCTCGGCGGCCAGCCGCCAGGGACGCCGTACCAGACCACGTACAAGATTCACAGCTCCTCCCCCTGCCTGCGCAACAACCGCAAGTACACGAGCGTGACGGCCAGCAGGATCAGCAGCATCACCACGCCGATCGCCGAGCCGAGGCTGTACTGCGAGGAGGCGAAGGCCTGTTGATACGCGTACACGTTCAGTACGAGGTTCTGGCCCGCGATGCCGCCGCCGTTCGTGATGACGTAGATCTGGGTGAAGACCTTGAAGTCCCAAATCACCGACTGGATGGTGACGACCATGAGGATCGGGCGGAGCATCGGCGTGAGCACCGAGCGCCAGATGCGCCACTGCGAGGCGCCGTCCAGAGCCGCGGCCTCCAGGACCTCGCTCGGCACGGCGCGAATCCCGGCGTACACCGTCACCATCACGAACGGGAAGGAGCACCAGACCACTTCGAGCAGGACGAGGAAGAACGCGCTGAGGCGTCCGTACGTCCATGAGTAGTCCCCGAGCCCGAAGATCCGGTTCACCGGGCCGAAGTCCGGGTCGAACAGGAACAGCCACACCGTCGACCCCGTGACCGCCGGTGTGGCCCACGCCCCCAACGCCGCCAGCATCAACACCAGCCGCGGCACCGCGCGCACCCGCGTGAGCAGCACGGCAAGGGCGCAGCCGGCGGCCAGTGTCGACACGACACAGGCCGCCGCGAACAGCACGGTCGCCAGCAGCACCTGCCAGAACTGCGAGTCGGAGAACAGCTCCGCGTAGTTCCCGAACCCCTCGAACGTGGTCGGTTCCCCACCGCTGACCTGAGCCTGCGTGTACTGGAAGAACGACATCAGCCCGAGCTGATAGATGGGGTAGACGAGCAGCCCGCCGAGCACGACAAGGGCGGGCGCGAGGTACAGCCACGGAGTCCGGTTTCCCGGACGCCGCGCACCCGACCCCGCTGAGGGGCGCGGGCGCGGCAAGCCACCGACGACCCGTACCCGCCGGCGCTCCACGACCCCCGGGCTCTTGGGTGTCACCGGCGTCACCCGGCGGAGCCGAACGCGTCGTCCATCTTCTTCGCCGCGTCCCCGGCCGCCGCGGCCACGTCCTTCCTGCCGCTGACGACCTCCTGGAACATCGTCGGCAGCACCAGCGAGGAATCGATCTGCGCCCACGCGGGCGAGGCGGGCACGAACTTCGTACCCGCTTCAAGCGTCTGCGCGAACGGCTTCACATACGGCTCCTTCGCCGACACCTCCTGCCGTACGTCCGCGAACGTCGGCAGGAAACCCATCGCGTCGAACATCGACGCCTGCGTCTGCTTCGAGGCGAGCTGCTCCATCAGGTCGACGGCGAGCGTGCGGTGCGAAGTGGACTTCAGCACACCGATGTTGTTGCCGCCCGCGAAGGCCGGCGCGATCGATCCGGCCTCGACACCCGGCAGCGGCACCACCGCGTACTTGCCCTTCACCGCGCCCGCCTCGACGGCGGTGTGGCTGAAGTCGCCGCCGATCGCCATGCCCGCCTTGCCGGACGCGAACGCGGTGATCGTGTCGTTGCCGCCCATGCCGGCGCACTTGGCGGCGGGACAGTTGTCGTCGCCGAAGAGGGAGGTGTACTCCTTGATGCCCTTCTGGGCGGCCGCGCTGTCGATGGCGGAGACATACGATCCGCCCTTGCCGGTGGCGAGTTCACCGCCGTTGGCCCAGATGAACGGCAGCGCGCCGTACGTGTAGGCGCCGCCGACGACCAGTCCGTACAGATCGGGCCGCTCGGCACGGATCTGCCGCGCGGTCGAGGCCAACTCGGCCATGGTCCTGGGGACTTCCAGACCCAGTTCCTGGAATATGTCCGTCCGGTAGTACAGGGCGCGGACGCCGACGTAGAAGGGCGCACCGTAAACCTTGCCGTCCACCGTGACCGACTGCTTCGCCGTGGGGTCGGTGTCCTTCGACTCGTTCCAGTCGCCGAACTCCTGCGTGACGTCGAGGAGTCCGCCGTCCTTCACATAGCCGGCCGTGTCGGTGTTGCCGTACTCGATGACGTCGGGAGCGGATTTCGGGTCGTTGAAGGCGGCCTTGACGCGCTGGGCGCGGGTCTCGACCGGGATGTACTCGACGTCGACCTCGGTGCCGCTGTGGGCCTTCTCGAAGTCGGCGACGACGGAGTCGACGACCTTCTCCTTCGGCTGGTTGCCGACCTCCTGGAAGAGCCAGACCCGCAGCGTGCCGGTCTTCTCGTCCTTGTCGGAGGAGGAGTTGTCGGACGTCTGGGGGGCGCAGGCCGTGACGACGAGGCCGGCCAGGAGGAGCGCGGGGAGTCTGCGGGAGAGCTTCATGGAGTGATCCTCCGGAGTGCGTTGCAACATACGCAATGACGGTTTCGCTCTGCACAACAGGATGGAGGCTAGGGACTGCGTGAACACGACCACAAGAGGTCTCAACCACTCTGTGACCAGCAGACGCACCCCGTGCAACGTGCGGACAGCACAAAGGCCCCCGAGGCACGCAAAACGCGCCTCGGGGGCCTTACTTGTGTACGACCGGCCGGAGAGCTACTTGTCGCCCTTGCCGCCCTTGCCGCCCTTGCCCTTGTCGTCGCCGCCGGCGCCCATGGACTCGTAGATCTCCTTGCACATGGGACATACCGGGTACTTCTTCGGGTCGCGGCCCGGTACCCACACCTTGCCGCAGAGCGCCACGACGGGGGTGCCGTCGAGGGCGCTCGCCATGATCTTGTCCTTCTGGACGTAATGGGCGAAGCGCTCGTGGTCACCGTCGCCGTGGGACACCTGCGGCGTCGGCTCTACGAGGGTCCCCGTACCAGTCCCGCGCTCGGGCTCAAGAGTGCTCATAGGCCCAAGGGTACTGAAGCTCACATGTATCAGTTGAGCGAAGGGTCGTCCGGGTACGTGGCGACCATCGCCAGCTCACTGCGCTGGCGGCGCAGGACCTCGCGCCAGAGTCTTTCCGGGGACGGGGAGGACACGTCGCCGGGCTCCGACTCCACGACGTACCAGGCGCCCTCCACCAGTTCGTCCTCCAACTGGCCGGGACCCCAGCCGGCGTAACCGGCGAAGATGCGCAGGGAGCCGAGGGCGGCGGCGAGCAGTTCCGGCGGGGTCTCCAGGTCCACGAGCCCGATCGCGCCGTGCACCCGGCGCCAGCCCAGCGGGACCGACTCGCCCGCGGGCTCGCCGGGGATGACGGCCACACCGAGGGCCGAGTCCAGCGAGACCGGGCCGCCCTGGAAGACGACACCGGGCTCCCCGGCGAGATCCGCCCAGCCCTCCAGGATGTCGCCCACGTCCACCGGGGTGGGGCGGTTGAGGACGACGCCGAGCGAGCCCTCCTCGTCGTGGTCGAGAAGGAGCACCACCGCGCGGTCGAAGTTCGGGTCCGCCAGGGCGGGCGTTGCCACGAGCAACCGCCCGGTGAGCGAGGACACCTCGGTCATGCCAGACATGATCCCGCATCTTCCCTCCGCGCGGGGAGGCAATGGGGGTTCGGGAGTGAATGCAGCCATGAATGAAAGGAGTGGCCTGCGTAAGGCCTCGTTTGAGGGTGGTGGTGGGAGACGGGAGGGCTCACAGGTGCGTCCCGGGCGCACGATCCGGCCGGTGACCCCTTGTGCCCGATTGCGCACGTTTCGTGTTGTGACACAGCTATGACGGAGTGGGCGGTCCTTGGGCTTACGGAAGGGGGGCCGACGGCGATTACTCTGTTTCCCCGGCCCTGCCCAACTCATCGGAACGCGAGATACATGACCGTCAACGACGATGTCCTGCTTGTCCACGGCGGAACCCCGCTGGAGGGCGAGATTCGTGTCCGCGGTGCGAAGAACCTCGTACCGAAGGCCATGGTCGCCGCCCTGCTGGGCAGCGCGCCGAGTCGACTGCGCAACGTTCCGGACATCCGTGACGTGCGTGTCGTACGCGGCCTGCTGCAACTGCACGGGGTGACGGTCCGTCCGGGTGAGGAGCCGGGCGAACTGGTCCTGGACCCGTCGCACGTGGAGAGCGCGAATGTCGCCGACATCGATGCCCACGCGGGTTCTTCGCGTATCCCCATCCTGTTCTGCGGTCCGCTGCTGCACCGCCTCGGGCACGCGTTCATCCCCGGCCTCGGCGGCTGCGACATCGGCGGCCGGCCCATCGACTTCCACTTCGAGGTGCTGCGGCAGTTCGGCGCGAAGATCGAGAAGCGGGCGGACGGGCAGTACCTGGAGGCTCCGCAGCGGCTGCGCGGCACCAAGATCAGGCTTCCGTACCCGTCCGTCGGCGCGACCGAGCAGGTGCTGCTGACGGCGGTGCTGGCGGAGGGCGTGACGGAGCTCTCCAACGCCGCCGTGGAACCGGAGATCGAGGACCTCATCTGCGTCCTGCAGAAAATGGGCGCCATCATCGCGATGGACACCGACCGCGCCATCCGCATCACCGGTGTGGACAAGCTGGGCGGCTACACCCACCGCGCCCTCCCGGACCGTCTGGAAGCCGCCTCCTGGGCGTCCGCGGCGCTGGCGACCGAGGGCGACATCTACGTCCGTGGCGCACAGCAGCGGTCGATGATGACGTTCCTCAACACCTACCGGAAGGTGGGCGGTGCCTTCGAGATCGACGACGAGGGCATCCGCTTCTGGCACCCCGGTGGCCAGTTGAAGTCCATCGCGCTCGAAACGGACGTCCACCCGGGCTTCCAGACGGACTGGCAGCAGCCGCTGGTGGTGGCCCTCACGCAGGCGACAGGCCTCTCGATCATCCACGAGACGGTCTACGAGTCCCGCCTCGGCTTCACCTCCGCGCTGAACCAGATGGGCGCCCACATCCAGCTCTACCGCGAGTGCCTCGGCGGCTCGGACTGCCGCTTCGGCCAGCGCAACTTCCTCCATTCGGCGGTCGTCAGCGGCCCCACCAGGCTCCAGGGCGCCGACCTGGTCATCCCCGACCTCCGCGGCGGCTTCTCCTACCTGATCGCGGCACTGGCGGCCCAGGGCACATCCCGCGTCCACGGCATCGACCTCATCAACCGGGGTTACGAGAACTTCATGGAGAAGCTCGTGGAGCTGGGCGCGAAGGTCGAGCTGCCGGGCAAGGCGCTCGGCTGACACATCGCCTGAATGCCGATGGGGCGGCCACCCGAGTCCGGGTGGCCGCCCCATCGGCGTTGGTGCGGCGCCCCTCAAGGGGGCACGCGCCCTCAAGGGGCGCGGGGCCGTCTTAGTTACCCTTGGCCGCTTCCTTGAGCTTGCTGCCCGCGGAGACCTTCACGCTGTAGCCGGCCGGGATCTGGATGGGGTCGCCGGTCTGCGGGTTGCGCGCGGTGCGAGCGGCACGGTGGGTGCGCTCGAAGGTCAGGAAGCCGGGGATGGTGACCTTCTCGTCGCCCTTGGCGACGATCTCGCCGACGGTCTCGGCGAACGCGGCCAGAACGGCGTCGGCGTCCTTGCGGGTCACCTCGGCGCGGTCGGCCAGCGCGGCCACCAGCTCACTGCGGTTCATGTTGTTACTCCCGTGTTCTTCTTGCCGTATGAGGCGTGCCACGCGGCGGAGCCGCATATCGGGCACTGCGACGTCGATGCTGCCAGGGCCCTCGGACAATCCCCGGACCCGGGTCCGCCGTCGGACCCTCGCGCCCAGGGAGGCATCCTGCCCCTACCTGCGGCGGGAAAGCCAATCCGGCACCCGTAGGAGTCGTGAGAACACCCTTGGGAGTCACACGAAAAGAGGGCTGAGCCTGGCCGCAACGATAAACGGCGGCCAAAGGCCCTGCGTTCCGCGACGCGCCGGGGTGAGGCCCGTCGTGGCGATCCTCACAGCAGGCCACGCACCGACGAGCCTACGACGCCGACGCACCCGCCGCCTTGGCGGCCTCCCGCACCGCACCCGCCACCGCGCCCGCGACCTTGTCGTTGAAGACGCTCGGGACGATGTAGTTCGGGTTGAGCTCGTCCTCGGTCACCACGTCCGCCAGGGCCTTCGCAGCCGCGAGCATCATCTCGGTGTTGACCGTGCGGGACTGGGCGTCGAGCAGACCGCGGAAGACGCCCGGGAAGACCAGCACGTTGTTGATCTGGTTCGGGAAGTCGGAGCGGCCGGTGGCCACAACAGCCGCCGTCTGACGGGCGATTGCCGGATCGACCTCGGGGTCTGGATTCGCGAGCGCGAACACGATGGCGCCGTCGGCCATGGCGGCCACGTCGTCCGCGTCGAGGACGTTCGGGGCGGAGACGCCGATGAAGACGTCGGCGCCGCGCACGGCCTCCCTGAGCGTGCCGGTGACGCCCTCGGGGTTGGTGTTGTCGGCGATCCAGCGCAGCGGCGAGTCGGGGGCGGCGGCCACCAGGTCCTCGCGGCCGGCGTGCACGACACCGTGGATGTCGGCGACGACGGCGTGCTTCACGCCCGCGGCGAGGAGCAGCTTCAGGATCGCCGTACCGGCCGCGCCGGCGCCCGACATGACGACCCGTACGTTCTCAACTCCCTTGCCCACCACGCGAAGTGCGTTGGTGAGCGCGGCCAGCACGACGATCGCGGTGCCGTGCTGGTCGTCGTGGAAGACGGGGATGTCGAGGGCCTCGCGCAGCCGTGCCTCGATCTCGAAGCAGCGGGGTGCGGAGATGTCCTCAAGGTTGATGCCGGCGAACCCGGGGGCGATCGCCTTGACGATCTCCACGATCGCGTCGGTGTCCTGGGTGTCCAGGCAGATCGGCCAGGCGTCGATGCCGGCGAACCGCTTGAACAGGGCCGCCTTGCCCTCCATGACGGGCAGCGCGGCCTTCGGGCCGATGTTGCCGAGGCCCAGCACCGCCGAGCCGTCCGTCACGACCGCAACGGAGTTGCGCTTGATGGTGAGGCGGCGGGCGTCCTCGGGGTTCTCGGCGATCGCCATGCAGACGCGGGCCACCCCCGGCGTGTAGACCATGGACAGGTCGTCACGGTTGCGGATGGGGTGCTTCGACGCCATCTCGATCTTGCCGCCGAGGTGCATGAGGAACGTACGGTCGGAGACCTTGCCGAGGGTGACGCCCTCGATGCCGCGCAGCTGCTCGACGATTTCGTCGGCGTGGGTCGTGGAGGTCGCCGCGATGGTGACGTCGATACGGAGCTTCTCATGGCCGGAAGCGGTCACGTCGAGGCCGGTCACCGAGCCTCCGTGGGACTCGACGGCCGTGGTGAGCTGGGAGACCGCGGTACCGCTCGCGGGCACCTCCAGCCGGACCGTCATCGAGTAGGAGACGCTGGGCGCCGTTGCCATTGCCGACTTCCTCTGCTTTCACCGTTTGACGCTGGATGCCGTCCGATCGTCGCACCTACTGCCGGGTAGCTGGTAGCCGCCCTGGATTGCGGACGTTTTGTTCACAGCGGTGCGCAGCGGTTCACGGCGGTCCGTTCGCGGCGGTCCGTTCCGGCGGTCCGCGGTGCTTCACAGCGAAAGAGGCTCACGTCACATCGTGACGTGAGCCTCTCGAACGCTCAGTGACACCGACCCGCCATGCTCGCCTCGCGGCAAGTGGTCGCTCGTAGCGACGAAGGTTGGGCCCGGGGGCTTGGATCGGGCCGGTGCCACACCCAGGCTAACAAACGGATCCCGTAAGGCCATTCCCGTACCTGGAGTCCGTCCTCGTCCATCCGGGTCCATCCGGATCATTCCCGGAGAAGGTCGGGGACTCCGTTGCCGTCCGGCTCGTCCCGCTCCCCCGACACCACCGTCAGCTGCTGGGTGGCCCGGGTCAGTGCGACGTACAGCACACGCAGGCCCGCCGGGCTCTCGTCGGCGATCTCCGCCGGTGAGACGACGACCGTCGCGTCGTACTCCAGGCCCTTCGCCTCCAGGCTGCCCAGTGCCACCACGCGGTCGCCGAGTCCGGTGAGCCAGCGGCGGGCCTCCTCGCGCCGGTTCATGGCGACGACGACGCCGACCGTGCCGTCGACGCGGTCGAGCAGCCGGGCGGCCTCCTCGCGGACGGTCCGGCCGAGGGAGTCGCGGACGGCGGTGAAGCGCGGCTCGACGCCGGTGGAGCGGACGGCCTTCGGTGACGCGGAGCCGGGCATGGCCAGTGCCAGTACCTTCGCCGCCAGTTCGGCGATCTCGGCGGGGTTGCGGTAGTTCACGGTGAGCTGGAAGCGGCGGCGCGGGCGGGTGCCGAGGGCCTCGTCGCGGGCCTGAGCCGCCTCCTCGGGGTCGGACCAGGAGGACTGGGCGGGGTCGCCGACGACCGTCCAGGTGGCGTGCCGGCCGCGGCGGCCGACCATGCGCCACTGCATGGGCGTGAGGTCCTGCGCCTCGTCGACGATGACGTGCGCGTACTCGACGCGCTCCTGCGCCAGCCGCTCGGCCCGCTCGCGCTGCGACTCCTCGCGTACGGGCATCAGCTCCTCAAGCCCGGTGAGCTGGTCGAGCGGGTCCAGCTCGCGCTTCCTGCGGGGGCGGGCGGGAGTGCCGAGGATCGCCTGGAGCTCGTCGAGCATGGCGATGTCGTGCACGGTGCGGCCGTCCCGCTTGAGGGAACGGGCCACCTTGCGGACCTCGCCGGGGTTGAGGATCCTCCGGGCCCAGCGGCCGAGGCGGCGTTCGTCGGCCATGGCGGCCAGGACCTGCTTCGGCGTGAGCTCCGGCCACCAGGCGTCGAGGAAGGCGACGAAGGCGTCCTCGGACACGATGTCCTCGTCGAACGACGACCGCAGCTCGGCGGCCAGCTCGGGGTCGGTGTGCCGGGCCGCGGCGCCCGACTGCTCCCACAGCGCGTCGAGGAGCAGCTTGCGGGCGCGCGGGCGGAGCAGGTTCACGGGGGCGGTGCCGCCGAGGGCGGCGTGGCGGATACGTTCCAGCTCGGCCGCCTGAAGTTCGAGCCGCCGCCCGAAGGCGACCACGCGCAGCCGGGTGGGCGGACCGGCGGGCGCTCCGTTCGGTGCGGGCGCCCCGTCCCGTGCGGGTGCCCCGTCCGGTGTGGCCGTGGCGTCGTCGCTACCGTCGCCCTCGTCACCCAACGCGAGCTGGCCGGAGACGGCAGGCCGCCCCGCCGCGGCACCGCGCCCCAGCTCCAGCGCCCCCCGCGCCGCCTTCCGCAGCACCTTCAGCATGCGGTACGAGCCCTTGGCGCGGGCCACCGACGGGGAGTCGTACAGCGTGGCCTCGGTGCCGTCGACGAGGGAGCCGATGGCGCGGATGGCGACCTGGCCCTCCTCGCCGAGGGAGGGGAGGACGCCCTCGGTGTACGCGACCAGCAGCGGCGTCGGCGAGACGATGAGGATGCCGCCCGCGTACCGGCGCCGGTCCTGGTACAGCAGATACGCCGCCCGGTGCAGCGCCACCGCCGTCTTGCCGGTGCCGGGTCCGCCCTCGACGTAGGTCACGGAGGCGGCGGGGGCACGGATGACCAGGTCCTGCTCGGCCTGGATGGAGGCGACGATGTCGCGCATGGTGTGGCTGCGGGCCTGCCCGAGGGCGGCCATCAGGGCGCCGTCACCGATCACCGGGAGCGCATGGCCGTCCAGCGTGGCCTTCAGCTCGGGGCGCATCAGGTCGTCCTCGACTCCGAGGACCCGGCGGCCCTTGGAACGGATCACCCGGCGGCGGACGACCCGGCCCGGATCGACCGGGGTGGAGCGGTAGAAGGGGGCGGCGGCGGGGGCACGCCAGTCGATGACCAGCGGTGCGTAGTCCTGGTCGAGCACGCCGATACGGCCGATGTGCAGGGTTTCGGCGATGTCGGCCGTGCCGTCGTCGCGTACGGCGCCGTCGGCGGGCTCGACCGCGGTGTACGCGCCGTCGGGTCCCTTCTTGCCGTCCTTGCCGAGCAGCAGGTCGATCCGGCCGAAGAGGAAGTCCTCGAACTCGTTGTTCAGCCGGCTGAGGTGGATGCCGGCCCGGAAGACCTGCGCGTCCCGCTCGGCGAGTGCGCCGGGCGTGCCGACCTGGCCGCGCTTGGCGGCGTCGTGCATGAGGAACTCGGCCTCGTGGATCTTCTCCTCAAGCCGCTGGTACACCCGGTCCAGGTGTTGCTGTTCGACGCTGATCTCGCGCTCGCGCACGGAGTCGTCGCGTACGGAGTCCTGGGCGGAGCCGAGAGCGGTTTCCTGTTGAGCCTGAGCGGCCACCGGGCCCCCTTCTGACGTGCTGGGCAGCCGTCAAAGGTACGCGAAGAGGGCCCCGGAAAGCTATGCGTCCACCTCGACCAGCCGCTTCCCCTCGAAGGTCATGACCTCGAAGTGATCGATCTCGTTCGGGGTGAAGGCGGCACCCCCCTGGACGTAGAGCGGGTTTCTCGCCTGCTCGGTCTTGGCGTTCTCGATGCCGTAGCCCCAGTCCGGGACGGACCACGAGGTGATCGTCTCGCGTTCGCCGTTCTTGCCGACGGCGATCAGGGAGCACTTCAAGGGGCCCTTGACGTTCTTGAGCTCCAGGACGGTGTCGGTGCCCCAGGCCTTCTCCTGCAGGGCGACGGTCGCGCTGACCTTGGTCGTCGGGTCGGTCGCCGTGATCTTGTCGGACATCTGGTCGAAGGCTGCCTTGGCCGGGCTGGCCGCGAGCGTCTGGTTGCCTCCCGAACCGCCGTCGTCGCCGGCCGTCGTCGCCACCGCGGCGACCGGACCGCCGACGATCAGCGCGGCCGCGGCCGCCACCATGTAGAAGGAGCGGCGGCGGGTCATGGCGCGTCGCTCGACGACCTCGTGGACCAGCTTCTCCGCGAGCCGTGGAGAGGGCTTGGCGGACAGCGACTCGCCGATGGCGGGCGTACCGGTGCCGGGCAGGTCCGCGAGGGCGGCCAGCATCGGCTCCATCCCCGCGAGTTCGTCGAGCTGCTGAGCGCACCATTCGCAGGTCGCGAGATGCGCTTCAAAAGCGGTTGCCTCGGCGTCGTCGAGGATCCCGAGGGCGTAGGCGCCGACGGTCTCGTGCTCGTTCGAGCCGGTAGATCCCTGCATGGGGCCAGACATACCCGGACCACCCGAGCCGTATCCCTGATGTCCCCCGTACACACTCATCACGCCGTCACCCCCCGCTCCTCCAGTGCGAGCTTCATCGATCGCAGGGCGTAGAACACCCGCGAGCGCACCGTGCCACTCGGTATGCCAAGCGTCTCGGCCGCCTCATTGACGGTACGCCCCTTGAAGTACGTCTCGACGAGCACCTCCCGGTGTGCGGGGGTCAGGTCGTCGAGCGCGTCCGACAGCGTCATCAACCACAGCGCCTTGTCGATCTCGTCCTCCGCGGGGATGACCTCCAGCGGCGACGGATCGACCTCCTGCGGCCGGGCCTGCCGGCTGCGGTGGCCGTCGATGACGATGCGGCGTGCGACCGTCACCAGCCAGGGGCGTACAGATCCGGTCGCTCGATTGAGCTGACCGGCGTTCTTCCAGGCACGGATGAGCGTCTCCTGCACGACGTCCTCGGCGCGCTGCCGGTCTCCGGCGACGAGCCGAAGGACATAAGCGAGCAGAGGTCCGGCGTGCTCTCGGTACAGCGCACGCATCAGCTCCTCATCTGGTTCCGAGGGCTGGGACATGCGATGTCGGGCCCTCGATGCACGTTCATTGGCCACGACGGAATCCTTGCGCACGCCCACCTCCGATGTCCGGGGGTTCCCCCAGTCGGTCGCTCGACAACCGGTACGGAGACCAACGGCGGTGTGTTCAAAGTGGCGTGACAGTTTTCTTCCCAGTGACGTGATGAGGGAGGACATGGCCGCACATTCCCCCCGCATCGGCTTTACATTCCCGCCACACTGGCAAGATCGATGCCCTTGCCAGAGACATGGGGCAGGTCACGGAGTGTTGTCGAAATCACGTCGAAAACATTTCGACAGGCGTTTCGCATACGGCACTTATGGGGCACCTAGGCGCGGGCGAGTGCCGCGCGGCGACGGTGCCGGGCCACCCGTTCACGGTTCCCGCAGACTTCGCTGGAGCACCAGCGCCTCCTGCGCCCCCGGGACGAATCGACGTACACGATGGGGCAGTTGTCCCCTTCACACTGTCTGAGACTGGCGCGCGCGACGGGGTCGGTGAGCAGCTCGACGGTGTCCCGGGCGAGCGCGCCGAGCAGCGCGGGGTACTCCGGCGGATCCAACTCCCGTACCAGCGTGCCGTCTTCGCGGCGCAGGGCGCGCGGGGCCGGGGGCGCGGTGCGGGCGAGTTCGTTGACGCGGGCGAGCGAGCGGTCGTACGACGGTGTGGCGGGCGACAGCCTGCCGTGCACCAACCGGCCGATGTGACCACGCAGTTCACGGAAGCCCACCAGCCAGGAGGCGTCGGCGTGGCTGAGCGGGGTGCCCGGCGGGACGAGTCCGGAGCCGGTGATCCAGGCGTGCAGCACCTCGACGGAGTCGAGCTTTTCGCCGGGGTGCGTGGTCGCGAGGAGATCCAGACAGCTCCGTCCGGCGTCGAACCGCAGCTCGTACGCGGACGAGGACGCGCCCGTGGCCGTACCCAGTGCCATGTGCCTGTCACCGCCTAGGGGTTACGGGTTCCGGAGAACCGTTCCTCTAACAGTGCCTGCCCGCCGACGCGCCCGGAACCCCTCGTACCGCGCGTGCGTGGAAGCCTGCGTGGATTCGCACTGGGGTGGATGGCCTGGAGCGTCGTACGGGCACCGCTGTCGACGCTCGCGCCGGCGGTCCTGGCCCGGGCCCTGGTCCTGTACGGCCGTCAGACGTCGGCGTACTTGGCGTCGGCGGCCGGGTCGAGGGCGAGCCGGTAGCCGCGTTTGACGACGGTCTGGATGAGTTTGGGCGCCCCGAGTGCCGTACGCAGCCGGGCCATCGCGGTCTCGACGGCGTGCTCGTCGCGGCCGGCGCCGGGCAGGGCGCGCAGCAGTTCGGCGCGGGCGACGACCCAGCCGGGCCGCCGGGACAGGGCCCGCAGCAGGGACATCCCGGCGGGTGGTACGGGTTTCAGCTCACCGTCGACCAGGACCGCGTGCCCCCGGATCTCCACCCGGTGCCCGGCGACCGGCAGGGCCCGCGCCCGGGTCGGCAGTTCCTGGCACAGCAGCTGGACGAGGGGGCCGAGCCGGAAGCGTTCGGGCGAGACCGTGTCCACGCCCGCGGCCTGGAGCGGCAGCGCGGTGACCGGGCCGACGCAGGCGGGGAGCACGTCGTGGTGCAGGGCGGCGAGCAGCTCGGGCAGCAGACCGCGCTCCTCGGCACGGGACAGCAGGGACGCGGCGGCCGGCGCGCTGGTGAAGGTGATGGCGTCCAGGCCGCGCGAGACGGCGGCGTCGAGCATCCGGTCGACCGGACCGATGTCCTCCGGCGGCATCCACCGGTACACGGGCACCCCGACCAGCTCCGCTCCGGCGGCCCGCAGCGACTCCACGAACCCCGGCAGCGGCTCACCGTGTAGCTGCACGGCGATACGACGCCCCTCGACCCCCTCCTCCAGAAGCCGGTCGAGCACCTCCGCCATGGACTCGCTGGACGGCGACCAGTCCTCGGTCAGCCCGGCGGCCCGGATCGCGCCCTTGACCTTGGGCCCCCGCGCGAGCAGTTCCACACCGCGCAGCCGGTCCAGCAGCTCCTCGCCGAGCCCCCATCCGTCGGCGGCCTCGATCCAGCCCCGGAAGCCGATCGCGGTCGTGGCGACCACGACGTCCGGCACCTGCTCGACGATGTCCTTGGTGGCGGCGAGCAGCTCGCCGTCGTCGGCGAGCGGCACGATCCGCAAGGCCGGGGCGTGCAGCACTGCGGCACCGCGCCGCTGGAGCAGCGCCCCGAGCTCGTCGGCCCGGCGCGCGGCGGTGACACCCACGGTGAACCCGGCCAGGGGCCCGTGTTCCGGTCGCTGCTGTTCGTCGTACATAAACTCTCGTCCCGCACTCGAGTCGTTGCACCGTCTGGCCTGCATGAGGCCACGGCCGGCCCTGCATGAGGCAGTGCCTCACATGAGACCATGCCTCACATGGGGCATTTCGGCTCTTCTGCCTGCATGCCGACCGAGCCTGTCAACGGTGCGTGACAGGCTCGGTTCCGCTTGATGTCGCTGGTGTTACGTCACACCTCGGCGTAGCTGAGCTGCGGCTTCGCCTCGGAGGCGGCGGCGGTGGCGGGAGCCTGGGCGGCCGGGCGGCGAAGGTATACGGCCCAGGTGACCACGAAGCAGACACCGTAGAAGGCGAGGAAGCCGACGAAGGCGCCGGTGCCGGAACCAACGCTCTGGAACGACTGCCGCAGGGCGAGGTTGATCCCGAGCCCGCCGAGCGCGCCCACCGCGCCGATGAGCCCCATGGAGGCACCGGAGAGCCGGCGCCCGTAGGAGGCGGCCTCCTCACCTTCGAGTCCCATCGCGGTGGCCTTGGCCTGGTAGATGCCGGGGATCATCTTGTACGTCGACCCGTTGCCGAGGCCGGTCAGCATGAACAGCGCGATGAACGCCACCGTGAACAGCGGCAGCGACTCCTGCATGGACGCGATCACGATGATGCCGGTGGCCGCGGCCATGGCGCTGAAGTTCCACAGCGTGATCTTCGCGCCGCCGTAGCGGTCGGCGAGCCAGCCGCCCACCGGACGGATCAGCGAGCCGAGGAGCGGGCCGATGAAGGTGACGTACGCGGCCTGCAGCGGCGTACGTCCGAACTGGGTCTGCAGGACCAGCCCGAACGCGAAGCTGTAGCCGATGAACGAACCGAAGGTGCCGATGTAGAGGAAGGACATGATCCAGGTGTGCGCGTCCTTCGCGGCCTCCTTGGCGGCGCCGGTGTCGTTCTTCACGGACGAGATGTTGTCCATGTACATCGCGCCGAGGACCGCGGCGACGACGATGAACGGGATGTAGATCCCGAGCAGCACCCGCGGCCCGCCGTTCGCGCCGATGACCGCGAGGCCGATCAGCTGCACGACGGGGACACCGATGTTGCCGCCGCCGGCGTTCAGGCCGAGCGCCCAGCCCTTCTTCCTGAGCGGGAAGAAGGCGTTGATGTTGGTCATGCTGGACGCGAAGTTTCCGCCACCGATACCGGCGAGCATCGCGCACAGCAGGAAGGTGGTGTAGGAGGTCCCCGGCTCCATGACGATGAAGGCGGCGATGGTCGGCAGCAGCAGGAGGCTCGCCGACACGATGGTCCAGTTCCGGCCACCGAAGACCGCGATCGCGAAGGTGTAGGGAACCCGGACGATCGCGCCGACCAGCGTCGCCATCGACACGATGACGAACTTGTCGGACGCGGTGAGACCGTACTCCGGGCCCATGAAGAGCACCATCACGGACCACATGGTCCAGATCGAGAACCCGATGTGCTCGGAGAGGACGGAGAAGACGAGGTTGCGGCGGGCCACCTTCTCTCCGGTCTCGTTCCAGAAGGTCTCGTCCTCGGGATCCCAGTGATCGATCCAGCGGCCTCCCCTGCTCGGGGCGGGGGCCTGGCTAGGGGCTGTCATGACGCCTCCACAATGCTCCGGGGCTCGGGCGGTTCTTTGCGGTGCTGAGCGGTATGAGTCCCGAAGGTAGGGAGAGCGCGTTTCGGGTCTGTGGCGTCGGGTGACCGGAAAGGAACTTTGCTCTCACCTCGGGAGGGGTCGGGATGAGAGGTTCTACGACGAAACGAACGCGCGCGGGTCGTCCTCTCCGCCGGGAGGACGGGCCGCGCCGGTCATCGCGGTCAGGCTCTTGCCCGCCCCAGGCCGTACAAGTCCCGCATCCCTACGAACATGCCCCGCCCCTCCCGCACCGCCTGCGCGAGATCGGCCGCGGGTGCGCTGCGCGCATAAAGGGCGAGGACGGCGTCGTCGGCAGCCCAGCCCTGGGCACACAGCACGTCCCGGATGTGCTCCAGGCGCCGCAGATCCGCAGCCGTTCTCGGCTTGTTCGTGGCTTTGGCCTCGCCGAGCAGTGTGACGCGGGCGCTCTTGTCACGTGGCCGGGACGCCCGGTCCAGCGCGACCACGTCGACCTCGTGCCCACGATGCTCACGGCAGGCAACGGTCGTCGTACCGACCTGCCCGATGTCGTCGAGGCCGCGCTCGCGCCCGTATCGAAGGGTCCACTGCCGGGCCAGATCCTCGAAGTGCGGCCCGAGGACCTTGGAGGAGAAGGTCTCCCGGGACCTCTCCCAGGCGGCACGTCCCTCACGGAGTTCGAAGTCGACGAGGTTCGGGCGCACGATCAGATCGTGGAAGCGGACGACGGGATCGGCCACGGTGATGACGGGTTTGCGCTGGAGCAGCAGATCCTGGTCGTAGCGGATGAAGGCGGCGGCCTTCATGATGTTGAGGTGGTACGTCAGCGACTTGGCGTCCATCCCGACCAGCCCGCCGATCTGCGTGGGGGTGGCAGCGCCGGAGGCCACGGCTTCCCAGATGGCGTGGTAGGTGGCGCGGTCGCTTATCCGGGGGTCTTCCGCCAGCAGGTATTCGGGCTCGGTGAACAGAATGTGGGACGGGTTGAAGACGCTGCGGGCCAGCCAGGCGTAGAACCCGTCGTCCCCGGGCTCAGGCGGGTCTCCGACGACATCGCGATAACCGGCCGCCCCGCCGAGTACGGCGTCCACCAGGAAGGCGGTCTCGGGGTCGGCCACGCCCCAGTACTCCGCCGCGTCCCGGAACCCGAAGGGCCCGATCCGCATGTCGATCACGGCACGTCCGCGCAGTGCCTGGTCCCCGGCGAGGAGGGTCGACATGGTCGAGATCGCGGAGCCGCAGAGGATGATCCGGAGGGGCGGTCTGCCGGAGGACGGGCCGCGCTGGTCGTAGAGGGCCTGGAGGACGGACGGCAGCTCCGGGGAGTGGGTGACGAGGTAGGGGAACTCGTCGAGGACGAGGAGAGGGGGCGTTTCTTGAGCCCGGCGGCTCGTGAGCACGTCCGCCGCGGCGTCCATGGCCTCCACCCACGAGGTGAAACGCCCGACCCGGAAGCCGATCGCCCGGGCCAGGCTGTCGGAGAAGCGGTCCAGAGCCATGGCGCGGCTCTGCTGGAGGGCGAGGGTGTAGACGCCGTCGACGGCTCGGCACAGATGCTCCAGTAGGAAAGACTTGCCGTGGCGCCGACGTCCTCGTACGACGCCGATACGCAGGCCGGGCGCCGAGTCGGTGCAGAACCGGGTGAGCTCGTCCCACTCGTGGGTCCGGTCGAAGACGGCCGCCGGCTTGGGAATGGTCATGGGTGCGGCTTCCTGAGCGATCCATAGCCCGGCTGCACTTAGCCTGGCTATGATTAGCCTAATTCGATTACGGCTATATGCGCGAGCGTGATCACGCTGCTACCTCTCGCAGTCGCCCCCGCGTGCCACTACCAACCTCGAACCACAGCAGCTTTCCCGCGCCCCGGTCGAGCAGGCCGTCACCGAGGGCTACGCCGCCCCAGCAGTCGGCGTACTCCTGGACGAGGACCAGCCCGCGCCCACCGAGGGCGTCCACCGGGGCGGGCGGGACACGGCCTCCGGGCGGTTGATCGAAAGGGGCCGGGATGCAGGGGCTCGTGTCCCAGACGCCGACCCGCAGTCGCCCGTCGCACAGGGCGGTCAGCCGGAGGGACGCGGGACCGTTGGTGTGCCGGTAGGCATTCGTGACCATCTCGGAGACCAACAGTTCGACGGCCTCAAGGACTTCATGTCTCCCGTGGCTGCCCAGCACCGACCGTACGGTCATACGTGCGACCCGTGCCGCGCGGGGGTCGTGGGGCAGGCGGAGGGCGTACACCCAGGTGTCGGTCAGGGATACGGTGCGCATGGAAACCTCCAGAAACTCCAGCGAGAAAGGGGACTTGAGCTCGCTCAACTGCCGTGCCCGGCGGTGGCATTGCCTGGGTTGGTGCGCTTCCGGCTTATGGGCGGGAGGAGTTGGGCGGCGTGAGGACTAAGATAGGAGCATGACGGGAGATAAATCTTCCAAACGCTGAAGAGGTACCCGCAATTGCCTCGTGTGGGTTACAAGAGCGCCGCATCGCGGCTTGGAAGGAGGTGCCCTTGCCACCCACCAACAACCCCACCTTGCGCCTTCGGCGTCTCGGCGCCGAACTGCGCAAACTCCGTGAGCGTGCCGGGTTCACCGTCACCGAGGCCGCGGCACAGCTAGGTGTCAACCAGGGCCGCGTCAGCATGATCGAAACCGGCCGCAGCTCCCTCAGCGCTGACCGTGTCCGAGCGGTGGCGTCCGCCTACGACTGCTCGGACGAGGCCCTGATCGACGCCTTGGCAGCGATGACCGGACGTCGGACACGCGGCTGGTGGGAGGAGTACCGCGAGCACCTGCCCGCCGCGCTGGTCGACCTGGCCGAACTCGAACATCACGCCGCCGGCCTGCGCGTTGCCCTCGCGATGCACATCCCGGCGCTGCTCCAGACGACGGACCATGCCCGCGCCCTCTTCCGTGCCGTGGTGCCACCCATGCGGCAGTACGAGATCGAGCACCGCCTCACCCACCGCATCAAACGGCAAGGCGTTCTGCACCGGGAGAACCCGCCCCCGTACTCGGCGATCACCCACGAGTCGGCCCTGCGGATGGGCTTCGGCGGCCCCGACGTGAAGCGCGGCCAGCTCAAGCATCTGCTCGGCATGAGCGAGCTGCCGAACGTCACCGTCCAGGTGATCCCCTTCGACACGGAGTACTACCCGAGCACGGGCCAGTCCTTCGACTACATCGTGGGCCCGGTTCCGCAGCTCGACACCGTGCAGCTCGACACCCACCACGGCGGCTGCGGATTCCTCGACGCGGAAGCACAGTTGAGCAAGTACCGTGCCGTGCTCGACCACATGGAGTCCTGCGCCCTCGGCCCTGCCGAGTCGCGCGACTTCATCCAGAGCCTCATCCAGGACACCTGAGAGAGACCGACCCGTGCAGACCCTCCACTGGCAGAAGTCCACTTACAGCGGCGACAGCTCGAACTGCGTCGAAATAGCCACCACCCTCACCACGATCCACGTCCGCGACTCCAAAACCCCCACCGGACCCCACCTCACGTTCCCACCCACCGCCTGGGCAGACTTCCTCTCGCACGCGGCGGACGCGAGGCACTGAGCACGAGTCCCGGCGTTCATGCCTGCCCCGTCGACCAGGTTTCACCTTTCGGGTCGCCGCCCGAAGTCCTGGCAAGTTTCGGCAAGTTCCTGGCTTGAGGGCTCGGTCGCGGGCAAGCTCTGGCACAGAGATCGTTACCGGCATCCGAGGAGGACATCATGGCCCTGCGTAAGCTCGGCAAGGACCCGGAGAGTCCCAGTGGCGGCTCGCCCACCATCTACCTCGACGAGGAGAAGGACAGCTATCTCGTGCAGGGGTGGAAGGTGGAGGACGGCGAGCGTCTCGGGCAGATGGACATCCCCGGCCACGAGTCGGTGGTGGAGATCCCCCGTCGCATGGTGCAGTTCTTCCTGGAGGTGAAGAAGGATGACGAGGCCCCCGACGTTTGAGGAGCTGTTCCGCGACTGCCAGAGGACGGCTGTTCATCTGGAGATGCGCGACGCCTACATGAAGTCGGACCCGGCCTTCATCGACTGGCAGGCCGGTGTGGTCCTCGATCCCGCCGAGCGCTGGGCTGACTGGCACGCCATCGTCACGGAGGCGACCTCGCGAGGCGTCGAGGTCCGACGTGCCCGCGTCGTGTCGACACCGGTCAGCGAATACATCCGCTTCGAGTACGACGTAACCGATGGGCTGAACATCGCCGCCGGTGAAGAAGTGCGTTGGCTCTCGCGGCGCAACGCGACCGATATCGCACTGCCGGGCAACGACTTCTGGCTGTTCGACTCCCGCCTCGTCCTCGTCAACCACTTCGACGGCGAGGGCGAGAACATGGAGGTGGAACTCACGGAGGACGCTGAGGTGGCGAAGCTCTGCGAGTCGGCCTTCGAAGCCGTGTGGAAGCGGGCAAGGCCGCATGCACAGTTCGAGCTGGCCTGACGGTTCGAACAGTCTCCTCGCACCGACATGACATCGCCCTCTTCGAGCATCCAGGAAGCCCGCAAGGCGCTCGGGCAACGCCTCGCCGGAATTCGGAAAGCAGCCGGACTCACCAAGCGAGCACTGGCCCAAAGCCTGGGGTGGCATGAGTCGAAGGCTTCGCGCTTCGAGAGCGGCGCCCGCGCGCCCTCGGAGCGCGACCTTCGCGATTGGTGTTCCGCGTGCGGCGCGGAGAGCGAGGCAGAAGACCTCGTCTCGACAGCCCGCGGAATTGAGGGCATGTATGTCGAGTGGCGCAAGATGGAGCGCCATGGACTCAATTGGGCGCAGGAGTCCGTCGTTCCCCTGTGGGAGCGCACCGAGCGCTTTCGCATTTACTCCCCTTGGCTCATCCCCGGGCCCGTCCAAACGGCCTCGTACATCACCGCTCTTCTGACCTCCATTCGTGCCCGCCGGGGACTCATCGACGATGTGCCGGCGGCCGTCAAGGTGCGCGTGGAGAAGCAGCAGGTCGTCTACGGGAACCACACGTTCGCCATCCTCCTGGAAGAAAGCGTTCTGCGGTACCGCATCGGCGGCACCGACGTGATGGCCGGCCAACTCGGCTACCTGCTCAGCGTCATGGCGCTCCCGTCGGTGAGCATCGGCATCATCCCCCAGGACGCAGACCGTTCGGGCCTCTGGCCCGTCGAGGGATTCTTCCTCTACGACGATGAATTGGTGAACGTCGAATTGATCTCGGCACATCTCACCGTCGTCCAGAAGCACGAACTTGCCATGTATGCCAAGACGTTCAGCGAGCTGGCCGAACTTGCCGTCTACGGCCCCGCGGCGCGCGAACTCATCACCGCTGCCATCGAATCTCTAGGGTGAATGCCCGGCAAGTTACGGCACACTCGTGGAGCCCCACCCGGCACCCTTCCTAGCTTTATAGGCACGGCTGAAAGCATGCTCCGGAAGGGCCAGAGATGACTGTGGCAAGTACCGGCAAGACGATCGAGACGGCCGAGGACACCGAGGGCGACGACACCCCCATCGACGTAGAGGCGATCTCCTCGCGAACGAACACCGTCCTCGGCCTGCGAATGGACACCACGATCCGCGCGGCGATGGACAGACAGTTGCCGACCCTCACGTGTGACCTGAACCGGTTGCTCCGCGAGGACCTGGGCGCCGCCGACGGCTCGCTCCTGCTCGGCATATGGAGGGGCTGATGTACGAGCGCAGGACCAAAGAGCCGCCCTCCATACCGCCTCCACCTCACGGAACCATGGGAAGCACCCGGCCACCGAGCGATGTCCGCGTCGGTGACTTCATCCATCTCGGCGGCACATACCAGCGAGTCCGGGACATGCGGTCGGCCGGCACCGCAGCCCACCGCGTACTGATCTTCGCCGGGTGCGAGCCCTGGATCATGCGAGAAGCCCGGACCACATACCGGCCCATCGACTGCCTCTGACCCGCCCTGTCCGACACCCCACCACCACCCTCACCTCACCATGCGAGGAGCTTTTGCCATGCGCTTTCGCAAGATCCATGGCGCCGGAAACGACTTCGTCCTGCTCTCCGACCTCGGCCCGGATGACGACAACGAGTGGCCCAAGGAAGCGGTACGTCTGTGTGCCAGGCGTACCGGCGTAGGCGCGGATGGCCTGGTCATCAGCAGGCTGATCCAACACAGCCCCGCCGTCCTCGAAGTCGCCTGCTTCAACGCGGACGGCTCCATCGCAACCATGTGCGGCAATGCCCTGCGGTGCTCCGCCTGGGCTGCTCACCGCGATCACGGCTTCCAGCAGATGAGTCTCCATATGGCCGGCGTCGCGCACGAGGCGGTCGTGTCGGACGACTCCGTGTGGGTCACGGCCGACGTGGGCGCGGTCCATCCTCGACGCTTACAGGCCTTGATCAACGGCAGGCCGACCTGGTTCGACAGCGCCCACACCGGCACGGAACACGTCGTAGCCATCGTGGACGACGTGGACGCCATCGACGCGGTGACGGTCGGGCGCCTGGTCCGCCACCACGCCGACCTTGTCCCTCTGGGGACGAACGTCAACTTCGTCCAGTCCGCCGGCCGCCAGGCGCTGAAGATCCGCACCTACGAACGCGGCGTGGAGGCGGAAACCCTGTCATGCGGAAGCGGGGCCGTGGCAGCCGTCGTGGTCGCCACCATGCGCGGGCTTGTGGCTGGCCGTGCCGTCACCGTCCACAACCTCGCCGGCCAACCACTCACCGTCCGGCCGCACGATGCCTGGCCGACCCGAACTCACTGGGTCGGCGGCCCGGTCACCAACACCTTCGAAGGGGTACTCGCATGACGCTCTTTCTCAACCCCAGCTCGGACCTGGCCGTGCAGAAGGCCGCTCAAGAGCTTCGCGAATGGGGCGGGAGCCGCCACGGCCTCGGCGTCGCTCTCATCTACGGGCCCGTGTCAGCCGAGGACAGGCTCTACCACTCGAAGTGCCCCGTCGAACAGCGCTCTGTCACTGCCCTGGCCGAAGCCCTGGAAGAGATCGGCTCCCGCTGGAAGGTGCTGAACCCCTGCGAGCCCGACTTCATCACGGAACTGGTCAAGTACGACGTGGCCCTCTCCAACCTGCACGGCCCGTACGGCGAGGACGGCCGACTGCAGGGCCTCCTCGACTACCTGCGCGTGCCCTACTGCGGCAGCGGCGTCGGGGCATCCGCAGTGGCCGCCGACAAGATCCTCTGCAAGCGCGTGATGCTCACCCTCTGCGTCCCCACACCCGGCTGGTACGTCTGGTCCGGCGGCCCGGTGACCTGGAACGGGCGCCCGGTGATGGTGAAGCCGGCCTTCGGCGGGTCCAGCGTGGGCATGAGTCTCGTGCGCGATCCGGCGGACCTGCCTGGTGCTCTGGCGGATGCGGCCGACAACGAGGGGGAGGCCGTGCTGGTCGAGGAGTACGTGGCCGGCACACCGATGACGGTGGGGCTGTTGGAGTTGCCGGGCGGCTCGGTCGTCGTCTTCCCGCCGCTGGCGACCGAGGCCACCGCGGCCGACTTCTATGACGCCGACACGAAGCTCGACGTGGACTCCAGGGGCGGCGTAATCGTGCGCGCCGCCGACCTGGCGCCCGACGTGCTGGACAAGATCACCAGGGATGCCCGGACGCTCTGGGACGGCCTCGGGTTGCGCGGTTCGGCGCGCATCGACTTCATCCTCACAGAGGACGGCGAGCCGTACGTGCTGGAGGTCAACACCACGCCGGGCATGTCCCGGGACAGCAACTTCGTGGTGGGGGCGGCGATGGTCGGACTCACGCACACGGACGTCGTGTTGGCGATGCTGCACGAGGCCCTGGCCCGCCCGCCATACGATGTCCCCCTGCCCACTCCCGCGTTCACCGGCACCACACGGGCTCGGGAGACTGCCGTCTCGCCGTAGGAGCCCGCCGCTGTGCCGCGCGTCCACGATGTCCCCATGTGCCGTCAGCTCATCGCCCCCGCCGAGTGGGATCTACACGGAGGATGGGCACTTGGGGACAGGATCGAATGGTCCAACCGGGCGTGCGGCCTGGCATCGCTGAGAATGATCCTGCTCGCCTACGGACGCGAGACACCCACCGTCACGGAACTCCTGAAACTCGCCGTCAAGCACGAGGTTCTGACCCCGCGTGGAGCACTCCACGCGGGGATCGCGAGCCTGGCGACCGACCTCGGAGTCCCCTCGACCGCAGCACCCGTCCCGGTCGAAGAACTGACGACGCGGCTCGACGACGCCCCGCTCATCGTGTCCGTGACCGAGCAGTTCCCCGACGACGGCCGCGCCGGCGGCCACCTCGTCATCCTTCGAGGCTACGAGGACGGCCCCGATCCGACGCTCCACTTCCGAGACCCGTCGGCCTGGGGTCAGACGCACGATCGCGTCCCCCTCAGCCGCGTTTCCGCTTCCTATACCGGCCGCGCGATCACCTTCGCGCCCCTGAGCTCCCACGGAGAATCCTGATGACCGAGGCAGACGGCGACACGACCGAGGCCACAGCCGGCCGGAGGATCGCCGTACTCGGAGAGATGCTGGAGCTGGGCGACGAAGCGGTGGAAGCTCACCGCGAGGTCGGGCGCATGGCAGCCGAGAACGGCGTCGATCTCGTCGTGGCGGTCGGCGGGGGCCTGGCCAAACAGCTCGCCCTCGCGGCGGGTGCGGCAGGAGTGCCGGACATCGCGATGGTCGGCGACAACGCCACAGCTGCCGCCTACCTCAAATCCGTCCTCCGCCCTGATGACGTTGTGCTCGTGAAGGCGTCCCGCGGCGGCCAGCTCTGGCAAATCGCCCAAGCACTCACCGGGCAACCCGTCACCGGCCTCTGAGCTCAGTCGCGTCGCTCCCTTCCGTCAGCCTGGGCGTCATCCCTCTCGGCACACCGCGCGGTGCCGGATGGCCCGTCGAGTCGTTCACCATGTTCGGTCTTCGCACTTGAGCATGCAGAGGCACCGACCAGTCGGCCGCGAGAATGTGACACTTGCCGCCGCAGTGTCACATTCCCGAAGACGAAGGCCTCTCGGCCGTGCCGCAAGCAGAGCGGAGCGGGCGAGTAGGCCCGGGGCGCGGTTCCGGGATGTGAGCCGTCACGGTTTCTGCAAAATCTCTCCATGTTTGTGAAGAACATGTCAGCGTCTGTGTGTCCCTCTCAAGAAACGCGGAGTACGCGTCAACTTCAAGTACCGGGAAGACAGAGGTCGAACGCCAGTGGAATGCGCGGTACGAGGACACTCATGGTGATCGCACTGGCCGCCGCCGTCGGCTGCGTCATGCTGGCCTCGGGCATGGCGGCCCTGTCCGTCGGATGGATCCCGCCCCGGTTGCGGGGCAGCGTCACTCGCCCCCGGCTCTGGGGGCTCGGAATTCTGGGCGTCGGTTTCTTCTGCGTCACACAAGTGCCGTCCTTGCGTTGGTCTTTCGAGGACGCTGGAGACGTCGGCATCGCCGTCCGGCTCCTCGTGTTCTTCGGCGGCTTGATCGCCGTGGCCTGCTCGGGGGACCGGCTGGTTCGTCGGTGAACTCATCGTGGGCGGGCTCGCGCGGAGCCCGCCCACGATGTGTTCAGCCTCGGTGCGCCCGGTCCAGGTGCACCTTCGACCTCGGCTGCGGGCGCTTGTTCTGGCTTCCGTCCGGCCACAATTGCGGCTTGCGCTTCGCCGCCAGGTCCTCCGCCCAGCCGAACGCGATCACGCAGATCCCGATCAGCACCCAGGTGACCGCCAGAACCGGCCACGAGCTTTCCAGCAGCCACGAGAAGTGCCGCCACATCACGTCGATCTCCCACAGCCGGTCCCACTGGGTCGCGGCGATCAGGATGCACGTGTTGTGCCAGAGGTAGATCGTCACCGCACGGGAGTTGAGCAGGGTGATCGGCCGGTCCCAGCGGCGCAGTCGGCGGGGCCATTCGGACCAGGACGGGCCGGCGTGCAACAGGAGCATCACCGTGCCGCAGGACCACAGGGCCTGGGCCAGAGGCATGCTGTCGAGGTCGTGGTCCGTGGTGAAGTTGTGGTTGAGGGCGTACCAGAGGCCCACAGCGGCGATGGCCGGGGCCACGGACGGGACGACATAGCGCGGAAGGCGCTGGAGGATGCCCTGCTGGTGCGCCATGCCGAGGATCCAGCAGGCTCCGAAGGTGCTGAAGTCCGTGAGCGCGGAGGGGATCCGCTCCCCGGGCAGGGTGATGTAGCCCAGCTCGAAAGCGGCCGACAGCGCGATCGGCGCGGCGATCGTCGCCACCGGCAGGGCGCGCAGGGCACGCAGCAGGAACGGCGACAGCAGGACGTACCAGAGGTAGGCGCGGACGTACCACAGCGGTCCCGCGAGGTCGACGGCCCAGTCCTCACCGATGAAGCCCTGGACGCCTGGCAGCCCCTCGGCGTACGGCGGGTCGCTCAGCGGGAGGATCCAGTACGTGAGGTGCAGCCACCACCAGCCCGGATGGCCCTCCGCGTCGGGCCCCCAGCCCTGGAGGACCATGCCGGTCACGCCCACGGCTCCCAGGAGCCACAGCGGGGGGAGCAGTCGGCGGATGCGGCTCTTGATGACCTGTGCGGGCGGACGCTTCAGCGAGCGGGCCATGAGGTTGCCCGCGAGCGCGAACATCACGCCCATGGAGGGGAAGATGAGCGGGAGCCAGGCCCAGCCCGTCAGGTGGTACAGGACCACGCGTAAGAGGGCGAGCGCGCGCAGCAGGTCGAAGTAGCGGTCGCGGACCGGGCCCTTCGACCCGGTCTGCTCGGGCACCGTCGGACGGGCCGGTTCTGCGGCACCGGACGGCGGGGCGGGTGCAGTCGCGTCCAGGACTTTCTGCGGGGTGGCCGGGGGCGGGAAGGGCGGCGTGCCCATCAGACCGGCCTCCCGTCCATCACCCGGTAGCGCTCGGCGGGTCCGGTCGGCGGCGCGGAGACTCCGCCCTTGCGCCGCAGCTTCTGCCAGCGCAGCCGGCCGCCGGTCAGGGCGGTGATCCAGGACTGGAGCAGCACGATATACATCAGCTGGCGGTACAGGATCTGCTGCAGCGGCAGCGAGATGAGCGGGATCAGGCGCTCACGGTCCAGGGCGAAGGCGTAGGCCGCGCAGGCCGCCTGGATGGCGAGGACGCCGAACCAGGCCAGAATCGTCTGCTCGGTGGGGCCGAAGACCAGGCCGTAGACGAGGAACAGGTCGATCAGCGGCGCCAGCAGGGGCGCGAGGACCATGAACAGGGACACCAACGGCAGGCCCACCCGGCCGAAACGGCCCGACGGGCCCCGTTCCACCAGTGCCCTGCGGTGCTTCCAGATCGCCTGCATGGTCCCGTACGACCAGCGGTAGCGCTGGGACCACAGCTGCTGGACGGATTCGGGTGCTTCCGTCCAGGCTCGGGCCTTCTCGGCGTACACCACGCGCCAGCCGTCGCGGTGCATCGCCATCGTGATGTCCGTGTCCTCGGCGAGCGTGTCGTCGCTCATGCCGCCGACCCGTTCCAGGGCAGAGCGCCGGAAAGCTCCGACAGCGCCCGGAATCGTCGGCATGCACTGCAGGACGTCGTACATCCGGCGGTCGAGGTTGAAGCCCATCACGTACTCGATGTGCTGCCAGGCACCGATCAGGGTGTCCTTGTTGCCGACCTTGGCGTTGCCCGCGACCGCTCCGACCCGCGGGTCGGCGAAGGGCTGGACGAGTTCGCGGACTGTGGCCGGTTCGAAGACCGTGTCGCCGTCCATCATCACGATCAGGTCGTAACGGGCGTTCGCAAGGCCGCGGTTGAGGGCGGCCGGCTTGCCCGCGTTGAGTTGTCTGATCACCCGTACGTTCGGCAGCCCCAGCCCTTCGACGATGCGGGCGGTTCCGTCGCTGGAGCCGTCGTCGACGACGATGACCTCGATGGGGTGGTCACTGCGCATCAGAGACCGCACGGTGTTCTCGATGCACTTGGCCTCGTTGTACGCGGGCACGAGCACCGACACGGGTTCGGTGACCGGCAGCGGCCCCCAGCGGAAGTCCGGGCGGCGGGTGCGGCGCGCGTGGATGCCGGACAGCAGCAGCATCAGGCCGAAGCGCGCGAAGACCAGGAACCCGATGATCGCCAGGCCGACGACCAGGATCGCGGTGATGTTGCTGGAGGCGTCGACCAGGAAGATCCAGGCCTTGCCCTTCCACAGTTCGAGACCGGTCACTTCGATGTGCGCGCTCGGTGCGTTGAGGGCCTCGGTGAGGTTCTGGAACTCGTAGCCTTCCCCCTGGAGTTGGGGAATGAGCTGGTCCAGTGCCTGGACGGTCTGGTGCCGGTCACCGCCGGAGTCGTGCATCAGGACGATCGCGCCCTCGCCGCTCTTGGGGGTGGAGTTGCGGATGATCTCGTCGACACCCGGCTTGCGCCAGTCCTCGCTGTCGGTGTCGTTGACGATCGTGATGTAACCGCGGCTGCCGATGTACTCGGTCACCGGCCAGGAGTTGTTGTCCATGTTCGCGGCCTTGGACGAGTACGGCGGCCGAAACAGGGAGGTGCGGATGCCGACCGAGCCGGCGAGCGCGAGCTGGTTCTGGGACAGCTCCCAGTCGATGCGCTCCTTCGACTGGTAGGAGAGGTCCGGGTGGTTGAAGGTGTGCAGACCGATCTCGTGGCCCTCGTCCACCATGCGCCTGACGAGGTCCGGGTAGCGGGAGGCCATGGTGCCGGTGATGAAGAAGACCGCGTGCGCGTTGTACTTCTTCAGGGTGTCCAGCACCTTCGGTGTCCACTTGGGGTCCGGACCGTCGTCGAAGGTGAGGACGACGCTGTCGTCCGGCACGCTCAGGCTGGTGCTGCGGCCGCTGCGGGTGTCGATGACCGGGCCGCCGTCAAGGATCTCCTGCGGCACCTTGTCGCTGGCCGTGGCGGGCCGGACACGGTAGTCGGCGAGGATCTCGCTGTGCACATACCCGCGCAGCATCAGCATCGCCATCATCGCGACAAGGACGAGCAGCGGCAGCAGCAGGCGCATGGGCAGGCGGCGGCGCCGGGAGTCGTCACGGGCTCCGGTCGCGGGCCCGGGACGGCGGGTGCGGGATGCCATCAGAGGACGTTCTCCGGGGACGGGGAGGGAGCGGAGGTGCCGTTCGGCTCCTCGGCGACGGGGCTCGGGGCGCTCGCTCCGTCGGCGACCGTGCCGGGGCCGGAACCGGGGCCGGGGCCGGAACCGGGGCCGGGGCCAGGGCCGAGGGTGGGCCCGACCGAGAACGTCGGGTCGACCGAGGGTTCGCCGCCGTCCGACGGGCTCGGGTCGGACGAGGTGGGCGTCGAGGGGCCGTTCGACGGCTCCGGGTCCTCGGGATCGTCGGACGAGCCGGTGCCGGGGTTCTGCGTCGTCCGAGTCGCCGAGGGCATGGGGTCGGTGGAGGCGCTGGGGTCCTCGGGGCCGACGGAGGCTCCGGGCGCGGTGGCGGACGCGCCGGGTGAGGGCGTCACGCCCCCGCCCGCAGACCCGGTGGCGCTGGGTGAGACGGAGCCGGTGCCGACGGGCGGCATCGACTCGGCGGGGAGCGACGGGGTGTCGACCTTGCCGGCCGGCTGTTCGTCCTGCTGGCCCGGCACGGGCAGCCAGGGCGCGTTGGAGTTGCCGGACACCAGGGTGGCCAGGATGACCACGGCGTAGACCGCGCAGGCGAGACCCACGGCCATGCCGATCCTGCGGTACCTACGGCTACGGCGACCCGACTCGTCGACGAACACCGGTCCCTCGGACGGGGAAGAGGAGCCGCCCGCGCCGGACGGTCCGCCCTTCGCCGCGTGCAGGCGCATGTTGTCGAGTTGCAGGCCTATGCCGTCGAGTTGGACTGTCACCTCGTGCGGGTCATGAGTGTGCCCGTCCGTCTCACCGGACTCCGCCCACGGGTCTCTGGGAGCGATGCCTCCATCGACCGCCAGCAGCACCTGGGTCTGGTCGGCTGGGGAAGCCCCCGACGCCGTACGGTGCGGCGCTCTCGTCCCCCCGGTCTCGGGAAAGGCCTGGGGACCGGCCCCCGGCGCATCGCCCGCCCCCGCAGCCGTCACCGGCAACTCCCGGGTCCCGGAGGCCACATCAGGCCACTCGGATTGGGCGTCTTCCCGCCAATTCTTCACGCGCACGCACATCCCCCCACGGGACAGTTCTGGGCGCGCATACGACTCCGAGCACACGTCGAGCGAACCGATCCCCCACCCGGCCCGAGCGCCCCCCTTACCACACCGTGCTCAGGGCATGAATGTAGCGCACCACGGAGGACCCGTGTTCGTCATGTGTCAGTTATGCGCACTTATTGTGTCCACGTCAATGGCTGGAATCCACCCCTCGACAGGCCTCCGCAACCACCCCTCCTCGGCGGCAAGTTGAGCCGCGGCCCGCCGAAGGGCCCCCAATCCGGGATGCACCAGCCCCTTTCGCCACACCAGTGACACGAGTGACAGCGGGACGGGGTCGACGAGGGGCCGAATCACCGTCGAAGGCATGGCCGGAAAATCCACCACGACAAGAATCGGGTTCCTCATCTTGGCCATGATCCGCTGGAACTCCTCGTCACCCACCGCGAGCGGCGCGGGCGCGGCGACCTCGATGCCGCGCCCCTCGAACAGCCGACGGGCCAGATCGGTCCACTCCGGGGTCCGCGGATTTCCGGCCCCGGCGTACACGGCCTCGCCCGCGAGCGCGTCGAGCGGCACCGTCTCGCATCCGGCCAGCCGGTGGTCCTCGGGCAGGACGACCGCCATCGGCTCGTACCGCACCGGCTGGTGCTCCAGCCGGCCCCGCAACGCCGGGTCCAGCCCCGCGTACCGCCCGAACGAAGCGTCCAGCCGCCCCGCGATCAACTCCCCCGCCGCCCAGGTCAGGCCGCTCTCGAAGCGGGCCATCAGCTCATGCTCGGGGGCGAGTTCACGCGCCCGGTGCAGCACCCGGCGGCCGGTGACGAGACCCGGCGAGTTCAGGTCCACCAGCAGCGGCCTGGCCTGCCCGAACGCCGCCAGCAGCTCCTCCTGCGCCGCCAGCACCCGACGCGCGTACGGCACCAGCCGCTCGCCGTCGGCCGTCAGCGTCACCTGGCGCGTGGTCCGTACGAACAGCTCGGCGCCCAACTCCCGCTCCAGGCGCCGTACATCACGGCTCAGCGCCTGCTGGGCGACGTAGAGCCGGGTCGCGGCGCGGGTGAAGTGCAGCTCCTCGGCGACGGCGAGGAAGGCGCGCAGCAAGCGGGGATCAGACATGAGGCGAACTTACGACGCAGGTGCGTGAATCGGCCCGCAGGGCAACTCACATCACAGGTGCGTGAAATCGACCCGGAGAAGGTGTTGGACCCCTTGATCACCCACGGGCGACGGTTGCTCCATGCCCAGCCGCCACCGCCGCTCCACCCGCGGCACCTACCGCCCCTCCCTGTCCAGCCCTTACCGCCACCTCTTCACCCTCCCCGGCACCCGAGCCTTCACGATCGGGAATCTCATCGCCCGGCTCCCCATGGGCATGTTCAGCGTGAGCGCGATCCTGATGATCGCCGGTTCGCGTGGCTCGTACGCCCTCGCCGGCGCCGTCACCGCCACCGGCCTCGCGGCGACCGCCGTGACCGCCCCCTGGATCGCGCGGCTCGTCGACCGGCACGGGCAGGCCCGGGTCGCCGTACCCGCCACCACCCTCGCCGCGCTGGGCAGCCTCGCGCTGCTGCTGTGCGTGCGCTACGGCGCCCCGGACTGGACCCTGTTCGCCGCCTATGCCGCGACCGCCACCACGCCCAACCTCGGCGGCATGTCCCGCGCCCGCTGGGCCCACCTGCTCAAGGGCGACGACAAGGCCCTGCACACGGCCATCTCCTTCGAGCAGGCCGCGGACGAGCTGTGCTTCATGCTGGGCCCGGTCCTCGCGGCCTTCCTCTGCGGAACGTTCTTCCCGGAGGCGGGCACACTGACCGGCGCCGTGCTCCTCCTCACCGGCATGCTGCTGTTCGCGGCGCAACGCGCAACCGAACCGCCGGTACGGCAGCGAGAACCGGCGAAATCCCCCCTCCGCACCCCCGGCATGCCCCCACTCCTCGCCGTATGCCTCGCCCTGGGCGCGGTCTTCGGCTCGATGGAGGTCGTGACGCTCGCGTTCGCGGACACACAGGGTCACAAGTCGGCGGCGGGCGCGATCCTCGGCCTCCAGGCGGCCGGTTCGTGCGCGGCGGGCCTGCTGTACGGGGCGATGGAGCCGGCCGGTTCCGCCGAACGCCGTTACCCGTACTGCATAGCCGCCATGACCGCGCTCATGAGTCTGCCGCTGCTCGCCGCGGCCCTCACCGGCTCGCTCCTCGTCCTGGCCGGGGCCCTGCTCGTCGCCGGTATGGCGACGGCGCCGACCATGGTCACCAACATGACCCTGATCCAGCGGCACACCCCGGCCGACCGCCTCAACGAGGGCATGACGCTCGCCGTGACGGCGCTGCTCGGCGGTATCGCGTGCGGCAGCGCGCTGGGAGGCTGGACCACGGAGCACGTGTCGGCGACGGCGGCCTTCGGGATACCGGTGAGCGCCGCGGCGGCGGCCCTGTTGATCGCCGTCGCCGCGGCACCCCGCCGAACCGATTCACGCCCGGCCCATTGACGCCCTCACAGCCCTCCACCTACCGTCCCAATCGAAGCGCTTCGACGCAATCCGTCGAATCGATTCGACGAATCGCTTCGACGACCTGGGCCGCAAAGTGGGCTCACCCGCGGCGTCGCCGTGGGAGCCGTGACGTAAGGGACCCCCACGTGAAGTTCACCGACGGCTACTGGCTGCTCCGCGAAGGTGTCACCGCCGCCCACCCGGTCGAGGTGCTCGACGTCACCGCGACGGACGGCGCGTTGGAGATCCACGCGCCGACCCAGCCCATCCGGCACCGCGGCGACCTGCTGAAGGGACCGGTCGTGACGATCAGCGCCCATACGCCGATGCGCGACGTCATCGGCCTCACCTTCACCCACTTCGCGGGCGAGCAGCCGCGCGGGCCGCAGTTCGACATCGCGAAGGAGGAGCCCGCGGCCCACACGGAGTACGACGAGGAGCACGCGACCCTGACCTCCGGCGCGCTGTCGGTCCGGGTGGCCCGCACCGGCCCCTGGCACGTCGACTTCCTCGCCCACGGCCGCACCCTCACCTCCAGCGGCCCCAAGGGCATGGGCATCATGCGGGACCGGGAGGGCTTGCACTACCTGCGGGAACAGTTGAACCTCAAGGTCGGCACCTCCGTCTACGGCCTCGGCGAACGCTTCGGCCCGCTGGTCAAGAACGGCCAGGTCGTCGACATCTGGAACGCCGACGGCGGTACCGCCACCGAGCAGGCCTACAAGAACGTCCCCTTCTATCTGACGGACGCGGGCTACGGCGTCTTCGTCGACCACCCGGGCAAGGTCTCCTTCGAAGTGGGCTCGGAGACGGTGTCACGGGTCCAGTTCAGCGCGGAGACCCAGCAGTTGACGTACTACGTCATCTACGGCCCCTCCCCCAAGGACATCCTCCGCAAGTACACCGCCCTCACCGGCCGCCCGGCCCTGCCGCCCGTCTGGTCGTTCGGCCTGTGGCTGTCGACGTCCTTCACGACCTCGTACGACGAGGAAACGGTGACGTCCTTCATCGAGGGCATGAGGGAGCGCGAACTCCCGCTCTCCGTCTTCCACTTCGACTGCTTCTGGATGCGCGAGTTCAACTGGTGCGACTTCCAGTGGGATCCGCGGGTCTTCCCGGACCCGGAGGGGATGCTGGCCCGCCTGAAGGCGAAGGATCTCCGGATCTGCGTCTGGATCAACCCGTACATCGCCCAGCGCTCCCCGCTGTTCGCGGAGGGCAAGGCGCTCGGGCATCTGCTGAAGCGGCCCGACGGCAGCGTCTGGCAGTGGGACCTGTGGCAGCCGGGCATGGCGCTGGTCGACTTCACCTCCCCCGCCGCCCGCGACTGGTACGCGGCCAAGCTGGAGGCGCTGCTCGCGCAGGGCGTGGACTGCTTCAAGACGGACTTCGGCGAGCGGGTGCCGGTGGACGTGGCGTGGTCCGACGGCTCCGACCCGGAGCGGATGCACAACTACTACACGTACCTCTACAACCGCACGGTCTTCGACGTGCTGCGCAAGCACCGTGGCGAGGAGGAGGCGGTCGTCTTCGCCCGGTCGGCGACGGCGGGCAGTCAACAGTTCCCCGTGCACTGGGGCGGCGACTGCGAGGCGACGTACGAGTCGATGGCCGAGTCGCTGCGCGGCGGGCTGTCGCTCGGGCTCTCCGGCTTCGGGTTCTGGAGCCATGACATCGGCGGCTTCGAGGGCACGCCGACGCCGTCGCTGTTCAAACGGTGGCTGGCGTTCGGGCTGCTGTCGTCGCACAGCCGGCTGCACGGCAGCTCGTCCTACCGGGTCCCGTGGCTGTTCGACGAGGAGTCGGTGGACGTGCTGCGGCACTTCACCCGGCTGAAGCTGAGTCTGATGCCGTATTTGTACGAGGCCGCCCGCACCGCTCATGCCGAGGGGACGCCGGTCATGCGGGCCATGGTGCTGGAGTTCCCGGACGATCCCGGGTGCACGCATGTGGAGCGGCAGTACATGCTGGGGGCGGATCTGCTGGTGGCGCCGGTCTTCGACGATGAGGGATATGTGACATATTACTGTCCCGAGGGCGTCTGGACACACTTCGTCAGCGGGCAGACGGTCACCGGCCCGCGCTGGGTGCGCGAGAAGCACGGCTTCCTGAGCGTCCCCCTCCTCGTCAGACCCGGTGCGGTGATCCCGGTCGGCGCGGTGACCGACCGGCCCGACTACGACCACGCGGACGGGGTGACGCTGCGGACGTACGGGCTGGAGCGGGGCGCCCAAGTGACGGTGCGGGTCGGGGAGGTGGCCTTCACCGTCGTACGCGAAGGGGACACGCTGCGGGCGTCGTGCGGTGACCCGTCGGCGCCGTGGGGGCTGGCCGCGGGTGAGCGAGTGGTACGCGCGCCGGCCGGGACCGGGTTCCTGACGGTGGAGCTGGGCTGATGGTGAAGATCACTGATGTGGCCCGGCACGCCGGGGTCTCCCCCAGCACCGTCTCCTACGCGCTCAGCGGCAAGCGCCCGATCTCCGAGGAGACCCGGCAGCGCGTCGAGGCAGCCATCCGCGAGCTGGGCTACCGGCCGCACGCGGGCGCCCGCGCACTGGCCAGCAGTCGCTCGAACGTGCTGGCGCTGGTGGTGCCCTTGCGAGCCGGCATCCACGTCCCGGTGGTGATGCAGTTCGCGGTGTCGGTGGTGACGACGGCACGGCGGTACGACCATGATGTGCTGCTGCTGACGCAGGAGGAGGGCGAGGAGGGCCTGCGCCGGGTCGCCGACACGGCCCTCGTCGACGCGCTCGTGGTGATGGACGTCCAGCTCGACGACGCCCGGCTGCCGCTGCTGCGCTCACTGGACCTGCCATCGGTGATGATCGGCTTCCCGGCGGAGGCGGACGGCCTGACCTGCATCGACCTCGACTTCAAGGCGGCCGGCGAGGCATGCGTGGAGCATCTGGCGCGGCTCGGGCACCGGGTGGTGGCGCTGATCGGGTCGCCGCCGGAGGTCTACGTCCGCCAGACCGCGTTCGCCCAGCGCGTGGTCCAGGGTTTCACCGCCGCCGCCGACCGGGGCCGGCTCGTCTCCTCGGTCCACCCGTGCGAGGCGACACCCGCCGCCGCCCGCGCGGTCGCCGAGCAACTGCTGCGCGAGCAGCCCGCGTTGACCGGGGTGGTCGTCCACAACGAGGCGATCCTGGAGCCGCTGATCGACGCCTTCGACCAGCTCGGCCTGCGCGTCCCCGCCGACCTGTCCGTCACCGCCATCTGCCCCGACGAACTCGCCGCCGCCCCGCGCACCCCGGTCACCTCGGTCGCCCTGCCCTCCGCCGAGGTGGGCGCGCGGGCCGTGGAACTGCTGATGAACAAGCTCGACGGCAAGACGGTGCCCGAGGCCACGCTGCTGCCGCCCCGCATGACAGAACGCGCGAGCACGGCGCCGCGGGCGTTTCCCTGACAACGGCGAAGGCGACGCGGCCCGCGCTGTCCGCGGGCACACGTCGCCTGCGTCTTCGGCGGACCTTCCGGGCGGCGACTCGAACTCTCCGGCCCACTCCGAGCACGGGGGTGCGGGTGGCGAAGCCCCCGCCTCGCGCGGCGAAGCCGGGGCCGCAGAAACGACGAGGGCGACATGTACTCGCGCTTTCCGCGAGCACATGTCGCCCTCGACCTCGTGGAGATGGCGGGAATCGAACCCGCGTCCAACGGTGCGGAATCAGGGCTTCTCCGTGTGCAGTCCGCTGTGATTTTCTCGGCCCCGGCGATCACGCGAACAAGTCGCCGACGGGCCCAGTCACTGTTTGGTTTCCCTCTTCACCCCGTGACCGGGATCAAGGTTTAGTTCCCTAGCTGATGCCAGGATCCGGGTCGGGAACAGCCCCGGGCTGACACTTCGCAAGTCGCTACTTAGGCAGCGAGGGCGAAGGAATCGCGCTTGGTGTTGGCGATTATTTTTTGCGACATATGGTTTACGAGATCATTGCCGCTTCCTCGACACGCTTCCCCTGCTTCGACAGCCGCTGTCGAAACCGATCATCCCCATGTTGATTTTTCAAAGCGGCAACCTTCACCGCGCGCACCGGTCACCCGGTGTTAGTGCCATCGTACGGGACCAGCGCACCCGCGTGCCACCATATTCCCCGCCGCTGGACGCCGCTCGACACCGCTAGACGCCGCGCTGCCGCCGCTTCGCCGCCGCGATCGCCCGGTCCGACTCCCGCCGGTCCTGCTTCTCCCGCAGGGTCTGGCGCTTGTCGTACTCCTTCTTGCCTCGCGCGAGAGCGATCTCGGCCTTCGCGCGGCCGTCCTTGAAGTACAGGGCGAGGGGCACGATGGTGTGGCCCGTCTCCTGGGACTTCGCCTCCAACTTGTCGATCTCCTCGCGGTGCAGGAGCAGCTTTCGCTTGCGGCGCGCGGAGTGGTTGGTCCAGCTGCCCTGGTGATACTCGGGGATATGGGCGTTGTGCAGCCACGCCTCGCCCCGGTCGATCTGGACGAAGCCGTCGGTCAGCGACGTCCGCCCCTCACGCAGCGACTTGACCTCGGTACCCATGAGGACGAGGCCGGCCTCATAGGTGTCGATGATCGCGTAGTCGTGCCGGGCCTTCTTGTTCTGGGCGACGATCTTGCGCTTGCCGCCCTTCTCGCCGTCCCTGGCCTTCGCGGCCCCGCCGCCCTGCTTGGGCTGGGACTCCTTGGGTACGTACATTCCCTTGCTCATAGTGCTGGCCATTTTCGCACTACAGGGGGGTTCGAGGGAAAGGCGATTATGAAGCGTCCCCGAGCCCGCTCAGCACGGTCTCCGCCTGCTTCAGCGCCCCGGTGTCGGCTTCCAGGTCGGGCGTGATGCCCTTGCCGTCGACGCCGCGGCCGGACGGCGTGCGGTAGTGCCCCACGGTCAGCTCGGCGACGGAGCCGTCGGGCAGCCGGGTCGGCATCTGCACGGACCCCTTGCCGAAGGTGCGGGAGCCCACGACCACCGCGCGACCGCGGTCCTGCAGGGCGCCGGTGAGCAGCTCCGCCGCGCTCATCGTGCCGCCGTCGACGAGTGCGACCAGAGGTCTGGCGGTGTCGCCGCCGGCCTCGGCGTGCAGGGCGTGCTGGGTGCCGTCGACGTCGTACGTGGCGACGAGGCCGCCGTCGAGGAAGGCGGACGCGGCGGTGACGGCCTCGGTGACCAGCCCGCCGGAGTTGCCGCGCAGGTCGAGGACGATCCCGGCGTCGGCGGGAACCTGTCGTACGGCATCGCGGACGACATCGCCGGAGCCCTTGGTGAACGCGTCGATGGTGATGACGCTGACCCGGTCGGCAAGACTCCGGACGGTGACCGAGTCCGTGGACAGACGGGCCCGGCGCAGAGTGAGGTTCCACGCGCGCGTGCCGCGTTCCAGGCCGAGCCGGACGGTCGTACCGGCGGCAGCGTCGGTCGCGTCGCCGCGCAGTAAGGCGACGACCTCGGTGACGGGCCGCCCGTCGACAGGTGTGCCGTCGACGCTGCGCAGCAGGTCTCCGGCGCGGATCCCGGCGGCGGCCGCGGGCGACCCGCTGCTCACCTTGGTCACCTCGATACGGCCGTCCCGCTCGCCGCGCGTCCACAGGCCGACGCCGGTGTACTCGCCGTCGAGCGACTCCTCGAACTCCTCGTACTCGCCCTCGGAGTAGACGGCGTCCCAGCGGTCGCCGCTGCGGCTCACCTCGCGTTCGGCGGCCTCCATGGGGGACTTGCCGGCGGCCATCGCCTCGGCGGCGGCCTCGGCGACCTCCTCGGGCCGAGCGGCGGAGGCGGCCGAACGCGGCGTGGCCGGCGTGGTCTTCCGGTCGGGTCCGGGCAGGGAGCCGGTCGCGGCACCGGCGACCAGCACACTCGCGAACACCAAGGTCAGGGCGGCCCCGCGGCCGAAGCGGCGGGGCTGACAGAACAGGTCACGGCCTGACATGCCGGTGAGTCTAGGACAACGCGAAGGGCCGCACGGCCGGTTGACCGTACGGCCCTCTTGGCATGCGTCACACCTTCAGGTACTTGCGCAGCGCGAAGAGCGCGGCAAACGCCGGCATCAGCACGCTTGTCGCGAGGATCAGCGGCAGCTTTGTCAGTACGGCGTCCCAGCCGATGAAGTTGATCACGGTCAGCTGATCGGCCAGGGCGAGGCCGTGGTCGATGATGAAGTACCGCGCGAAGACCAGGAACGCGCACGCGATCCCGCCGCCGATCAGCCCGGCGACGGCGGCCTCCATGATGAACGGCGCCTGGATGTAGAAGCCGGAGGCGCCGACCAGCCGCATGATGCCGGTCTCGCGCCGCCGGCTGAACGCCGAGACCCGCACGGTGTTGACGATCAGCATCAGCGCGACGACCAGCATCAGTGCCATCACCGCCCGCGCCGCCCAGTTCATGCCGTTCAGCAGCTCGAAGAGGTTGTCCACTGTCTCGTTCTGGTCCTGCACCGACTGCACCCCGTCCCGCCCGTCGAAGGCGGTCGTGACGACCTGGTACTTCTCCGGGTCCTTCAGCTTGACCCGGTACGACTCCTGCATCTGGTCCGGCGTGAGCGAACTGGCCAGCGGGGAGTCGCCGAACTCCTCCTTGTAGTGCTTGTACGCCTCGTCCTGCGACTCGTAGATGACCGTGTCGACCACGGACATCTTCTCCAGGTCGCCGAGGATCTGGTCCTTCTGGTCCTTGGTGACCGCGCCCTTGGCACAGTTGGGGTCGGACTCGGCGTCGCTCTTGTTGCAGAGGAAGATCGAGACGTTGACCCTGTCGTACCAGTAGCCCTTCATCGTGTTGACCTGGTCGCTCATCAGCAGCGACCCGCCGAACAGGGCGAGGGACAGGGCGACGGAGATGATGACCGCGAAGGTCATCGTCAGATTGCGGCGGAGACCGACACCGATCTCGGACAGAACGAACTGGGCGCGCATGGCGTCTCTTTCAGGCCTTTCCGTGGACGAGGAGTGCGGGTCAGTGCTGGTAGCCGTAGACGCCGCGTGCCTGGTCGCGGACGAGGCGGCCCTTCTCCAGCTCGATGACGCGCTTGCGCATCTGGTCCACGATGTTCTGGTCGTGCGTGGCCATCACGACGGTGGTGCCGGTCCGGTTGATCCGGTCGAGCAGCTTCATGATGCCGACAGAGGTCTGCGGGTCGAGGTTGCCGGTCGGCTCGTCCGCGATCAGCAGCTTGGGCCGGTTGACGAAGGCCCGCGCGATCGCCACGCGCTGCTGCTCACCACCGGACAGCTCACCGGGCATCCGGTCCTCTTTCCCGCCCAGCCCGACGAGGTCGAGCACCTGCGGCACGGACTTGCGGATCTCGCCGCGCGACTTGCCGATCACCTCCTGCGCGAAGGCCACGTTCTCGGCGACCGTCTTGTTCGGCAGGAGGCGGAAGTCCTGGAACACCGTCCCCAACTGGCGGCGCATCTGCGGCACCTTCCAGTTGGACAGGCGCGCGAGATCCTTGCCCAGGATGTGCACCTGACCGTGGCTGCACCGCTCCTCGCGGAGGATCAGCCGCAGGAAGGTGGACTTTCCGGAGCCGGAGGACCCCACCAGGAACACGAACTCGCCCTTCTCCACTTCCAGGGACACATCCCTGAGTGCGGGGCGGGTCTGCTTGGGGTAGACCTTGGAGACGTTGTCGAATCGGATCACGGATGCACCACGGTTAGCCGGGGGTAGATGAGCGTGACCATACGCGAACGGGGAGCATGAGCGCAGGCGCCGGTGGGGTTGAGTGAGGGTTGTGCGCTTTTGTACCGGGGAACTCGGCAGCCGAGGCAAGGGCAGCGCCGGTAGAGGGGCGCGGGGCTGAGAGCGACCCGCGCGCCCTCCGGAGGAACCTGGCATGGTGGAGAGGGGAACGTTCTCGGACCGCAGGACGTTCTCTCGGTGGAACCGTTCGCAAGGAGGGCGAGGCGCATGACGTACGACCGGCTGGTGTGCGCGAACTGCGCGGCGCCCGTGACCGAGGGCCGCTGCCCGGTCTGCCGGGCGAACCGCGAGCGACTGCAGCAGGAGAACTTCTTCGCGGGACTCAACCCGATGACGCTGATCGCGCTGTTGGCGATCCTGATCGCGGCCGTGGCACTGCTGGCGCACCAGACCGCCTAGAGCGGCCTCGGACGCGCGTTCCAGAAGTTCCAAAAGACCGTGTGAAAGAAGACGTGCGAAAGGCCCGGAGCGACACCGGACGCTGTTGGTTAATTCGGGCCCTGTTGCTTCGCCCCGTCGACTTGGTCGGCGGGGCGAAGTGCTGCGAAGTGGCTGGTGCGGGTGCGGGCTCGTGGTGTGCCGGTGAGGTGGGCGTCGATGCGGGTGAGGTTGATGGCGGCGCCTGTGAGCTGGTGCTGGAGACTGGTCTTTGCCAGGCCCCGGTAGCGGGATCTGCGCAGGCCGCAGCGCTGGAGGCCTTGAGAAATGGTGCCCTCGACCCCGGCACGGATCTTGTAGCGTTCCTTCCACACGTCGGTCTGCTGCTCGGTCCGGGCGGCCTGGACGGCTTCATGTTCGGCGCGGTGGCGCAGGGTGATCTCCCGGCGTTCGGCCTTCGGTGAGCTGACGCAGTCACGCAGGTGGGTGCAGGTGCGGCAGTCGGCCGGGTTGAAACGAACCCGGATGACGGGTTGGCCGTGCTGCGAGTGCCGGTGGTGCCACTGCGTGCTGGTAATACCGTCCGGGCAGGTCACCTGCTGTTTGTCCCAGTCGATGGTGAAGGCGTCCTGTCCGTAGGGGCCGTCCTTCTGGGCCGTGGTGTTGGCCGCCATCGGGCCGTGCAGAGCGATGCCGTGTTCGCTGCGGGCGGCCACGACCTGGGCGGCGTTGGGGTAGCCGGCATCGACCCAGTGTTCGCCGGGCAGGCAGTCCCGTTCGGCGAGGGAGGCGTGGATCGGGCCGGCCATCACGCTGTCCGGGACGGTGGCGTCGGTGGTGGCCACGTTTGTGATCAGGTTCGGGGTGTCCGGCTCGCAGGTCTCGGTGAGATGGGCCTTGTATCCGTCCCACAGGATGTCGCGTTTCTTGCTGCCCCTCGCCTCGGGGTCATAGGGCGTGACCAGGCGCGTCGCGCCCGGCGGGCGGTCTTTTGGGTCCCGCCGCCGCACCTCGCCCCCGGTC
Source organism: Streptomyces blattellae (assembly GCF_009709555.1). Taxonomy (GTDB): domain Bacteria; phylum Actinomycetota; class Actinomycetes; order Streptomycetales; family Streptomycetaceae; genus Streptomyces; species Streptomyces blattellae. The sequence continues at coordinate 862 of NZ_WJBG01000112.1, read as the reverse complement.
AGGTGGAAGTGCTGAACCCACATCTGCCGCAGAATCTGGACCGGCTCCAGCTCCCGCAGCCCGGCCGGCGCCCGGGGCGAGAAGACGGCCTCAAGCAGTCGCATCCCGTCAGCCCCGATCCGCCTGCCGACCTCCTCCCGTCCGACCTGGCCCTTGGGGAACCGGGAGTCCTCGGCCCGGGTGGCGTAATGCCTGAACCACTCTGGTTCGGCAACCTCCACCAGCCAGTCGGGGGCAGCCTGCGCGAGCGTGTTCAACGCCGAACGGAGCGTCTCCGCCACCATCTCCAGCCAGCACAGCTCCCGTGCCGCGGACTGAACATGCGTGGAGTCGGTCCTGGCCCGGCCTGCCGTCTTCAGCAGTCCTTTCTCCCGGGCCGCGGCCAGGATGCCGTCCAGCACCCGCCTGCCCGCCTCCGCCTCGATGAGGCGGTCGCGGAACTCCGACAACACCGAGAAGTCGAAGCCCGGATCAGTCAGTTCCAGCGCGAGGGCGTACTTGAAGTCGATCCTCGCCCGCACCGCCTCGGCGGCCTGCCGGTCGGTGAGACCCTCGACGAACTGCAACACCAGCACCAACGCCAGCCGCCCCGGTGACCAGGCAGGCTTCCCCCGCGCAGGGAAGAGATCCGCGAACTCCTCGTCGGTGAACAACGGTCCCAGCTCGTCCCGGACGCGGATCGCCAGGCTCCCCTTCGGGAACGCGGCCCGCGCCACCCGCACCGTCTCCACCGGAATCTCGCCCGGCCCGCTCGGCTGCATAGACATCGACACCCACCCCATACGACAACGTCGGCTCCCAAGACCACAACCGGGTCTTGGGAGCCGACGTCACGCACGGGCCCGAATTAACCAACAGCGTC
>NZ_WJBG01000111.1 GCF_009709555.1 Streptomyces blattellae | reverse complement strand
CTTCGGCGGCGGTGACGGTGTCGTCGGTGACGGCGACGGACAGCGATCCGGCGCCCGCGGCGAGCGCGGACACGATCGACTTGGCGATGCCGGAGATACGCATGGTCAGGACTCCTTCGGGGTCGTATCGAGGGCGGCGCGGACGAAGCAGTCCTTCGCCTCCAGCAGCTTCCGCAGTCCGGCCGACAGCTCCGGTCCGTCCGGCAGCGCGGCGACGAGCTGCTGCACCAGGTCGCCGCACGGCTTACTCACGGCCTGGAGATGCTCGGGGAGGTGCGCGTAGTCGAAGTAGCGCAGCAGATGGGTGGTGCCGGGGTGCCGCTCGGTCATGGGTCAGGACTCCTTCTGCTCAACGAGCTTGGCGACGAGGGCGGCCAGCGCGTCGACCTTGCTCTCGGTGCGGCGGGCGACGATCTCGATGTTGCGCAGCCCGGTCGCCGGCGCGATGTGCGGGTTGGCGTCGGCGGTGGCGGGGTTGGGGTTCTTGACGATGCCGTCGGTCAGCCAGATCTTGCGGATGTCGTCGGTGGTCAGGTCAGCCACATCAGCCTCCTTGGGTGTGCCGGCCTTGGCGGCGTTGAGGATGGCAGCCATCGGGAAGGCTCCCGGGTCGCCGTGCAGGTTTTCGGGGACGTGCTGGTGGCCGCAGTGCCCGGTGAAGGACTGCCACTTGGTGTTGCTCATGCGGACGCCGTTGCCGGTGCCGTAGGAGCCCGGGTACGCCTTGAAGGTGACCTTCGACGTGAGCGGCACACGGTGCTGTTCGTGCGCCCACTTCGCGAACGCGGCCAGATCCCGGACCGCCCACGCGGGCAGTTCCGGCGTGTACAGGTGCGGGGTGTTGCCCCACTTCTTGTGGGTGGCCGGGTCGCAGGTGCCGACGATCTCCACCTGCACCGCATTCAGGGTGTTCGTCTCGACCCCGCCAGCCTTGTTGACGAGGGCGCGGGCGGAGGTGTCGAAGTCGAAGTGCTGGAACCACTTCAGCTTCTTGGCCGCGAAGTCGGGCACGGCAGTGAAGGTCGGTGCCGAGCTGCCGCCGCCGTAGGCGGGGAGTGAGCGTCCTTCGGTGGTGTGCCAGACGACGACGTTCGACTCCATCGCCGAGCCCGGGTAGGCGTTCTGGTACCAGTACGCGGTCGAGGCGCCCGGGTAGCGCTGGGGGCCCGTCTTGGGCATGGGTGCTCCAGACATGAGGAAGGCCCCGGCCGTCGGCTCGGGGCACACGAGAGGGGTGGGGTCAGGAGGCGGCTTCGTAGACGAAGCTGAGCCGGATCTGCGCGCCGGATGCAAGGGTTTCCGGCCTGGTCGAGGTGATGAAGTCGGTGCGGGTGTTGGTCGCCGAGATCGGGACGAACGGGCTGACGGTGCTGGCGGCCGAGCTGATGACGATGCCGCCGACCCACCGGTCTGTGCCGAGCAGTTGGGAGGCGCCGACTTCGGCGATGCCGCTGCTGACCGCGGCGAACGGCAGACTGAAGGACATGTTCCCGGTGCCGAACGTGGTCGTCGAGCCTGCGATCAGGTTGATGACGACGGTGACCATCCGGCCGACCTTCATATGCCGGCCGGTCAGGGTTCCGTTGCCGATGGCCGGTGCGGTGCCGGTGGTCGTCCACGTCGGACTGTAGGTGGTCCGCGCGGCAAACATGCTGTTGAACTGGTCGCGGATCTCCTGGTTGAGGATCGCCGCCGTCATTACCTCGCCGACGACGTAGGTGCGAGGGGCGAACGTCATGGCGACTCGCTCAGCGGGCCGGGCTCAACAACGGGATCGATCGGCCGGTTGGGGTTGTTGGGGTCGTCGTCGTGCCACCAGTTCCGCATGCCCGGCTTCAGCCCCATCAGGCTGGCTTCGACCGCTGCCACATCGTCGGGGAAGATGAGCGCGCACCAGCCCCACTGGCATTCAGTGCACGCATACCGGGGGTCGGTCGGGGAGACAACGGCCGCCGAGCCGCACGACGTGCAGTCGGCGATCCACCGGTTTTGGTTGATGCGCGCGTAGTAGGTGTCCTCGACGGTGCCCTCGGGCGGGATGACGCGGCGGCCCATGCGGGTCTCGTACCAGCGCCACACCAGCTCGGCCGCGGGCACATCAGCCCACGCGTCGGCAGGCAGGGGTGGCGGCGGCAGGTAGAACGTCTCGGCGCGCACGACAGCGATGGCCACGGGCGTCCCCTTTCCATAGGCGGGTCAGTACGCCAACCGCGTAGTGGAGTCCAAGATCGAATAGGTGGGGTCGTCGAGGACCCACACGGTGTCCGTGGCGGCGCGGCTGGTGTGGAAATCGAGATGGTGCTGCCTCAGGCCGATCCGCTCGGTGTAGCCCTCGATCGTGCTGGTGGCCGTGGACGCGGGCGCCTGGTCGGGCAGGCTGGTCAGGGCGAGCACGGTGGACACGTCCGCGTTCAGCAGGGCGCGGTAGGTGGCCAGCGGCATGCTGTACGCCTCGACGGGCACCTGCCGGATTTCCGACGGCGGATCCGCATACCGGGACACCAGCCAGTTCGCCGCGTCCGATGCCGCGTTGTCGGTGTTCTTGTACAGCTCCAGGTCGCGGGGCTTGGGCCCGTAGGTGTCGATGCTGGCCTGGCTGATGACCCGCTGGGTGGCGCCGCCGACGCGGGACGCGGTGACGTCGTTGACCATCTTCTGGTCGTCGTCGGCGTACTTGACCCCGTCGGTCTCCAGGTCCCCATACGCCAGGGAGATGGCTGGCACCGGGTTGTATCTCAGGTCCCGGGACTGGAACAGCAGCGCCGCCGAGGCGCGGGAGGCGAGCAGCTTGCCCGACTCGGTCCGCTCGACCTCCCGCTGGTGCTCCAGCGCGCTCTTGCCCAGCTCTGCCTGGGATGCCATGGCGTCGAATGTGGTGCCCTGGGTGGTGACGGTCAGTCCGGCGTAGGAAGCGAGACGTGCGAGGCGATCGTCAGCAGTCTCGCCGACGTGCGCTGTGGAGCCGGTGGTGTAGTGCCCGACCAGCTCCGCCGAAGTCGCCGGCCTGAGATACAGCGCTACATGGGCGATCGTGCCGGACCACAGGCGGCTGTTCTGGAACCCGCCGATCTGCAGGATGCGCATGTCGTCCGTCGGCAGGGTGCTGAGCGCGTATTCGACACCGTCGACGAAAACCTTGCCTTCGGCCTCATGGAGCAGGATGTGATGCAGGATTCCGTCGGCCAGGTTCGGCGTCGCCAGGACCACGGCGGTGAGCGGCCCGCCGACGTAGGTCTCACGCTCGAACTGAACTTTGCCCGTCCCGGACTCCAGCGAGATGATGTTGCGTTTTGTGGCGTCGGAGGCCATCCATCCGAGCAGGACCCGGCCGTTGGTGCTGGTCGTAAACCAGGCCTCGATGCGCACACGCCAGGGCCCGTTGGTGGCTTCGACGGTCGGCCCCAGATCGGCCTGCAGGTACTTGCCCGCGGTCGACGAGGAGGGCGTGAACTCGGGAGTCGTAGCAGTGCCCGCCCCGGCCGGACCGGTGCCCGCGCCGAACGTGAGGGTTCCGCCTGCCCCGGCCTGGATCACGGTGAGGGAGCCCACCCCTTGGGTGCCCGCAAGGTCGCCGGCGCTGGCGCTGCCGTCCGGTTCGCTCAGTGGGTAGTAGGCGATGGGCTGGTCGAGCAGGACCTCCTGCACCAGCATCGGCTTCAGCTGCTTGGCAAGGCTGGCCCATGTGAACACGTCGGTGCAGGTGATCGTCGCCGTGGAGTACAGGCCCTTCCACTCGACCGGCCACTGGGTGACCATGCCGAAGTACCGCGGGTGGATCTGCGCCCCGTCCAGCGTGGTGAAGTCGACGGGGGTGGAGCCCTCGGCGACCATGGCGGCGTCCATCCACACCTGCCCGGCCACCGGGGTGACGCCGGAGCCGTGCCGCAGCCGCACCTGGTGACTCGTCGCCGTCGCCGTCCAGGAGATGGTGATGCGCTGCCACCGGTCGACCAGCGTCGACGGGCTCCCGATACTCAGGCCTGCCACCGCCAGCGCCACCGGGGTGCCCCCGGACGGCACCCACACATACGCCGAGTACGTGTACGCCTGCCCGATGACCAGGCCGGTCATGGCGTCGCAGGTGATGGTCTGGTCGGCGACAGTGCCCCAGGTGACCTGCATCGACGAGGCGCCCCGGAAAGCCCGCGTCGTCGAGCGGGCGAACGTGGGCGTGCCCGACGACACCCAGTTCGCCACCGACGTCTCGAAGTCCCCGTTCGCCAGGTGATTCAGCGGCAGCGCAGTCGAGCCCTCCCACAGCTGCACCGCGTCGATCCAGCACTGGGTGCCCGCCGTGGGCAAGCTCGCCACCTCGATCGCGAACCGGTGGCGGGTGTCGGTGGCGGTGAAAGTGAAGGTGATCCGCGACCACCCGTCGAGCACGGACGACGCCGCCCCGAAGCCGATGCCCTCAATACCGCACACCAGGGTCGGCGCACCTCCGGACGGCACCCACACATGCGCGCTCGCCGTGTAGCGGGTACCGATGTCGAGCCCGTACACCTCGGTGTAGACGGACTGCCCGGCCACGCCGCCCCAGGTGACGCGCATCGCCTGGCTGCCCTGCTTCACATGGGTGGCGTCCTGCACGAACGTCGGCGTGGCCGTGTGCTCCCAGTCCGCCAGGCCGGACTCGAAGCTGGGATTGGTGATCAGGTTCTGGTCCGCGGTGACCGCACGGACCCGGATCGGCACGTTCTTCTTCACGTTCGGGAAGTACGGACTCGCTGTGCGCCCTGAGGTGAACCGGCCGTCGGAGTTGTCGAGCGTGATCGAGCACGTCCCGGGCTGCGTCTCCGACAGCTCATCCTGCGCGCCGCGGGTGATGTCGATTCCCCGCACCAGATCGGCGTACTGGGTGACGTCCGTCCACACCGGCGACGCCGAGGACAGGGTGTAGCCGAAGGCGATGTCGACGACCGGACGCGTCATGAGCTTCCCCCCTTTCCCTTCAGGCGATGCCGAGGTCGCCGCCGCCGTGGTTCCGCTTCAGCTCCAGCAGCGCCTGGCGGGCGGCACGCGCGAAGCCGAGCTGGTCGACGACCGCGCCGTCCACATGAATGTTGATCACTGTGGTGCCGCTGCCGCCGGTGACGACCGCCGTCCGGCCGGCTGCCGGGGCGAGGCCCGTGGTCCCTGCCATGCGTCCGGCGACCGCCTGCATCGCCTTGTCCACGTGCGGCAGCCCCTGCATGACGCCGACGGCCACACCACGGGCGGTGTTGATGCCGTCAGGGATCAGCTTCTTCGCGGGCGAGCTGATCCCCAGGGCCTTCTTGATGGACTTCTGCATCCCCTTGGCGATCTTCACCATGGCGTCTTCCAGTGCCTTCTCCTGGGAGAGCAGACCGGTGAGGAACCCCTTGGAGGCGTTCTTCCCGGAGTCGTACATGTAGTCCGCGCCGACCCGGCCGAGGTGCGTCGTCGACTTGTCCAGCTGCGACTGCAGCGAGTTGATCTGCTGGAAGGTCGCCTTGTCCGCGCCCACCAGCGCGGACGCGTAGGCGTAGCCCGCCTCGGGCCCCATGTTCAGGATCTGCCGCAGCAGGCCCTTGTTCAGGCCCCGCTTGGCGAGGATGTCGATGTAGCGGGTGAACATGCGGACCTGCTGCAGCTTCGATGCCAGCCCGGCCTTGATACCGCCCGCCGTGACCTGCTCTTCGTCCATGCCCAGGCTGGACAGGCTCGCGCCCTCACGGGCGTTCTTCGTCAGATCACTGGCGTAGGAGCGGGCTTCGGCGATCTTCGCGGCGGTCTTGTCGCGTTTGGCTGCCGCGTCGAGGAGCTTCTTCGTCTGCCGGTCGACCATCCGAAGGAGCGACGATTCCTTCTTCCCGGAGAACGCCGCCTTGATGTCGTTCGCGAGGTCCCTCGACACCGACCGGATCTTGTCGCGGGAACCCGTCAAGCCCTGGATGAAGCCCTTGCCGACATCCTTCGCCAGCGCCTTCGTCTTCTTGCTGGGGCTGGAGATCTGCAGCTCGTCACGGATACCGGCCGTCACCGCAGCCGCCATCACGCGAGCAGCCGAGCCCACCAAGCCCGCGGCCCCCGTCATGCCGGACGCGAGACCGGCCGCCACCGCAGCACCCGCTCCCGGCATCCCGGTGCTTTTATCGAGCCGGTCGGCGTTGATCGCCTCGACCAGGCTGCGGTGCTTAGCAGTCGACCGCGCGTTAATGACGTACTCACCATTGGACGCCAGGATCGGCACGCTGTCCGACGTGCCCGTACCTGGGCCACGGACCGGGCCGCCACCGGGAAAACCGACGAGACCACCGCTCGCATACCGGCCCGACGGGCCCAGGAAACTGGCGCCGTCAGAGCGCTTGTAGTGGGTGACGACATAGGTGTTGGCGGTCTTGCCGTCCAGGTTGTTCAGCTGCTGCCGAGCCGACGCAACCTTCGCCTCCAGGTCCCTGATCGTCGCCTTGAGACTGGCCTGCTTCGACGGCGGGACCGTCTTCAGCTTCGCCTTGGCGGTATCGATCTGCGAGTTCCAGTTGTTGATGTTCAGTTTCAGCTTGCCCGCGGACAGCCGCGGCACCGTACTGGCAGCGAAGTCACGGGCGCCCTGTTCCGCCGAGTCCAGGGCGCTCAGGTACTCGCCCTTGAAATCGTCGAATGCCTTGTTCGCCGACTTCAGCTTGCCGCCGATACCGGGGATCCAGCCGAAGGCCTTCGCGGCGCCGGAGACCACGCCGTCCAGGGCGGTCAGGACGCCGGCCGACATCAGCCGGAAGACGCGGATGATGTCGGGCACGGACTGGATCGCGACCGACGTCATGTCGATCACGGCCCCGCCGAAGATCCGGGCACCCTCCAGGATCGACCCACGGTTGGTGTTCACCCACTGGTTCAGGCGCTGCAGCGGGCCCACCGCGGAATCGACCTCCGCACCGACCGGGGCGAACGCCCCGACGATCGCGGAGCCCGTGTCGGCCAGGGTCGGGCCGACGATCCGGCCGACGTCCATGATGGTGTCCAGGCCATAGCCGACGTCCCTCAGCACGGGCCGGGCCACACGGGCCGCCCCGGCCAGCACCTCAAGCGCCCCGGCCGCACCCTTGCCGCCGGCCTCGAACGCCTTCCCGAACACAGGGCCGAAGGTGGCCGCGACCTCCCCCGACAGATCACCGAGGGCGGGCAGCACATCATTCACCGCAGAGAACAGGCCGTCGAGCATGTCCGCCGCACCCGAGATACCGGTCTCCAGACCGTCGAACAGACCCGGCAGCCCCTTCGACAGCAGGCCGGAGATGCCGTCCGAGAACGCTTCCAGGGTCGGGCCGCTGGCCGCCCCGAAGTCCAGCAGCGACCGGGTGAACGGGCCGAGCGCGCCCGTCATGTCCTCAACGAATCCGGTACCCAGCTGCAGCGTCGTCTGCAGGTCGTCCTGGAACCCGGAGTCCCGCAGCAGCCGCGCCACACCCTCGGCGGCCTTACCGAACGTGCCGCCCATCTCGGTCATCGACTCGCCGAGAATGTCCACCACCGGCCCGGCGTCCTTCACCGCACGGGTGAAGCCCGGCAGCATCGCCTTCTGGATCTCCTTGCCGAGCCCGCCGAACTCGTTCTTCACGCCGACGACGGCCTTCGTGAAGTCCCGCTGCTCAGGGCCCATCTCCTTCAGGGCCTCTTGGTACTTCTCGGCGTCCTGTCCGGCGAGCGCCACCGCCTCGCCGACGCCGGCGAAGCCCAGCTTCAGCGTGCCCGCGGCGAGTGCGGTCCCGGCCATGACCGGCACCAGCGCGCCGATCGCGGGCAGCAGCGACAGCCCTGCCACACCCGCGACCCCCGCCATGGCGGCGCCCAGCCCGCCGCCCGACGATCCCAGGGACGACGCCGCGCTCCCGCCCGCCCCGGCCAGGTCGCCGAGCCTGCGTGTCACGCCGGGCATGCCGTCGCCCATCATGCGCTGCGCGTCGGCCACGGACACGAAACGCCCACGCAGGTCACGCAGCCTTCCGCTGGCGTCCTGGGTGAAGCCGCGCACGGCCCGGGCGTTGCCGTTCATGTCGTCGCTGAGGCGGCGGTGCAGGCGGGTTGAGGCGTCGCCGGCGTTGTTCAGGACGGGGGAGAGGTTGTCGTCTCCGTCCAGGACGAACCGCAGCCGCTGCGTCATCACTCACCCCCCGGACGTCTGGGCCCTCATGCGTGCCTCGTGGTTGTCGATCCAGGCGGCGAGCAGGTCGAAGCGTTCCTCGGTGAGGGCGTCGACCTCGGCCGGGCTGATGTGCAGGTAGAACGCGAACAGCGGCAGGTAGCTCAGGACCCGGTCGGTGAAGCTGGGCTCGGAGTCTGCGTTTCGGGTGCCGGGTCTTTTGGGCCGGTCACGTCGGCGATGGCGGCCTCGGCATCCTCGACCCGGAAGGCGGCCTCCCGCAGTTCGTCGAACGCCTCGGCGAGTTCGTCCGGCCTGCTGCGGTACTCCTCGAAGAGAGCCTCGGCATACCTGCTGACCTCGCGGGCGTCGAGGCGTACGCGCAGCTCGCCCTCCCACGGGTCGAAGTCGCCGTAGCGCAGGCCGGGCTCGGCCCGCATGCGGATGACCCAGGCGACGGTACGCATGGCGTTGATCTCACCCTCGCGCATCGCCTGCTTGATGTCCGCCCAGCGGCCGGGTGCGGTCCGCTCGACGATCTGGATCTCGGAGGCGCGCAGCTTCCCCGCGTCGAGGTGCTGTTCTTCGCCGCCCTCGGGGGCATAGACGATGATCACGGTTGTGCTCCTATTCGAGGCGGCGGCGGACGTCGTCGAGGACGCGCGCGACCTCCCGCTCCATACGGGGCAGGTGGCGGCGGACGGTCGTGTCCCACCACAGGGGCGGGGCGTACTGGTTGACCCAGCGGCGCCGGTTGCCGAACACCGGGTGCCGGATGCGGCCCTCGTTGATGACCTTGGGCATGTTCTTCAGGTCGGGCGGCAGGCGCCCCTTGTCGACCCATACCGTGGCGCCCGGGTCGCCGCCGGTGCGTACCGAGATACGGATCGCGTCGGCGATCGTCGCCCGCAGCGGGCGGGTGGTCGGCGACGGGCCGCCGCGGTTCCCGGAACCGCGGCCCTGCGAGCGGATGTTCAGGCCGCGCATCGTGGACTGCAGGTCGTCGCGCAAGGGTTCAGCGGCCCGGCGGACACGGCGGTGCATCGAGGCGCGGATGTTCTCGCCACCGGCAGCGCGCAGGCGCCGCGACAACTCCAGCAGGCTGCCGGTGCCCAGGATCCGCACATCACGCGTCACAGCAGGCTCACAGCGTGACGTCAGTCGAGATGTACTCGATCTTCGGCTGGTTCGTGCCGTCGTACAGACCCACGTAGTTGAAGGTGGGCTTGACGACGCCGAACCCGTCGACGACCGGCGGCCCCTCGTCCAGCTTGATCGCGGGCAGGGTGATCCGGAACGTCTCGAAAAATGTCGACGCGATCAGAGGGCCCACGAACTCCCACACGAGCGAGGTCGCGCCGTCCGAGGTGTGCAGGTCGTCCAGCGTCGTCGCGACGTAGTCCGTCTCCAGCGAACCAGTGATCTTGACCTGGTCGTTCTCGATCGGCTCCTTCTTCAGCGCCGACTGGTTCGCGTAGAACCGCTCGACATCCTGCGGACGCTCGATCTTGCACGACACCTTCCGGATGCCGTCATGCGCCGTCTCCGCACCGAACGTCCCCGTCTTCAGCGCCATCTGCCCGAAATGGAACGGGCTCATGTTGCTGTACGAGGCGGCGGCCAGGGTCTGGCCCTCGTCGCAGTCCTTGCCGTCGATCTCGAACGACCCGGTGAGCATCTCGCCCACGCCGCACGAGAACTCACCGCTGGTGACCTTGCAGCCGACGAACGTCTTGTCCGTGACCGTGCCCGAGGTCAGCGGCACACCCTTCTGGATCGTGAGGCTCTTGCCCGCCACACTCGCCAGGGTGTGCGTCTGCAGGTACGCGGCCGTCGCGCCCTGCTGCACCGGAGTCACCGACGTGCCCATCAGGGTCTGGAGGACCAGCCCCATCCCCTTGTTGGCGATCTCAATGTCGAACGACCCCGAGACCTCCTTGCGGGTGAGCACACGCCGCGCCGACAGCGGCAGCAGACGCCCCGCCGCGATCCCCGCAGACTGCGCCGTCGTCTTCTTGAGAGCCAGGCTCTCCTTCGTGAACTCGATGAACTTGCTCGGCGCCACGAAGGTGCCGTAGCTGGACTCGGCACTGATACCGAGCTGGGCACCAAGCCCGGACCCGATCGCCATAGGTCAGCCCTCCTTCTGCGGCGCCGACTTGGCCGCGGTCGTCTTCTTCACCGTCGCCGCCGCCTTCGGCTCCTCTACGGCCTCCCAGTTCGTGGTCTGGCACACGTAGCCCTCGAACCGCTCGTCGGGCACCTCGACCACCTCATCCGGCTGCACGACCCTCTCCGGGCCGAGTTCGGGCACGGTCACCGGCTCCGGCCCGATGAAGCGCACACGCGCCATGGGGAACTCCTCATCAGATCCGGGCGTGGCAAGTCACCGTGAACGCCAGGGCGGCCCGTGCGCCCTGGTCGGTGAAGGGCTGGCGCAGCACGCCGTGCGTCAGGTGCGCCCACAGCACGGCGCCGTTCAGGGTCGGCGCTTCCGGGCTGGAACCCGAGGCACGAACCGCGGCCTCGATCACCCCGAACAGTTCGAACACCCGCGCCCGCACTGCGGACACGTCGTCGCCGCCGGACCAGACATCGATCCAGCCGTTGATGCCGAAGTCTTCGTCCCTGGTGCGCGCGCCAGCAGCGTTGAAGTTCTGGGCGAGTTCGGCGGCCTGGTCGCTTTCCGGCGTCCAGCCCACAGCGATGAAGTCCTCACGGGACACGTCGATGGTCGGGGGGCCGTCGAGGATGAGCACCTCGGTCTGCAGTTCCGGCCGGGCGCGCAGGATGGCAAGCAGCTGGGTGATCGCGCCGGGTACTGCTGAAGTCTCCATCTACGCCATCCCCGGGGGAAGCTGGTCAGGACTGAGCAACTGCAGCGCGCGGTTGGGGATCGCGTAGCCGAGGCCCGGGATGGGCTCGGTGACGTCGAAGTCCTCTCCCCCGCGCTGCGGTCGGCCCGGCCCCTGCCGGGTACGCCACAGGTGCTGAAGGATCAGCTCGGCGGCAGACGAGATGTTCTCCGTGACGATGCGCCGCCCGGCGGTGTAGGTAGCCCGTAGCGGCCCGATCATCAGGCCGCCGTCCTTGCGGCGGACGATGCCGGTCGCGCCGTCCAGGTCGAGGTCCGCCACCGCGTAGGAGGTGCCGCCATCGAGGACCGCAGCCACGCTGGTCAGTGCGAGTGCGGGCATCTGCCGCAGCGCCAGCGCCTCCGCCCACCCCACATGGTGGGTCTCCGTGACTGTACGGACCGCGACCGGGCCGACGAACCACTCAACGCACCGGGTGGTAGCTCCGATCCAGCGGCGCACCTCCTCATCCTGCGAGGTGGTGGTGAGCTTGAGGTGACTCTTGCCGTCGGCCAGCGAGAAGATCCACGCGGGTGCCGCCTCTCGTACGTCGAGCACGTCCACGTAGGCGTACGCGGGCGCGGTAAACACCCAGCGGACGGTGTGTCTGCCGGCCTGCACGGTCGGGTAGTCGACGGTGTACTGGCCGGTCTGCGCCGGCGGGTTGGTCACGGCCGGGGACGTGGTGGTGCCGTCCGGCAGCGTGATGGTGACGGCCGCGGTGATGGCGTTGGTGAGGGTGCCGCCCGGGTCCCGGCACTCTGCGGTCAGGCGCGCGGTGGCGCCGAGATCGAACGGCACAGCTCACCCCCACTCAGCGGGTCTCGATGCCGTCGTTGCGGCCGCCGCCGCGCGACACCTCGGCTGCCTTCTCCGCAGCCGCCTGCTCTCCCCCGGCGGCACGCTCGCGGGCCGCGGCGAGGATCTCGTCGCGCGCGCTCACGATCGACGTCCGCTTCTTCCCTGTGGCCTCCGCGTCCAGCACGCGCACCACCTCCGTCTCATCAGCGGTGGCCAGGTAGGCGAGGACCTGGTCCACCTTGTGCGCGGCAGGGTCGAACGCCTCGGCCAACTCCGGCGCCGGCGAATCTGGAGGGCTGGGCTCGGGCAGCGCAACGGTCACCGTCAGCCGTCCCCACTCCGCCCCGTCGTCCTCCCCGTCCGGCGGAGCAACCTCCTCGAACGCCACCGCGACGACGTCCAGCTCCAGCCCGTCCGAGGTGACCACCCGGGGCGGCACCTCCCGCAACGGCGGCGCACCGTGCCCGGGATCCTGGCCTTCGTCGTCGGCGAGGACGGCGCGGTGCCCGTCAGCCCACGCCGCCGCCTCCGCGTCCGGCAGTGCGACGACGTCACCCGGGGACCACGAGAAGTTGTCCCCGGCAATCGCCTCCAGCACCTTGATCCGCGCCATCAGTTGCGGACCACCGGGGCAACGCGCGGGTTGGACAGGATGATCTGCGCGCCGTACACACCACCGGTCGTCGCGGATGCCACGGTGACCGCGACGCGCAGGTACCGCTTGAGTCCCTTGTAGCCGATCTCGTACACCGTCTCGTCCGTGCTGGAGGTGACGGCGGGCTCGGTGCCCTGCAGGTCGGCCGTGGCGACCGCGGACCAGCTGGAGTTGTCGTCGGACTCCTGCACCTCGAAGGTGTGGGTACCGTCGGTGACGGTACCGACCGGGATGGCCACGAGGGCGTCCTGGAACATCGACGAGTCCTCGGCCCGGTCCACCGTAGTCCCGTTCGCCGACGCCGTACGGGCGGCCGGCGTCAGGGTGTTCTTGACGAGCAGGTTGCTGTACGCGTCCCTCACGACGCGCTCCTTCCTGTGGATGCCGACGGGCCCAGGCGCAAGTTCCTGGGCCCGTGCTGGCGGGGGCTGTCAGCTGGCGGCGTGCTGGTACATCCGGATCGCCGACGAGTCCTGGATCATGCCGTCCAGGCGGGAGAACCCGAGGAAGGCGACCTGCAGGAACTCGGCGTACCGCTCCACCAGGCGCAGCGTCTGCACGGCCTGCACCTGGCGGATGACGTAGCCAGCCTTGAAGTCGCCGAACGCGATCGTCTTCGCGGACGCCGCCGGAGTCGGCATCGAGTTGTCCAGCGAGTACTCGAAACCGTTGATCGTCGCCGGGAAGCCGGGCGCGGGGATCGGCACCCACAGCGGGCGCCCCTGGGTGTCCTTCAGCTTCCGGATCACCTTCAGGGTGTTGTCGTGCATCAGGTACCGGGCGCCTGCCCGGTAGGCGCTGTCGACGCTGTGCTCGACATCGACCAGGTCGTCGTAGATGACCGACGTGGTCTGACCGCTCGCCCCCTGCTTGCCGACCACCGCGCTGGTCGTGAGGCCTTCGGGCTGGTCCACGCCGGTGCCGGTGGTGAACGCACGCGCGGCGCGGCGGCCGATGCGCTCGCCGAGCTTCTTCGGCACCCATGTCTCCAGGCTGAACGCGCTGTCCTGCAGCAGCGCCATCGACAGCTTCACCTGCTTGGAGCTGAAGATGTACGCCTTCAGCGTCCGGCCACCAAGGCTGAGGTCCTGCTCCCCGGCGGGGGTGTTCTCTCCGAGGATCTCGCCCTCGTTGCCGGTGTCGTCGTTGGTCGGCCACTTCAGATCCGCGCCCGTCGACGTGGTGATGACGTCGGCCAGACCGAGCAGGCCACCGAATGCCTTCATCGTCTCGGTCATGATGTTGCGGAACTCGTCGGGCACCGTGAACCCGCCCGCGGTGTCGATGCCCGCGCCCATCGCGCGCAGGTCGACCTGGTGGTCCATCATCAGGTTCCGTTGGTCCGGAGTGAGCCGGTCCATGCCGCCACGCAGGTAGACCCCGAAGGCGTCGGCGTAGCGCCTGGCCTGCTCCTCAGCATCCGAACCCCGCCGGCCCTCGGGCTCGCCGGTGGTCACGGCAATCTGGCTGCGGTCGATCTGCTGCAGCTGCGCCATGCGGTTGAGGCGGTCGATGTCGCCAGACACCTCCGTCAGCCGCTCTTCCGCCTCGTCCCAGTTCTGCCGCTCTTCGGCGGTCAGGTCCCGGTTCTCCGTCTCGGCTGCGGCCTGGATGTCCTGCATCCGCTGCCACAGCGTGTTCTGCTCTTCGATGAGCCGCCTGAGCTGCACGCTCATGCTCGGTTCCTTTCGGGCACGGCGAGGGCCCCGCACCGGTCTGGTGGTGCGGGGCCTTCGGGTGAGTACGCGGTTACGAGCGGGGCATGGCCAGGCCGTAGCGGGCGGCCAGGCCCCTCATGCGGAGTGCGCGCGCTTCGTGGTCGCTCCGAGTGGTCTCTGCCGGCTCGGTGGCGGCCGGGGCCGCGGCGGGCTCCGGTGTGCTGGTCTCGCGAGTGGACTCACCCGGCTCGCTGCCAACTGCCGTCAATTCCTGTGTGCTTGCCTCGTTGTCCCGTCGGGCCTCGGCGGCGTCGCCAGCGGACGGGGCGCCGACGAGCTGCAGCAGGTCGCGCAGCTCCGGCCGGAATCGGGCGCGCTTCTCGATCGCGGTCCGGTCGCCGCGCTGCACAAGTGCTGAGGCGACGCTGGCGAGTTCGGCCTCCGTGTCCTCGTATGCGGGGAAGGTCACCGCGGACACCTCGATCAGCCGAACCTCAAGGATGCGTCGCACCTCAACCTCGACGGTCTGTCCGTCGGAGGTCTCTACCGTCTCGGTCGACCACTGGTCCTTCAGGACGTAGAACCCGAAGGACATCCCAGTGATGTTGCCGTTGCGGACGTTGGCCTTCAGGTCGTTCACGTACGACAGAGCCGAGTCGAGGGCCGAGTCCACCGGCAGCCCCGCGCCGTCCTCGGCCAGGGATAGCGTTCCGGCCGAAACCCGGGATACGACGTAGTAGGAGTCGTGGTCGACCAGGAACCGGGCGTCGCCCTCCTGCAGGGTCTTGGTGAACGCGCCCGGCGCGATCTCCTCATAGAAGCCCCACCGCAGCGGATTGCCGATCGCCGTGCGGCTGTTGAACTTCGCGGCGTAACCACGGAAACGCTCGTCCGCGGTGTCGCCCTCGATGGCCCGGATCACCACGTCCGCCGTCGAGAGAGGCAGGCGGCGGCGCTCCTCTGTCGTCGTCCTCGTCAGGGTCCTCATCAGGTGCCTTCCTCAACCTCGTCAGGTGTCTGCAGCAGCCTCTGCGCCTGAGCCATCAGCGCGGCTGCCCGCGCCCGGTTCGACCCCGCCGCCGCCTGCCCTTCGCCGTCGGGGGCGAGCGGGTTGGAACCGAGGGGAGCCATGTACATGGGCTGCAGGTAGACGTCGCCGCCCTTGCCGTCGCCCAGCGGCGGAAGCTCTTCGAGCGCACGCACGTCGTCCGCGCTGTACGCGCCGACGTCGCGCATCGCCCGGTAGAACGTGGCCCGTGCCGCGCTGTCGCCGCGCAGCAGCCCACCCATCTGATAGTTGGCGTACAGGTCCGGTGGCAGCAACTCCTTCGTGATGCGCTGCTCGGTCGGCGTCAGCCAGGTCGGGTTGAGGTCGAAGGTGACCCAGCCCTGCGCCTGCTGCTCCAGGCCCGTCCCCCAGCTGGTGGACTTCTCGGTGGACATCAGCAGGAACGGCGGCACCCCGAACATGCGGGCGATCTCCGTGACCTGGAACTGCCGGGACTCAAGGAACTGCGCGTCCGTGTTCGGCATCGTCACCGGCTTGAAGGACGCGCCGCTGTCGAGGACCGCCACTTCGTGGCTGTTGTGGACGCCGGCCATCTTGGCCTTCCAGCGCTCCTTCAGCCGCGCGGCCTGGTCCGGGTCCAATCGCTGCTCGGTCTGCAGCACGCCGCCGATCATGTTGCCCGACCCGAACAGGCGGGCCGCGGACTTCTCGGCGGCCTGCGCCAGGCCGATGCCCTGCGTCGCAAGCCGTACAGGCGAGCAGCCGGTGATGCCGTCGTAGCCCAGCCCCGGAATGTGCAGGATCTGGTGCGGCGTCCACACGTGGTGCACGCCCCAGTCGTCCACGACGTCGAACAGCTTGCCCGACGGGTTCGCCTCGCTCGGCTTGTCCCGCTCCACATGGACGCGCTCCGCGGACACCGGCCACAGCTCCCGGACTTGCCCCGCCCCGTCGCGGACCTTCTGGATGTAGGTGTTGCCCCACAGCACCCGGTACAGGTAGGCGAACCGCCACAGCTCCACCGGAGTTAGATCCGGGTGCGGGTTTTTCAGCAGGTCAACGGGCTGCTTCTCCCGGGTGCCGTCCTTGTACGCGGGTAGCGGCAGCGCCGCCGACACCCCCGCGATCAGCGCCACCGCCCGCCACACCGGCGAAGCACGCAGCGCCGTCGTCTCCGACACCGGCACCCCGGCGTCCGACTGCACACCGCCGAGATACTCCAGCAGCGCCTCGGAGGTGAGCGGCTGCGCCGGGCTCTCGATGCCCCTCTTCTCGAACAGCCCGAACAAACTCACCGCTCACCTCCCTCCCCGCCGCGCCGCCCCTCAACGGCACGCTTCTGAGCCATCGCGCGCTCGACGACCACGACGCCCAGGACGCCGGCCAGAATGAACGCTGCGGGCACGTAGATGAGCGCCACGCCCACCAGGAGCATCAGGAGGAACCCGCACTCCAGGGCGAGCAGAACGCCGTCATTCACCACAGGTTCGGCGCCTCCTCCGGCTCTTCCACCTCGACGCCGAGGCCCCATTTCGCCAGCGTCACCGTCACCAGCGGGCTGATGTCCACGGACACGATCCGCCGCGCCCACGCCCACGCATCACCCAGCGGACGCTGCTGCGCGCCCGCCAGCGCCGACGCAAGCGGCGCCTGATCCAGATGGCTGAGGCTCTGCTCCGTCACCGCGTCGTAGAACTGGCCGCACGACGCGGCGACTTCACGCGTCTTCGGCTGCACCACCTCGATGCCGAGGCGTTCCTCAAGGGCCGGGATGAGTGACCCGGCAGGGCCGCCGGCATCGATGACCCAACACCGCGGCTTCCACTTCTCGTGCAGCTCGGCGGCCCGGTCGAGGATCCAGCCCGTACCAGGCCGGTGGTCGACGACCTCGACGTGCGTGCCGCCCCGCCACTCCCCGGCCACGCCGATCGCCGCATGACTGCGCTCAGGCGTCATGTCGATCGCGAACGCCACCGGATCCGACGGAGACGACTCCGCATCCGCCAGCGCCCGCCACGCGTCCTCACCGATGACCTGCCACGTGTCCGCCACATCGGACGGGTAGTCGCCCACGCCGAGCCGCTCACGGGCATACAGGGCATCGCCCATCGTCAGCCTCCGGTGCATGCACTTCTCGACCTGCAGCCGGTAGCCGACGCCCGGGTTCGACTTCAGCAACGAGGCCACGGAGTCGACAGCGTCGTGCTCGGTGCAGCCGCGGGGGCATTCGTCCAGGTGCGGGGTGATGGACCACTCCAGGTAAGCCAGCACCGGATCCGGTGTGCCGCTCTCCAGCGCGGCCAGGGCCCGCCGGCGCAGGCGGCCCAGCTGCTGCGAAGGCGATCCGAGACCTGCGCTGCCCAGGAACCACAACACGCTGTTGTCGACGGCGTCCGTCGTCGGTGCGAGCGCGGCCATGGCGTCGTCGCCGAGGATCATGCACTCGTCGAAGATGACGCAGTCCGCGGTGAACCCACGGCCCGAGCCGCGCGAGCGGGCGACGTAGCGCAGCTCGCGCCCGTCGTAGAGCTCGATGCCCTCGCGGCCTACCGTCTTGTGGTAGTGACGTACCCGTTTGTGCAGGTCAGGGCACCCACGGATGAGACGCTCGATGCGTTTCATCGTGTTCATCGTGGTCTTGAACTCGTGCGCGCTGACCAGGATCCCCTGCTCGCCGCCCACGAACAGGCCCCACAGCACACGGGCTTCGATGACCGCGCCTTTGCCGTTCTGGCGCGGGACGTTGACGCAGACCTCGGAGGCGGACCACTGTCCGTCCGGCTTCTCCCCCATGCCAACGCGCAGGATGTGCTGCTGCCACGGGTCCAGCTTCAGCCCGGCCCGCGCGGCAAGGTCGATGGCCTCCTGCCCGGCGCTCGACACCCACGGCGGTGCCGTCTCGATCGGCGGTGCCTGCCAGCCGTAGACCTGCCCGTCAGCCGGTGGACTGCTCGCGGGCAGCTGCTCGGCGCTTCGCTCGCTGCTCAGCAATGTCATCGACCGCGTCCCCCTTCGACTCGACCGGGGCGAGCTTGCGCAGGTCGGCCATGATCGAGCGGAGTTTGTCGGCGCCAACCGCTCTCGCGGTCAACGCGTCCGTCTCGTCGATCGACCGGGCGAGAGCGCGGGCGACGGCTGCCATTCCGGGCGACGTCTCGTCGGCGTGAAGATCTTCGAGCTCGGTCGCGATCTTGTCGGCAACGCTCATGATCACCTCCGGCCTCAGCCGATCAGCGCAAGCTGCTGCGAACCCCGCGCACCCTTCGCGCTGTTACAGCGGAAGTGAGCCAGCTGCACATTCGCCCGAGTGTCGTCCCCGCCCTCGGCGACCGGCACGACATGGTCGATCGTCGGAGCCTTCGGGTGCGGGGCTACCCGCTTCATCGCCACACGTCCACCGCACAGCCCACAGCGAGCCCGATCCCGGGCCGCTATCTCCACCAGCGTGTACGGCTCCGACGCACCGCCACGCTTCGCAGCCCTGCGCCGCCGGTTCTTCTCCTGCCAGTACAGGCGCTGACGCTCGCGCGCCTCCGGAGAGAGCGCTTGAGCCATCTCGGCTGCCGTCCGGGTCTCCCGCCGCTTTGGGCGACATGCAGCCGAGCAGTAGGTCGTCCCACACCCCAGGGGCATGGGTTCTCCGCAGCCGATGCAGGCGCGGACGCTGGCGTGATGGCTCCGAGCCTGTGCGCATTCGTTGCACCTACGCCGCTTGCGCCCAGTCGGGGGCCGTTCCCCAGCGGCACCGCAGTCCACGCACCGATACGTTCGAGTCGTCATCGAGGTCTCCCGGAAATGCGGAAGGCCCGAGCCGGGAGACTCGGGCCTTCCTTCCCGCCGTGATCAAGCGGCAGGCGCCTTATGTGGTGTGATCTTGGTTCGGGTGGATTAGCGGCCATCACTCAGCGTTATGTCACGCAGGGTGACGGCCAACTTGGAGGCCCGAACCGAGTTCGCGCGAAATGATCTTTCAAAATGGCCGCGCAAAAAACCGGACGACAAGGGCGTTTGGGTCGCCCGGGTTCGGCCCGAAGTTTGGACCCACTCTCTCCCCGTTGATCATGCTCGTGGTGACGTTGTGGGCGGTCGTCGGGCTGTTGTCACCGGTGGTGATGCTGCGGGGTGCACCAGGGGTGGCCGGGGGTCACCAGGTGCGGGAGGCCTGCGGCATGGTGGGCTGTGGGAGTCGGGCGCGGGCGTTGTACCAGCGGGTGGCGACGCGTTCCATGTCTGTTGATCGCATCGCTGCGATGCGCTGCATGACGATGTCTCGGCCTGGGTCGACGACCACGAGGCGAGCGCCGAGCCGCTTGTACCGTGCGAGGGCCTTGGGGCTGGGCATGGTGTGGATCAGGTAGACGTCGGCCTGGTCACACAGGGTGAATGCCTCGTCCATGGCTGCGTGCCGTGCGCGGTGGGCGACGCGGAGCTGGATCGGATCCTGGTTCCAGCTGGGTGCGCCAGGGCCGGAGAGTGCGCGGGTGATGAGGTCGAGGTCAATGACTACGTCACGGGCTGTGGCGTGCGCCTGGATCCAGCTGCTCTTGCCTGCGGCTGGCGGGCCGGTGACGACGTACAGCACGATGCGTCACCCGCCGTCGGCCGGTCCGCCATCGTCGGGGTACAGCGGCGCGAGCGGGCGCGTCGGTTCGTACCGGGCGTCGCTGTTGTCCAGGCTGACGGTGACGCTGTGGTGCTCCCGAACGTGGTCGACGAGCGGGCGGGCGCTGATGGCGACGACCTGCTGTCCGTGCTCGTCGCGCGTGGCCGTGGGCAACTTGACTGGTGCCTCACAGACTGGGCATGCGACCGGGATGTTGAGGCGGTCAGTCGCCACCTGGTCCACCTCCGGGCGACGGTTCGTACTGCTCGACGATGGCGCCGCGTAGCGGGTCGCCGGGTGTGCGGTCCATGACGAGGGCGTCGACCGACGTGGCGATGGTGCAGAGCGTGAACTCGTCGGGGTGGTAGACGCAGACGAAGCCGCCAGGGAACTCGACTGCTCCCCACGTCCGGCCGTCTGTGAGGCGCAGCAGGAAGGGTATGGCGGGGGCTGGTACGGCCATGGTCACCACCTTCGTGAGGTTCGCTCGGGCCGCTTGGGCGCCGTGCGGTTGCCGCGTGCGCTGTTGCAGCGGCGGTGTGCGGCGCGGGCGTTGGCGGGGTCGAGGAGGTCACCGCCGCGGGACAGCGGCACCTGGTGGTCGAGGGTGAACGACAGCGGGTGACGGGCGTCCAGCTCGTACCCGATGTTGTGGCCGCAGATCCAGCAGGGCAGTCGTTGGGCACGGAGCCAGTCGACGAGGCGGCGGTAGGGGCGCCCGTTGCGGGGGTTGCCGGCCATGGCGTCACTCCCTGTCAGGCCCGCGCTTGCCTGGCCTGTGCGAAGTCGCGCTTGACTCGGTCGAGGTCGGGTTTGGCGTAGAGGTGGCGGGTGCGGTGTCCGTCTCCGGGGATGGCGGGGGCGAGGAGGCCGCGGTGCTTCCACTGCCGGATGGTGACGGGCTCGACGCCGGCGTATGCGGCGGCCTGGTCGGGGTCGAGCAGGTCAGCGGGGCTGACGTGGACCAGGGAGGCCATGTCACCTCCTGGGCGTGCGTCAGCCCCCGTGCGGGGCGCGGGGGCTGGTGGCGTGTGGTGACACGTGTGGCACTGGCATCAGTGTTACAGCAGGTCACAGCGTTACGCAAGGAAGGATGGGTGAACTGGTCCTGTCCCTCTTGAAATGATCTACGTGTGGGGGTATCGGCTGCGTCGTGTACGCCCGGCTACACGTCGCCGAGGATGTCGCGGCGTTTGGTCGCGGCCTTGCGGTTGAGGGCGTTGGTCATGCGTACGGCGGTGATGGTGAAGGCGATGCCGCCGGCGACGAACAGCACCTGGGTGATGACGCTGACGACGGCGATGTTCTGGGTGGCGAGGGCGATGGCGAGCATGATGAAGCCGCCGCACACCCAGGCGAACCAGATGCGGAACTTCTCGACTCTGACGGCCGTCTGTATGTCCCGGTACTCGGACACGGTGTCCCCCTGTGATGGTGATGGTGGAGGCATTGTGTCGCCGGGTGGGCGGCTTGTGCAGGGGTGTGACGTTCCTGTGACGTCCGGGCGTGGGGCTCATCCTCCCGCAGGATCAGCGGGTACGACGACGGTGAGGTAGGCGCGGGTGCCGTCGCTGCCGCGCATGGGCCGGTAGCTGGCGGGGCCGCAGTCCGCGGCCTGATGGAGCGCGGCCACCAGCTGGTGTACGGCCGCGTCGTCGCCCATGAGCCGGACGTCGACCGGCGACGGCCCGCCGCTGCTGTCGGCCTGTTGGGGTGGCGGAGTGCGCCGGGCGGGGCGGTGGGTCAAGGGCTCGTCCTCTCGCGCTTGCGGGCGTGCTCGTATCGCCGGCGGGCTGCGATGAACGCCTCGTTGGTGCCGCCGCGGTCCGGGTGTGCGTCGGCCATGGCCTTGCGCAGCTTGGGCAGGGATGGCAGCTTCGGCCGGGTGGGGATCTCCGGCGCCTCCAGGTGCAGGTGGCGCCGCGTGTAGCCGTGGTAGATCCCTCCGTCGGTCTCGATCTTCTGGCGGTCTACGAACCCGGACCGGCCGTTGAGGTACGTGAAGTAGATCCGCTTCTTGGTCTTCTTGGTGATCGGATGGGCGAGGATCTGATAGTTGCCGAGGGGGCCGTCGTCCCAGTTGGCGTCCCAGAGTTCGTACAGGTACTCGGCCACGGCGGGTTCAGTCGGCATAGGTCATCCGCCTGTCGTGGTCGGCGCACTCGCACGCGCAGTTGTGGGATCGCTCGCACGGGCACGGTTCGCAGCAGTAATGGGTGCGGCAGTCGGGGCAGTAGGAGGCGGAGCAGTCGTCGCAGGGGTTCAAGATCGTTCTTTCCCGTCGGTGGGCGGCGGTCACTTGTACTGGCGGGTAGGTGCGGTGCCGAACAGGTCGAGCTGCTCGCCGCGGGCAAGCTTCTTGGCGTGCTGGGCGCGTAGGAGTTCGCGGCGTTCGTCGCTGCAGCAGGTGCACCAGCGCCACAGGTCGACCGGTTGGCCGTCCGGCTTGAGGCGTCCCCAGTACTCCCACCATTCCTCGCCGTCGGTGGTGATGCCGGTGAGGATTGTCGCGCCGACGGTGGCGACGACCCAGCCGCGGAAGCCGGTACGGCGGTGGCCGGGCATCTCCCCGGCGAAGCCGTGGAGCTGGACGGCGTCGCCCCGCTGATGCGGGCTGTGAGCGGGGATCGCGCGGCCCGCGGTGGTGGCGAAGGCCTCGCGCAGGTGCTCGGGAATGTGGTCGGGCACGGGGTGCCGGGGCTGCGGCGGCGCGCTCACCGCTCAGGCTCCGTTCGGCACGGGCTTGATGGCGTTGAGGAAGCGGAGGGTGGCGTCGACGGCGTTGCCGGTCAGCCTGCCCCTCTTCGGGTCGCCGAACGCCAGGTAGTGGGCGACCGGTTCGGCCGCATCGGGCTTGGCCTCGTCGATGCGGTTGCTGCTGGCCATGTAGCGTCCGCCGTCGAGATCCACGGCCGTCATGCAGCGCTGTTCGACCCGGCCGGGGATGTGCTCGAAGCGCGGCGT
Source organism: Streptomyces blattellae (assembly GCF_009709555.1). GTDB lineage: Bacteria > Actinomycetota > Actinomycetes > Streptomycetales > Streptomycetaceae > Streptomyces > Streptomyces blattellae. Next base: position 187,458 of record NZ_WJBG01000111.1, on the reverse strand, counting down.
CGATCCGCCGGCTCTGCGGCGCCGGGCGGCCTCCTGCACGGCGGGGTGCGGCGAGTCGGATGTGATCGCGTACGCCTCGTACCGGAACGCGGCGCCGATCAGCGGCCCGGCGCCCGGCATGACGAGCAGGTGCGACCCGTCATCGTGCCGGGGCAGCCGAAGCGCCAGCCCGGCTACTGCGAGGACCGCTGTGGGCGGGTGGCCAATAGCGGTCCATACGTCGTCCGGGATCGGCACGGGTGACAGGCGCACGCCCGTGGCGCCCTGCCGGTGGATGGTGAACAGGGCGGGCTGTTCATCCCAGTCGGTGCGCGAGCGCAACTCGGCGGTGAGCGCGCTCATGACCGCCTCTACGGTCGTCGATGCGATCACGGCCGGGACTCCCTCGGGTTGCACGGGCTGACGTTGACGTGGGTGATCTCGGGGGCTGTGCCGCGCGGGCAGAGGCCCCGTTCCCAGGCGCCGCGGTAGGCCACGGCGAGGACCTCCAGCCCTCGGCGTACCGCGTAGCCGGGCGAGTGGCCGGCCTCCATGAGCAGGGCGAGGTCGGCGCGCGCCTCAGGGGTGAGCCAGCGGCGCAGTGGCTCGTCGAACGGATCGCGTGGCGCAGGGGCGGCCTCGGGGGCGGGCGCATCCGGCGCGTGCTGCGGCTCGGTGGCGGCGGGATCCGGCGGAGGCTGTTCCTGCGCCTGGCGGATGGCCTTCAGGTCGCGGAGCACGGTGTCCTTGCCGACGCCGATCTGATCTGCGATCTTGCGGGCGCTGAGTGTCGGATCCTGCTCGATGAGCTGGCGCACGAGGGCGCGGCGCACGTCGACGGTCATGGCGGGCGGCTGGCTCATGCCGGGCCCTCTTCCGTGTCGCTGGTGGCGTACGACGGCGCAAGCTGGCTCTCGTGGTCGTCGAGATCGTCTTGCGGCTCCGGATCGGGCCACGAGGCCGCCTGCAGCAACGCGTACGCGTCTTCCCGATAGTCGGGCTTGATGGAGAGCAGCGGCCCGCGGCCGAATCGCACGTCGTACGGGTCGGGGGCGTAGCTGATGACCTTCAGCCCGCCCATGCCGCTGACGCTGGCGAGCACGACGCCTTGGCGCTCGGCGAACAGGTCGTCGTAGTGCCGCTCCAGCCAGGCGACCGCTGTCAGGTGCCGGCCCATCAGCCCTCCCCCTCGGTGTCCTGGCTGGGGTCGGGCCGGTCGGTCTCGCAGATCACGCACACGTCGCGACGGTTCGCGTTGCCGCACACACCACATGTCCAGGGCGCCCCGATGCGCAGCCCCGCCTCCAGCTCGGCCACGCGAGCGCGCAGCCTCGTAACCGCAGCACCCAGCAGCGGCACCGCCTGAGCCAGACTCACCTCCGCCGACAGCGGATCACCCAGCGCGACGACGGACTCAGCCATCGCGTTCAGCTCTTCCACCGACGGCGCGACGTCCAAGCCAGCCGACCGGGCCTCAGCCTGCGAGCAGATCGGCCCGGACAGCGGAAGCGCCTGTGGCTCATTGGGAGTGGACTCGTCCTCGGCCGGCTCGTGCCCACCGCTGGTGCCCTTCTCCCCACAGGCCTCGATCAGAGCCTGGACAACTGCCCTGCATCGACGCCACGCATCCGCGTACGACCCGGCGTTGAGCGTGCCCTTCAGATACTCGGGCAGCTCCATCGCGGCCAGCCGCTCGTCGACCTCGCGCAGGACGGCGAGGCGGTCGAGGCGGCGCAGCTCGGCGACGATGGTCGCGGTCGACGGCATCCCGGTGTCGACGAACTCCAAGTCGGGGTCCAGGAAGGCGGCGGCCCACGTCGACCAGCCCTTCGCGGTGCCGACCTCGCGGATCTTCGCCGACCACTCGCGGCGCTCCTCGGCCAGCAGCTCGCGGGCGTACCGCTCGGAGTTGTCGCCGCAGCCGGACTCGCCGAGCACCTCCGTCAGGGACTCCAGGGCGCTCACCGACTGTCACCGCCTTCGGCTTCGTCGAGGATGAGCGCGGCGGCCTGCTTGGCGGACAGCAGCCCGTTGCGGGCCTTCACCTCGCTGCGGATCCGGGTGGCCTCGCTGGAGTAGCCGTGTTCGGCGAGCAGCTCAGCCGCACGCGTGCCGGAGACGATGGTCCGGTTCTGCGCGGCATCCGCGATCAGCTTCGCGGCCGGGACCGCCGCGAACCGTGCGGCCTCCCATGCCTTGGTGCGGACCTGGTGGAAGTTGTGGCGGACCCGGGTGCCGCCGTGGCTCATGCACGGTTCGCCAGCGGATGCGGCGCAGCCGAGCGGGGGCGGCGGGCAGTCCACGCGGCGCGGAGAGTTCTCCTGAGTGGCGCTCATCGCTCAGTCCTCGAACTCGGGAAGGCCGCGGGTGTCGAGACCGAGCGGAGAGGCCGCGGAGTGCATGCGGTCAACGGCGGCCGACAAGAGCCGGGCGAGGTGGACGGCCTCTGCTGTGACTGCGCGCAGCTCGGCGACGGCCTTGTCCGGGTCGCCGCCGTCGTCGGTGACCCGTCCCTGCTCGTGGGTGTGCTCCACCGGACGGGCCGTCTGCTCCAGGGCCTGCGGGAGCATGCGCACCAGGTAGGCGAGGGAGCCGATCGCGTCGTACGCGTGGGGCGGGAATCGCCAATCCGTCCCGGTGCTGATCGTGTCGTGGTTGAAGGCGCGGACGAGGTCGCCGGCCTGGCTCATGGTGCGGGCGGGTGTGGTCATGATCCTTCTTTCTGTGCGCGGTAGGTGTCGCGTGCCTCGCAGGGCTGGGTGAGCCGGGCCAGCAGCAGGGGCAGGGCCTGAAGGTCGCCGACCTCGCGGGCGTAGGCGATGGCGTCGTTGATCTGCTGCCGGTCGTCGTCGGTCACCCAATGGGCGATCACGTGGTGGCAGGTGGTGTCACTCATGGCGGTCTGTCGATTCCAGGTCGAGGACCGCGCGGAGCAGCGCTGCGTCCTCTTCGGGAAGGCGAGGGCGAGCCGCAGCGCGGACGGGCTTCTTCATCAGCACGGGCACGTCGAGGCTGATACCGAGGACCGTGCCGTCAGGGCCGTACGCGATCTCGTAGCCGGACGGGGTGATGTACCAGGCTTCGTACGCTTCGGCGTGCTTCCCGGCACGCGCCGGTGTCGAGGCGAGCAGGCCAGCCACGGCAGAGGGCGGGCCCGGCCGGTACCGGTCCATGGCGCCGTTCAGCATCGGGCAGACGGCGACGGCGTAGTCCAGGCACTCGGGGTGCATGCCGGGCTCGTCGACGTATCCGACGGCGCTGTCGGCGGGCCGGACGACCAGCCCGATGCGGCGTCCCAGCGGCTGACGGCAGAACTGGCACAGCCTGTGGGTGATGGCCTGGATGCGACGGAGGGGGAAGTTGACGCCGAAGTAGGGCCGTCCGTCGAACCAGCCGGTGATCCATGGGACGGCCAGTCCGCCGTGGCGCGGCAGGGCTGCTGCGCGGGCAGGCGGTCGGACCGCTCGGGAACGGCGGGGCTTCGGCATGGCGGGTTCTCCGGTGTGGGGCCCGGCGGCGGGAAGCGGCCCGGAAGGGTCGCGCGTCCGGCCGCCGGGCGGTTCGGTGGGGTCAGTGGACGCGGAAGCCGCCGCGATGCTGGGCGCGCTCCAGGTAGGCAATCCACTTGAGCCAGTAGTCGAGCCGGTCCGCGCCTACGATCACCTTCGCCTCGTCGCCGCTGTGGGCGCGGTACGCCTCCAGGGCGGCGGCGATCTCCTCAGGGGTGACCAGCCAGCCGTCGTTGGAGCCGAACTTGTGCAGCGCCATGCCGAACGGCGGGTCGGGGTGCCAGGCGAGGTGCGTATCGATCGTCTTCGCGAAGGTGACCGCCTCCGGCTTGACCGGCTGGTTGCCCTCGTAGTCGTCGGGGTAGCGCACGGCCGACACGTCGTCCCAGACGATGCTGTCCGGCTTCTCCGGCCACGGCGGGCGCGCGTAGTCAGTGGCCACCATTCCGAGCTGATGCATGATCTCCCGGTAGCGGGACATGCCCCAGATGTTGAGGCGGAAGTACGAGGCGTCGCCATCCTCGGCAGCCTCGCCCTCGGGGGTCTTCTCGATGTACATGTCGTAGCGCACGGCGGGCTCCTTCGGTTGAGCCTATGGAGTGGCGCCGACGGGGCTCGAACCCGTGACTTCGTGGCTTATAAGACCAGCCCTCTACCAACTGAGGTACGGCGCCAAGATGTTGAGTTGTGGTGCGGGCCGCGCCCCGTTCGAGGGGAGGGCGGGGCGCGGCCCTGGGTGGCGGCCGGAGGGGGGAGTCACCGGCCGCCGGTCTGGGGGGTCAGCGGGTGCGGAGCGTCAGCAGCCGCTTGTGGGCCTTGGTCTTGATCTCGTCGTCGGCGCCTTCCATGACGGCGGTCGCGCGGAAGACCTCTTCCGTCATCGACTTCGGGGGGCGGCGGGGGGCGACGTGGTCGAGGTAGCCGGTGATGGCGCGTTCGGCCGCGTACGCGGTGCGGCCCACCCGCTCGGACTCGGCACGGAACATCTCGTCGAGGGTGCCGGACCTGGCGGCGAAGTTGGTCTTCTTCGTGTCGGAGGCGTCGTCGTCGAGGGGCCACAGGTCGCCAATCACTTGGTGGAAGTCGGCGACGGCGATGTCCGTGCGGGCCAGCGCGGTCTCTTCGTCGGCGAACCGCTCGAAGTACTTCACGGACAGGCCGAGGGTGCGGCGGGCTTCCTTGATCTCCGAGGTGGCTCCGGCGGTGTGGCGGACCGCCCACCGGGTCACGGCGTCGCGGACGGCGAAGCGCTCCGTGTTGGCGCACACGGGCCGCCAGGGGGTGACAACGCACTGGAACTGTCCGTTGCCGGAGTGGTCGTTCATCACGGCCACGTACGGGACGACGATGTCGTTGATGCCGTCGGCGTCCACGGTGACGGTCTGCGGGAGGCGGATGGCGATGAACACGCGCTTCCCGCCGCGGAGCAGCCCGGCCGACTCCCACACCACGTCGTAGCGGCCCACCAGCTCCTGGAGGAACTCGAAGCCCTGCCGGTTCTGGATCGGCTGGTACTTCCGGCCGACGGCTCCGAGGGCGGCGCCGGTGTCGGTGCGCACGGTGTGGAACTGGTCGGTGTGCTCGCGCAGTTCCCCATCCCACCGGTACAGCGCGGGGACGGTGTCCACGTCGAAGTCCAGGCCGGACAGGCCGAGGACCTCGTCGATGTCGGTGGTGCCGCCGGGGATGATCTGGCCGAGGCCGTGCCATGCGGGCGAGGACGCGTACAGGGCGATCGTGCCGTCCGCGCGGGAGTCGAGGCCGTGGTTGGCGATGATCTGCTCGATCTGGCCCTGGGTGTTGCGGGAGACGGTGAAGACTTCGCCCCGGTCGTAGCCGGTGAGGACCTTGTACCGGTTGCCGCCGATCATGCGGATCTCGCCCCGGTCGATGCGGGCCTGGAACTTGCGCTCCACGTCGCGGACGGCCTCGATCTGAGCGGTCTTCTCGTTGGCGAACGCGGTGTTCACGTCGGTGATGGTCATGGTGTCCCCTCCGGGGTTGATCAGGTGTCAGCCGCAGGCGGCCGAGCGGGTGATGGACTCGCGGCGGGCGTGGTACGGGCCGGAACGCTCGCCCCACGGGTCGACCAGCGCGAAGCGGAGGTCGACCAGGCCAAGCGCGTCGACGGCCCGGCAGATCCGGCACGGGCAGGGGACGGCCAGCCACAGGCCGTGCAGGTCGGTGATCGTGCCGTGGTAGATGACCAGGTCGCCCGGCTCGATCAGGTCGAGAGAGCGGATCAGGGTGTCGGACATGTCTCCCCCTTCCGGGGCGGGCGGTTACGGGTGGCTGCGGACGGGGCTGGGCGTCGGGGTCCACCGCATCGCGTCGACGCTGGTGAGCTGCGGCGCCGGAACGCGGACGGGCCGGACGACCGGGGCGGAACGGTCCTCTGCGTAGCGGCCGTAGGCGTCCCATGCCTCGCTCAGCACGTGCCGCTCAGCCGGGCGGTAGGCCATGACGCGACGGAACCGGCCGTTGATGAACCGGAACGCCTTGCCGGGCTCGCGCCTATAGGTGTCGCGGTAGATCTCCGCCGCCACTCGGCCAAGCCACGACCCGTAGCGCCAGCCAGCCGGGAGACCGCGCTGCACGAGGTACTCGGCGACCGTGATCCTGCGGCTGAGCTGTGCGTTCATGGCGGCCCCCTTGACTTGCGGTGTAGCTACACCATACAGTCTGGTGTAGCTACACCGCAAGAGGGTGGACCATGATTTCTGTAGCTACACCCCGAGGAGGTTCCATTGAAGCCCGTAGCTACACCTCGGTACGGTGCGCTCATGCCGAACGTGCCGAAGACCCCCGCTCGCCAGATCCGCATCGGCGAGAAGTGGTACGACTTCGACGCCGCGGCGAAGAGCCTCGGGACTGAGCGCGCAGCCGTCATCCGTGAACTGATCGATTGGTATCTGCGCGAGCCGGGTGCCGAACTGCCCCCGCGGCCGACTCGGAAGGTCGTACTGGAAGCCCGTCGGGCGCGCGAGTCGCGAGAGCGTGAAGAGGCCGGCGAGTGAACGGCTGGACGGCCCTCTACCGCCTCTACGACACCGACGGCGAGCTGCTGTATATCGGAGTGACCGGCAACATCGCCACCCGCTGGAGCGCCCACGCCAGCGACAAGGAATGGTGGCCGCAGGTTGCTCGCCGCGAGCTGACGTGGTTCGCATCCCGTGACGAAGCACTCGCCGAAGAGCAGCGCGCCATCTGGAACGAGCGGCCCCGACACAACCGGCAGCACGCGTTTCCGAAAGTGAGCGCAGAGGCGGCGCGCGTGTTCGCTGGATTCAAGCAGGCGAAGGAGGAAGAGGCTGAGCTGTGGCCTCTGGTCCGCGCCCGCGCGATCGAGGACATGCGTGCCGGAGCGACGGTAAGCCAACTCGCCGAGTGGACCGGTCGTAGCCGAGAGACCTTCCGGCGCATTGCTCGCGCCGAGGGAATCGAGCGCCTTCGCGAGCCCACCGTGCGTCGGCTCAAGGACGACGACTGACGTCATGACGCGGCCTTCGCCGCGGCGGCACGCTGGCGGCGGCGGAGGTTGTAGACAGCCGACTCGCCCTTGCCGACCGTGCCGCGCACGGCGCCAGCGCGACGGTCGCAGCCCCAGTGCGCGGAGGGCGCCTCCCCCTCATGCCACAGCTCGCGGAACGCCCCACGAGCCCGTCCGAGCAGCGAGCGGAAAGTCTGGGCCTCGATGTCGAGCAGGCGCGCGGCCTCCACGTAGTCCCCGAGCGTGGCCAGCGCGGTGAAAGCCTGCCGCTGGCGCGGGGTCAGTGCGGCGAGAATCTGCGCCAGAGCAGTGCGTTCCACGATTCCGGCCTCGGGGCTCGGTGTGACGCGCCCGGCCCACTGCCAGTACATGGCGTACCGGGCCCCGTTGTTGGTGGAGTCCCGGCGCGCTCCGTGGAACTGCATCGTCTCCTTCACGTCCCTGGCGAGCGCCTGGCGGCCTGCTTCGAGCAGATCGCGGCGCACCGGACGCTCGTCGGCCGCACACAGGTGCTCGGCGATGCCGTGCCATGCAGCGGTGTACAGGTCGTCGCGGTCGCCAGCAGGCCACCATGCTCGGTTGTTGGAGACGACTGCGCGGGCGAGGGCGTCCAGGTCCCGCATGGTGTAGCCGTGTGCGACTGGGGTCTCAGTGATCATGAGGCTCGGTTCTCCGTGAGCAGGGACAGGCGGTCGCCCTCGTAGCGGGCGGGCCGCCCGGTGTCCTCGTCCACGCAGTCCGGGTTGGTGCACCACGCCCGCGACCGCTCGCCCTCCGACGCCGGGCGCGTCTTGATGGACCGCTGCTCGCACACGAGGCACAGGACGTGCCGCATCTCGCGGGCGGGCTCCTGAAGGCCTAGGACGGTACGGCACACGGAGTGCCAGCCGCCCACGGTCGACGCCACCTCCGCCACTCGGCCCGCAGCCTCAGCGCCCGGCGGGATCGCGCGCAGGGCCCGGTCCCACTGCTGCATGTGACTGGAGGCCCGCAGTTCCATGTCGAGGATCCTCGCCTGCGCCTTGATCGCCGTGGACCAGTGCACAGCGTCCAGGGAGGCCGGCGGCCGGGACCCGGGCGCGGCCCCTCCCCCGGCCACGCGCGGCTGCCGGGTACGCAGGGTGAGGTCGTCCAGCCGCGTGATGAGGCCGGGGCCGCCGTCACCGGGATGCTTCTCATCGCCGTCCCATCGGTCGAGCAGGTCGCGTACGAGCTCGTCAAGCGTCTGCACCGGCGGCCTCTTCCGTTGGCAGGGTGAGCGCTGACAAACGGCGGGCAGCACGCTCCGCGTACTCCTCGTTCGCCTCGATGCCGATGGCGCACCGGCCGGTCTGGCGGGCCGCGTCGAGCGTGCTGCCGGATCCGGCGAACGGGTCGACGACGAGACCGCCGGGCGGGCAGGCGTAGGTGACCATGTGCTCCAGCAGAGAGAGCGGCTTCTCCGTCGGGTGCAGGCCGCCGCGCACGGACTTGATCCGCAGCACGGACCGCATGAGGCGCGTGCCGTCATCCTCGTACATGTAGGCGCCGATCTCGCCGTAGTGCTTGCCGCGGTTTCCGTAGGCGCGGGTGTGCTTGTCGGGGCCCGTGTACGCGGCGCGCGGAGTGTCGTGGTGCACGGCCCCCCAGTCGCCGCGGTACCAGTGGGTGGCGATCTCGTGGACGCGTTTGAAGCGGTCTGTGGCGAAGCTGGTGCCGTTGTGCTTCTCCCAGACGAGGTCTTGGGAGAGCTTCCATCCCTCGAACTCGTGGGCGCGGTCGAGGAACATGCGCATCGAGCCGAAGCACCACATCGAGTTGGCGACGGTGGCGGCGAGGGCGGGCCAGCCGTCGGGCCAGCGGTCCCATGCCAGGCTCGTCTCGGCATAGGGCGGGTCGGTGACGATGCAGTCGGCCTGCAGGCCGAGGGCGGGCAGCACCTCCCGCATGTCGCCGACGTACAGCTGCAGGCCGGCGTCGGTGTCTTGCCAGTACGGCTCAGGCATCGGTCACCTCCGCCGGCCGCTCAGTCTCGAAGCTGACGATCACCTCGTCGTCCGCTGCGCTGATGAAGACGTCTCCGGTACGAGTGCCGCGCGCAGCGGCAGCAGCGCGCCGGTTCTCGGCAACCGCCACCGCCTTCTCCACCTCGGTGTAGTGCGCGGGGCTCTTCAGCACCCACTCGACCCGGTCGATCGTGATGACACGATGCTCAGCGTCCATCGGTGTTCTCCTTGCTTCGTCGTGCTCGCCACCAGCGCACGCAGAGGCCGCACACGTCGCCAGCGTCTGGGTAGAGGACGCCGAGGCCCGGCTTGGGCTGCTCGCCAGCAGGCAGGGCACGGCGCAGGCCGGGGCAGTTCGGGTAGATGTGGTCGATGAGGAGCGTCGGGCTGGGGTACCAGGGCTCGACGGCGTTCTCGGGGCCGTAGCGGTCGCGGTGGTCGATGTCGACGAGCGCGAGCACCGCCTCCAGGACGGTGGGGCGGTCGCCGAGCTCGTCGAGGGGGTGGTCGCTCACAGGTGCGTCTCGCCCCGTGCGAGGGCCCGCGCGGCGTCCTGCTCGGCTGCACGCTCGGCGACGTCGTAGCCGAGGTATTTGGTGAGCTGGCCGAGCACGGCGCGGGCACCCGCACCTGCCGGGCGTGCCCTGTCCAGGACGGAGACCCGCGCGGCGATGTTCACCAGGTCGAGCAGCAGGGCGGTGGGCACGAGTTGGTCGCCGGGCCATTCGACGCGGGCGCCGTGGTAGCCCTTCAGCAGCTCTTCCAGAGACGTCGCGCCAGATGCGAGCCCGTACTCCGGGTCATCGACGATGACCGCGCGTCCGGAGGGGAACTCGGCGCCGTCGAGGATCTGGCCGTTGTGGTGCAGGCGGAAGCCGCGGGTGAAGGCGGGCTGCATGGTGGATCCTTCGTTCTGGCTGGTCATTGGCCGCACCTCGGACATGGCTGGTCGGCGAGGTCGAGGCACACGACACAGGGACTGGGCGGCTCCTCGCCGTCGGTCGCCCACGGCACGCCAGTCACATCGGTGCCGCAGAGCGCGGTGTCCTCGTCGCAGTCGCACACCGCGTGCGACAGGTCTTCACCGTGGCCGTTGGCGGTCACCGTCGGCTCGGGGGCGAGCGTGGTCACGGCGTCTCACCTGCCATGCGCATCAGCCGGTCGTAGAGGGCGCGCCCGCTCCGCTGGTCCTCGATGTGGCCGTCCTGGCCGGGGCCGGGTTCGGTCGCCCCGTTGATGGCGCGGGCGATGGTCAGGGCGCCATGGACGGACGCGGCGAGCTGCTCGTCGGTCATGGCCGGGGTCTGCCGCTTCATCTCCGCGGCGACGTCGGCCTCGACGTCCAGGAACTCGGCGAGGGGCTCCCGGGCGCGCAGCAGGACGCGGATCATCTCCAGCAGCTCACGGGACGGACAGGCGACCTGGAAGCCTTCGCAGTTCCGGCTGTCCCGCAGCCGGGCAGCAGCGACCCGCAGCTCTTCGATCGGGGTGGTCATCGGCGGCGCCTTCTACGTTGTGGTGGATCGGTGGGCGAAGGAGGATCTTCTGTGAGCACTCGCCGTATGTCGGCGCTGTGCCGCTCGCCGTAGTGCTGTTCCATGGCGCTAGCGGCAGCATCGGGGGTCGCCTCGCGGACGACGTGCGGACAGTTGAAGAAGCAGTGCACGGCGTAGACCGCCGCCGGCTTGGCCAGGTCCAGGTCGGAGAGCTCGAAGAGTGCATCGGGCGAACGTGAGCCCCTCACGGCCTGGTCACCTCCAGGCGCCGGCGCCCGCCGCGCTCCTGCTGCGTTGGCACGACGTGGTACCCGGCGGCGCGCAGCTCGGTGGTGATGGCCTCCAGTTGGTCGGCTTCGCCGGGCCCGTCGTAGAAGACGTGCACCCCACGGCGTCCGGCTTGGGCTACGCGGAACCCGGGATCCCACTCCCCTGCCTCGAACTCGCTGAACTCGTGGCCCTTGTCGATGAGGAGCCGCTGCACCGACGCGGCCTTGATGCGCTGCGCCATGCTCAGGCCCCCCTGTACGTGACGGCGAAGCCGGGCAGGCCGAGACCGAAGTCCGGATCGGCGGATGCCGGGCGGAGCGGGGCGCGCAGCTCGGTCTCGTCGACGCTGCACATCGGCTGCCGGGGCGACGAACCTGCCGGTACACCGATCCAGCGGAACGGCTCGTCGCAGTCGTGGCAGTTGACCTTGATGTCGGCGTGGTAGCCCACCACCGTGGGGTCGCTGTCGGACGCGGTGACCCGGTTGACCTCCACGAAGGCGTCGAAGTTCTCGTGCGGGCACGGCTTGTCGAGGTCAGCCATGGTCAGGCCTCCTTCGGGGTGTCGGTGCGGAGTGCGGGCGGCCGGTGCTGGCAGGCGCACGACCAGGACTCGCGGCCGGGGTTGGCGGGCTCGTCGCAGTGACGGGCGCCAGGTACGCCGTCGGCGGCGTCTCGGCATGGGCGGCAGATCACGGGTGTTCCCGGGGCTGGTCGTCGGCGGTCAGGGTGGCGGTCTGGGCGTTGAGGAGCCCGGCGCGGATGGCGTCCCGGAACAGAGGCGCGACCTGGTCGCACTCCGGGTCCTGTGCACGGCACAGGGCGCCGTGCAGCCCCTCGTACATGGCCTGTACGGCGGCCGGGCTGTCGGCGAGCAACGTGGCGGCGGCACGGAGGTCGTCAACCGGGGACGTGGACTTCCCGGTGAGGTCGCGGGCGGCGTCGAGCATGCACTTCCGGGGCACGATCACGGCCTGCTCACCGGGGCCGACGTTGGCGCCGTGCTCCCGCAGCTCGGCCGCGGTGATGTTGGGGACGCCTGGCACGTTGCCGATGACCATGAAGTCGCCGGAGCGAAGTTCGAGGACGTCCGGGCAGGTGGCGCTGCTGGTGGACCCTCGCTCGGCGGGTGTACTGCCGATACGGCGGACGATGGGGTTCACGGGTTCAGGCCTCCATCTCGTGCGGGAGGGTGCAGCGGGTCTCGGGGGCGGCGAGTTGCTCGTCGAGGCTTCCGCCGCTGGCGAGCGCGGCCAGGACACGGGCGTGCTTGTCCTCGACGTGGGCGCCGAGTTCGCTGCGGAGGAACTGCGGGCCGCCAGTGCAGTACGGGCACGCCTGGCTGTCGGTGGCGCCGAGCCGGGTGTCGCTGAGCGCTTCCTCGGTCTTCTTGACGTACGAGGCGAGCTGGCTCCCGGGCAGGGCCCACTTCCGCGCATCGGCTACGACACCGCGCACGCGCTCGATGGCGGCCTCGGCCTGCTCGGCGCGACCGGCGTACGACCCGGCCGCAGCGTCCGCGCTCTCGGCTTCCGTATACCGCTGAAGTTCGGCGCGCAACTCGGCCACCGTCTCCCACCACGGGCGCTCGACGGTCGGCGCGACGGTGGTGCACCACCGGGCGTAGTCCTCCGGCGTCACCGTCGGGCCGACGAACCCGAGGATCTCCCCCTCGTGCGTCACGCCCTCGTTGCTGACCTGCCGGAAGCTGCCGAGGACTTCGCGGAGTACGGCGGCGTGCTGGTCGCGGTCGCGCTGCTCCTCCGCACGGAACCGGTCGGCTTCTTCGGCGTTCCGTACGGCGGTGTGGACGCGGTCCTCGGCATCGCCCAGGCGGGCTTGCAGCTCTTCGCACCGCCGTCTCAGGCCGTCCTCGGCGATGCCTCCGTCGGGCGGTGACAGGGCTCTACCGTTGTCGACGGGGTACTCGGCCAAGCGGTCTCCCCAGCTGCGCCCGCGGTCGTCGGTGTGGTCGGTGACGGGGATGTGTCCGGCGGCGCGGATGCAGTCGCCCACCGGGAGCACCCCGGTGTAGCGGGCGCTGCACGTCGTGGCGGGCGCCATCGTGTCAGCGGCTGCCGGCGCATCGGCCTGGTCGTCGTTGAGGACGTCGCGCAGCTCGGCGCCGGCCACCCGCACGAGGAACTGCGAGGCCCCGTGTGCGGCTTCCCAGCGGTCGGCGAGCAGGTAGGCCCGACCGGCGACTCCGCGGAGCCGCTCGATCTCCTGCTGCGCCCGCTCGGCGGCGTCCAGGTGGTCAGCCACCGGGATGGTGTCTTCGTCTGCCCAGATGACGTGCAGGTCGCCTTGGCCACCGTGGTCGTGGATGTCGGTGATCGATTCCATGCTGGGGTGCGGCGTGGTCAGCGCCCACTTCCCGCGCCAATGGATCGCGGCCTGCCCATCCGGGAACAGGATGCCGTCGGCGATGATGCCGGTCCCGGACACGCCGCTCAGATCACGATCTCTACGGAGCACGAACGGGCGGCCGAAGGTGATCGGTTCGCTCACGCCTCGGTCACCGCCTCGAAGCGGGCGGCGAGGGCGGCGAACTTGTCCCGGTAAGCACAGTGCTCGGCGACGTACTTCCGGATGGAGTCGTCCATGCCGCCGCGTTCGCCGATGGCCATCCAGCTGTTCACACTCTCCTGCTCGCGCTCGACAGCCCTGCGCAACTCGGCGGCAACCGCGGTCCGGGTGGCCCATTCGTCGTCGGTGACGATGTCCTTGCCTTGGCGCACGCACTCGGTCACGTAGCCGAACAGCGTGTTGAGGCTCATGAACGCGCGCCGGTCGTAGAAGGCGGCCTTGTAGAAGATGGCGACGCGGCGGCGGCCCAACTGGTCGACGAGGTACGACCACATGTCGTGGTCGGATGCCTCGCGCTTCCAGCCCTCGGGGAGGGTCGCTGGGCGGAACAGCGGGTCCCTGGCGTCGGGCTTGCCGAAGGTGAAGCCGAGAGCTTCGAACGCGGTCTGGCCGTCGCTGCCGGTGTGATCTTCGATCTGAGCCGGAAGCCTGTCGGAGTTGACGAGCTGCGTCTGGCCCGCGCGCTCCTGCTCGGCGATGGCCTGGTCGCTGCCGCCGGGGCCCATGGACGCGGCGAGCATGAGGAGTGCGTTGGCCGGGTCCTTCATGTTCTCGGACGTGTTCTCGATCATCGCGGGGTTCCTTCGGACAAGGGGGAGGCGGTGCGCTGGCGCGGGATGGGCAGGGTGAGCGTCGTCTCGGTCTCGGGATCGAGCAGCTTCGCCACGGGGATCCGGGGCAACTGCACCGTGTCGTCGTCCGGCAGCACGGCGGCCGGGCTGTCGAGGGCGACTTCGGCGCCGTGCTGGCGGGTGCCCCACCCGGTGCGGTACAGGGTGGCCAGCGAATACAGGCGCAGCGGCAGCAGCATCGCCAGGTTGAGGAGCGCGTACAACGGCGCAGCGGCGAACGTCAGCAGCCGGTCAGCGGGCGGGACCCCCGGCGCGCGGCGCAGGTAGTGGATCGAGCGCAGCCACGCCATGGCACACACGACGGCGACGTACCCGGCGAGGATCGTCCAGGCCGCCGGGTGGACAGCCACCACGACCAGAGCGGTCATGAGGGCCGCGGTGAAGGCGAGCCAGGTGACCAGCTCTACCAGGTTGAGCCACCAGAACGCGCGGCCCATGTACCGGAGCTGGGCGGCGAGCAGTAGGCCCTCGCGGAAGAACGACTTCCCCCATCGGATCTGCTGTCGGGCGTAGTGGCCGAGGCGGTCCGGCACGTCGGTGCGGCCGACGGCGGCAGGCTGGATCAGGGACTTGCCCTCGGTGAGGCAGTAGTAGGTCAGGCGCCGGTCGTCGCCGAACGTCGCGGGCTTCCCGAGGAAGGTCTGCGAGAGGAAGTCGTCCAGGTGCTTGCGCGCCACCCACCCGCGATAGGCCACGAGCGAGCCGCACGCGCACAGCACTGAGCCGAGCCGGGAGTATGCGACGCGCTCACCGAGGAACGCGTTGACGTACCGCATGTCGATCAGGCGGGTGAGTAGGTTCGTGGCCCGGTTGTGGGCGAGCAGCAACCCGGTGACGCACATGACGCGGCGGTGGGCGAACGGCCGCAGCAGCTCAGCGACCGCCTTCTGATCCAGGACCGTGTCGGAGTCGATGCACAGGTACACGTCCGCGCCCGGCTGGGCATCGAACCCGGCGGCCAGGCCGTGCCGCTTCCCCTTGTTGACGGGGAAGCGGATCAGCTCCAGATCGACCCCGGCCGTGGCGAACCGGTGCCGCAATTCGCCGACCACCTGCGCGGCATGGTCCGTCTTGGAGCAGTCGTCGATGACCGTGACCGAGTGGGGCCGGCGGGTCTGGCCGATCAGGGAGCGCAGGCAGCGGCGCAACATCTCGGGTGTCTCGTTGTAGACGGTGATGACCGCGTGCACGGTGAGGGGCGCCCCGTCACGGAAGGCGGCCGGGGGTCTGCGGCGCAGCGGCAGGGACAGCAGCAGCTTGGCGAGCAGCAGGCTGCCGACGGCTATGCCGTAGGTAGATATGTGGGCGTGCACGGGCTATTCCTTCGGCTGGTGGGTGGTGTTGTCTGCGGCGGATTTCGCATCGCGCCTGGCCTGCTGGCGCTCTTTGTCGCAGACCCGGCACGTACGGCCGCCGTCCGGTCGAACGCGGACGTTTTCCGGCGTGCGGGGATGGCCATGGACGCAGGTGTCGCGGAGCTGCGGGCGCTTGTTTTGGGCCTGCTCCTTGTACGTGCGCCACGCGACGTTGCCGGGCTCGTAGTTGCCGTCGTTGTCGAGGCGGTCAAGCGTGTGCTTCGGGGAGGGGCGTGGCCCGACGTCGGCGAGGAAGGCCTCGAAGGAGTCGATCCAGCGGTCACAGACCTTGATGCCGCGCCCGCCGTACCTCGGGTACGGCTTGTAGTTCGGGTTCAGGCAGCGCCACTTCATGCCCTGCCAGATCCGGTACTCGGGGGTGTCGCGCTTTCCGTGTTTGCGCGCGCGTGCCGACGCGGTCTCCTTGCCGAGGCATCCGCAGGAGTTCGTGGTCGTGCCGAGTGCGCGGAGGGCGATGGTCTTCTCGCTGCCGCAGTCACAGCGCACTTCGATGCGGGAGTTCGCTCCGCGCGTGGGCTCACCGACGACTGTCAGTCGGCCGAAGCGCGCGCCGGGCGTGGCCTGTGCTCGATTGGCCATCACGGCTCCCTGTCGGGTTCGGTGGTGGTGCCGCGCGCGTCGATGGCGCGGCACGTCTTGAGGTCTTCGCGTCCGGTGCGCCAGGTGTCCCAGGCGGTGACGGCGCGGGTGCAGGCGGCGTGCAGGGCGAGGCCGATGCCGACGAAGGCGGCCAGGCCGAGCAGCATGGCGAGGCCGCCGGCCGCGCCGACGAGCAGCACGTCGCGTGTGGTGAGGAGAGTCATGAGGTGCCGCCCCTGCCGGTGTGGCCGTCGCGGAGGACGGCAGCGGCGGCGAGCACTGCGAAGACCGCGGCGACTGCGAGGAAGGCGATCGCGAACGGCTTCCGCTCCAGGTAGGCCTCGCCGGCGGCTGCGAGCAGGCAGGTCAGGGACGCCAGGCCGCAGAACCATGAGTCGGGCAGACCGAGACCGAGGCCGATGAGGGCAGCCAGGCCGACGGCCAGGGCGGCGATGTGCAGGGGTGGCATCAGGTTCCTTGCGGGGGTTCGTTGGTGGACGGGTCGCCGAAGATCGCGTCGTAGGCGGCGTCGGCCCTGGCGTTGGCCTCGCGCATGGGCCGGTCGGCGAGGTGGGCGCCAGCGATGCAGCCCTGCGTGCCGCACGTCGGCAGCGGCTTGCCGACCGGATCCCGCCCGTAGTGCAGGCGGAACGACACCTTCGGAGCCGGGGTCTTCTGCCCGGCGTAGAAGACCAGCGGCGTGTTGCTGGCGGAGTCCCGGTAGCCCGCCCACAGGACGTGCCCGCCGTCGAGCTGCTCGGAGTTCCCCTCGAAGACAGCAGCGAGCGAGGGGAACCTGCTGCGCGTCATGATGCTCTCCGCACATGCAGGTCGGGGATGAGGCCTATGCGTTTGCGGGCATTGCGGACGGCTCGGACACCGACACTGAGTCGCTCGGCGATCTCGGGGTCCGACAGGCCCTTCACCCACAGCCGGTACACGCTGCGGTCCCGCTCCCCGTACCGCAGGGCCGCGCGATGCCGCGCGTAAGCCTGGCGGCATCCAGCGTCGATCGGCTCGCCTGCCTTCACGTGCCGCTTGTACGCGGCCACCGACGGACACGGCGTCACCCGGCGCCCCTTGGCAGGCTCCGGCATGTCCGGCGACTTCGGCAGCTTGCGGGCCTGCCCGTACTCGCGGTTCGCGGCCGTGCAGGACTCGCAGCGGCAGCCCGCCTTGTACGTGGACCGCTTGCCATGCTCGCGCTCTGGTTGGGCAGGCGTGGCGGCGAGTTCCAGAGGCGGCTTGGGGACGGCCGGGTCGGCGGCCACCCGCTCACTGGGGGTGAGTTCGGCGACTATGCCTGCCCGCAGGTAGAGGTTCCAGCCGCGTTCGGTGTCCATCACCAAGTTCCGGCAGTCGGCCAGAACGGGGCAGGCGTGGCAGACCTCCTTCGCCTCGGTCTCGCGCGACCCGTCGAAGAACAGCTCGGGGTCCTTCGAGCGGCACAGGGCATCCGCCTGCCAGTCGAGGGGGCGGCCCACGGTGTCGGGGACGGCTCCGGTGTAGGACATGGGTCACCTCACGGCGGTGAGAGCGGTGGGCGAGTGGCCGGGGAGGATGCACCAGCAGGGATGCGGCTGGCCGCACCGCGTGCAGTTCTCCAGGTACATGGGCGTTCTCTCTCTTGCGGGGGTTGTGCCGTCCGCCGCCGGGGCCGGTGGTCACCCGGCGGCGGACGGGGCATGGGGGTCAGTTCGGCCGCGGGGCCGGATTGACGGCGAACGGGGCCTGGTGCAGCGGCATGACGCGGGCGTCGGGCGGCAGCGTGGCGCCGTGAGGCGGGAGCGGCGTGACACGGCGGGCATTGGCCAGCTGCGCCTTCAGCGCACGGTTCGCCTCGCGCAGCCCGTCCGCCTCGCGCAGCTGCTCCCGAAGCTCGGCGGCCAGGTCCTCGGCCTTCTCCTTGTCAGCCAGCGCGTTGTCACGCTCGTCGCGGGCGCAGTCCAGTTCCTCGTACACGCCGTCCAGTTCGCTCGCGAGGCCGCGCAGCTTGCACGCCAGCTCTTCCGCGACCGCCGTGCTGCGAGCCGCTTCAGCTCGCAGCTGCGACCGGGGCACGACGTAGCGGTGCACACCACGGCCGGCGGGTGCGACGGCGTAGAGGACACCCGCGGTGCCCGCGGCTCCGAGGGCGAGGAACACGTAGGCGATCACTTGGTGCCGCCCTTCAGCCACAGCGTGCCGAGCTTGCGCTTCGGCTCGCTGCCGAACGGCTGGCCCGGGTCGAAGCCGGGGCCGCCGGTGGCGTCGTGATCGTCCGCGTACATACGCTCGTTGGCGGACTGAAGGTCGGCCAGCCGGCCGGTGAGCAGGGCCACCTGCTCACGCAGCTTGCGGTTCTCCGCTTCCAGGCGGCGTTCCCGCACGCCCTGCACGGTCTTGGTGAGGTTCAGCATCAGCCCCTCCGGGCGGTGTCGGTGGCCGCGTCGAGGCGGCGGGAAAAGGCTTCGAAGTCCTCGGTCAGGCCGGAGGTGATCGAGTCGCGGTAGTCGTCGCGGGGGAACGCGTCGTGGGTGCGGCCGTCCAGCTCGCGCCCCGCCGCGCCTTTGCCGACGCGGGCCATCAGCCAGGTCCGGGAGTCGCCCGGCTGGTGTCCTTCGGCGATGTAGCCGCTGGACTCCAGCTGGATGACCCGCTTGCCCTCGACGGCCTCCAGGTGAATGGCCTCCATGTGGCCGTCGTCGGTGTCCTCAAGGTCGCCGTACAGCGGTCCGAGCGGCTGCCACTCCCCGTGCTGTTTCAGGAAGAACGGCACATCAGCCGCGCCGCACTGATCTCGGACGGACCGAGCCCAGTCCGGGTGCATGGGGCGCGCACGGCGCCCCGACTCCCCGCCGACGATGACCCAGTCGACGCGGGCCGAAGACATCGCCTGCCACCGGCCAGGCACGCCGTATCGCTGATTGAGGGCGTCGTACACCATCTCCGGCTGCTGCTTGCTACCCGCCGCGATCCTGGTCAGGTCGACCGGCCCGAGCAGCGGCTCGCAGGACAGGAACCTGACGGCCGCCGGGGTGTCCAGCAGCGCCGGGATACGGATGTCGGCCCACTGCTGGCTCTCCACGCTGACGCCCAGCCACACGTTCGGCAACGGCCAGCGGAGCGGCGTCGGAACGTGCACCAGTTCCAGGTCGTGCCCCATCTTGCGAAGGCACTGCTCGATGCGTGGTACGAGCGACCGCATGCGGCCGTGCCGCTTGGTGAGGACCTGAAAGGTGTGCTGCGGGCTCCACCACATACGGGCGAAGACGGCGACGATGAAGTCGTCGGGCACCGCGTCGTGGAACAGGTCGGACATGCTGTTCACGAAGATCTTGGCGGGCTTCTTCCAGTGGAGCGGCTGATCGAGACGGTCGCCGAGCAAGTTGACCTTGCCGGTCCAGTCGATCCCGTCCTCGTTGCGCTCGGTGGTCCCCGCGAAGGCGGCAGCGATCTTCGAGTGTGGGTTGCTCTCCCGGATTCGCGCGGTGTTGATCGCGTAGCAGTTGTCGCAGCCGGGCGATACCCGGTCGCAGCCGATGATGGGCGACCACGTCTTGTCGGCCCATTCGATCTTCGTGTTGGTGCTCACGCCGCTCCTTCGCTCGGGGTGACGTAGCGGACCCACAAGTCGGCGCCGTCCTGGGTGAGTTCGGTGCGTGCCTCGAACGCCCCGGCGGGCCGGTAGGCAGGCAGGCGCTCGCCGGTGCGGACCTGGAGAGCTGCGGACACGGCGGTCGCCCTGCTCGCGTACGTTCCGGCGAGCACCCACTGTCCGGGCATCTGCCGGGCCTGGTCGGCGGCGTGCTGATGGTCGGCCCGCGGCAGGGCCTGGGCGCGGCTCACGGCTTGTCACCGCTCAGGCAGGCGGGCAGCGCTACGACGTGCTCCCGCAGGACACCGGTGGCGACGTCGTAGTCCTGCGCGCGGGACCAGTCGGCGTGCGGGAAGGCGTCGCGCAGGATGATCGCCGCCTGGTGGTGCAGGCCGCCGTCGTGCAGAGGCACTTCCCGCCCGTTGAGACCGATCACCAAGGCCACCCAGCGCTTGCCCTGCGGCCAGCGGACGCGGGTGATGCGGACCTCTTTCACGAGGCGGCCGCACAGGATGTACAGCCGTTCGTCCAGCGCGGACCGTGTGGCGGCGCTGGCCTGGAACTCCTTAGCCGCGGCGCTCATGCCGCACCGCCGGGGTGGAAGCAGCCGCGGACGTCGGCCATCAGCCGCCCGTGGGTGGCGACGGTGCGCGGGTCCCAGCGGTGCTCGGGGCCGTGGATGTCGCGGAACCACGCGTCGCACACGGCGAGCAGCAGCTGCTCGCGGTCGGTGTCGCGCGCGGCCTGGCCGCCGTCGGCGGGGGTGACCGTGTCGGGGTGGTCGGCGGCGAGCCGGGCGAAGGCGTGCTCGACGGCCGGGTCTTCCAGGTCGTGGCGGTCCGGGTCATCCAGGGGCAGCGCATCGTGCAGCCGCTGGAAGTACGCCGTCTGCACGCGGCGGCTGTGGCGCAGCCGGAAGGCAGCCCAGCTCTCGCGCAGGCTGGCGAGCGGGCCGGGCGGGGTGGTGCGACGGGCGATGTGCATCGTCGCGGTCATCGCCATCATCTCCCTCGGTCAGTCGGTGTCGGTGTGATGCAGGGCAGCGCGTACGGCGGCGGCCCCGCGGTGGGCGGTCTCGGGTCCGGGCGGGCGCCGGCGGTGGCGCCACGGCTCGGGAAGTCCGGCGAGCAGGTCGGGCGGTTCGGCGTCGGGGTCGGCGATCAGCTGGGCGACGGCGACCAGGAGGCGGCCGAAGGACACGTCCTCCCGGCAGCGCATCTGTGCGAGCACGTCCCGCAGCAGGTCGATCGACCAGTCCGGGCGGGCGGCCTGGGCAAGGGCGAGCAGCTGCGGCGTCGCAGGCTGCGGCACGTCGGTCATCCCGGCCTCCCCAGCAGTTCGGCAGGCGGATACGGCGGGTGGATGTCGGCGAGTTCGGCGCAGGCCTTGCACGGGGCGCCGGTGAACCGCATGACGCCGCCGTGGCAGTCGGCGAGCCCGCAGCCGGAGGGGCGGGGCTTCGGTGGGAGCAGTGCGGCGCCGAGCAGCCACCGGCCCGGGTCGCGGATGGTCTCGGTGGACGCGAAGCGGAACTGCAGCCTGGCGCGGAGCACTTCGCTGTCCGTGCCCGCGTCGAGCTGGTGGCCGATCTCCCGCGCCACCGCGCGCACCACGTACGGCGACAGGCCGGGCAGCAGGGGCTGCACCGGTTCGAGGACTCGCCAGATCCGCGGAGCGAGACTCAGCTGCGGCCCCGCGTACGGACGGGCGAACGCGGTGGGAAGCGGAGGGTTTTCCACAGGCCCACGCGCTACTACCTGATCTCGCCTACGGCGGATGGAAGAGACGGCAGTGGGCGGATCTTCAGGTGAGTCAGTCTGGTGGTGATCCTCTTGTAGCGATCCCTCGCCAAGATCCCCACCCGATCCCTCTCCAGAGTCCGCAGTCAGCGCGGCCTGCACCGGCTCGTCGTGGACGGTGTAGAGGTGGCGGCCCCGGTATCCCGCGCGCCGCTCGACGGTGATCCAGCCGAGCCGCTCCAGCTCCCGCAGGATGCGCCGCACCGACCGGACATCGAGCGATTCGCCGGCCTTCTTGCCGGAGCGGTGGCGCAGCACGCGCGCCAGCTCGGCGAGGGTGACGTGCGCCCCTGTCGCGGTGGCGTACGACAGGGCGGCGAGCGCCCTGAGCTGGCGCGGGCTGAGCGACTCGGCGGCGCGCGACGGCACCCAAGCCCCGTGCTCACGCTGAGGATTGGTGGCGCGGATCCGGCGCACCGCCGTCCACCCGTCGCCACCCTGGCGCGTGCGCCGCTGGCTCGTCAGCTCCACCACGTCGTCGCACGGGTCCGGCCGCATCAGTTCGGTCAGCGCGCGTTCGACGGTGGAGCGCGCCAGGCTCACCAGCCCCGCGAGGTAGCTGACCCCTGCCTCGCAGCCGGTCGTGCGCCGATCCAACGCGGCGATCTTCACGTACACGCTGACGGTGGCGTCGCTGTAGGAGCCGACGATCACACGAAGCGGGACACGGACGCGCTGAGGCATGGGGGTCACCTCCCTTCAGGGCCGGGTGGGATAGGCGGTCAGTTGTCGAAGAGCAGGAGCGTGGCGACGCCGAGCCAAGTGAGGACAGCGGCGATGAAGGCAGAGATCCCGGCGAGGTGGCCGTCCGTGGTGAGGCCGTAGGTGAGGCCACCGGAGATGCCGCCGAGGCACAGGCCAGCGAAGAACACAGCCATGGCTCAGCCCTCGTCGCCGTGGTCGCGGGCGGTCTCCAGGACGGCGGTCAGACCCTCGTAGACGACCTGCATCTCGTGCCGGACCTCGCTGAGCGTCAGATCCGGCCCCTGCACGAGGCGCTGGCAGTACTCCCTCCAGTGGCTGAGACCGGCGCGGAGGCGCGCAGTCTCGATGCTGGCGAGCAGGCCGGCGGTCTGCCGCAGCGTGGACTCGGACAGCTCCAGCTGGCCGGTCTCGTCGTCGAAGGTGCCGCGCGCGGTGCGCTGGAGGTGGAGGTAGCGCTGCGCCTCGCGGATGGCGCCCTCCTGGTCCCGGTTGGGCACCTCCAGGCCGACGATGCGGACCCTCACCGAGGGCTTGCCGTCCGTGTTGGGCGCGGGCTCGGTCCGCTCCATATGCGCGAACTCGATGATCGCCATCCGGCGCGCGCCGGGCTGGTCATAGATCGGCCGAACGTGCGGCTCCAGCGCCTCCTGCGCGGACGTGGACACCTTCGAGTCGAACTTCAAGACAGGCACGGTCATGCACCTTTCGGGACGGGCCAGGCGGCCTTGCTGAGCCGGTCGCGCTGGGCGGCAGGCAGGGAGAACTCGGGGCGGCCGAGCCAGTCGAGACCGGCGTTCATGACGCCCTTCTTCGCGCTCGGGCTCGGTACTCGCTGTTTGCACGGAAGCAGTCAGGGCAACGGCACTTGTGCTTGACGTAGCCCGTGAGAGTCCCGTGCTTAATGACCCCGCGCTTTCGGCCCCCCGATCCGGGAGGCGGCACCTTGCCGCGCCCCTTGGCGTCGCGGTCTGCGTTGTTGTCCGCGACGGTGCCAAGGAAGAGATGGGCGGGATTCACGCACGGCGGGTTGTCGCAGCGGTGTAGGACGCACAGCCCTTCGGGGATCGGGTCGACGTACAGTTCGTACGCGACACGGTGGGCGTGACGCATGGCGCCGTTTAGCCAGAACTGTCGATGCCCGCTGCGTTGCGAATAGCCGCGGATGGGCCAGCATTCGCTGGGCTCGCCCCCGGTCACCTTGGCTTCGAAGCGTTCGCGCAGAGAGAGCCGATTACCCACGGCGCACCCCCTCGGGGAGTGCCACCTTGGCCAGGCGATCGCGTTGAGCCACAGGAAGCTGGAACTCCGGTTGTCCAAGAAGGCCGAGCCCAGCGGCACGTAGCCAGAACGCGTCGCACTGATTATCGTCGGCGAATTCGCGGCCGGTGCGCTTGAAGGCGGCCATGGCCATGGCGGTCTTGTCCGCCGAGGTGCTGCCAGTGGCGTACGCCTTGAGCGTGGTCGGGTTGATCACCACGTACGGGGTGCCGAAGTCGATCAGGCTCAGGCGAACGGCGCCGTGCACCATGTGAATGGCCTTGATGGCGGGCCCCTTGAGACCAGGTGGGGCTTCCTCCATGACCACCAGATCGCAGTCGTTAGCGAACTCACGCTCGCCCATGGCGATGCCGACCTCGCGGACGATCTGCTGAAGGCGCCGGTCGCCGTCCTTCGGGTTCGTCTTGATCGTGCGTGTAGTGCCGTCCGGGAGACAGATGCCAGGCGCGGTGATCGAGAGATCCAATCCCAGCACTCGTGGAAGCGTCATCGCGCCACCTTCTTCCGGGCGCGGTACCGTCGCGCGGCCTCACGGTGCTGCTCCGGATCGGCTTCGTATCGACGGCGCGCAGCATCACGGCCGCATGCCTTGCACCGCCGACGGCCGTCCTTCCGGTAGGCCGTGTTTTCGTCGTCGTACGGGTGCCCCGCCGGGCAGTGCGTGACGGCCCGTTGACGTGCTGCGTTGACCCGTCCAGCCGTGCTGCGCTGGGAGTTGACGCGGTGCGGGACCGGGTCCAGGTGCCAAGGGTTCACACACGATGGGTTGCGGCAGGTGTGATCCAGCTCAAGCCCGGTAGGGATCTCGCCGACCATCAACTCGTAGGCAACGCGGTGGGCTTCTACCATCCGGCCCTGGCGGCCGCCCACGCTGAAGCGGCCGTAGCCCCGCTCGTTCCGCGCGGCGCTCCACTCCCAGCAAGTCGCGAAGTCGCCGCCGGTCACCTTGGGCCAGAAGCGTGCTGAGACACTGTCCAGGCCGATCACTCGGGGCGCGGTCACTCCGACTCACCGGCCCCGGTGGCGTCTTGCGTGGACCATTCGTCGGTCTGCGGCTGCTTCGGCCGGTTCCGCTGCACAGGCTGACCGGAGGCGTGGACGTCCTGGCGCAGCCGCTCATGCTCAGGCCCGGCCAGCGAAGCCGCGTACGCCTCCGCGTCCGGCGTGGCGTACGCGCGGGGCGCCGTCTCCAGTTCGCCGAAGCCCATGTCGCGCAGCAGGCGCTCGACGGTGAAGTCCGGGTAGGGGACGTGGGCGCCCGGCGGGATCTGGAGGCGTACGGAACGGACGCCGGTCAGGTACGCCTCGCGGGGGCGCGGCATCTCGACGATGGCGTCGACCTCGAAGGGCAGGTTCTTCTCGGAGCGGATCTTCCATGTCTTGTCCGTGGTCGGCCTGCCATCGGGCCCGACGACAGCGACCTGCTCCAGGCGGGCGATGAGGATGACGGGCCCGTTGTGCTGGCGCAGGACTTCCAGCAGGCGGCCCCACCGCTTCTTCGCGGCGTTCCGCTGGTCCATCGTGATCGTGGCGTCGCCGGAGCTGCCGCGGCCCTTGCTGGCGGCCCGCTGGTTGGCGATGATCTGCTGCTCGTCGCCGAGCATGTCCCACACCGCGGTCATCGCGTCGACGACCAGCGCGTGGGGTTTGCCTTCGGCGGGCTGCTGGGTGGCCAGCCGGGTCATGTAGCCGATCTGCTGGAACGAGCCGTCGTGCTCGACGATTTCGTAGCGGGCGCCGGGCAGCGCGCCGTACAGATCGGCGGAGCCTTCGCCGACCTCGATCCAGAAGGTGCGGTCGACGAGGTCGCTGGCGGAGAACTCGGCGGCCGACCAGGTCTTGCCCGCCTTTTCGCATCCGGCCAGCAGGATCATCGGCCAGGACGGTTTGCCGCTGGGCTGGCGGGTCTTCAGCTCGGGGGTGCTCATCGGGACTCCAAGGCGGGGCGGGTGGTGGCCGGGCGGGAGGCGGGGGGAAAGGCCTCCCGCCCGGCGGGGTGCCCGTCACGCGCAGGCCGGGTCTTCGAAGCCGGAACAGCGTTCGGCTCCTCTTCGGCCTTGGCTCCTGGCGCCGTGCAGATTCCGGCGGCAGGTGGCGTTGACGCGTGGCGGGTGGGGTGGGACCCGCCCGGCGCAGGCGGGGTAGTCGGAGCAGAGGAACAGGCGTGCTCCTCTCCTGCCTTCGCTTCCGCGGCGGCCGAGTGCGCGGCGGCGGCGGATGACGTAAACGCCGGGCGGGTGGTCGTCATCGCAGCGTCACCGTCCGCATGGTGATGCTGGGGGTGGGCGCGGTGCGGATGTGCTCGGCGATCTCCCGCATGGACTCGGCCCACGATGGGGAGAGTTCGCGGGGCGTGCCTCCGGCGAGCGCCTTGACGACGGAGCCGTGGATCATGTCGAGGGTCTCAACGGGCTTCGGCAGGGACTCGATCTCCAGCAGGCCAAGCGGGGTGTTGCCCGGGTTCCAGCCGGTGAAGACGACCGGTCCGGCGTACGGATGCACGTTGGCGCCGAGCGCGGCGAGCACGCACGAGCCGGTGATGTTCCGGGGGTAGCGCTTCGGGTAGAGCAGGCCGACGCCGTTCACCCAGCCAGCCACAGCGAGGCCGGGCAGGTTGACGCGCGACTTACCCTCGGGGCCGACCAGGGTGTCCCAGTCGAGGCGCCCGTCGTGGTGGGTGAGTTCGCCGTCCACGGTGAGGATCGCGTGCCGCATCAGTACCTCCGGCCGCAGGTGGTGAGGCGGCTGGAGGGCACCCAGCAGCGCAGCGGGACGCAGCCGCCCGGGTTCCACGCGACGGACACCCAGGTGTGGCCCTCGAAGTCGAGGCACACGCGGCGCGGCGTGCCGTCGAACAGGAACGGCACGTTGGCCGGGGAGTCGTCGCGGACCACGCCGTACGTGCCGTAGCCCTTGTGCGTGACCGGCTGGAAGTCCGGCCACTTAGTGGAGAGCGAGTCGAGGAATACGGTCATCTGCTCGCTGGTGTCCACGACGGCCGTGGGCCGGAAGTCCAGCCGCCTGGTGGGCGTATCGACGGTCATGACGCTGCCTTCTCGGTGCTGGTGGGGGTGGCTGTGTAGCTGGCGCGGACGATCCACTGGCCGCCGTCCGTGCGTACCTGCCGTGCGTCGAAAGCTCCGGCTGGCCGGAACGGGCGGAACTGGCCCTTGCGGATGCGCCGTGCTGCACCGCGCGCCCCGTTCTGCGACCCGTACGGGCCGAGCTCCACCGTCATGCCGGGCTGCTTGCGCATCTCGGCTGCGCGCGCCTGGTAGATGAGGTGCCAGCCCATGGGGCCCTGCGCGATCCGAGTCGGCAGATCGGTGAGCTCCGGGACGCGCGCATCGTCGATCCAGCCGTGGCGCATGGCGATGGCCACCGCATGGGGCGCGTTCCGGGCACCGAGCCGGGCGAAGATCTGCGGGCAGCGCCCGCGAACGCTCTCCACGGAAATGCCCAGGTTGCGTGCCGCACTGTCCCGCGTCTCGCCGCTGGCGACCTCGGTGAGGATCTCCAGTTCGCGGTCGCTGAGCGGGCAGGGAACGTCGGCCGGCCGGTGATAGGTGACGGCCTTCTCGATCGCGTCGAGGGTGGCGAGGTCGTCGTCGCCGGACGCGGCACCCCACAGGTCTTCGATGAATGCGGCCAGCTGGTCGGCGTCGTACGTGCGCGCCCACGGGAAGGCGAGTCTGTCAGCCACGGCGCCCACCGCCCTTGGCCTGGTCCATGGCCTCGATGAGCTGGTTCGCGTAGTGCACGGACACGCCGAGGTTCCGCATCCCTTCCGCGAATCGGCGGGCTACGCCGACCTCCGCGCGGAGGCGCTCGATCTCGTCCTGCTGCCGGGCGGCGGCGCCCATGTACCGCGGAAGGGCCTCGCGGGCGTGGGAGATGAACTCGACGACGCCGATCCGCTCGGAGTCGACCCAGGTCTCCAGGAAGCAGATAGGGCCGACCTGGTCGGGAAGCCTGCCGTCGTCGGTCGGCTCGACCTTCCACGGGCCTTTCGGTGCGGCCTGGATGAGGCGCTGCGTCTCCTTCATGTACGCGGCGTCGATGGGCTCATGCACGGCTGACCGCCTCCTTGGCTGCCTGCTCGCGGTGGTAGGCCTCGCACTCGACGGCGGTGAAGAACCGGCTGCCGTACACGATCACGTGCACTTCGCCGACATCGGTCCCGGCGTCCGCGTGCTCGGAGATCGTGTCGGGCGCGTACACGTGGATCTCACGCTGCGGCTCGGCACCCAGACGCTTCGCCCACTGCTCGACGGCATCGATGCTGCCCGCGTGGATCTCCAGGTGCGGCTTGTCCGTGGCGAGTCCTACGGGACGCATCTCCTGCAGCGGCAGGTCGCGGTGCTCGCGCCGCAGCTGACGGGCTGTCTGGGCGATGCGCCACGCGGCGAGTTCCATCGCGTCGACCGGCGCCATGGGGTCGGGTGCCAGGGGATCGTGGATACTGGGGTCCATTGGGTCTGCTCCTCTCGTGATGGATGGCGAGCGGGCCAGGGCTCGTCGGATGCGCGTCCGGCGGGCCCTTTTCGCGCTTAGTAGGGCAGCGGTTTGCCGGACGGGGTCCGGCGGTCGATCGGCTGCGGCTCGCGGGGTCGGGCCTTGGGCTTCTGTATCTGGCGGGGCATGACCCCTCCTCTCAGGCGCCGAGCGGGCGGTCCGTCCGGCAGCGGCGGCAGCGCATCCGCCACCCGGGGTTGCGGTGTGTGCAGGCCGGGCAGACCCAGCTGCACACGACATCGATGGGCAGCCGCATCAGGCCGCCTCTCGGGGGGCCTGGCCCTTGGGGCGGGCGCCGGAGGAGAGCAGGGTCCGCAGGCGTGCCTTCTGCCCTGGCGTGAAGGGCGGCCAGTCGGCGACCATGCGGCGGATGTGCTCGTCGAGCTGCTCGCGGGTCATCACGCCACGTCTTCCGTAGGCGCTTCGGGCGTGGTCTGGCGGGCCGCTTCCCCGGCGACGCGCTTGCGCTCCAGAACGACGACGGGGCAGTTCAGCGTCTCGGCCACCTTGATCTGGTTCGCGTGGGTGCAGTTGCGGGTGCCCCTCTCCCACTCGCTCACGAGCGAGAAGGCGACCCCTACACGTCTGGCGAGTTCCGCCTGGGACAGACCCGCTTTCCGGCGTGCGTAGGCAAGGGCTTCCGGCTCGTGGTCCAGCGGGCTCTTGGGGGGCTTGCGTGGACGGGGGTTCATGACTCGAAGGTAGTGCGCAGGCTTGCGAGGGTCAATACCTACGCACTACCTACGCATCCTGGGTGCGCATATACCTGCGCACAGAACTGGCTGAAAATTGGTCCGCACACATTCTTCACCTGCGGATACACCCGCTCCCGCTAGACCGGGGGTGCGAAGTTCTGCGAAGGTTGCGACATGACGACCCGACCCGAGCCCCCACCCGAGGGAGTCCTCCTGACGGAGGCCCTGAAGCGCGCAGGACTCTCCGTACGCAAGGCCGCGAAGCAGGCCGGCATGAGCGAAGGCTGGTGGCGCCAGATCGTTCGCGGCTACCAGACCCTCAGCGGCGGCGGCTACGGCGAGGTCAAAGGCCCGGACGAGACCGTCGCCCGCATGGCGCTGGTCGCCGGGGTCACTCCGGAACAGCTCGAAGAGGCCGGCCGCGACCGAGCCGCCAACGAGCTGCGCGGGCTACTGCGGACTCGCGAGCACGCCCCGTCCCCACGGCCGACAGGAGAGATCGATCCGTGGTCGCTGAGCGAAGAGGAGTTCCGGCGGCTGCCTGCCGAGCAGCAGATGGCGGTGCTGGCCCGGATGATGAGGGTGGCGCAGGAGAGCCGGGATCCGCACGGCGACAGCAGAGACGCGAAGCGCCCCGCGATGTAAGAAAGGTCACGTTCCGGTTACGGCACAGATATATGCATGGCAGGGGTCGTCAAACGGGAGCACCGTTGTAGACCCCCCACATTCCGCCGACAAATACGGAATCCGTGTGCAATCACCCTACGGGGGCAGAGAATGATCGCGCTCGTCGCCATTCTCGCGGCTGCACTCGGCGCCGCCGTCACACTGATCGTGATCCTGCTCTTCCTGCGGTCCCACAGCATCCGCCCGACGGCCGATGCGGACCGGCAGATCACCGAGGCACGCGTCGAGCTCTTCCGCGAACTCCAGCGGCTAACCGACCCGCCCGACACCATCAGCAGAGCAGGAGGTGATTCCCCCAGGCAAGCTGCCGTCAACGGATCGGACCACGATCCACCCAGCCCCCTGCCCGGCCTGACCCACACCAAGAAGCATCTGTCCATGCTCAGGGGCGGCGCTGTCGGCGCTCTCCTCCTCGCCCTCGCAGGCTTCCTACGCGAAGCGCTGCGGGCTCAGCACAGCCAGGTCGTCGGTGCCCTGGTCGGCGCGGGCGCTGCAGCGACGAGCGTGACCCTGCTGGCCTTCACGCCCTTGCAGGACAGCATGGGCAGCGGGCCGCCGCCCTCCGTGCCGACGGCGACCGGCCCCATCACCCCTTCCCCGCGCGCGCTCACATCCGCGCCCCCCATGCCGTCATCGTCCGCCACCGGCAGCCCGCCTCCTTCCGGCAGCCCGTCGCCGTCTCGCTCCACGTCCGAGCCGGCTTCGAGCGCAAGCAGCCCGGCCACCGAGTCGGCCGCCCCCCGTACGGAGCCCCCGTCATCCACGCTGCCGGCCGTCGACGAGCCGCCCCCTGCACAGGAGTCCTCGCCCACCGAGACGGCCCCGCCGCCGGGTGGCGGGGCCACAGCGAGCGGGCCGAGCGGCGGACCACCCGCCGAGCCGACCCCGTCCGGACCCGCGGCTCTGCTGCCGGCCGATACTCCTGCCGCCTCAGGGCTGTGCGGGACTGCAGCGCCCCCACCCTGCACCCGGTCCGAGGCCCGTCGGCCTGCCGTCTGAGCTGAGACCTGAGGCGCCTGGGCGGCGCGACTATGGCTTCGCGTCGCCCAGGCTCCGCTCACGACTCCTGGCCCGCCGGTTCAACGCGCACCGAGCCCGGATCGAAGTACCCGCCGCCCGGCTTGCGCCCGCGCGGGCTGGGCAGGACGGTAACCACGGCTACCTCCCTGAGGACCGCGCGCTGCACCGACAGGTCGAGGCCCTCCCACACCGCCGCGGGGTCATCACTCTTGACGAGCAACGCAAGCGGGCTGTGCTCTCTGTCCGCGCCCGCCTCGGCGATCTGCTCCTCGATTTCACGCAGCCGCTTCAGGTTGCGTGCGTTGCTGTCGAGGTACTGCCTTCGGGTCTTCAGGCCGCTGTCGTAGTCCTCTTGGTTCTCCCGGAGTCTGGCCTCCACCTCAGCGGCCTGGGCGTGCAGCTGCTGCTGGTCTGCCGCAGGCCGGGGTTCGGCGAGAAGCTCGGTGGCGTCGTCCCGCATGAGGCGTTGGATGAGAACGCCGTACGGTCCCTGGTCGAGGTCGGTGTTGGCGATGTAGGCGTCCAAGTGGCGGCCGGACCGCACCAACCCGCACTCGGGACACCCGTAGCCGCGAAGGCCCCTTCCGTTGTGCTGCGCACGCAGCCCCACGACACGCGGCAGGCACCGCCCGCACCGGTAGATGCCCGACCCGAGCCACCTCGGGGCAGGGCCGGGCGTCGTGCATCGGCTCGGATCGGTCAGGATGCGCACAAGCGCGAGATGCATGGCACGGGCGCGCGCGGGGTCGTCGTCAAGGAGAGGCGGGAAGGCGTCTTCCCTGACGACCTCTCCTTTGTGGACGGCCGCACCCCAGTTGGACTCGCGCAGCAGGATGCCCCGCACGACCTTGGCCCGCCAGTCGACCCCGGTCACCGTGGGCACGCCCCCACGGCGCAGCGTGGCGACGGACTCCTGCAAGGAGACGTTGTTCAGGATCTTGGCCGCTATCGTGCGCAGCGTATCCACTTCGGACCCTTCGGCGACGGCAGCGTCCCCGCCACACCGACCGCAGACGCACTTTGCGTAGCTGATACCCGAGTCCGTTTCGGCAGCCTGCACGGTAAAGGTGCCGCCTGGACCGCATCCGGGGCAGGTCACGGACCGCGGAGTGATGCCGTCGGACTCCCTGCCGAAGCGGCGGATGCCGCCGCCTGGCTCTCCCGCCTCCGCCATCCGCAGCCGGGCGGTCGAGACGCGGCGGGCGGTGTCCCGGCTGGACTTGTTGGCGACGGCGACCATGACGCGCGCCATCGTGATGTCGGCGTCATTGGCCAGGCGCAGGGATCCGGTCACCGAGGTGACGGGTATGTGCCGCTCCTCCACCACGTCGATGAGGTCTTCAAGGTCGCGTGGGTCGCGCACGGCACGGTCGAGGTCATAGGCGATCATCCCGTCGGCCCGGCCCGTGGCCAGCAGCTCCAGCACAGGTGTCTGCTGGGACTCGATGCCGGGGATGCGGCGGAACTTCGGGCGCACGGTGCGCAGTTCTGTGCGGCCGTCCGGCAGTCTGATCCGTTTCCGCTTGTAGGCGGAGGTGTCGTTCTCGATGATGACGTGCGTCGCGGCCGGGCCAAGTGCCCATCCAAGGTGGCCGGCGAGGGCACGAAGCCGCTTCTCCTGGTCATCGACGCCGACAGTTTCGCCGTCGCGGGCGTCGCTGATTCGGCACAGGAGAAGGGCGCGCTGAGGCAGATACTCCGAGGAGCGGACCATGGTCTAAGTATGCATCAATTGGAGTGTGAGTAGGCCGATGGTGCCCGCGATTTCACGGCGCAGGACGCGCCGCATGCTCTGGTGGTCGGTGTGCGCCATTCTTCCCCCTGTGTGCAGTCGATCAATGCTCACTCACAGTAACTGGCGGCACTGACAACGGCTTGCGGGCGAGGCGTTCGCGAACCAGGCTCGCCCAGTCCGCCCGGCGCGGCGTCGGACCGCGTCGCCGTTGTGCCGGCAAGTCCGAGGCGACGTACGGGAGGGGTGCCCTCAGGCGCGCTTGTGTGCGAGGTTCTCGTAGAAGTGCAGCAGGTCGAGGTTGTCGATGGAGCCGGGATTGACCGCCTTCTCCAAGGGCGTGCCCTGGAGGAGGCGTTTGACCGGGACCTCGATGCGCTTGCCGGTCAGGGTGTGTGGGATTCCTGGTACTTCGATGATCTCGTCGGGGACGTGCCGTGGTGAGAGCTGCTCACGGATGGTGCGCTTGATGCGGTCGAGGAGGGCCGTGTCGAGCGCGGCTCCTGGGACCAGGTGCACGAAGAGGGGCATCCAGTAGCCGCCGTCGGGCTGTTCGATGCCGATGACGAGGGACTCCTTGATCTCGGGGAGGCGCTCGACGGCTTCGTAGATGTCGGCCGACCCCATGCGCACGCCCTGGCGGTTGAGCGTGGAGTCAGAGCGGCCGTGGATGACGACGGAGCCGCGGGAGGTGACGGTGATCCAGTCGCCATGGCGCCACACGCCGGGGTAAGTGTCGAAGTAGCTGTCGTGGTAGCGGCTGCCGTCGGGGTCGTTCCAGAAGCGGATCGGCATGGAGGGCATGGGGTTGGTGACCACGAGTTCGCCGACCTCGTCGATCAGGGGTTTGCCGCTGGGGTCCCAGGACCGCAGATCGGTGCCGAGGCCGGGTGCCTGGAGCTCGCCGATGTACACGGGAAGGGTCGGTACCGCTCCTGCGAAGCAGGAGCACACGTCCGTGCCGCCGCTGACGGACGCGATCCACAGGTCGTCGCGGACCTCGTCGTGCAGCCAGCGGAACCCGTCGGGCGGAAGGGGGGATCCGGTGGTCGCGACGCACTGCACCGTGGAGAGGTCGAAGTCTCGTGCCGGGTGTACGTCGGCCTTGCGGCAGGCCATGACGTAGGCGGCCGAGGTGCCGTACAGCGTGGCTCGGGTGCGTTCGGCGATGCGCCACTGTGCGCCCGTGTCCGGGTAGCCGGGGCTTCCGTCGTAGAGCACGATCGTCGTGCCGGTGAGGAGGCCGGACACGAGGAAGTTCCACATCATCCAGCCGGTCGACGTGTACCAGAAGAAACGGTCCTCGGGCCCGAGGTCGCAGTGCAGGCCGAGCTGCTTGAGGTGTTCGACGAGGATGCCGCCCTGGGACTGGACGATGGCCTTCGGCAGGCCGGTGGTGCCGGACGAGTAGAGCACCCAGAGGGGGTGATCGAAGGGCACCTGCTCGAAGACGGGCTGGGTGTCCGCGGCCGTCAGGGCCGACCACTCCAGGGCGCCTTCGGGGGCCGGGGTGCCGAGAACGGGGATGTGCACGACCGCGCGCAGGGTGGGCAGTTCGCGGCGGAGTTCGGCGACGATCTCGCGGCGGTCGTGCTGTTTGCCACCGTAGCGGTAGCCGTCAACGGTGAACAGGACGACCGGTTCGACCTGCTGGAAGCGGTCGAGGACGCTGCGGGCGCCGAAGTCGGGGGCACAGGACGTCCACACGCCGCCCACGGCGGCCGTGGCGAGGAGGGCGACGACCGCCTGCGGGATGTTCGGGAGGTAGCCGCTGACGCGGTCTCCGGGCCGTACGCCGAGGGACCGCAGCTCGGCGGCGAGGGAGCCGACCTGGCGACGCAGCTCGGACCAGGTGACAGGGCGCGGCTGGTGGGCCTCGTCGACATGCAGAAGGGCCGGTTCGTCCGCGCGGGATCCGGCCGCGCGCAGGGCGTGCTCGGCGTAGTTCAGGGTGGCCCCGGGGAACCACTGGGCACCGGGCATCGAGCGGTCGCCCAGCACGCGCGCGTACGGGGTGGAGAACCGTACGTCGAACCACTCCGTGACGGCCTTCCAGAAGGTGTCCAGTTCGTCGACGGACCACCGGTGCAGCGCCGCGTAGCCACCCTCGGACGGGGCTCCGTGGTGCTCGGCCGCCCAGGCCTGGAACTTGGTCACCTGGGCCTGGGCGATGCGTTCCGGATCTGGTTGCCACAGCGGCTGGGGGTTCATCGTCGACATGGGGCGGCTCCCGGACTGTGCGCGTCGTGTGCGTTTCCCGCGCACAGGCTGGGGTGTGCGCGGGACGCGGCTGACACGGACGATGCCATGTGATCGACTTCTGCACCAGGGCACATCCCACATAGTTCGCGTCGAGAGGATGTGGTCCCGCCACGGGTGAACGGCAGGTGAACGACACCCGAGCGTGGCGCGGTCGATGGCAGGGTGAGCAGCATGAACGGTCGTGACCTGGTGCGTTCGATGAAAGCAGCCGGCTCTGCGGGAGCCTCTCAGAGGTTGCGTACCGTACAGGCGGCATGGCGCCGCAGGCGGGCCGATGCGGCCGGGCTCCCGGCCCGGGGTGCCGAGCGCGCCCGGGTACCCGGTCCCGTGCAGCGGGTGGAGCCCGGCCCCGGGGGCGGCCTGGTCCGCTTCAGCAGGTCCGAGTTGCGGATCACCGTCGCCGTGAACGGTGCCGTCTTCTGGGGCTGGGACGGGGCCGCTCCCGAGCCCTCGTACGCCCTCGGGGACCGCTGTCCGGAGCCGGACCCCCGGGCGGTGCTGGAGCCGGACAAGGACGGCGGCTGGCGGGTCGTGGCCGAGCGCGTGACGGTCGCAATCTCCCGGCACGGCGCCGTCGAGGTGCGTACGCCCGGCGGGGTGACCCTGCGCCGCGCTCTGCCGCCCCGCTGGTGGGAGCCGGTGGGCGGCGGCGCGGCGCGCTGGATGCAGCGGTCGGAAGTGGCCGCCGACGCGCGCTTCTTCGGGCTGGGCGGGAGGGCGTCGGGGCCTCGGCTGCGGGACGGCACGTACCGGATGTGGAACACCGACCCCGGACACGCGTTCGGTCCCGGTGACGATCCGCTGTACACCACCATGCCGGTCCAACTGGTCGTGGCCGACGCCGCCACCCATCTGGTGTTCCACGACACCCCCTGGGACGGCACGCTCACGCTGCGGGAGGGCGAGGAGGGTGCCGGCTCCGGCCATGACCGATGGGGGGCGTGCGAACTGCGCATGGACGGCGGCCCGTTGCGCTGCTGGGTCATGGTGGGCACCCCCGCGCGCGTGCTGCTCGCCTGGGCATCGCTCACCGGGGCGCCCGCGCTGCCGCCCGCGTGGGCGCTGGGCCACCATCATGCGCGGTGGGGCTTCGGCAGCGAGCAGGAGGTCCGACGGATCGTCGCGGGGTACCGGGAACGCGGTCTGCCGCTCGACGCGGTTCATCTGGACATCGACCACTACGACGCCCATCAGGTGTTCACGGTCGACCGTGAGCGCTTCCCCAAGCTGCCTCAGCTTGCCGAGGACCTGCGGCGGGACGGAGTCCGGCTGGTGTCGATCGTCGACCCGGCGGTGAAGGCCGCGCCGGGCAACGCCGTGTACGACAGCGGTACGGACGAGGATGCTTTCGTGCGGGATGCCTCGGGGAGGCTGGTGCGGGGAGTCGCCTGGCCCGGGGAGGCTGTCTACCCGGACTTCACGCACGCGCGCGTGCGTGCCTGGTGGGGTGGGCTCTATGAGGAGCGGCTGGCGCAGGGGTTCACCGGGTTCTGGCACGACATGAACGAACCCGTGTCGTTCACCGCCTTCGGGGAGTCGACGCTGCCGCGCTCGGCCAGGCACGACCTGGACGGACGAGGCGGCGACCATCGCGAGGCGCACAACGTCTACGCGCTGTGCATGGCCCAGGCCGCGTACGAGGGCCTGCGCGCGCTGGCGCCCACGGAGCGGCCCTTCCTGTTCTCGCGTTCGGGCTGGGCCGGCATGCAGCGCTACGGAGGAACGTGGTCCGGTGACGTGGCGACGGGCTGGCCGGGGGTGCGGGCTTCACTGGCGTTGGTCATGGGGCTGGGACTGTGCGGGGTGCCTTATTCAGGCCCGGACGTGGGCGGCTTCGACGGGAGTCCGTCACCGGAGCTGTATCTGCGGTGGTTCCAGTTGGCCGCGTACCTGCCCTTGTTCCGGACGCACGCGAGCCTGCGGGCGGGCCGCAGGGAGCCGTGGGAATTCGGGCCGGAGGTGCTGGAGCACGCGCGCGTGGCGCTTGCCGAACGCCGTCGGCTGTGTCCGTTCTTCGTCACGCTGGCCCATCTGGCCCGCCGCACGGGAGCGCCCTATGTGCGGCCGCTGTGGTGGAACACGCCGGAGGACCGCGCGCTCCGGGACTGTGAGGATGCGTTTCTGCTGGGCGACGGTCTTCTGGTGGCCCCGGTGCTCGGTCCGGGCACGGACCGGCGCGCTGTGCAGCTGCCACGGGGGCGCTGGTACGACACGGCGACGGAGCAGGCGTACGACGGGCCGGCGCAGGTGCTGGTCGACGCGCCGCTGTCGCGGATTCCCGTTCTCGCGCGCGCGGGCGCCGTGGTCCCCGTGCGCGGGGATGACGGAGGGCTGGAACTGGAGGTGTGGGCGCCCGGCCGGGGCCGGACCGGAGGCGGGCTGGTCGTGCCGGACAGGGGTGACGGGTGGGACGAGCCGGGGATCGAGCGGTACGTCACCCGCTGGAAGGACGGTCAGGTGATCGTCGAGCGTGACGGTGAGGGCGGCGGGGGCGTGCCGCCCCACCCGGTACGCGTACGGGGGGTCGTGGAGAGCTGAGCTCAGATGTAGCGGCCCTCGAACCACGCCCGTACGGCCACGGTGTGCAAGGGGAAGGCCAGCTCCTCCGGCCTGCGCAGGAGGTGCCAGCCCTCCGTCTCAGCCGTGACGGCGGACGGCGCGAGCACGCCGACCGGGCGTTCCGGCAGCAGCCCGAAGAGCAGCAGGTGCCCGTCGGGGGCGCTCATCACGTCGACGAGCCGCACGTCACGGCCGGCCGCGTCGATGCCCGTCTCCTCCTTGAGCTCGCGCACGACGGCATGCCGCCAGTCCTCCCGGTCGTCGATGTAGCCACCCGGCAACGCGATGCCCCCGCGCGCGGGAGCCACGGTCCGGGTGATGACGACCAGGGCGGTACCCCTCGTGTCGTACACGGGTTGCAGGGCCACGGCGACCGGCAGCGGATTGCGGTAGGCCACGGTCCCGCAGGCAGGACATGTGCGCGGCCAGCCGGAGACGCCCCCTCCGTAGAGCGTGCCGCAGCTCGAACAGTGCGAGCCGGGCACGGGGTTGGGGACGGAGGTTTGAATTTCGGACACGCGGCGGACTGTATCCGATCACGCTGAGGTCGTCTTCCGGGGGCGGCTCAGGGGTTGTCGGCGAGGGATTCCCAGGACACGGGGAAGTCGAAGTAGGTGTCCGGGAACGGTTCGGGCTTGTATGTGAAGTGCCACCACTCTTCGGCGAGGTTCACGAAGCCCAGATCCTCCAGGGTGCCCTTCAGGAGCAACCGGTTGGTGCGCTGTTCACCCTGGATACGCGGGTCAAGGGTGTGGGCGAGGGTGTCGAAGCAGTCGAACCCGGTGCCCATGTCGACGGAGTTGTCCGGGAAGCGCTCGTCCTGGGGTGCGTAGCAGGGCACCAGGGGTTCTCCTGGCCGGTAGGGCCGGGTCGGCTTCGCCGGGAGCGGCACGATGGTGAGGTCGACGGTCGAGCCGCGGCTGTGGCCGGATTTCTCCGCGATGTAACCGTCCGCGAACAGCCGTGTCTTGTCGACGTTCGGGTAGAACTCGCCCTTCATCGCCTGGTCGTCGAGGTCCTCGGCCCAGCGGACGAAGTGGTCCACGGCGCGCTGCGGCCGATAGCAGTCGTACACCTTGAGGCTGTAACCCAGGCTCAGCAGCGACTGCTGCGCCTGGTGGAGGGCCTCGGCGGCGGGCCGGGTGAGGATGCACACGGGCTGCTCGTAGCCGTCGATCGGTTCGCCCACGAAGTTGTGCGGGGTGAGATAGCGCATCTCCTGGATGATCGTGGGGTCGACCGTCCTCAGGGCCACGAAGTCACTGGGCGCCTCCGGCTCGGTTGCCGACCGGGCGGTGGCGGAGGCGGCGGTGAGGGCGAGCAGGGTGGCGATCGCGGTGACCAGACCGCGTAGCGCGGCGGAGAGTCGTGTCATGTCTCCTGCATTTATCAGGTGTTTGTTCCGCCGGGGAAGCGATCGGATGCAGTCGGCCGCGTTCGTGTGAGGCCGCACGAAGAGGCGGCCGGAGTCACCCCCGTGAACCCCGGCCGCCTCTCCCGATACGACGACGCCGCACGGACCCGTTTGGTTCTCTGATACGCCCTGCTCAATTCCGGTTGCCCGTGGCACACTTCTGACGTTCCGTCAGATTGCCTGCCGGGGAGGACTCTTGTCACGTACACACACACCTGTGGTCGAGCAATGGTTCACCGGCGACGGTGACGGCTTCACGCTTCTCGGCACCCGCTGTGCGGCCTGCGCCTCGGTCTTCTTCCCACGTGAGGACTCGCACTGCCGCAACCCCGGCTGCCCGGGCGGCGACCTGGAAGAGGTTCCGCTGTCGCGGCGCGGGCGCGTCTGGTCGTACACGGACAGTCGGTACCGGCCTCCGTCACCCTATGTGACCGACCCGGAACTTCCGTGGCAGCCGTACGCGTTGATCGCAGTGGAGCTGTTGAACGAGCGGATGGTGGTGCTCGGACAGGCGGTTCCCGGAGTCACCGTCGCCGATCTGGCCGTGGGCATGGAGGTGGAGGTGGTCCGGGGCGTGCTCCATGAAGACGCGGAGAGGGTCTGGACGACCTGGCAGTGGCGGCCGACGGGGGAGACGGTATGACAGCAGAGGTGGCGGTGCTCGGTGCGGGCATGCACCCCTGGGGTAAGTGGGGGCGCAGCTTCGTCGCGTACGGCTCGGCGGCTGCCCGGGCGGCGCTCGCCGACGCGGGGCTGGAGTGGCGACAGGTCGATTCGGTCGTCGGCGCGGACACGGTGCGTGGCGGCTATCCGGGGTATGTGGCGGGGGCGACGTTCGCGAAGGCGCTGGGCTGGCAGGGAGCCCGGGTCGCGAGCGTGTACGCGGCGTGCGCGTCCGGGGCCCAGGCCGTCAACACCGCGCGGACGCAGATCCTTGCCGGGCTCGCGGAGGTGGTGCTCGTGGTGGGTGCCGATGCCGCCCCCAAGGGGTTCTTTCGGCCCGCCGGCGGAGACCGGCCGGACGACCCCGACTGGCTGCGCTTCCGAGTCCTCGGCGCGACGAATCCGACGTACTTCGGGCTGTACGCGCGCCGCCGGATGGCTGTGCACGGGGACACACCGGAGGACTTCGCACAGGTCAAGGTGAAGAACGCGGCGCAGGGGGCGCTCAATCCGTATGCGCGCTACCGCAACCGGGTCACCGCGGAGGAGGTCGCCGCCTCGGCCATCGTCGCCGACCCGCTGCGGCTGCTGGACATCTGCGCCACCTCGGACGGCGGGGCGGCCCTGGTGCTGTGCAGCATGGAGTTCGCGCGCCGCCACGGAGTGGGGGACCCGGTGCGGATCCGGGCGGTGTCCACGGTGACGCCGCGCTATCCGAACACGGTGCTTGACCTGCCGGACATCGCGACGGACTCGGCGGCCACTGTGGAACCCGCCGGGGAGACGTTCCGGGCATCGATCGCGCGGGCGGCCTACGAAGAGGCCGCCATCGGTCCCGAGGACCTTTCCCTCGCCGAGGTCTATGACCTGTCCACCGCCCTGGAGTTGCAGTGGTACGAGGATCTCGGGTTGTGCGGCGAGGGCGAGGCCGTGAAGCTGCTGCGGGAGGGCGCGACGGCGCTCGGCGGGCGCATACCCGTGAACGCCAGTGGCGGTCTGGCCTCCTTCGGAGAGGCGGTCCCAGCTCAGGCGATAGCCCAAGTCTGCGAACTGACCTGGCAGTTGCGAGGGGACGCCGGCGCCCGGCAGGTCGCCGGGGCGCAGGTGGGAATCACGGCGAACCAGGGGCTTTTCGGCCATGGTTCAGCGGTGATAGCGGCGCGGTGAGAGACCCGCGCCCTGCGACGAACGCGACAGTACGGCCGTACGAACGCGGCCCCGCCGCCGTACGCCCACGGAGTTTCCGTCGGTCGAGCGCGGCACCTCTGTCATGCGCCCGGAAGCAGCACTCGTTGCACACGCTGCGCGATCGGTGCGGACACTGTGCGAGCAGTTGGGCGCACCGCTGTCGGTGGAAGGCGTCGAGACCGAACTGCAGTGTGCGGCGGCGCTGTCGGCGGGTGCGCAGCTGGCGCAGGGCGAACTAGGAGTGCGCGGTGGTGGAGCCGGGGAGGGGCTGAGGGCACGTCGGATCCGGTCGTGCTTCCCACCGAGCCTTTCAACCATTGCCGTCGACGACCTTGACGCTCTCTGAGTGCCGGTGAAAACTTCCCGGTGTCAGCCGACATCGCCGTACATTCTCGGCGTATCCACGCACTGCGCCGCGCGGGGCCCGCCTGAGCCAAGGGCCGCTCCCCCACGGGCGATTCGGCTGCGACGGCACGCTCGTCACGGACGCCGGACGGGGCGCGGGACCTTCCCTGCCTTCGGCCGTCCGCCAAGGGAACCGCACCCTGCACGGAGGACCGGGGCCGATCGTCCCGGGCCAGGGCCTAGGAGCCGCCATGAGCGATGGAGACATATTCGTCGGCGAAGTCATCGGTACCGCGATCCTGATTCTTTTCGGCGCCGGAGTGGTCGCCGCTGTCGTACTGAACTACTCCAAGGCCAAGGACGCCGGCTGGGTCGTCATCGCCTTCGGCTGGGGCTTCGGCGTGCTGGCCGGGGCGTACACCGCCGCGCCGCTGTCCGGCGGGCACCTCAACCCCGCCGTGACCCTCGGGATCGCCATCGACACCGGCAACTGGGACAAGGTCCACCTCTATGTCGCCGGGCAGATGGTGGGCGCCTTCCTCGGCGCGATTCTGTGCTGGCTCGTCTATTTCGCGCAGTTCCAGGCCAACAGCGAGGAGGACAAGGCGCAGCCGACGCTCGGGATCTTCTCCACGGCGCCCGCGATCCGCCATCCCGTGGCGAACCTCATCACCGAGATCATCGCGACGGTCGGTCTGGTGCTGCCCATCCTGGCCTTCGGTTTGACCAAGGGGCTCGGCGAGTCCGGTACCGCGATTCTGATCGTCTCGTTCCTGGTGGTCGGCATCGGTCTGTCGCTCGGCGGTCCCACCGGGTACGCCATCAACCCGGCCCGTGACCTGGGCCCGCGCATCGCCCACGCGCTGCTCCCGATCCCCAACAAGGGCACCTCGGACTGGGGTTACGCGTGGATTCCGGTAGTGGGTCCGCTGATCGGCGGGGCGCTGGCCGGGGTGATCTTCAACGCAGCGTTCTGAAGGATCCGACGAAGGGGACGTCATGACGGACAAGTTCGTCGCCGCAATCGACCAGGGCACCACGTCGAGCCGCTGCATCATCTTCAACCAGGACGGCGCGATCGTCGCCGTCGACCAGCGTGAGCATCGCCAGATCTTCCCCAAGCCCGGCTGGGTGGAGCACGACGCCACCGAGATCTGGTCCAAGGTGCAGGCGGTGGTCGCCGGGGCGATCGCCAAGGCCGGGCTGCGTGCCGACCAGCTCAGCGCGCTCGGCATCACCAACCAGCGGGAGACCACGGTCCTGTGGGACCGGGCGACGGGCAAGCCCGTGCACAACGCCATCGTCTGGCAGGACACGCGCACCGCCGCTCTGTGCAACCAACTCGGCGGCTCGGACGGGCAGGACCGTTTCCGCGAACAGACCGGGCTGCCGCTGGCCAGCTACTTCTCCGGGCCTAAGGCGGCCTGGCTGCTGGACAACGTGCCGGGGCTGCGCGCGCGGGCCGAACACGGCGAGATCGCCTTCGGGACCATCGACTCCTGGCTCATCTGGAACCTCACCGGCGGCACCGACGGAGGGCACCACGTCACCGACGTCACCAACGCCGGACGCACCATGCTGATGAACCTCCAAACGCTCCAGTGGGACCGGTCGATCCTCTCCGCGATGAACGTGCCCGAGGCCGTGCTGCCCGAGATCAAGTCGTCCGCCGAGGTGTACGGAACCGCCGTCGGGCAGCTCTCCGGCGTCCCCGTCGCCTCCGCGCTGGGCGACCAGCAGGCAGCGGTGTTCGGCCAGGCCTGCTACGACGTCGGCACCGCGAAGAACACCTATGGCACCGGCAGCTTCCTGCTGCTCAACACCGGCAACAGGCCGGTGCCGTCGAAGAGCGGCCTGCTGACGACGATGGGCTACAAGATCGGCAGTGAGGCGCCCGTCTACTGCCTGGAGGGGTCCATCGCGATAACGGGCGCGCTCGTGCAGTGGTTCCGCGACCAGCTCGGCATCATCCGTACCGCCGACGAGATCGAGTCCCTGGCGGCGAGCGTCGACGACAACGGGGGCGCGTACATCGTGCCCGCGTTCTCCGGCCTGTTCGCTCCGTACTGGCGCTCCGACGCGCGCGGAGTCGTCACCGGGCTCACCCGGTACGTCACGAAGGCACACCTCGCGCGCGCGGTGCTGGAGGCGACGAGCTGGCAGACGCGGGAGGTCGTGGACGCCATGTTCCAGGACTCAGGGGTACACATCACGACCCTGAAGGTGGACGGCGGCATGACCAAGAACAACCTGCTGATGCAGCACCAGGCGGATGTGCTCGGGGTGCCCGTGATCCGGCCCAAGGTCTCCGAGACGACCTGCCTGGGCGCCGCGTACGCGGCCGGGCTCGCCACCGGGGTGTGGAACGACCTCGACGAACTCAAGGCGCACTGGCAGCGGGACGTCGAGTGGACACCGGCGATGGAGTCCTCCGTACGGGACCGTGAGTACCACAACTGGCGCAAGGCCGTGGAGAAGAGCTTCGGCTGGCTGGAGGAGGAGAGTTAGACACATGAACTACGGCCCGTACCCCGGTCGGTGGGGGTACGGGCCACGCGCGCGTGTCAGGTGGTGACGGTCTGGCGGCGCTCCGCCGCGTACGCCATGGCGTGCTCGACCACGCCGATGAGGACCTCTTTGACCGACTCCCGGTCCCGGGCGTCGGTCAGGAGCAGCGGTACATGGCTGTCGAGGTCGAGTGCCTGGCGTACGTCGTCCACCGGATAACGGGCGGCTCCCTCGAAGCAGTTGACGCCGACGACGAAGGGTATGGAGCGCCGCTCGAAGTAGTCGACGGCGGCGAAG
Organism: Streptomyces blattellae; assembly: GCF_009709555.1. GTDB lineage: Bacteria > Actinomycetota > Actinomycetes > Streptomycetales > Streptomycetaceae > Streptomyces > Streptomyces blattellae. The sequence continues at coordinate 144,310 of NZ_WJBG01000111.1, read as the reverse complement.
GAGTCCTCCAGGCGCCGGGTGTCGGCGAGGACGACGGCACCGAGCGCGCCCTCGGAGAGCTCGTCCCACATGAACCAGAACCGCTCCTGACCGGGCGTGCCGAAGAGATACAGGACCAGGTCCTCGCGCAACGTGATGCGCCCGAAGTCCATCGCGACGGTGGTGGTGTGCTTGCCTTCCACGCCACTCGTGTCGTCGACCGGGCGCCCGGCCTCGGTGAGCAGTTCCTCGGTGCGCAGCGGCCTGATCTCGCTGACCGCGCCGACAAGGGTGGTCTTGCCCACGCCGAATCCGCCGGCCACCAGGATCTTGAGCGTGACGGGCTCGACCGGAAGCTTGCCGCGCTCAGAACGCCCGAAGATCATCGGTCTCTTCTCCTGCTTGATGGGGGTCGGGGGACGGCGGTCCGTAACCACCGCCACCTGGAGTTTCGACGACGAGTACGTCGCCGGGGACGACGTCCGTCGCATCGCTTGCGCCCAGTGCGCTGACCGTACCGTCCGCGCGCTCGACACGGTTGGCGCCCAGTGCGCCCGGTTCGCCGCCCGCCATGCCGTACGGCGGGACCCTGCGGTGCTGGGAGAGAGTGGAGACGGTCATCAGCTCGTGGAACCGGATACGGCGCACGGCTCCGTCACCGCCGCGCCAGCGTCCGGCGCCGCCGCTGCCGCGCCGGACGGCGAACTCCTCGATGTGGACCGGCAGTCGCCACTCCAGGACTTCCGGGTCGGTGAGCCGTGAGTTGGTCATATGGGTCTGCACGACGGGCGTGCCCGGAAAGCCCTCGCCCGCGCCGGATCCGGAGGCGACGGTCTCGTAGTACTGGTGCCGTTCGTTGCCGAAGGTCACGTTGTTCATCGTGCCGGAGCCTTCGGCCTGGACGCCGAGTGCGGCATAGAGCGCGCCGGTGATCGCCTGCGAGGTCTCCACGTTGCCGGCGACCACGGCGGCGGGCGGCTCTGGGGCGAGCATCGAGCCGGACGGGACCACGATGTCGAGGGGGCGCAGACAGCCGTCGTTGAGGGGGATGTCGTCGGCGACCAAGGTGCGGAAGACGTAGAGCACTGCCGCGTTGACGACCGCGAGGGGGGCGTTGAAGTTGGAGGCCAGCTGGGATGAGGTCCCCGTGAAGTCGACCGTCGCGGAGCGGTTTTCGCGGTCGACGCGCACGCTGACCCGGATGACGGCGCCTGAGTCGGTCTCGTAGGCGTACGCGCCGTCGTCCAGCGCGTCGATGACGCGGCGCACGGCTTCCTCCGCGTTGTCCTGCACGTGCCGCATGTACGCCTGGACGACGTCGAGGCCGAAGTTCTCGATCATGCGGGCGACTTCGTCGACGCCCTTCTGGTTGGCGGCGATCTGGGCGCGCAGGTCGGCGAGATTGGTCTTCGGGTTGCGGGAGGGATAGCGCGCCTCGGTGAGGAGGCGCAGCGTCTCCGCCTCGCGGAAGCGGCCCGCTTCGGCAAGCAGCCAGTTGTCGAAGAGGATCCCCTCCTCTTCGATGGTGCGGCTGTTGGCCGGCATGGAACCGGGCGCGATGCCGCCGATCTCGGCGTGGTGGCCGCGGGAGGCGACGTAGAAGAGGATCCGGTTACGTTCCGTGTCCTCGGTGTCGAAGACCGGGGTGATCACGGTGACGTCGGGGAGGTGGGTGCCGCCGTGGTACGGGTCGTTGACGGCGTAGGTGTCGCCGGGGCACATCCCGGAGCCGCGCCGCCGGATGACCTCCTTGACGCTGGTGCCCATCGAGCCCAGGTGGACGGGGATGTGCGGGGCGTTGGCCACCAGGTTTCCGTCCGGGTCGAAGAGGGCGCAGGAGAAGTCCAGGCGCTCCTTGATGTTGACGGACTGGGCGGTGGACTCCAGCCGGGCACCCATCTGTTCGGCGATGGACATAAAGAGGTTGTTGAAGACCTCCAGCAGAACGGGATCAGCCTTTGTGCCGAGATCGGAACTCTGCGTAATCGCCGCGCGTTCCATGACCAGATGCCCGTCGTCGGTCGTCGCGGCCCGCCAGCCGTCATCGACGACGGTCGTCGCACTGGCTTCGGTGATGATCGCGGGGCCGGTGACGGTTTCGCCGGGGGGCAGATCCTCGCGGCGGTGGAGGGGTACGTCGCGCCAGGCGCCGCCCGTGTGGAGGCGGACGGTGTCCGGCACGGCGGATCGGCCGTCAGGGGCGGCTGCGAACGGGGCGAGAGCGGAGAGATCGGGGGGTTCGGTGATGCCGGTGGCTTCCACGGAGAGGGCTTCGACGACGACCGGGCGGTCGAGCGTGAAGGAGTACGTGGCGCGATGACGTTCTTCGAAGGCGTGCCGCATGGTGTCGGGCTCGGTGAGCTCGACGGTGAGGGTGGTGTCGGTGCCGTCGTAGCGGAGCTGGGCACGTCGGGTGATCCGGATGCGGTCCTCGGGAATGTCCTCGGCGAGGAGTTCGGCGCGGGCGGCGCTCTCCAGGTCGTCGGCGGTCTTGAGGACGGCTGGCATCGAGGCGGGCTCCAAGGGTGCCTCGACGGACTGCTCGCGCATGGCGGTGGTGTCGGCGAGCCCGATGCCGAGCGCGGAGAGCACACCGGCCATGGGCGGCACGAGGACGGTGCGGATGCCGAGCGAGTCGGCGACCATGCACGCGTGCTGGCCTCCCGCACCACCGAAGGTGGTGAGGGCGTAGCGGGTGACGTCGTGGCCCTTCTGGACGGAGATCCGCTTGACCGCGTTGGCGATGTTGGCGACGGCGATCTGCAGGTAGCCTTCGGCGACCTGCTCCGGTGTGCGGTCGTCGCCGGTCTGCTCCCGGATCTCACGGGCGAGGGCGGCGAACCGGTCGCGGACGAGCGCGTCGTCCAGGGGCTGATCGCCGTCGGGGCCGAACACCTTGGGGAAATGGGCGGGTTGGATGCGGCCGAGCATGACATTGGCGTCGGTCACGGCAAGCGGGCCGCCACCCCGGTAGCAGGCAGGCCCCGGGTCCGCTCCCGCCGAGTCCGGCCCTACGCGGTAGCGGGAACCGTCGAAGTGGAGGACCGAGCCGCCGCCGGCCGCGACGGTGTGGATGTCCAGCATGGGAGCGCGCAGCCGGACTCCGGCGATCTGCGTGCTGAAGACGCGTTCGTACTCGCCCGCGAAGTGCGAGACGTCCGTGGATGTGCCGCCCATGTCGAAGCCGATGACCTGGTCGAAGCCGGCCAGTTGCGACATGCGGGCCATGCCGACGATGCCGCCGGCGGGCCCGGACAGGATGGCGTCCTTCCCGCGGAACTGCCCGGCTTCCGCGAGCCCGCCGTTGGACTGCATGAACATCAGCCGCACGCCTTCGAGTTCGTCGGCGACATGCTGGACGTAGCGCCGCAGCACGGGCGACAGGTAGGCGTCGACGACGGCGGTGTCCCCGCGCGGGACGAGCTTCATCAGCGGGCTGACCTCGCTGGACAGCGAGATCTGCGGGAAGCCGATACGGGTGGCCAGCTCGCCGGCGGCCTGTTCGTGGGCGGGGTGGAGGTGACTGTGCATGCAGACCACCGCCACGGCCCGGATCCCGTCGTCGTACGCCTCCTGGAGAGGCACGGCCAGGGCGTCCAGGTCGGGCGCGCGCAGGACGGTGCCGTCGGCGGCGATGCGCTCGTCGACCTCGACGACCCGCTCATAGAGCAGTTCGGGGAGTTCGATACGGCGGGCGAAGATGCGAGGACGGTTCTGGTAAGCGATCCGGAGGGCGTCGCGGAAGCCACGGGTGATGACCAGGAGGGTGCGCTCGCCCTTGCGTTCCAGGAGGGCGTTCGTGGCGACGGTCGTCCCCATCCGGACAGCCTCGACAGGGGCGTGGGAGCCGTCCAGCAGTTCGCGTACGCCGGCGACTGCCGCATCGGCATAGCGCGCGGGGTTGTCGGAAAGGAGCTTGTGGGTGAGGAGCCGGCCGTCGGGGCGTCGCGCGACGATGTCCGTGAAGGTGCCGCCTCGGTCGACCCAGAACTGCCAGCCCGTCGTCACGTGTGTCTCCCCGATCGCGCTGCTCGGAACCCCGTCGGCAGCCCGGTTGCGAACGAGTTGCCGAGGGTCGTCGACGATCAGTCAGATCATATCGGGAGGGCCGCGTCCGTGCTCTGTCCGCAGCGGGCGGCGCCTCTCGGCGAAGCCTCGCGGTTCCGCCTTGGCGTCCTGGTGAGTTCGAATGCCCGCAGCCGAATGAGAGGCGTTGGGGACAACGGTGAATGTCGTTCGCATTACGCGATGACGGCACGGATAGTGCGAATATGGGGAGCGATAGTCACGTAAGTGAAGGGGCCGATCCCACCAGCCGTCAAGGAGCCCGGGAAGATGCGAATGCCGGACCCCCGGCGAACCCCTGGCGACAGCGAGTCCGCCCCGGCCGTCGAGGCGGGCGGATCGTCGGGCAGGGTCCAATCCCTGGAACGGGCGATCGCGCTGCTCCAGGCGACCGCAGACAGTGCGCCGGGCGGCGACACGGCCTCGAACCTGGCGGCGCAGTGCGGGCTCAACCGGGCCACGGCATGGCGGCTGCTGTCCACGCTGGAGCGGTACGGCCTGGTGGAGCGCGACCCCGTCGGCAATCGGTACACCATCGGTTTCGCAGTCGCTCGGATGGCATCGGCGGCGGGCTTCGACGGGCTGATCCGGCGCGCACACGGCACGCTTCGCCGGGTCAGCGAGCAGACCGGAGAGACCGCCAACCTCGCCGTCGTACAGCAGCTCGGGCTGACGTACATCGACGAAGTGACCCCGCCGGTGGTCCTGAGCGCCAAGTGGCTGGGACGGCAGGTGCCGCTGCACGCCACGTCCACGGGCAAGGCGCTGCTGGCCTGGTTGCCGAAGGAGGAAGCGGAGTCGCTGCTCGCAGAGCCGCTGACCGCGTTCACCGGCACGACCGTCACCGACCGGGGGCGGTTGTGGGAGGAGTTCGCGCGGACGCGGGAGCGCGGATACAGCGTCTGCGCGGGTGAGACGGAGCGGAATCTGCACGGGGTGTCCGCGCCGGTGCTCGGCAGCCGCGGCGAGCCGTTCGCCGTGGTCGGCATCTGGGGGCCGCAGGACCGGGTGACCGAGGCGCGGTTCGCGGACCTGGGGGCGCTGGCGCGGGCGGCGGCGGAGGAGATCGCGGCGGCTGCTCGGACGTAGGACGTAGGTACGTAGGGCGGCTGAGGAACTGGGGAGCTGAGGGCAGCTGAGGGACTTAGGTGTGGAGGACCGCTGAGGTTCGGCGCTCTTGACGTGCCGCCGCACCGCAGCGCATGTTCGTAGTCCGCGATGAAGGCTCACAATGCGAGCACTCCGGCGGTTCATTGCTTCATCTCAGCCCAGTGGGAGACCCGCAGCTCAGACCCGGTGGGAGACCAGCGGCTCAGAGAGGAACCAGCGCGATCATGAACCAGGACGTCATCATCACCTGCGCCGCCGAGACCGGTGCCGCCGCCGTGCACGTCCATGCCCGCGCCCCGGAGACCGGCGTGCCCTCCCACGACTCGCGAGGTTGTCGAGCGCATCAAGGCGACCGGGACGGACCCGTCGGTTGCCTCGAACGGCTGCCGCATGTCGAGGAGTTGCTGCTGAACATGGTGTCCAACGGCGAGGCGACGGCGCGCGAGACAGACCTGTCCGTCACCGAAAGGCCGGGCCGGCGCTGGGCGGTGATGGGCCCGATGCCCGCCTTCGCACTCACGGGCGGCGAGGGCGGCATGGCCCATATGCTCGACCACTTCGGACCGTCCCTGAAGTCCCCGTGGACCCGCTTGGAGGCACCTGGGCTGGACACGGCTCTCCACGGCGCGGTGGTGGCCGGCTGCGACGACGTCGCAGAGCACCGTACGATCGCCGATCTCGTCGGCGAACAGGACCGGGGCGTCATGGACGTCCTGCGCGCCACCCGCCGTCTGCCCGGGACCGGTGCCGAGTGAGCCTGCCACTGTTCCGGGAGACCGCGCGCCCCGAGTGGATCGACTACAACGGGCATCTGAGCGAGGCGTACTACGTCCTCGTCTTCGGCTTCGCGACGGACGAGCTGATGGAGCGTACAGGTCTGGACGCCGCGTACCGCGAGCGCACCTGCTGCTCGCTCTACACGGCCGAGTCACACGTCCGCTACCTGCGGGAGGTATTGGAGGGCTCCCAACTCGCCGTCCACACGCGCGTGCTGGGCGCAGCCGGGAAGAAGGCGCGGTTCACACATGAGATGTACGTCGTCGAAGGGCCGCGAGCGGAGCCCGACCCGGTCGCAACGATTGAGCTGCTGATGCTGCACGTAGATCAGGGGGCGGGCCGCGACGTGCCGTTCCCGCCCGAGATCCGCGAGCGCCTCGCGGCGCTCGCGGAGGAGCCGCCCGGATGGGCGGGCCGGTCGATCGGACCGGTGGTCACAGGGCCCGGAGCCCGTTGATCACATCACGCAGCACGCTCTCGTCCGGCAGCTCCGCGGGCGGTACCGGGCGATTCACGTGGACGAGTTCCTCGTCCACGAGGTCACCGATGAGGACGCGTACGACGCCGATGGGCAGGTCGAGTTCGGAGGCCAGCTCGGCGACCGACTGCGGCGCGTCACGGCACAGGCCGACGATGTCCACATGCTCCGGAGACAGCGCCTGGTCGGCTTCCGAGTCGTCCGCGTGGGGTTCCGTGACGACCACCGCGATCAGGTCCAGGCGGTGCTGGCCCGCATGGCTGGTGCGGCCGCGTGTCATGGCGTACGGACGGACGACCGGTCCGGCCTCGTCGTCGAACCAGTGGCTTCTTCCCTGACCGTCTCCGCTCATGTCATCCCACTACCCGCCCGCAGGCAGATCTGTACGTGGAGCGGCACCCAGATGTACGCCGACCCGCTTCACGAGGAGCGTCATCTCGTAGGCGACCTGACCGACGTCGGAGTCCGCGTCCGAGAGGACGGCGAGGCAGCTGCCGTCGCCGGCGGCCGTCACGAACAGGAAGGCCTCGTCCAGCTCGACGACCGTCTGCCGGACGCTGCCCGCCTCGAAGTGCCGGCCCACCCCCTTGGCGAGGCTGTGGAAGCCGGAGGCGACGGCGGCCAGATGCTCGCTGTCCTCCCGGGTCAGGTCCTTGGACGCCCCCGTCGCAAGGCCGTCGCCGGAGAGCACGACGGCCTTGCGGATGCTCGCGACGCGGTCCACCAGGTCGTCCAAGAGCCAGTTCAGCTCGCCTGTCCTGCCTGTGTCGCCGTGGCCGGTCACCTTCGGTGCGGTCATCGACCGTCCCCCTTAGTCGTTCGTTGTGGTGCTGTGCCGCTGGGGCCATTGTCGCCCGCGGCGTTCTCTTGACGGCCGCGCTGCCAGCCGCGCTGGAGCGAGGCCATACGGCTGCGTACCTCGTCGGCGTCCCGTTCAGCGGGCTCCGCCCGCTGCTCGGTGCGCTGCTCGGCAGAGATTTTGAGCTGCGGGGCCAAGTTGGCCTGGCGGACGCGGCGGGGCAGGGGCGCCGTGCCCGAGCCGGCGGTCTGCGCCGCGTGGCCGTCCCGACCGGGCTCGTGTCCGGCGCCCACGCGGATTTCCGGTCTGCGCTCGTGTCTGGTCTCCGGACCGGTTTCCAGCCGGCCTTCGCCTCGACTCTGCGGACCGGACTCCAGCCGGCCTTCGTGACGGCTCTGCGGACCGGTTTCCAGCCAGCCTTCGCGACGACTCTCCGGACCGGATTCCAGCCTGCCCTCGTGCCGGGTCTCCGGTCCGGATTCCGGTTGCGACTGGTGTCTGGCCTCTTGTGCCGCCGACGCGATGGCGGCACGCCGTGTGCGCTTCGGGAGGGCGGGGGGCGAGTCTGCGGAGTCCTCGTCCTCGCGCCGGGGCCGCTGTTCCTCGGTGACCGGACGTCCGTGCGAGCTGACCAGCTTGGGGGCGCCGCGGCGGGGCAGCGGGACCGGCGTGCCCGGACGGTCGTCCGCACCGGGGTCGGCGGGATGGTGCTGTTCACCGGGGAGACCCGCCGAGGCGGGGCCGCGGGGCCGGAAGAGTCCCCCGCGTTCGCTGTCCTCGTCGCCGAAACCGCCCCGGAAGTCGTTCAGGGCGTCCAGGTCGACGGGGGCCTCAAGTTCGACCGGCCCGTCCAGGAGGACGGGCGGCAGACCGGGGAGCTGTACGGGCACCTGGGAGAGCGCGGCGCGGCGGCTCTCCTCCAGCTCGGCCTCCTTGGACGGACGGTCCCGGTCGAGGCGGAAGCCGAGGCCGTTGGTGTCCGGGACGTCGTCCGTCAGCAGCGCGTCGGGGATGAAGACGACCGCGGTGGTGCCGCCGTACGGGGAGGGCTGGAGGGAGACGCGTACGTTCTGCCGCTGGGCGAGCCGGCTGACCACGAACAGGCCCAGCCGGTCGGTGTCGGACAGCTCGAACTCGGGTGTCTCGGCGAGCCGGAGGTTGGCGTCCAGGAGCGCGTCGGCGGCCATGCCGAGGCCGCGGTCGTGGATCTCAAGGGTGAAGCCGTTGGCGACGCGTTCGCCGAGAACCTGGACGGCGGTGTGCGGCGGGGAGAACACCGTGGCGTTCTCCAGGAGTTCGGCGACGAGATGGGTGAGGTCCGCGACGGCCGGGCCAGTGACGGCGACCCGGGGCAGTCGGCGCACCTCGATACGCTCGTAGTCCTCCACCTCGGCGACTGCGGCGCGTACGACGTCCATGAGCTGGACGGGCTTGCGCCACTGCCGGGAGGGCGCGGCGCCGGACAGGATCACCAGGCCCTCGGCATGCCGGCGCATGCGGGTGGTGAGGTGGTCGAGCCGGAAGAGGTCGGCGAGTTCCTCGGTGTCCTCGGTCCTGCGCTCCATGGTGTCGAGCAGGGTGAGCTGCTTGTGCAGCAGTACCTGGCTGCGCCGGGCGAGGTTCACGAAGACCTCGGAGACCCCGGCACGCAGTTCGGCCTGTTTGACGGCGGCCTCGACGGCGGCTCGCTGCAGGGTGTTGAGGGCTTGACCGACCTCGCCGATCTCGTTCTTGTCGTACTCCAGGCGCGGGACCTCCGTCTCCACGTCGACCTGTTCGCCGACCGAGAGGCGGCGCATCACGCTGGGCAGGCGTACGCCGGACGCCTCATGCGCCTCCAGGCGCAGTTGCCGCAGGTCGCGGATGAGGGTGCGGCCGACGCGCACGGACAGGAAGAGCGAGAGGAGCAGCGCGATCAGGCCGAGGACGCCGGCGATGGCGGCCTGGGCGATGACGCCGATCGCGACCGGGCGCACCCGGTCCTGATAGCGGTCGTGCGCCTGGTCGTTGAGGGTGGCGAGTTCATCGAGCACATCGCCGGCGGCGGTGTCCCAGCTCTGTGCGGTGACGTCGCTGGGCGTGCCGGTGCCGGAGGAGGAGCCGACGGATTCTTCGGCCACGCGCAGCGGGGCGCTGGCGGCGTTCTTCCAGAAACGCTCGTAGCGGTCGCGCTCCGAGGAGGGCAGCAGCGGCAGGTTGACGTCGTACAACAGCGTGCGCTGGGCCACGAGGCCGGCGATGTCCCGGGACTCGCCGCGGGTGATCCTGCCGACGATCAGCGCGGACCCGAGGAGGGCGTCCTCGCGGGAGAGCAGTTCGCGGGCCCGGGCGAGGTTGACGAGGGCCCGGTACTGCTTGTCCAGGTCCACGTCGTCCACGACGTGGAGGTTGGTGAGCAGGACGTAGCAGGGGTCGACGAGCCGGTTGTAGAGGTTGAAGGCCTGGGCGCGGTTGACGGTGCCGTCCTCGACGCTGCGGCGCAGGGACCCGATGCCGTCGAGGGCGTCCAGGAGTGTGGTCAACCGCTCGCCCGTACGCTGCCCCAGCGCGTCGCGTACGTCGGCGTCCTGGGAGTTCTTGCGGATCTCGGCGACGGCCTCGTCGGTGGCGGTCCGGCTGCGGCGCAGCGCGGCGAGCCCGTCGGAGGCGCGCGGGTCGGCGAGATAGACGAGGGTCTGGCGGCGTTCCTGCTGGAGCACCCGGACGGTGTCCTCGGTCGGGTAGCCGATGTTCTCGACGACCTCCGACACGTTGAACAGCTGGCCCACCTCACGTCCGGTGAGTACCGTGGCGAAGCCCCAGATCGCCGTCAGGGACACCAGCGGCACGAGAAGCAGCGCCACGATCTTCCGGCGGATCGAGTTCCCGCGAAAGCGCATGGCCTCCCCCAGCACGACCCCCGCCGGCCGGGGGTACACATGTACGTCAACAAACGCCGCGAGCCTACTACTGACGCATGTGTAACTCGAAGAAGCGTCCGGAAGCTGAAGGTCCGCAACAGTGACGGGTCGTGGGGAGTTGTCCGGTCATTGCGGGAGATTGCCTCCCCCGTCCTGCGGTCGCCGTCGTGAACAATCCGGCCGTTTCCAGGGCCGGTTGGCCGGAATTTTACGTTCGTTGGGAATCTTCGAGGCGTGCCGTTCGTCCTTCTGTCAGGAATTGGGGGCGGAATCGGCCACAGGAGCCGCATCCCGCACCTGGGCGGCGTAAAACAGCGCAAGCCGGGCAGCCACTGGGGAGCCAGGTCTTCGGACACGGACGAGCGGTTCTGTCGGCGGTGGGGAGTGACACGGTGATGGGCACGGCTGAGCGGCGCGAGGCGCCCGGTGACGGTGTGGCGGCGCACGCGTCGGCGCAGCGGATCCCTGAGGCACGGGATCGCGACATTCCGGCAACCGGCAGCGAGACGGCGGACGAGCGGGACGCTCAGCCGTATTACCGGCCGTTGTGGGTGGAGGAGCCCGCGCAGCGCCGTCGGCTGCCGGATCCGGTGCGGACGGCGGCGGTGCGCGCGGTGCTCATCATCGCCGTGACACTGATCCAGGCGATGGTGGCCTTCCTGTGCACGCTGACCGGCTCGTGGCTGGCGTTCCCCATGATCCTCAGCAGCGTGGCCAGCACGGTGGTCGCCACCTGGGCCGCGCTGGATGTGTGGGTGACCCGCCAGGTGTGGAATCAGCGCGACGGCGTCGTGTCGATCCCGAGCAGCACCGCGCGGGCCCTGCGGCGCGAGCGGCGCCGGGCCCGGCGGCAGGCACGGACCACCGACCGCACCCAGGAGCAGATACGGAACCGCAGCGGCACCGGTCAGCTGTCCCACCCCTGAGCCTTCGCGGGCGGTGCCCGGTGCGAGCCGGAGTGGGGCAGCCGGGGGTCGGGTCCCCGTGTACGTGTTCCCGGCACGCCCGCTTGAAGGGCGTGTTCCCGGCACGCCCGTATGAAGGGGCGTGGTCGGTCCGCGGAAACCATCGCGCCCGTACGGCCGTCCCGCTCATGCGCCACCCGGAAGCCGCCCTCGGCCGGTGCACCGTCCGCGAGTTGACTTTCGGTCATCCGGACCCGGCCTCCGTCCTCACGACACCAGCGCCTTCGTCACGGAAACCGTCGCCCTCGACCAGAGGGAACAGGCGCCCGCCAAGACGCACCAGGGCGAGCTGCGTCGCTCGGTGGTGGTCCTGTGAGCAGCGCCCCGTCCTCACCGGCGCCACGGCCGCGAGGTGGCGGCCGAGCGGGAAGCTGATCGTCGAGAACTCGCCGAGTCGGGGGCGGACATGTCGACGTCAGTGGAGCTGTTCCGCCGGGTGAACGCGCGGGATTCTGCAGCGTGTGAACGGACACAGCCGGCGATGGCATCGCGGGCGTACCGGAAGGGTGGTGTGCTGGTTTCGAACGAGCACCGCTTCGGGATCTTCCACGAGTGGGTCCTTCATCAGCTGGGAGGCGGCCATGCCGGATCTGTTCATCGACGGCGAGTGGCGAAGCGCGGTCGACGAGGGCACGCGCGAGATCCGCTGTCCGGCGGACGGATCGCTCGTCGGGGTGGTGGACGAGGCCGGTGGCAAGGACACCGTCGAGGCGATCGCCGCCGCCCGCCGCGCCTTCGACGACGGACCCTGGCCGCACACCGCCCCCGACCAGCGCGGTGATCTGCTGCTGCGCGTCGCCGACCTGCTGCTGCGGGACAAGGACGCGCTCGCCCGCGCCGAATCGCTGGACACCGGGAAGCGGCTGGTCGAGAGCGCGTACGACATCGACGACATCGCCAACTGCTTCCGCTACTTCGGCCGTACGGCAGCGAGCGAGACGGGCCGGGTCGTCGACACGGGCACGGAGGGCGTGGACAGCCGGGTCGTGTACGAGCCGGTCGGCGTGTGCGCACTGATCACGCCCTGGAACTACCCGCTCCTCCAGACCGCCTGGAAGGTCGCGCCTGCCCTGGCGGCGGGCAACACCTTCATCCTCAAGCCCAGCGAGCTGACTCCACACACCGCCATTCACCTGATGCGGCTGCTGGAGGAGGCAGGCGTGCCCGCGGGCGTCGCCAACCTGATCCTGGGCGCCGGTCCCGAGGCGGGTGCCCCGCTGAGCGACCACCCGGACGTGGACCTCGTCTCCTTCACGGGCGGACTGCAGACCGGGCGCCGGCTCATGGCCGCCGCGGCCGGCACGGTGAAGAAGGTCGCCCTCGAACTGGGCGGCAAGAATCCCAACGTCGTCTTCGCGGACGCCGACTTCGACACGGCCGTCGACATGGCGTTGACCGCGGTGTTCCTGCACTCCGGGCAGGTCTGCTCGGCGGGCGCCCGGCTGCTGGTCGAGGACTCGCTGCACGACCGGTTCGTCGACGAGGTCGTACGGCGGGCGTCGGAAATCCGGCTCGGGGGACCGTTCGACGAGCGGGCGCAGACCGGGCCGCTGATCTCGCAGGCACACCGCACGAAGGTCGAGGCCTACGTCGCCAAGGGCCTGGAGGAGGGCGCGGTCCTGCGCTGCGGCGGCGCGCGCCCCGACGGCGCGGGCTTCGCCGACGGCTTCTACTACCTGCCCACCGTGCTCGACGAGCGCACGGCCGGCATGTCCGTCGTACAGGACGAGTCCTTCGGACCGGTCCTCACCGTCGAGCGTTTCAGCAGCGAGGACGAGGCGGTGCGGCTCGCCAACAACACGATCTACGGCCTGGCGGGGGCCGTCTGGACGAGTGACGAGGCCAGGGCGGCACGGGTCGCGGGGCGACTGCGGATCGGCACCGTCTGGATCAACGACTACCACCCCTACGTGCCCCAGGCGGAGTGGGGCGGATTCAAGCAGTCCGGCTTCGGCCGCGAGCTGGGGCCGGCGGGTCTGGCCGAGTACCGCGAGCCCAAGCACATCTGGCGCAACACCAATCCCGCTCCACAGGGGTGGTTCGCCTGACTCCCGGGTAACAGCAGGCTCGTCAACCGTCCCTGATCCAGGCACCCGCAAGAGCCGCTCTCCCCGTTCCCCTGCCCACCAGGAGTCCGCTCATGACCACAAGTCAGCAGCCGGCCGACCACCAGGACGACGCCGAACTGGCCGAGTTCGGCTACAAACCCGAACTCAAGCGCACGCTCGGCAACTTCCACACCTTCGCCGCCGGCATCAGCTACATCTCCATCCTGACCGGCACGTTCCAGCTGTTCTACTTCGGCTACGGCAGCGGCGGCCCCGCCTACTGGTGGTCGTGGCCGATGGTCTTCGTCGGCCAGTTCATGGTCGCCCTCTGCTTCGCCGAGCTGGCCGCCCGCTATCCCGTCGCGGGCTCCGTCTACAACTGGTCGAAGAAGATAGGCAACCCGCACCTGGGCTGGCTGGCGGGCTGGATGATGCTGATCGCCTCGATCGTGTCCATCGCGGCCGTGGCACTCGCCTATCAGCTGACGCTGCCGCAGATCTCCGATGTGTTCCAGATCGTCGGCGACGGCACGGGCAAGTACGACGTGGCGACCAACGCGGTCGTCCTGGCCACGGTGCTGATCCTGTTCACCACGCTGGTGAACGCCTTCGGCGTGAAGCTGATGGCCAACATCAACACGGCGGGCGTGTTCATCGAGCTGATCGCCACCGTCGTACTCATCGTCCTGTTCGCCGTGCACATCACCCGCGGGCCGCAGGTGGTCATGGAGACCAACGGCACGGGCGCGGGCTACGGTGCCGGCTACCTCGGCGCGTTCCTGGTGGCGTCGCTGGCGTCGGCGTATGTGATGTACGGCTTCGACACGGCCGCCTCGCTGGGCGAGGAGTCCCTGGACCCGACTCGCAACGCCCCGCGGGCGATCATCCGGGCGATCGTCGCGTCCTTCGTCCTCGGCGGCCTGATCCTGCTGCTGGCGCTGATGAGCGTCTCCAGCCTGCAGGGCGACCAGCTGTCCACGGACGGTCTGCAGTACGTCGTACTGGACGTGCTCGGGTCGACGGCCGGCAAGGCGATGCTGTGGTGCGTGCTGATCGCGGTCACCGTCTGCGCCCTGGCGGTGCACACGGCGGCGGTGCGGCTGGCGTTCGCCATGGCCCGCGACAACAACCTGCCCGCGTCCTCACGGCTGGCCAAGTGTCACCCGCGCTTCCAGACCCCGGTCCTGCCGACCGTGATCATCGGCATTCTGGCGCTGGCGATCCTGGTCGTGAACATCCGCCAGCCGCAGATCTTCACGGTCGTCACCAGCATCGGCATCATCATGATCTACCTCGCCTACCTGGGCGTCACCGCGCCGATGCTGGTGGCGCGGCTGCGCGGCAGGTGGCAGCCCGCGGGTGACGGCAAGTTCTCGCTGGGCCGCTGGGGGCTGCTCGTCAACATCGTCGCCGTGCTGTGGGGCCTGGGCATGACGATCAACCTGATCTGGCCGCGGGCCTCCGTCTACAACGCCACCGCCCCCTTCCACTGGTATCTCCAGTGGGGCGCCGTGCTCTTCGTCGGCGTGATCATGGGCGGCGGCTTCGCCTACTACTGGTTCATCCAGCGGCACAGGACCGGAGTGCTCGCCGAACACCGGCTGGACTCCGAACCGGCGACCGGTCCCCTCGCCGCCCCGGCGGCCGACTGAGATCCCGTACCCAGGACGATCTGGTGACGGTGGTCCGAGCAGCACGACGATGGTGATCGGCGAGACGTGTGCCGGCCTGTCGAGGACGCCCTTCAGGCCGAGGCGGCGGGCCGCTTGAACATCCGTGTCGCCGTGATCTCACTGTGCACCGTCTCTCCGGCCCGGGGCTCCTGCGGGAGCCCCGGCCGAAGGTGCTCCTCCACGCTGATGTACTTGAGCCCGGCTCGCAGATCCGCGTCGTTGCGCAGCCGGATGACCAGCGGGAACTCGGCGAGTGCCGTCGTGTCGAACAGGCCGGTGGTGTAAAGGAGCTGGACACCGAGCGCATCCGACACGGCGCGCTGAAGCTCCAGCAGATACGTGGCGTTGGCGCGTCCGATCGGGTTGTCCAGGAACAGGGTGCCCGCGTGCCGGTGCTTGTCACGACCCCGGTCGTTGCTTCTGAGCGCGGCCATCGTGCAGTACAGGGCGATGGCCGCAGTGAGCAGTTGTCCACCCGAGAACACGTCCCCCATCTGCCCCACCGGCACCCGCTCCGCACGAAGCACCGCGTCCGGCTTGAGGATCTCGACGGCCACACCCTTGGGCTGCAGCGCCGCCGCAACTCCCCGCAGCAGCAAGGACATCCCGTCCCGCCGCAGATCGGAGTTCTTCTTCACCGCGGCCCGCGTCGCCTCGTCGACGACCTCGCCGAGCCGCTCGGTGAGCGTGACCTGATCGGGCTCCTCGAAGCGGATCCGCAGGAACTCCTGCCCGGACCACTCCCCCAGCCCCTCGGGCAGCCGGGACAGCCGCTGGGCGGACCGCAGGGTCGCCAGCGCCGACTCGACCAGCCCGCGCAGCCGGTCCACGATCGAGTCCCGGTTCCGCTCCAACTGCGCCAGCTCATCGGTGAGCACCCGCAGTCGGGGCGCGAACGCGTCCGCCCACTTCTGCGCATGCTCGGGCAGCGCGGCCGCGGGCAGTTCCCGGATCTGCTGCCGCGCCGGCGTCCGTACCTGCTCGTACCGCGTGGAGTTGGCATGCCGTACGAGCACATCGCTCGCCTCGCGTACGGCGGACTCGGCGGCGGACAGGTCGGCGGCGCAGCCGCGCAGGGAGCGCCGTGCCTCGGCGCCGGACTGCCGCGCCTCGTCCAGGCTGCCGGGATACGGCTCCGGCTCCTCCTGCTCCTCGTCCGAGGTGTGCTCGCGCAGCAGGTCACGCAGCATCGCGGCGATCTCGTCGAAACCGCCGGCCGCGTCCTCCGCGGCCCGGTGATCGTCGAGGAGTTCGGCATGCGCCTCCCGGGACTGGCTCAACGCCTCGGCGCGAGAGGCGAGTTCGGCCGTGGCGGTCCGCAGCAGGGTCTGCGCGTGCTCGGCGTCCCGGGGCACCAGCTCCTCGGGCAGCTCGGTGTGCGCCTCGCCGTCCTCGGGCGCGTGCCGCTCTGCCTCGCCACGCAGCCGCCCGAGCTGTTCGCTCGCGCTCGACATCCTGGTCTCCAGGAGCTGCACCAGCTCCTCGGCACGGGCGGCGGCGGCCTGCCGGGAGGGCCCGTCGGAGCCGTCCGGGGACTGGAGCAGCTGCTCCGCGCGCGTGCGGACCTTGTTGCTGAGCCGGTCGAGTTCGGCCCGCGCCGCGCTCTCGTCGCTCTCCGCGCGGGCCTGCTCGGCGCGTAGATCGGCGCCGACCCCGACCTTCTCGTATACCTGCGAGGCGGCGCGATAGGCCTCGCGGAGGGCCGGAAGGGACGACGTCGCTTGCGTGTCGGCTTGCGGTACGTCGTCGGGGGCGCCCGCGATCTCGGCGCGCTCGGCACGCAGCGCACGGGCGGTGCGGCGGGCGTCGTCGGCGGCGCGCTGGGCGGCCCGCCGGTCCTCGTCGGCGGCGCGGGCGCGCTCCAGGCAGGCCTGGGCGCGGGCCTCCGACTCGGTGGCGTCGTCGGCGAGTTCGCGCAGTTTCACCTGCCAGCCGGACCGTTCACGCAGCCGGAAGGCGAGCCCGGCGAGGGCGTCGGCGGAGCGGCGGGCCCGCTGGGCGCCCTCCTGCCGCTCGTCCCGTACCCGCGTGGCCTCGGCGGCGGCTTCGTCGGCCTCCGCCCGGACGGCGCGCGCCTCGGCCAACCCGGCCTCGGCCTCCTCGGCGAAGGCGTGCGTCTCCCGGGCCGCCTGGGCCAGCTCGACCAGCCGTCCGGCCGGGCAGCCCGTACGCCAGGACGCGAGCCGCGCGGCAAGCTCCCGGTCCTTGCCGAGCCGTGCCGCGAGCGTCCGGATCTCCTCGTCCCGCTCGGCCGCCCGCGCCCGCAGCGCCTGCCGTTCCTCGTCGGCGGCGTGCTCGTCGTGCATGGCGGGGTTCGGCGGTACGAGGAAGACGTCGCCGCTGCTCGCGTCGGGGACCGGGGTCGGCGCGAGCAGGGCGGCCGCGGTACCGACCGCGACGGCGGACCGCGGCAGCAGGGCTGCCTCGCTCAGCGCCTCCCGTGCACGAGCGTGCGTGTCGGGGTCGGTGATGATCACTCCGTCGACCAGCTCCGGCCGGGCGGCCAGCACGCGCGCGTGATCGGCGGGATCGACGGCCTGCGCGAGATACCGCCACCCGGGCAGCGCAGGGATGCCGTGCTCACCGAGGAACTCCACGGTGGCCAGCACGTCGGGCCCGGGCGGCAACAGCCCTCCGTCACCGAGCGCGCCCAGGATCCGGGCGTCGTCCGCGGCAGCGGTCCGCAGTTCGAACAACTGCCGCTCGGCGGAGGAGACGGTGTCGTCGAGGAGGTGGCGGAGGTCGTCGGCGCAGCGGTCGAGTTCTTCGGGGGTGAGGAGGCCTAGGGTGAGGGGACGCGGTGACAGCAGGCTGCGGGAGCGCAGGTCGGCAGCGTCGCCGTCAGTCGCGCGCGCAGCCCCGTCATGCGGGCTACCGCCGGCGCCGGCAGACGCGTCACTGCCGGCACGGATATCACCGCCGACATCGGCCCCGGCACCACGACCCCGACCAGACACCCCACCACCGACCCGGGAATCCCCACCGACCCCGGACCCAGCACCACGACCCCGACCAGACACCCCACCACCGACCCGGGAATCCCCACCGACCCCGGACCCAGCACCAGGCCCCCGGCCAGACGCACCGCGCGCAACCCACGAAGCGCCGCCGACGCCTGCGTCGGCACCGTCGCCTTCACCGGACGCGCCGCTCCCGGTCCGCGCGGGCCCGCCAGTGCCGGCCGTGTCGGAGCGCTCACGCCCCGCCGGGCCTTCCTCGCCCGTCCGGGGCCCCGGCACCGCGCCCCTCGGCCCGGAGACGCCGGTCAGGCTCAGCAGCTCGGCCAGCCGTTCCTCCCCCGCGAGCCCCTCAGCGAGGCGGCGTTCCGCCTCATACGCCCGTGCCGCAGCAGTGGCCGCGTCCGCCGCGCGGGCCGCGGTGAGTTCCGCACGGGACTCGGCCGAAGCCGCTTCCCGGGCGTGCTCGGTGGCCCTGTGGGATGCCTCGCGCGCGGTGTCCCAGGCGGCGACCGCCGTCTTCTCGGCGTCGCTGGCGGCTAGCGCGGCCCGCGCGGGGTCGGCGTCGGGCGCGCTGTCGTCGAGCCAGCCCGCCCGTACGGCCTGAGCGGTCTCCTGCTCGACCTCGGCCAGCCGCTGCCGCAGATGCCCGGCCTCGCTGCGGGCGCGCTGGGCCTCCGTGGCGGCGGCGGTGGAGTCCCGGTAGGCGGACTCGCTGACCTCCTGGAGCGCGGCGGACCGCTCCTCCCCCTCGTTGGCCAGGACTTCGGCGCTGTCCGCGGCCGTGTGCAGTGCCCGTACGAGATCGACGGCGGCCTTGGCGCGCGCGGCCAGCGCTGGGGCCGCGTCGCGCTCGGCCTCCTGGATGGCGGCGGCGACGCGGGCGACCCGGTCGGCGGCGGCGCGGTGACGCAGCACGGCCTCGGCGGCCTGCCAGGCGGAGTGCAGGGTCCGCGCGTCGGCAAGCTCCCGCTTCAGCGCTGCCGCCGACTTCTCGGCGCCGGCGAGCGCCAACGAGGCGTGCCGGTAGGCGAGTTCGGCGGCGATCAGCGCGTTGCGCTCCCGTGCGCCCTCCGCGTGGGTCACGGCGCACGCTGCGTCGGTGACCCGCCGGGCGAGGTCGCCGGCGCGCAGCCGCTCCTGCGCACCACGCGCCGACAGCCGCCGGGCCAGGGTCCGGGTCCGCCGCTCGGCACCGGCATGGATGTCACGCGCGCGTACCCGCGCCTCGGCGGCCTCGACGATCCGCCCCAGCAGGTCGACCGACCCGGCGGTGAAGTCCCGTTCGGCGATCAGCTCGGCGCGTCGCCCCAGTTTGTTGCCGAAGCCGCCGACCAGGTCGGCGAGACCGTCGGTGTCCCGGGTGTCGGTCACCGCGCGCAGCAGCAGGTCGGTGAAGTCGGAGTCCTTCTTCACCGCGAACAGACCGGCGGCCTCACCCTCGTCGGCGTTCATCTCCCGCTGGTAGCGGAAGAGTTCGGGGTCGAGGCCGAGGTCGCCGAGATGCTCGATCCACCGGTCGTGGATCTCCTCCCAGTGCACCTCCAGATGCGGATACGCCTTGCCCGCCTCGGTGAGGGCGTCCCGGAAGCCCTTCATGGTGCGCCGCCGTCCCTGCGCACCGGACGTGCCCTCGACGGGTGGCCGTACCGCGGTGGACTCGGCGACGGGCAGATTGTCCAGGCTCAGCCCGGGCCCCGGCCGGAACGAGTACCAGGCCTCGGCGAACTTCCGCGGATCGTTGGAGACCTGCCGCCCGCGCCACTCGCTCACCTTGCCGACGACGACGCACTCGCCCGTCAGCACGTGCTGCCACTCCAGCGCCACATGCCCGCAGTCGTCGGCGAGCAGGAACTTGCGCAGCACACCTGAGCTGGCGCCACCCAGCGTGTTCCGGTGACCCGGCAGCATCACCGAGAAGATCAGCTTCAGCAGAACGGACTTGCCGCCGCCGTTCTCCAGGAAGAGCACACCGGCGGGCGCGGGCCGATGCGGCGGGCCGACGGGCTCCTCCTCGAAGAACTCCGCCTGCGTGGGCGCGGGGTCGGGCACGGGCTCCCCGACTCCCCGCAGGTCGAGCACGGTGTCGGCGTAGCGCGCACCGGCCGGACCGATGGAGTAGAGGCGGACCCGGGACAGCTCGTACATGGCGGACTCTCGTAGTCGTGAAGGCAGTTGAGGCGGTCAGGAGTGGAACGGCAGCCCGGCGTCGGCCACCAGCTCCAGGTCGTCGGACTCCTCGGCGGGCAACAGCGTCGGCGTCCCGTCGGTGACCGGCACCACGCCCAGTTCCAGCAGCTCGGCCATGGCCGCACTGCCCGCCATGTCGCGCACCTGGAGCTGATACCGGGCCGTCGTCCGGTACGTCCCGCCGTTGTCGTCGCCCGTGCGCTGCAGGAAGCCGGAGTCGGTCAGGAAGGCGACGGCCTTGCCGATGATGCCGGTCGTCGAACCGGCCAGTCTCCGCGCGTCCTTGGTGGCGCCCGTAGCACTCCGTCTCACCCAGATCCGCCAGGCGGCCTCCAGCCCGGGCGCGTCGGTGGCCGGATCGGTGTTCTCCCCCCGCTCCTCGGACCGCTCCTCCAGCCGCCGACAGGCCTGCCGCACAAAGGCATCGACGCCGTTGACCGTGATCCGCCCGATGTACCCGTCATCGGCCAGATCCTCGGGACGCGGAAACGCCATCGCGGCAACGGCAAGATGGGCCAGCCCGTGCAAGAACCGGTCCCCGCCGTCGGCGGACGTCCGCCGCGCGTAGTCGCCCATCCGCACGGCGAACACCGAGTCCTCGGCAGCGGTGACAGCCATTCCGGCACGCGGCGACACTTCCAGCACGACCAGCCCGAGCCCGGCGGCGACGGCATCGGAGAGCCGGGCGAACGGCGGATCCTCCCGATAGCGCCGCAGCAACTCGGCGTACTCCTGGTCACGCACGGGCTGGAGTTTGGGCTGCAGTCCGAAGGCGACAAGCCGGGCCGCGTCGGCGGCGTCGGCGGGGGTGACGGCGGCGGCCACCGCCGGGGCGGCGACAGTCTCCGGCTCGCTCCGGTCGACGTGCTCGGTCACGGTCGCGACTCCTCGGGATTCTGATGAACGGGCGGCAGGACAAGGCTCTTAGGGGCGCGGGGAACTGCGAGACCAGCCACACACGCCCCACACCCGGCAACAGACATCAAGCCGCCTCCGTCCGATCCGCCGCCATCCCCACCGCATCGAGCAACGCCGTCCCCACAATCAAATCCGCCCCACCGAACTCCGGATCATCCAGCTCAGTCCCGTCATCCACGGCAAACAGCAACCTCTGCTCCCCCTGCCGATACGCCGTACCGACAGGCGGACTGGCCGCGTGAACAGCGAGCAGGGCCACCAAATAGGGCAGATCAGGATCAATCCGACGGGCGTCGACCAACAGCCCCGACAACCTACGCGGCGCATCCGCAGGCACATCGAGCAGCGCGATGGCCGCAGCCAACTGCTCCTCGCTGAACCGGCTGTCGTCCGGCGTGGCGATGAGATCCGGCTCAGGCATCTCCGCGCCGAGATGCTCCCGCTCCACCGGCGGAGTCAGCAGTATGTCCACGAGATCCCCCATCCGGACGGACACCGGAGTGCGCAGCCCCGTCCCGCGCGCGAAGAACGCATCCGTGACCCGGACCGCCCGCTCCAGCTCCAACGGCAGCACAGGCGCGACGAGATGTCCGTACAGATCGATCCCCGACGACGTCATCGGTGTGGCGAACGCCTGCCGGTCCTGCTCGGCCCGGAACAGCGGCCCGGCCTCCAGCAGTCGCGACTGCAACTGCGTATGCCGCCGAATGCAGTCCTTCACGATGTCGACCAGCTCCGCCGCACGCCGCTTGTGCTCGGGATCCTCGGACTCGTCCCGCGCCTTGCGGATGTTGGTGAGGATCGCGTTCTCGTGCCGGTACCGGTCGGCGACGTGCTCCAGCGCCTCGGCGATCATGTCGGGTACCGCGCTGAGCCAGTCGACGGCGCGCACATTGCGCCGAGTGGCATCCAGCGCCCGCCGCAGCGTCTCGGAGTACTGCACGGTCCGATACCGGGCCTGCTCGGCGGCGAGCTGGGCATCCGCGAGCCGCCCGCGGTTGATCAGCACCTCCAGCTTGACCTCGGCGGCGATCTGGGCGCTGGTGACGTCGGTGTCGAGGGCGCCGACCAGCACGTTGACCGCTTCGTCCGTCGTACGGAGATAGACACTGCCGGCGGGTCCCGGGACCTCCTCGATCAGCTTGAAGTCGTAGTCCCGCCGGACATACGTGCCGTCCGGCGCGAAGGTGCCGTAGACCGCGCGAAAGCCGCGATCGACGCTGCCGACGTTGATCAGGTTCTCCAGCACCCACCGGGCGACCCGCTCATGCTCGACGACGGGCCGCCTCGGGGCCTGGGCGGCAATGCGCGGGATGAGCCGGGCGACGATCTGGTCGTGGTCGGCGCCGGCGTCGAAGTCCATGTTCAGCGTGACGAGGTCGATGGCGGACAGGGCGACCTCGGCCATGCCGTACACCGAGTACTCACCGGCGAGGTTGGCCTTGCGGGCGTCCAGATCGTGCAGCGGCGCGGTGCAGGCGAGCGCGCGCAGCCGCCGCGCCAGTCCCTCGTCGGCAGCCGGGCCCGGAGCTGGGCGCGGCCCCGCGGTGAACTGGGGCGGAACACGGTCCGTCGATGCAGGCGAAGTCACGGTGCACAGACTAAGTCCTCGGTCTGACAACGCCCCAAACGACTCAGATGGGCCCCGGCGTCACGGTTGTCACACCCCTGACCGGCTATCCGTCCTCGCCCACCCGCCGCCGGTACACCTCGACCACCCGCTCCAACGAGTTGTCGAGATAGACGGCGAGCAGCTTCTCGGCCTCGACCCGCTCGCCTGCCTGCAGCGCCTGGAGAATCTGCAGATTGCGCGCCAGATACGGCTCGTGCAGCCGCCGCGGGTCGTCCACGACATGGAACGCCAGCCTCAGCTCGGCGAACACGCTCCGCATCAACTCGTCGGTGCGCTCGCTGCCGGCGAGCGAGACCAGTTCCCGGTGGAAGTGGATGTTAGCCGTACCCAACCCTTTCCAGTCACCTTCGCGCGCCGCCCGCTGCCCCTCGGCCACGGCTTCCGCGAGCCCGTCCAGCACGTACGGCGGTTCGCCGAGACCGCGGACGACGGCGCACTCGACCAGGCCGCGGGTGCGGTAGATGTCCTCGACGTCCTCGACGGTCAGCACCCGGACGAAGACGCCCCGGTTCAGCTCGTGGACGAGCAGCCGTTCATGGGTGAGCAGGCGGAACGCCTCGCGCAGTGTGTTGCGGGAGACGCCGAGCGCGCCGCCGATGCTGTCCTCCGACAGCCGCGTCCCGGGCGGGAAATAGCCCTCGGCGATCCGGCTCCTGAGGATGTCCGAGACCCGTTCGGCGGTGCTGGTGCGCCCCAGGAGGGCACGGTCGTCGGCCAGTCCCGACAGCTCTTCTGCCATGCCCGGAATTCAATCGCAGACACAAGAACGAAACAACATGGGTATTGAGGGATCGTTGAACGATCCTCTACCTTGCTACGAACGGCGCCGACTTCCGCTCCAGACGGCGCCGACGGCTTCCGCACGGCTCGGCTCAGTCCTCACGCACCCTCCGTCCTCCCTCTGCGAGGTGCCCATGAGCACGACCCCTCCACCCCAGGCCCTGAGCGCCGACGTCCGCCCGGCCATGGATGAACGCACCGCCGACGACGGCGCGCTGGGCTGGCTGCGCGCCCTGGGTCCGCGCGGCCGCCGCGCCTTCGCCGGCGCGTTCGGCGGCTATGCCCTCGACTCCTACGACTACTTCACGCTGCCGCTGAGCATGGTCGCGCTGGCCGCGTACTTCGGCCTGAACAGCGGCCAGACCGGCCTGTTCACCACCGTGACGCTGTTGGCGTCCGGCGTCGGCGGCGCCCTCGCGGGGGTGATGGCCGACCGGTTCGGCCGGGTCAGGGCACTGATGATCACGGTGATCACCTACGCGGTCTTCACCGTCGCCTGCGGCTTCGCCCCCACCTTCGAGACCCTGCTGGTCTTCCGCGCCCTCCAGGGCCTCGGTTTCGGCGGCGAGTGGGCGGTCGGGGCGATCCTGGTCGCCGAGTACGCGAGCGCGAAGCACCGGGGCCGCACGCTCGGCGCGATCCAGAGCTCCTGGGCCGTCGGCTGGGCGCTCGCCGCGATCGTGTACACGGTGGTGTTCTCGGTCATGGACGACGATCTGGCCTGGCGCGTGATGTTCTGGACCGGAGCGCTGCCCGCGCTGCTCGTCGTCTGGATGCGACGCCGGGTGCAGGACGCGCCCGAGGCGATAGCGGTACGGCGGAAGAGCGCGGGCAAGGGCTCCTTCACGGCGATCTTCAAACCCGGTCTGCTGCGCACCACGATCTTCGCGGGGCTGCTGTCCACCGGTGTCCAGGGCGGCTACTACACGCTGGCCACCTGGGTGCCGACGTACCTGAAGAGCGATCGCGGCCTGTCGGTCGTGGGCACCGGCAGCTATCTGACGTTCCTGATCTCCGGCGCCTTCCTCGGCTATCTGACCGGCGGTTACCTCACCGACCGGCTCGGCCGCCGGCGCAACATCTGGCTCTTCGCGCTGCTGTCCGCGGTCTGCATCGTGGCGTACGGGAACATCCCGAACGGCGCCAACACCCTGCTCCTGGTGCTCGGTTTCCCGCTCGGGTTCTGCATGTCGGCCATCTTCAGCGGCTTCGGTTCCTTCCTGAGCGAGCTGTACCCGACCGCGGTGCGCGGCGCGGGACAGGGCTTCACCTACAACGCCGGCCGCGCCGTGGGCGCCGTCTTCCCCACGACCGTCGGCTTCCTGGCCGACAGTTGGGGCGTGGGCGGAGCGCTGGTCTTCGGGGCGATCGGATACGCGGTGGCCGCACTGGCGCTGTTCGGGTTGCCGGAGACGCGCGGGAAGGAACTGGAGTGAACCGCACGGAAGACCGCCCCGTGACCCTCGTGGACGAGCACGCGCGCGCGTGGAGCCCGAGAAGCGCGCGCACCCGCTTCCGCGCGGGCCTGACGGGCCCCACCGCCGGAATCGCCGCGGGACACACACAGGCCAATCTGATCGCGGTGCCCGCGGACTGGGCGTACGACCTGCTGGTGTTCTGCCAGCGCAACCCCAAGCCGTGTCCGGTACTCGACATCACGGACGCCGGTTCCTGCACGACGGTCCTCGCGGACGGCGCGGATCTGCGCACCGATCTGCCGCGCTACCGGGTGTGGGAGGACGGCGAGTTGGTGGACGAGCCGACGGATGTGCGCGGGTACTGGCGGGACGACCTGGTGTCGGTCCTGATCGGATGCAGCTTCACCTTCGAGTGGGCGCTGGCCGGGGCGGGTGTCCCGATCCGCCACCTCGAACAGGGCCGCAACGTCCCGATGTACCTGACCGGCCGTCAATGCCGTCCCGCGGGGCGGCTGCACGGACCGCTGGTGGTGTCCATGCGCCCGGTGCCGCCGGAACACCTGGCGGCGGCGATCCGGGAGAGCAGTCTGCTCCCGGCGGTCCACGGCAGCCCCGTACACTGCGGCGATCCGTCGGGGCTCGGCATCGACGACCTCGGCCGCCCCGACTTCGGCGATCCGGTCGACACCGCCGCGGACGACATCCCGGTGTTCTGGGCCTGCGGAGTGACCCCGCAGGCCGCGGTGATGGCGTCACGACCGCCGTTCGCCATCACCCACGCACCGGGCCAGATGTTCCTCACGGACGCCCGCGACGAGCAGTTCCGGGTGGCGTGAGCAGTGACGAGCAGGTCCATGAACACCAGAACACCAGAGGGGACCGATGACCGCGATCGATCTGAACGCCGACCTCGGCGAGGGCTTCGGCCGCTGGCGGCTCACCGACGACGAGCAGTTGCTGTCCGTCGTCACCAGCGCCAACGTGGCCTGCGGCTTCCACGCCGGGGACGCGGTCACCATGCGGCACGTGTGTGAGCTGGCGGCCGAGCGCGGCGTACGGATCGGGGCGCAGGTCGCCTACCGGGATCTGGCGGGGTTCGGGCGGCGCGCGATGGACGTGCCGCCCGCCGAGCTGGCGGCCGAAGTGGCCTACCAGATCGGCGCCCTGGAGGTGTTCGCGCGCGCGGCGGGCACGCGCGTGTCGTACGTCAAGCCGCACGGCGCGCTCTACAACCGCGTCGTGCACGACGAGGAGCAGGCCGGCGCGGTCGTCGACGGCGTGCTCCTCGCGGACGCCTCCCTGCCCGTGCTCGGAATGCCCGGCTCACGGCTGCTGGAGCTGGCCGGGAAGGCCGGGCTCCCCGCCGTCGCGGAGGCGTTCGCGGACCGCGCGTACACCGAGGAGGGCACGCTCGTTCCGCGCGGGCAGGACGGCGCCGTGCTCACCGACCCGGACACCGTGGTGGAGCGCTCGTTGGGGCTGGCCCGCTTCGGCGTCGTCACGTCCCGCTCCGGGGCGCCGGTCGAGGTACGGGCCGAGTCCTTGTGCCTGCACGGGGACACGCCCGGCGCGGTTGAGCTGGCCCGCCGGGTCCGGGAGCGACTCCGGGAGTCGGGTGTCCGGGTGGAGGCCTTCGTATGAGGGTGCTGCCCGTCGGTGCCGGCGCCCTGCTCGTCGAGGTCGCTTCCGGGGCCGAGGCGCAGGCCCTGCACGCGGAGTTGCTACGGCGCCGCGCGGAGGGCTCCCTCTCCGTCGGCGAGATCGTCCCGGCGGCCCGTACGGTCCTCCTGGACGGCCTCGCCGACCCGGCCCGTCTGGCCGCCGAACTGACCGCCGCACAAGTGCCGCCCGCTCCCCCACGCGCGCGTGGGGTGATCGAGCTCCCGGTGCGCTACGACGGCCCGGACCTGGCCGACGTGGCGGCGCACTGGGGTGTGGCCGAGCGGGAGGTGGCCCGTATCCACGCGGGGACCGAATTCCGCGTCGCCTTCTGCGGTTTCGCGCCCGGCTTCGGCTACCTGTCCGGGCTGCCGGAGCGCTACGACGTCCCGCGGCGGGCCACGCCGCGCACCGCCGTCCCCGCCGGTGCGGTGGGACTCGCGGGCCCCTACACCGGCGTCTACCCGCGCTCCTCGCCCGGTGGCTGGCAGCTGATCGGCACCACGGACGCCGTGCTGTGGGACCACGCGCGCGTGCCGGCCGCGCTGCTGTCACCGGGCACACCCGTCCGTTTCGTCCCGGTGGGGCACCCATGACGGACCGCGCGCTCGTCGTCGTACGGGCCGGTGCCCTGACCACCGTGCAGGACCGCGGGCGTTCCGGGCACGCCCATCTCGGCGTGCCCCGCTCCGGCGCCCTGGACGGGCCCGCGGCGGCCCTGGTCAACCGCCTCGTCGGCAATCCCCCCGAGGCCGCCGTCCTGGAAACCACGCTCAACGGCTGCGCCGTACGCCCTCGTTCGACGGTCACCGTGGCGGTCGGGGGCGCACCCTGCCGCGTCACGGTGGACGGCCGCCCCGTCGCCTGGGGCGCACCGGTGCGTATTCCGGAGGGGGCCGTGCTGGAGATCGGCTCCGCCGTCTCCGGCGTACGCAGCTATCTCGCCGTCGCCGGCGGCGTCGCCGTCGACCCCGTGCTCGGCAGCCGCTCCACCGACCTGCTCTCCGGCCTCGGCCCACCACCGCTCGCGGACGGCACGGTACTGCCCCTGGGGCAGCCCCTCACGCCCCACGCGCGCGTGGACGTCGCCCCCCAGCCCGCTCCCCCGGCCGAACTGGTCCTGCACGTCACCCTCGGCCCGCGCGACGGCTGGTTCACCCAGGAGGCCCTTCGCACGTTCACCTCACGGCCGTACCGCGTGTCCGCCTCCAGCAACCGCATCGGCCTGCGCACCGAAGGGCCCGCCCTGGAGCGAGCCCTCCCCGGTGAACTCCCCAGTGAGGGCATGGTGCTGGGCGCGGTCCAGGTACCACCCGACGGCCGCCCAGTGGTCTTCCTGGCCGACCACCCGACGACCGGGGGCTACCCGGTGATAGCCGTGGTCCGCCAGACAGACCTACCGCCGACCGCGCAGGCGGCCCCTGGAACCCCGGTCCGCTTCATCCCCGTACGCCGCCACTGACCCCCTGAATGTCATCGTCGGGGCCTTACCGGCGTACGGTGCGTACCCGCGCCCCTTCAGGGGCGCGGGGAACTGCGCGACCGGCCACAACGCACCCGCAGATACCCACGGCCGAACCAGCGGAGCTAAGCCGCGTCCGGCTCCGGTCGCTGCTCCAACTCCATCGACAGCGCCGCCAGCGCGGCGGACACCGCATGCGCCGCCCGCAGATCGAGCTTCGCGCTCGTTCCGCGCGCGCGGTGCCGCATTTCGTCGACGGCCAGCGTCAACAGGTTCGGCAACAGGTCGGTGCACCGACGGATCAGCCAGGCCGTGCCCGCGGTGGCCAGCCACACCAGGCTCGCCGACCTGGTGGGCGCCGGGAACTCCGGCACGGGCGAGGGCGCGAACCCCTTCGCGACGCCCGCCTCGGCCAGCAGCCCGTGGAACCGCAGCGCCAGTTCCCGGTGCCCACGCTCACTGGGGTGCAGCCGGTCCGCGCTCCAGATCGCCCGGTCCTGGGCCCACTCCTCCTCGGCGGCGTGCAGATGCACGGCGCCGTACCGCTCGGACAGCGCGTGGACCACCGTGTTGACCGCGCGCTGTCTGCGAGCCAGCGGGCGGGCCAGTGAACCCGGCAGCCTCAGCATCGAACCGGGGTCGGGCAGACAGGCGGTGAGGACGGTCGTGCCCTGGGCGGCGAAGGCCGCGTACACCGTGTCGAGCCGTTCGGCCACGGCGTGGATGTCGAAGGTGCAGCGCAGTGTGTCGTTGACGCCGATGACGACGGACGCCACGTCGGGCCGCAGGTCGAGCGCGGCGGGCAGTTGACGTTCCAGCACATCACGCGTCTGCGCCCCGCTCACGGCCAGGTTGGTGAACCGCGCCGGCCCCACACCGAGCCCGTCGGCGAGCAGCGCGGCCCAGCCGCGCCAGACCTTCCCCACGGGATCGCCCACCCCTTCGGTGAGCGAATCCCCGAGGGACACGAAACGCATCGGTCTCATGTCACACGCTCCGGCATGACCCGGTGCACCGGTCCTGTCACCACCGCGTCGTGCGCGGCGAGGAACGCTTCGACCGCCGCGCCCCATCCGAAACACTCGGCACGCGCGCGTGCCGCCTCCCGGCGGTCCGCCTCGGACCGCTCCAGGAGCATGTCCACGGCGTCCGCGAAGGCCGCTCCGCGGTCCGCGGCGGTGGCCCCGGCGGAGCCGATCACCTCCGGCAGCGCCGACGAGGCGCTCGCCACCACGGGCGTACCGCAGGCCATCGCCTCCAGCGCGGCGAGCCCGAACGTCTCGGCGGGCCCCGGCGCCAGGCAGACATCGGCGGACGCCTGAAGCGCACCGAGCCGGCCCTTGTCGGAGACGTGCCCCAGGAAGGCGACCGGAAGCGCACGCTCCCGCGCCCGCTGCTCAAGACGCTCCCGCAGCGGACCGTCACCGGCCACCACCAGCCGCACCCGGCGCCCGCGCCGGACCAGCTCTTCGACGGCGTCGACGGCGGTGCCGGGCCGCTTCTCCACCGACAGCCGGGAGCACATCACCAGCAAAATCTCGTCCACGCGCGCGTACTCCGCACGCAGACCCGCATCCCGCAGTGCGGGGTGCCGCTCCATCACATCGACGCCCAAGGGGGCCCGTACGACATTGCGCGCCCCGGTCCGCACGAACTCGCGCTCCGCGAACTCGGTGGTGCACACGACCCGCGAGTAGGTGTGCGCCGTACGGACGTTGAGGGCGTCGGCGGTCCGCCGGGACAGGTTCTCCGACAGGCCCCAGGTGCGCAGCACGCCGTCCGCGGTCTCGTGGGAGACCATCACGGCGGGGACCCGGGCGCGGCGTGCCCACTTGCCGGTCCAGCGCAGGGTCGTACGGTCGGAGACCTCCAGTCGGTCGGGTCCCAGTTCCGCCAGGAGCCCCGCGACCCGCCGCTTGTCGATGAGTACGCGGTAGCCGCCGGTGCCGGGCAGCAGCGGCCCGGGCAGCGTGATCACCCGGCCCTGCTCGGTCTCCCGGTCGGAGTACCGCTCACCCGGCACGATCAGCACCGGCTCGTGCCCGGCCGCCTTGAACCCCTTGCCGAGTTCGCGCAGCGCGGTACGCAGACCGCCCGAGGCGGGCGCGACGAAGTTCGCCAGCCTGACGATGCGCAGTGACTCGTTCACGCCGCCACCACCGTCTTCTTCCGTGTCTTCAGCACCTCGGCATAGTGCCCGATGAGCTGGTCTCCGACAGCCGCCCAGGTGCGGCCCTCCACCATGGTGCGCGCGGCGGCGCCGTACGCGGCCCGCAACGCGGGGTCGGCGGCCAGCGTCTGCACCGCGTCCCGTACGGCCGCCGCGTCACGCGGCGGCACCAGTAGCCCGGTGCGCCCGTGGGCGACCAGGTCCAGCGGACCGCCCGCGGCGGGCGCGATGACGGGCACGCCGCTTGCCATGGCCTCCTGGACCGTCTGGCAGAACGTCTCGAAGGGGCCGGTGTGCGCGAAGACGTCGAAGGAGGCGAAGATCCTGGCGAGGTCCTCGCCGGTGCGGCGGCCGAGGAAGACCGCGCCCGGCAGCACCTCCTCCAGGTTCGGCCGGCTGGGTCCGTCGCCCACGACCACTACCCGGACGCCGGGCAGGCCGCAGGCACCGGCCAGCAGCTCGATGTGCTTCTCGGGGGCGAGCCGCCCGACGTAGCCGACGATCGGCTCGCCGTTCGGGGCGAGTTCCCGGCGCAGCGCCTCGTCCCGGAGGTCGGGGCGGAAGCGGACGGTGTCGACGCCGCGCGGCCACAGCTTCACCCGGGGCACGTCGTGTGACTCCAGGTCGTGCAGGGACACGCTGGACGGCGCGAGGGTGAGGTCGGCGGCGGAGTGGACAGAGCGGATACGACGCCAGGCCGCGGCCTCGCCGGCACCCACATAGGTGCGGGCGTACCCGGCCAGGTCGGTCTGGTAGACGGCCACGGCGGGGATGCCGAGCCGGGCGGCGGCGGCCATGCCGCGGACGCCGAGGATGAAGGGGCTGGCCAGGTGGACGACGTCCGCGCGGTGCTCGATGAGCGCCGCGGCGAGGCGTCGGCTGGGCAGAGCGACGCGCACCTGGGGGTAGCCGGGGAGCGGCAGGGAGGGGACATGGACGACGGGGCACGGCGCGAGGCCGGCCACCTTGTTCCCGGGAGCGGGAGCGGGAGCGACGACGAGAGGAGCGTGACCGCGATCGACGAGGTGTCGGGCGGTCTGGAGTGCGCAGTGGGCCACGCCGTTCACGTCGGGGGGAAAGGATTCGGTCACGATGACGACACGCATATGGGTGTTGTCGCCGTACTGGACGTGGCCGCGTCAACGTCGATCTTTCCCGGCGGCGAACGCCTCATGAGCGTTGCGATGCCCACCCGAGCAGGCCAGACCGCGTCCATACCCGCCTGACTCGCGCGTCATCTCGTGTTCACACAGCGGGCGCGTCGGGGCCGATCCGGCTGCGTACGGCTGTCTGGACCTCGGCCTCCTCGGCCGGGTCCGCGGCGAGCCTGCGCAGCTGCTCCACGACCCGGGCATCGCCGGTCTCGGCGTGCCGGGCGGCGATCTCACGGGTGCCTTCCTCGCAATCCCAGAGGCATTCGACGGCGAACCCGGCGGGGAAGGAGGGATCGGTGGCGGCGAGGGCACGGGCGGCCCGGCCGCGCAGATGGGATGACGCCGTCTCGCGGTAGATATGCCGCAATACGGGCGCGGCGCAGGCGATTCCAAGCCGTCCGGTGCCGTCCACCAAGGTCCACAGGGTCGGCGCGTCGGGCCCTTCGCCCCGCACCGCCTCTCGCAGCGCCCCCAGGACCAGGTCCCG
This sequence comes from Streptomyces blattellae, assembly GCF_009709555.1. Lineage (GTDB taxonomy): Bacteria > Actinomycetota > Actinomycetes > Streptomycetales > Streptomycetaceae > Streptomyces > Streptomyces blattellae. The sequence continues at coordinate 112,688 of NZ_WJBG01000111.1, read as the reverse complement.
GTCCCCGGTGCCGCCGCGACAAGCGAGCACCCGCCCGGCGGCGGCGCCCAGCACATCGGGCCGGCGGGCCCAGCCGCGAGCCCGGTCGACGGCGGCGACACTGCGCATACGTTCGAATGCGTCGACGGCGGCTTCCACGACGGCGGTCGAGCCGGTGGCAACGGCGCCCTCGATCAGGTCGAGGGCCTCCGGATCGTTGCCGTCGGCGAGATAGCGCAGCGCCGTGCAGCGGGCGCCCTCGCCGCCGTCCTTGGCGGCGGCGACGATGTCGGGCCGGTCCTCGGGGCCGGCCACGGCGGTGAGGCACCGGGCGGCGGGAACATGGAGCGCCACTCCGCGCTGCACGCCCTGCTGGGCCCACTCGAAGACAGCCTGCACGCTCCACCCGGGACGCGGGCCGGTCGGGCTCATCTGACGTTGCCAGCGGTCGAAACAGCCGGCCTCCTGGGCCGTACGCACGCGCGTGGCGATGGATTCGCGCGGATCTTCGGCCCACAGGCGCCAGGGCCGGGGCTCGAACGCGTCCCGGACGGTGGCGGCCAGCTCGGCCTCGCCCTCGGCGTCGGCCGGGAAGCGCGCCAGGACGGGGGCCGCGAGGGCGCGCAGTCCGGCGTCGTCGTCCCGCAGGGCGAGCTCATCCAGCGCCCAGGCCCAGTTGGCGCCCCCGGCGGCATACCTGCGCAGCAGCCCCAGGGCGTCGCGCCTGCCGTACGAGGCGAGGTGGCCGAGGACGGCCAGGGCGAGCCCGGTGCGTGACTCGTCGGTGTCGAGGGCGTCCTCGACGTCGAAGAGGTGGGCCTCGATCTCGTCCAGCTCGCCGTTGAGGTCGAGGTAGAGACGGGCGTAGTACAGGGAGCGGTTCTCCACCTGCCAGTCGTGGCGTGGGTCGTGCAGCACGCAGTGGTTCAGTGCCGCGAGCGCTTCGGCTCGTGGGGCGGTGAGCGCGTGCAGTGTGCCGTCGCCGCGGCCCCGCTGGAGCAGGCCGAGCAGCGTTCCGCTGGGCGCTATGACCGGATCGAACATGGGAAACAGCCTCACATCAAGCGTCGACGCAACCGGGATCTTGCTCTACCTGGCCGCGTGACAACACGTCGGGGCGCCCGCCGTTTCCTGCTTGCTGCACGCCATCTTCCTCTGCCTCTCGTTGGTGGGCCCGTGCGGACCGCTCACGGCCCGCGCGGTGCGGCAACACCTGCCCAGCCATCGCGTCCGTGAATCACGACGTCATGATGACTCGGCAGTTCTGCCTGCCGCGACCGAAATTTCCGGCGGCCCCGTACCGCCTCCCCCGTTGTTTGCTTCCTGTCTGCTTCAAATCTCTGTTTTGCCTGGTCAGGACGTTCGGATCAGTGTGCGCCGAACAACTCCAGCAGTTCGGCCTTGCCGAACATCCGGGCCGTGTCGATGGCCGACGGAGTACCCGCGGCCGGGTCGGCGCCACCCTCCAGGAGGGCTCGGATCACCTCTTCCTCGCCCTTGAAGACGGCCCCGGCCAGGGGAGTCTGCCCCCGGTCGTTGATCCGGTCCGCCTCGGCGCCCCGGGCCAGCAGCACCCGTACCGCGTCCGCGTGCCCGTGGTAGGCGGCGAGCATCACCAGGGAGTCGCCGCGGTCGTTGGTGAGGTTGGCCGGTACACCCGCGTCGACGTAGGCCACGAGCGCCTCGGTCCGCCCCTGCCTGGCAAGATCGAAGATCTTGGTCGCCAGCTCCACGACCTCGGGGTCGGGGGCTTCAGTCATCGGCCGGACCGCCTCTCACTAGTACGGGTGATTCGCCAGCGTACTGGCTTCCAGGACACATGACCGGATACGCCCGGGGGCAATGATCATCGCAGGGCCGCAGTGTGCGGCCGACCTGCCCGAACCGCCGATGAGCACTGGGCCGGGCGAGCGAAATATGCCGTAATTCACCCGGTTGCACCTTTTGTAGTATGGATACATCCTGTGAGCCTGGAAGTACTCATGGTGACTGTCCCCGCGAACCAGGAGAACTCACATGATCCTGTCCATCTCAGGCGTGGTCCTGCTCGGCATCATCGTCTTCCTCTTCTTCCGCAAGGACGGCCTCAAGGCGTCGCACGCCCTGGTCTCGGCCTTGTTCGGCTTCTATCTGGCGAGCACGGCGATCGCCCCGAGCATCAAGGCCGGCGGCGAGAGCCTGGCGAGCCTGCTCGGCGGAATCAAGTTCTGACGCCGCCCTCACGCCCGTACCCACGCACGCATCTTCAGGAGACAGCAGTGGCCCGCCGCCCCCTCCCCCGCATTCTGAGCAACGGCAGCGCGCAGCTCGCCCGGAGCAAGGAGCTGGCCCGGACGGCGGCCGACAGCGCCACCGATGTCCTTCACCCGCTGATCACGATCACCCGCGGTCTGCGCCGGCTGGCAGCGGCCGGACGGCGCAAGTGGGCCGACGCGCCCAAGGACCGGCGGGGGCCGCTGCTGTTCCTGGTGGCCTCGGTGATCCTGGTCGTGGCGCTCGTTCCGTACGGCCCACTGCTGGCCGTCGTCACCGTGATGGCGGCGGCAGCCTGGCAGGGCCGGGACCGCACCCAGCGGGCCCCGGACGGCCCCGACGAGTCACAGGCCAAACGCCTCCAGGCGCTGTACGAGGCCCTGGTCCCGTACTTCTCGACCGCCGAGGACCCCGCGCCCCTGTACGCGCACAGCGGCGAGTGGGAGAAGGCGTTTCCGACCTACGGCTTCGACGACACCGGCCGGGTCACGCACCTGGTGATCCGTTACCCGGCGTATTTCACGGACGGCGAGGCCGAGGCCCGGGCCCGGATCGAGTATCTGGTCACCGCCAAGTCGGGCCGTGGCCGCGAGTACCACTTCGGCTGGGATGAGGAGGGCAACCTGCTGACGGTCACGGTCCTCGCCCCGCTGCCGACCGACATCGCCGCCCAGCGCTTCGTCACGTCCCCCGGCGAGACGGTCCTCGGCTTCACCGACCCCGTCCAGGTCCAGCGCACGCTCCCCCTCACCTTCGGTGAGGAACAGCGCGATGTCCCGCCGGTCGTCTGGCGCACCGGCGTCCGCTCGACCGAGCCGCACCTGCTCGCCATGGGCCAGCCGGGCAGCGGCACCTCGACCCTGCTGCGCTCCATCGCCCTCCAGGCCCTGCAGCACGGCGACGTCCTGATCATCGAGGGCGGCGGCACCGGCGAGTACGCCTGCCTCACCGGCCGGGACGGCGTGCTGGCCGTGGAGTGCGCACTGGCCGGGGCGCTGGCGAGCCTGGAGTGGGCCGCCGCCGAGACGGAGCGCCGCCTGATCGCGGTCAACCGCGCGCGCCAGGCGGGCCACCCGCCACCGGACGACACCAAGCGCCCGCTGTGGATCCTGCTGGACCGCCCGAGCGCCTTCACCCACGTCGCCGCCGCGGACGGCCGCAAGGACCCACAGTCCCTGCTCCAGGTCCCCCTGCGCCACGGCCGCGCGGCGAACGTGACCGTCGTCGTGGCCGACCAGTTCGACAGCGTGGACACCCTGAGCGATCCGGTACGACAGCACACCCGCGCGCGGGTCGTCCTGGGCCCGGCCACGGCCGACCAGCTGAAGACGGTCCTCGGCACGCCCCCGCACACCACCCCCGTCACCCACGTCCCCCCCGGCCGCGGCTACGCCCGCCTCGGCACAGGCCAGGTCCACCGCCTCCAGGTCCCCGCGACGCCGGACCCCTACGACGACACCACAACAGAGGCCCACCGCCAGGCGGTACTGGCCCTCCTCCCCCCGAAAACAACACCGGCCGACGCGGAACCGGCCCCCCTGCCGGAAGAGCCACAACCAAAACAGCTTTCCGAAAAGGCAGCCGCAGTAGAACCCGCGTAACCACCCCGCCCCGCACCGACACCAACCCCCACACATTCACTCCACCCCAAGCCGCGCGCATCCACACCACGCCAACCTGCGGGCATTCGTGCCGCCTAAGGCCACGGGTGGGCGCGGGCGGCACCCCGTCGGCGCCGGGCTGCGCGACCCACCCCGGCCCACGCCCCCGCGGCACCCCGCAAACGCGGGCCACGCCCAGCCCGTACGTCCCGCCCGGTCACGCCACAAACGTGCGAGGCGTCTCAGTCCCCCCGGCTCCCCCACCCCCACCGCTCTCCACCAACCGAGCCGCAGCAGCCAGCCGTACCGCGGCCTCCTCCGCCACCGCACCCCCGACCGTGAACGGCAACCGCACATACCCCTCGAAGGCCCCGTCGACCCCGAAGCGAGGCCCGGACGGTACCCGTACCCCCACCCGCTCCCCCGCCTCCGCGAGCCGCGACCCGGACAGCCCCCCGGTCCGCACCCACAGCGTCAACCCGCCTCGCGGCACCTCGAACTCCCACCCGGGCAGTTCCTTCCGCACCGCAGCCACCAGCGCCTCCCGGTTGTCCCGCGCCTGACCGCGCCGCACCTCCACGGCCTGCTCCCAACCCCCGGTGCTGAACAGCCAGTTCACGGCCAACTGCTCCAGCACAGGCGTACCCAGATCCGCATACGCACGCGCGGCGACCAGGCTGCGGATCACATCGGGAGCCGCCCGCACCCACCCGATCCGCATCCCCGCCCAGAAGGCCTTGCTCGCGGACCCCACGGTGATGACCGTCGACCCGGCAGGGTCGAAGGCAGACACGAGCCGCGGCATCTCGACCTCGTCGTCCAGCCACAGCTCGCTCATCGTCTCGTCGGCGATCAGCACGGTCCCCGCCGACCGCGCCGCGTCGACCAACTGGCGCCGCTGGTCCTCGTCGGCGAGCGCGCCGGTGGGGTTGTGGAAGTCGGCGACGACATACGCGATCCGCGGCGCCGCCTCCCGCAGCACCTGCCGCCATCGGTCCAGGTCCCACCCGGCAAGCCCTTCGGCCATGGCGACGGGCACGAGCCGAGCGCCCGCCTCCCGCATCAGCTGCAGGATGTTGGCGTACGACGGCGACTCCACCGCGATCCGCTCGCCCCGCCCCCCGAAGAGGTGACAGATGGCGTCGATGGCGCCCATCGCACCCGTCGTCACCATGATCTGCTCCGGCATGGTCGGAATCCCGCGCGCGGAGTACCGCTCGGCGATCATCGCGCGCAGCGCCGGCAGCCCCGCCGGATAGTCACCGTGCGTGTGCGCGTACGGCGGCAGTTCCTCCAGCGCCCCCTGCACCGCCCGGGTCAGCCACGGCTCGGGCGCGGGCAGCGCCGCACAGCCAAGGTCGATCATCGAGCCGAGCGCCTCGGGCGGCAGCGGCTCCAGACCGCGCGCCGGCAGCGGATTGCCGGCCGGTACGGCGGTCCAACTGCCCGCCCCACGCCGGGACTCCAGGAAACCCTCGGCGCGCAGCGCCTCGTAGGCCGCGGCGACGGTCGTACGACTGACGGAGAGGGAGAGCGCCAGCTCGCGTTCGGCGGGCAGGCGAGCGGCGACCGGGACGCGGCCTTCGAGCACGAGCAGCCGGACGCCATCGGCGAGCGCGCGGTAGGCGGGCGGACGGCGCGTGCCCGGGCCCGCCGGGCGGTCCTGCTGGGAGCTGAGCAGCCGGGCGAGCTGAGCAGCCCCCACCGCCGAGGTCCACTGCGCCATACAAATCAGTCCACCTTCCCCAAATTGGCCATGGATCACGCTTCTTCCCAAGCCACAGGGTGTCATGCATCGGGCCACAGCCACCACCAGGGGGAAACGTCTTGTCCATGAAGGACCGCAAGGACCGCAAGGACCGGAAGGACCGTAAAGGCCTTGAGAGCCCATTGCCTCGCCGGCTGATCCAGTTGTACGTCGGTCTCGCCCTCTACGGAGCGAGTGCGGCCCTGCTCGTCGAGGCGGGCCTGGGTCTGGAGCCCTGGGGCGTGCTGCACCAGGGCCTGGCCGAACTGACGGGCCTGACGATCGGCGTGGTGTCGATCGTGATCGGCGCGGCGGTCCTGCTCCTGTGGATCCCCCTGCGCCAGCGTCCCGGCCTCGGCACCGTCTCCAACGTCTTCGTCGTCGGAATCGCCATGGACGGCACCCTCGCCCTGCTTCCCGGCACCCACTCCCTGACCGTACGGATCCCTCTGCTGCTCGCCGGGACCCTGCTCAACGGCGCGGCCACCGGCCTCTACATCGCCGCCCGCTTCGGTCCGGGCCCCCGGGACGGGCTGATGACCGGGCTGCATCGGAGCACCGGCCGCTCGATCCGGCTGATGCGGACGGCCGTCGAGGTGGCGGTGGTCGTGACGGGCTTCGCGCTGGGCGGCACGATCGGCGTCGGCACGATCCTGTACGCGGTGTCGATCGGCCCGCTGGCCCAGCTCTTCCTGCGCGTGTTCGCCGTCCCGCCGGCACCGGGCCGCAGCACGGTCGTTGCCGAGGGGCCACCCCATGGAGCGATACTTCGATCGTGAGCACGCGGATACGCCACCCCTATCTCGACCATCCCGGCCCGATCGCCTTCGCCCACCGAGGCGGAGACGCGGACGGCCTGGAGAACACCGCGCTGCAGTTCCGGCGCGCGGTGGAGGCGGGCTACCGGTACCTTGAGACCGACGTCCACGCCACGTCGGACGGAAAGCTCGTCGCCTTCCACGACACGACCCTGGACCGGGTGACCGACGGGGCGGGCCGGATCGCCGACCTGCCGTGGAAGGACGTGGCGCACGCGCGCGTGGCGGGCAAGGAGCCGGTGCCCCTCTTCAAAGACCTGCTCCAGGAGTTTCCCGGCATCCGCTGGAACGTCGACATGAAGGACGAGCCCGCGCTCCACCCGCTCCTCGAACTGATCGAGCGCACGAACACCTGGGACCGGATCTGCGTCGGCTCCTTCTCCGAGGCGCGCGTGGTGCGCGCCCAGCGGCTGGCCGGGCCGCGCCTGGCGACGTCGTACGGCACACGCGGCGTCCTCAATCTGCGGCTGCGCTCCTGGGGCGTCCCGGCGACGCTGCGCCGCTCGGCGGTCGCCGCACAGGTGCCCGAGGCCCAGTCCGGCATCCAGGTGGTGGACCACCGCTTCATCCGCACCGCCCACGCGCGCGGGCTGCAGGTGCATGTGTGGACGATCAATGAGGCCGATGACATGCACCGGCTCCTCGACCTGGGCGTCGATGGCATCATGACCGATCACATCGACACACTGCGCAAGGTCATGGAGGACCGGGGCCTGTGGGTCTGAGTGGGTCTGAGTCCCCGGCAGGCATCGGCCTTCTCGGGGAAGCGAGGGCAGTCTGGGGCGGCCGGCCCGGGCCTACGGTGCCAAGCGCACCATCCTCGGCTCGCCGATCGCAGCCAGGCGCCGTCCCGCTCCCTGTTCTCACGTCCGGTCCCGCCCGGAAAGGAGGCCGAGCACTTCTCGGCATACGAACTCAGTGACCGGGGCATGAGCCGGCTGGGCCCGCTTCTGTTCGGTCTCGCCTAACGGCTGACCGGAAGTCATCGGGACGCGATCATCTCGCTGATGGTCTTCTTCATCCTGGGGTTTGCCCTGCTCGCACGGGTTCCGGTGCGGCGGGCGACCGCCGACGCGGGCAATGTCGTTCCGGCCAGGATTTAGCGCTCAAGGCGAAAGGGCGGTAGTGTACGCGTTTGGCCTGCCAGGCGTACCGTTACTGCGCGTCAAAGATGCCGAAACGCTGGGTGACATCTGCTAGCAGATGTGACAAACCGGGCGCTGGTGGGTACAACAAGGGGCGGCTACGACGGCGACGCATGACCCGGAACGGGACACGGAACGGGAATCTTTACCGCCGACCGGACGTTGACCGGATGACGACGACAGCGACACCTGTCCTGTGGGCGACAAGCCCGGGAGGCACGATTCATGAGTGAGCGAGCTCTTCGCGGCACGCGCCTCGTGGTGACCAGCTACGAGACGGACCGCGGCATCGACCTGGCCCCGCGCCAGGCCGTGGAGTACGCATGCGAGAAGGGGCACCGCTTCGAGATGCCCTTCTCGGTCGAGGCGGAGATCCCGCCGGAGTGGGAGTGCAAGGTCTGCGGGGCCCAGGCACTCCTCGTGGACGGCGACGGCCCTGAGGAAAAGAAGGCCAAGCCCGCGCGTACACATTGGGACATGCTGATGGAGCGGCGCACCCGCGAGGAACTCGAAGAGGTCCTTGAGGAGCGTCTGGCAGTTCTGCGGTCCGGTGCGATGAACATCGCGGTACATCCGCGCGACAGCCGCAAGTCCGCGTGATCCCTGCGGGGCTTGGGCAGTAGGCAACGCACACACAACCGCGGGCGCCGTACGTGAGTTGACGTACGGCGCCCGCGGTTTTCGTGTGCCCGGGCGGGCCTCAGCCCATGAGCGGCGGGCGCGGACCCTGTGGGGCGTCCCCCGGTTCGTCCCGGATGACCTCACCCTGCACGACCTTGCCGTCCGGGCGGTGGATGCGAGCCTGCTGGAAGGCGTCGCCCAGGGTGCCGGGTGCGGCCTGGCGGAGGGTGCGCTCGAAGGTGCGCTCCGCATAGCGGCTGATGGCCTTCTGGACGGGCGGGACGAGCAGGAGCAGGCCCGCCGCGTCCGAGACCAGGCCGGGGATCATCAGCAGCAGGCCGCCGAGCATCATCAGCCCGTTGCCCTCGCTGTTGCCCGCCGGGGCCGGCGGCGTCGCGCCGCTCTGCTGCTGTTGCAGCGTCTCGGTGAGGTTCCGGAAGGCACGGCGGCCCGCCCGCTTGATGACCACCGCGCCGAGCGCGAAGCCGGCGAGCAGCAGCAGGAACACCGTGAACCCGCTCGATGCGCCCGCGACCATGGTCAGCAGCCAGATCTCCAGTACCACCCAGGCGGCGATGCCGAGCGGCAGGAAGGTGCGCAACCGGGAGCGCCGGGGCCGTGCGGAGGGTGCGGGGGTCGGAGCGCCAGTCGTCATGCGTCCAGTGTGCCTGGGTCCGGCTCAGTACGGGATAAGAGGACGATCAATGGTGCCTGTGAGGTCGTAGCGCTACGACTGTGGCGGCTTTCTTCCGCCGAAGACCTTGCCGACCCGCTCCCCCACGCCCCATGTGGTGACCCGCCACAGCGCCTCCACGAGGATGTCCCGGCTCATCTTGGAGTCGCCGTGCTCGCGTTCCACGAAGGTGATGGGGACCTCGACGACGTGGTACCCGGCCTTGATCGCGCGGCGGGCCAGGTCGACCTGGAAGCAGTAGCCCTGGGAGGCGACCTCGTCGAGGCCGAGGCCCTCCAGGGTCTCACGGCGGAAGGCGCGGTAGCCGCCGGTGACGTCCCGGACGGGGACGTCGAGCAGCACCCGCGAGTAGAGGCTGCCGCCCCGGGAGATGAACTCGCGGGACTTGGGCCAGTTCACCACCCGGCCCCCGGGCACCCAGCGGGAGCCGAGGACCAGGTCGGCGCCCTTGAGGGCGGTGAGCAGCCGGGGCAGTTCCTCGGGCTGGTGGGAGCCGTCGGCGTCCATCTCGATCAGCACGCCGTAGCCGTGTTCCATACCCCAGCGGAACCCCGCGAGGTAGGCGGCGCCGAGGCCCTCCTTGCCCTGGCGGTGCAGGACATGGACCTGGTCGTCCGCGACGGCCACCTCGTCGGCGAACTTGCCCGTGCCGTCGGGACTGTTGTCGTCGGCGACGAGCACGTGCACCTCGGGAACGGCCTTGCGCACCCTCTCGACGATCGCCCTGATGTTCTCCGCCTCGTTGTAGGTCGGGATGATCACCAAGGCCCTGCCGAGCGGCCCGAACTGCCTCCCCTGGCTCTGTGCCGCGAGGGTCCCGTCGCCGTCGTTCACTGCTGCCCCTTCGTGTCCGTACGCAGGGATCCACCATAGTGGGCACTGCCTGCGCGGACGCGCCAGAAGGGTCGTACACCTGTGTCGATTCGGCAAGAGCCGGGAAAGTGTCCCCTTTTCGACGACTGTGATCCATGACGACTGTGATCCATGACGTCTGCGATCCATGACGTCTGCGATCCATGACGTCTGCGATCCATGACGTCTGCGATCCATGACGTCCGTGGGTCTGCGGATGGGGGCCCGGCGCCCTTCGGGCCGACCTGGGACCCGCTGGCTGCGGGTCGGCCGAAAGGCCGTTGTCTACTGAGCGCCCGGGCCCCACCCGGGTCACACCTCCCCGACCGGCCGGAACGTTCCCTCGTCGCGACGCGGGCGCTGAGCCTGGCTCCCAGTGGCGGTGCCCCGGTGCGGCACACCGTCCCTGACCCAGCGGCGTGGCGACGACTGCACGGAGGTTCTCCGGTCGGGTGTCCGGTGGTGGACTGGGCCGAACCTACCGGCCCCCCGCCATCGGCTGTCAACAGCCCTTTGACCTGCGGATATCTACTCAAAGCCCTGGTCAGTGCGGAGGATACGCAGGTCGCACGACAGTGCGTCGGACACCGATCTCGTGCACGCCACCCCGGGACGTCACTCGCCCGGCCGTACGAACACCGTGCGTCCGCCCACCACGGTCCGCAGGCAGACGGGGAGGTCGGCGCCGGGGCTCAGATCGGGCAGGCCGGGCGTGCCGGAACGGGGGTCGGTCGACCAGCGTGCGACCCGGTCGTCCGGGGCCTGCACGACCAGCGCGTCGGTGCGCCACACGGCATAGTCCGCGGGCGCTCCCGGCACCAGCACCCCCGCGTCGTCCCGTCCGACCGCCCGCCAGCCGCCCCGGGTGTGCGCGGTGAACGCGGCGCGCACGGAGACCCTGTGCTCGGGCGTCCGGTGGAAGGCGGCGGCCCGGACCGTGCCCCACGGATCGAGGGGCGTGACCGGGCTGTCGGAGCCGAAGGCGAGCGGAACCCCGGCCCGCAGCAAAGCCGCGAAGGGGTTCAGCAGGCGGGCCCGTTGTACGCCGAGACGCTGGGCGTACATGCCGTCCTCGCCGCCCCACAGCGCGTCGAAGGCGGGCTGCACGGAAGCGGTCAGACCGAACTCGGCGAAGGCGGCGACGGTGTCGGGGGTGAGCATCTCGGCGTGCTCGACACGATGCCGGGCGGCCCGGACGCGGGCGAGGCCGACCTTCTCGGCGGCGGCGCGCACGCCGTCCACCACGGCGGTCACGGCGGCGTCCCCGATCGCGTGGAAGCCCGCCTGGAGGCCCGCCTCGGTGCAGGCGGCGACATGGGCGGCCACCGCCGCGGCGTCCAGGTAGGCGGTGCCGGTGTGGCCGGCGTCGGCGTACGGCTCGTGCAGACAGGCGGTGTGCGAGCCGAGGGAGCCGTCGACGAACAGGTCGCCGGCCGCGCCGATGGCGCCCAGTTCGCTCGCCTTCTCGACATCCTGCTCGGCCCAGTAGCCCACCACGCGCGGGCCCGGCTTCTCGGCCGCGAGCCGCAGCAGGCCCGTGAAGTCGTCCTCCGAGGAGATGTCGGGGCCGGCGCACTCGTGGACCGAGCCGATGCCGACGGAGGCGGCGTGGGCGAGGGTGGTGCGCTGGGCCTCGGCGCGCTGTGCGGGCGTCACGGCTGCGAACGCTGCGGCGCGAACGGCGTGATGGGCGTCGCGGGTGAGAGGTTCGTCGGCGGGGGTGATACCGCCGGGGACCAGGTCGAGCAGGGCGGTGGTGACGACCGCCGAGTGGACGTCGATGCGGGACAGATACAGGGGACGGCCGCCCGTGGCCTCGTCGAGTTCCGCGCGGGTGGGGGGACGGCCGCCGGGCCAGCGGGCGGCGTCCCAGCCATGCCCGAGGAGGACCCGGTCTTCCGGCCGGTCAGCGGCGAATTCACGCACCGCCGCGAGGGCCGCGCCGAGGGAGGGGGCGGTGGACAGGTCCAGGCCGGTGAGGGCGAGGCCGGTGGACGTGGTGTGGACGTGGGAGTCGGTGAACGCGGGGGTGACGAGGGCGCCGTCGAGATCCACGATCTCGTCCACATCGTCGGCGAAGGCGTCGGCGGCGCCTTCCGAGCCCACCCAAGCGACCTGACCGCGCTCGACGACCATCGCGGTCGCGAACGGATCGGCGGGGCTGTGGACCTCCCCGCGGCGCAGGAGGACGGTTCGGGGCGAGGCGGCAGCGCGTTCACTCATGAGGGACAGTTTCGCGCCTTGCGCGCGGCGGCCTGTCGGCAGGGCGGTCAGATCCGCGGCGGCCGTGCCTCGTACGGCGTCGACAGCACCACCGTCGTGCGCGTCGAGACCCCCGCCAGCGACCTCAGCCGGGCCAGCAGCTCCTCCAGCTCGTGCGGGGTGCCCACGCGCACTTTGAGGATGTAGTTCTCGTCGCCCGCGACGCTGTGGCAGGCCTCGATCTCGGGCACGTCGGCCAGCCGCTCGGCGATGTCGTCGGGGGCGCTGGGGTCGAACGGCTTGACCGAGATGAAGGCGGTCATGGGCAGCCCGACGGCCTCCGGGTCGACGACCGCGGCGTACCCGCGGATGACGCCGCGCTGTTCCAGCCGGCGCACGCGCTGGTGCACGGCCGACGTGGACAGGCCCGTGGCCTTGCCCAGGTCGGTGTAGCTCATCCGCCCGTCCTTGACGAGCAGCTGCACGATCTGTCGGTCCAGCTCCTCCATGGCGCAAGAACCTACAGTGCCGTTGATCTCCTCGGATACCTGAGCACTCCAGGTCATACCCGGTTCGTGATGTGGCCGAGAGCAGCCTGTGAGCGGCCTGAGGGACAAACGCGCCACGCCGGGCACCTGCAGATGGCATGTGACGAACGCCACAGGCCCGCCGGAGCCTCCGTGATGTTCCCGTGATTAACGCCAAGACCGGACGGGAAGTGCTTGCTGTGGTCGAGGCCGCAGTGCCGTCACGGCCCAGCCCGAGGGGGAGAATCCCATGCAGAGTGTGAAGCGCCCTGGTCGTACCGCGCCCAAGCGGCAGCAGCCGGTCGTCGAGCCCGAGCCGGAGGGCGTCGAACCCGACGCTCCCGAGGCTCTCGAAGCGGAGGAAGTCGACGCGTACGACACCTTTGAGATGTACCGGGTGTTGTGCCCGGACTGCGCACAGCCCATCGCCCTGCTGGCGGACGAGGAGGTCCTGCCGGAGCACGCGCTGTGCGCGTCGCCGTGGAACCCGTTCGGTCTCACGGTCTGCGCCGGGACCGGCCGTCGCGCGGCCGAGTCCCGTCCCGCGGACGAGTCGGCCGAGCCCCAGGAGCAGGACACCGCCCTCCTGCTGACGCTTCCTCAGGGGCTGGACTGGCGCAAGCAGCCCTTCTCGCACGTCGGCGGACCGGGTTCGCGCCCCATGCGGGTCCCCGTGATGCGGCGTCACGCCGCCTGAACGCTCAATCCCGGTGCTGCCCTGCACCACGGCTCGCAGGCTGCGGTGGTGCAGGATCCGTGCGTCCGGGTCCGCCTGTCACACGGGGTGTGGCCGGTGAGCCGCGCATAGCGCTGCTCACCCCGTCCCGGCCCAGGAAGTCCGGCGGGCCGCGCCGTCCGAAGGCGACGGTCGGATCGTGGAAGAAGCGGTGCAGGTACCCGGTCCAGCCGAGATCGACCTCGCACGGGGCCGAGAGGTCGTAGGTGCGGCGGTCGGCCCAGCCGTGGCCGCGCCAGATGCCGTGTCAGGGTCTCCACCTCCGGTTCCGTCGGCTCGTGTGGGTCGCCGGGGCGGACGAGGGTGGCGTAGTTGACCGAGCGGTGGCCGCCGGCCTCCTCCAGGGTGATGACCATCAGGAAGCGGTCCTCGAAACGGACCGGCACCAGATCCAGTGGAAGCCCTCGGTCGGGTGCTCCGCGGCGAACCGGCCGCCGTCCTCGCCGGGGATCGGGCGCACACCCCAACCGCGGTCACGCGTCCCGGTCCATGCCCCGGCACCGAGGCGTATCTCCTGCCCGCCGGCGCGTATCCAGCCGTCGCAGTCGCCCGCCCGGACGAAGCAGCTGTCCTCCAGGGTGAGCCGGTGGCCGCGCCGTTGCCGGTGGCGCGGCTCCCACACGGCCGGGAAGTCGGCCGACCAGTCGATGTCGTACGACAGCCCGTCCGGGTCCGCCGGATCGCCCGCGCAGGTCAACACGAAGTCCTGCAGCGGCCGTTCGGCGAGGATGCGCGGCGGTCCGCCCGCGAGCCGCATCCGGTCCTACCCCAGCGCGTCCGACGCCCGTACCGCTGCGCCCGTACCTCATGGTCCGGTCGCGGTCGCCGGGCGCCATGTGCTCACCCGGGCCAGATTGTCGGAGGAGAGCATATTCAGAGCAATACGTCCGCGAACTCACGGACGATTAGGCGGCCCGGTGACCTGTCGATCAGCCCTGACGTTGGCCAGGTATGACCCCCATCTATCCGGCGACGGGACGAGCCCGCCGGGTGTTCGTTCCGGCGCCCGCAAGGTCGGTTCCGCCGGCACCGCCGCAGCCCCAGGATCCCCCCATCTACCGCGACCTCATGCGCAAGTGGGCCGACCGCGGACGCACCCTGCCGGGGCGCCACGACCCTGAGTGGGTCCGGCTCGCGGCGCCGCCGCGCGGGCTGAGTCAGGTCAGCGGGTCTCGGGACCCGCGAGATGACGGCCGATGACCATCCGCTGGATCTGGTTCGTGCCCTCGACGATCTGCAGCACCTTCGCCTCGCGCATATAGCGCTCGACCGGGAAGTCGGCCGTGTAGCCGTACCCGCCGAGGACCTGGACGGCGTCCGTGGTGACCTTCATCGCGGTGTCGGTGCAGTGCAGTTTGGCCATGGCGGCCTGCTTGGCGAACGGCCGGCCGGCATCCCGCAGCCGCGCCGCCGCCAGATACAGGGCGCGGCCCGCCTCGATCTGGGTCGCCATGTCGGCGAGCAGGAAGCGCAGCCCCTGGAAGTCGGAGATCGGCCGCCCGAACTGCTGCCGCCCGGTGGCATACGCCAGCGCCTCGTCGAGCGCCGCCTGCGCCAGGCCGATCGCGCAGGCCGCGATGCCGAGCCGCCCGGAGTCGAGCGCGGCGAGGGCGATCGCGAAGCCCTGTCCCTCGTCGCCGATCCGCCGTGCGTCCGGCACCCGCACCCCGTCGAGGTGGACCTGCGCGGTCGGCGACCCCTTCATGCCCATCTTCTTCTCCGGCGCCGCCGCGCTCAGCCCCTCCGCGTCGCCGGGCACCAGGAACGCGGTGATCCCGCGCGGGCCCTCCGCGCCGGTGCGGGCCATGACCGTATAGAAGTCGGCGACTCCGCCGTGGGTGATCCAGGCCTTGGTGCCGGTGATCGTCCAGTGGTCGCCGTCCCGCACGGCCTTCGTCCGCAGGGAGGCGGCATCCGAACCGGACGACGGCTCGGACAGGCAGTACGCGCCGAGCAGCCCGCCGCCGAGCATGCCCGGCAGGAACTCGACCTGCTGCTGCTTGCTGCCGTAGTTGGCGAGCGCATGGCAGGACAGGGAGTGGACGCTCACCCCGAGGCCGACGGTGAGCCGGACCGCGGCCAGCTCTTCGAGGACCTGGAGGTAGACCTCGTACGGCTGGTCGCCGCCGCCGTACTCCGAGTCGTAGGGCAGTCCGAGGAGGCCGGACTCCGAGAGCAGGGTGAAGATCTCGCGCGGAAAGCGTCCCGCGCCCTCCTCCTCGGCCGCCTTCGGGGCGATCTCGCGCTGAGCGATGTCGCGAACGAGGGCGAGCAGATCCCGTGCCTCGTCCGTGGGCAGTTGTCGGTCCACCGGCTGCGGGGCGCGGTCGGTCATGGCGACGCTCTCCTCCCTGACGGGCGCTGACGGCGCGCGCCTGGTGATGGGGCGGCTCCGCCGGGTCTGTCTCGATGCGGGCCGATGCTCGGTTCTCCCGGGTCACGGAAGGTGCTGACCAGCGGCTCGGCGCTGTGAGTATGCCCGATCATAGGCCCTCAGTCACCAGTTAACGACCGCTTACTCCAAGAAACCTCCGGACACTCAGAGCACGCGACGACCGACGGAGGGTGACACGGAGCACGGCCCCCCGCGTTCCGGCCGCGAAGCTGCTGCCCGGCATCGGATTCCACGCCCGCGACCGGACCGGCGGACGGCACCCGGGAGGACGGCATCGCGGACTGCGAGGCGCTCAGGACCACGCGCCCGGCGACCGGCACCGTGGGCGGCACCACTGACACGGCCGGCGGCGAGCTGATCAAGGCGATCAACCAGCCGGTCCCACGGGGGACTTGGGGCAGAGGACCACGAGACCTCCGCCCCTTGTGCTGTCAGTTGTCCCGGCGGGCGGGCTGCGGAGCGGGGTAGGCCGGATCCAGTTCCTCGATGGCGCGCATCGCGCCGCCCAGCGACTTCACCAGCAGCTCGCACATGATGTCGCGGGAGAGTTCGGGGCGGTCGATCCAGTCGAGGGCGGCACCCTCGACGCTGCACACCCAGGCGAGCAGGCCCATGCGGGCCAGCGGGGCGATGTCACTGCGACCGTACGCGCCCTCGGCGATGGTCGCGACGATCGCCTCGCGCACCCCGTCCCGGACGGCGTGCACCTCGGCGTCGAAGCCGACGCCCCCGCTGACGATGGTGCGGTAGGCGGCCTGGTTGTGCTCCGCGTAGCGCAGATAGCTGTCGATCGTGCGGTGGACGCGCTGCACCGGCGGCAGTTCGAGGCCGCTCGCGGCATAGGTGACCAGGTCGGCGACGGAGTCCTTGATGATCGCCAGGTAGTAGCCGCGCTTGGACTGGAAGTAGTAGTAGATCAGCCCCTTGGCCACCTGCGCCTGCCGGGCGATGTCGTCCATCGAGAGCGCGTCGTAGGACGTGTCGGCGAACAACTTCCGCCCGATGGCGATGAGTTCGGCGCGACGCGCCAGCGAGCGCTCGGTGCCGCGCACCCGGGGGCGTTCGGCGTCGCGCTGTTGGCTGATATGCAATTTCGACCCTGGTCTTCAACGGGCTGCGGGACATCCGCAGTATGTCAGGTCGAACAGGGGATCAGGTCACAGCAGCCCGAGTTGGGCCACGAGCATCGCGACGACCACGACGAGGGTCCAGCCCATGGCGTGTTCGAGGATCTTCGGGCCGTCGTCCCCGGGGCCGCCCGTGCGGGCACGGGCGGCGGTGGCTGCGTTCGCGGTCATGCTGTCCACCTTGCCACCATCAGGGGCTTTTGCGGCCGAGACTTCGGTCACAGCCGATCCGACAGGTCAGCGCACGCCCACCGCCTCCAGCGCCATGCGCTGCCGGGTGGTCGGCTGCGCGGGGAAGTACAGATAGCAGACGCCGCCCGTGCCGGAGACGACGTTGCCGGATGCGTTGTACCGCTTGGTGCGGAGCCAGATGTTCTCCCACTCCCGGCGCCTGTAGACCCGTCGCACCGCCTCGTTGCCGGGCGCGGCCGGGTCGCCCGCGATCACATCGCCGTCCGCCGTGAACCCGATGACCGTCATCAGGTGCCCGGCGGTCCCGTACCCCGCCCCCGTCAGCTCGCTCGCCAGGAAGGACTGGGACGTTATGGCCGGGATGCCGGCCGCGATCAGCGTCTCCAGGTCGGTGAGCGAGCCCAGCCGGGTGACGACACCCTGGAGCCCCTTGAAGGTGGCGGCGTAGGCCGCGTTGAACGGCCAATTGCCGCAGCCCGCGTACTGGTGGTCGTAGGTGAACCGGGCCGCGTGGCACACCTGCGGATCGGCGTACGACGGGTCGACCCAGGCCAGCTGCTCGGGGGTGAGACGGCCGCCCCAGTACTCGATGATCATCTGCGAGGAGGTGGGGCTGCACCAGGCCTCGCCGCCGTTGTCGTACTCGGGGTACTGGCCCTTGTGGATCTCCTGCGAGTAGCGCGGGACGCTCAGCTCCCTGGCGACGCCGGGCGTGGAGGCCGGGACGGTGAAGCGGTCGGGGACGTCGGAGCCCATCGCGCCCAGCCGCCACACGGTGGGGGTGCTCGTCGTGCCCGGCTTGCGGTAGAGGGTGAGCCGCAGCCGGTACGACGTCAGCCGCAGGCCCGTCGACGGGTCGTCGATCGCGAAGGTGTCCGTCCAGATGCTGCTCTTGCGATCGCTCTGGTCGTCGACCGACGTGCGCTTGATGTCCCGGTCACCCGCGGCCCAGCGGCCCATCACATACCAAGGGGTGTTCGTGCCGTCCGCATACGTCCCCTGCAACTCGACCTGGAGCCAGGTGCCCTCCGGGGTGTGCGCGTTCCACGACGCGATCGCCTCGGTCGAGGGGACGGAGAGCCGGTGGACGGGGGACGTCCAGGTCGCGTACTCCCAGGGGGCCGTCGTGCCGGTGTGCGGGTCGGTGTAGTCGACGGTGCCCGCCGGGGCGTCGAGCACGAGGCCGGGGCGGGCTCCGTCGACGGCCCGGGTGCCGCGCGCGGTGCCACCCCGCCAGTCGGCGTACGTGGTCCAGGCGCGGTTGTCGACAAAGCGCGCCGGGGCCTGCGCAGGATCTTCGGCGTCCGCCGCGGCGTCGGCCGGGACCGCGGCGGACGCGCCGCCCGCGACGGCCGCGCCGACGACGGCAGCCAAAACGCTTCTGCGGGACGGCAGTTCGGCTGTGCTCATGCGCGGAAGACTCCCAGGTGTCCGAGTCGGGGCAGTTTCGGTGCACGGTAGTGCACCTCACTATGAACGGCGGCGGTGTGCTCCCGCGAGCACATCCACCGTCGCCACACCGACCGATATTGGTGTCGACCACTGCCACGACCTGCGGCGCATCCCGCGCCTAGAATGAATTCACCCCCGTCCGCTCCCCCGGGAACCACCATTCACGACCTCGCCCTCCGGCTCCGTCGTCTCTCCCCGTCCTGCGGTGCGGTCCGCCTGGTCGGGATCGACGGACACGCCGGCTCCGGAAAGTCCACGTTCGCCGGACAGTTGGCGGACGCGCTGGGCGGCGCTCCCGTGCTCCGTCTCGACGACATCGCCAGCCACGAGGAACTGTTCGACTGGACGGACCGGCTGCTGGCCCAGGTGATCGAGCCGCTCGCCCGGGGCGGGAGCGCGCGCTATGCCCCGTACGACTGGCGGGCCCGCCGTTTCGGCCCGGAGCGCCTCGTGCCGGACGCTCCCGTGATCCTCGTCGAGGGCGTCGGCGCCGGCCGCCGGGCACTGCGCCCGCACCTGGCCCAGCTGCTGTGGATGGAGTTGCCCCGCGAGGAGGCCTGGACACGCGGGCAGGCCCGGGACGGGGAGGAGCAGCGGGAGTTCTGGGCCGGGTGGGTCGAGGCGGAGCGACGGCACTTCGCCGATGACCCTTCGCGCCCCTTCGCCGACCTCCTGGTACGACAGTGCGAAAAGGGATACAAGGTCTTCCCGGGACCCGCTGGAACGATTGGCCCGGACCAGGATCTCACGCACGGTGACGGGCCATCGGCAATGTGCTGAACTCGTGAAGACCCTTGTCGGCCGAGTTCGCGGAGTCCCCCAACTCGGCTTGACCCGGGGGCCGTACAGGTCTTACGTTCTCAATGTGCGGCCATTTGAGAGCCGCCCACAGACGCGAGGCCCCCGGTTGTTCCCCCGTGATCGGGGGCTTCGTTCTGCCCTCTTCGCCCATTTCGGGCGCTGCCCGGCATCATCCGCTCACCCTCGGTGACCGGACCGAGTGCGCCCCATCTGCTCCCACCTCGCCAAACGGCCCGTGCGGCACCCTGGGGCGGGCCGTGCACCCGCAGGTACGATGCCCTCGTTGCGACCTTCGGACGGCTGCTCTGCGCACCGTTGCAACTCCGGTCCGCGCTACGGCGGTTCGACACCAAGGCTGCCGACGGGCACCGGGCCCGGCGGCGAACCGAACGGGGGCACGGTTTGTGGGGGGACGTGATGGACTTCGGCACGCAGGGCCCCGAGGCCCCGGCCGACCTGGCCTGGATGCGAGGCGTCGACGCCTACACCATGGGCGCTTATCCGCAGGCGGAGGAGGAGTTCCGGACCGCGGTGCGGATGGATCCCGGGATGGCCGACGGCTGGCTCGGCCTGCACGCGCTGCGCGTCGACACGACGACCGCGCTGCTGAGGATGTTCCGGCACCGGGACCGCTTCGGCGAACAGCGCGCCCGGCACCGCCGCAACCTCAACTCCTGGTACTGGCTGGGCTGGTGGGTGCAGCCCGTGCTGGAGAGCCCGCGCGACCTGCTGCTCGCGCACGCCTCCCACTGGCTGGACGGCCGCCACGTCCCTGAACTCGACCGGGCCCTCGCGGGCCTGCCACCGGTGGACACCGATCATCAGGTCCGCTTCCTGCACGCCTGCCGCGCCTATCTGGTCAAGGACTGGGAACAGCTCGTCCGGCACACCGATCCGCTGATCGGCGACCAGATGCTCGGCATCGAGGCGGGTCTGTTCGGCGGCATGGCCCGGGTCCGGCTGGAGATGTACGGCCAGGCCGAACCCCTTCTCTCCGCGGCGCTGATGCGCTGCCGCAGCGAACAGCCCCAGCGCAAGGAACTGCGCTACTGGCTGGCCCGGGCCCACGAGGGGACGGGCCGGTCGGCCGCCGCCCTCCCGCTCTACCGGGCGGTGCACCGCGTCGACCCCGCCTTCATGGACACCTCGGCCCGGCTCGCCGCGATCGCCGAGGGCGACGGGTACGACGACGCCACCGGCCTCGCGGCGATCACCCTGTCCGGTGGGCAGGACGTCATCGACGGACCGGACGCCCTCGACCCGCTCTTCGGCACCGAGGGCCGGGACCTGAAGCTGTCCGGGCCCGACCTGCCGGCCACCGGCCCGCTGTCGTCAGTGATCGATCCGGCCGTGCGGGAGAAGTCGATCGTCCCGACACCGTCCCTGCCGACCGGACCGACCGACCCCGCGCTGCTGGAGGAGGCGCTCGCCGAGCTTGAGCGCATGGTGGGCCTGGAGCCGGTGAAGCGCCAAGTCAAGGCGTTGTCGGCGCAGTTGAACATGGCCCGGCTGCGGGCGGGGCAGGGACTGCCGGTTCAGCCGCCCAAGCGGCACTTCGTGTTCTCCGGCCCGTCCGGGACGGGGAAGACCACGGTGGCGCGAATCCTGGGGCGGGTCTTCTACGCCCTCGGCCTGCTCGGCGGCGACCACCTGGTGGAAGCCCAGCGCGCCGATCTGGTCGGCGAGTACCTCGGCCAGACAGCGGTGAAGGCCAACGAACTCATCGACTCCGCGATCGGCGGCGTCCTCTTCGTCGACGAGGCCTACTCGCTCTCCAACTCCGGTTACGGCAAGGGGGACGCGTACGGCGACGAAGCGCTCCAGGTCCTGCTGAAGCGGGCCGAGGACAACCGAGACCACCTGGTGGTGATCCTGGCCGGCTACCCCGAGGGCATGGACCGTCTCCTCGCCGCCAACCCCGGCCTGTCCTCCCGCTTCACCACCCGCGTCGACTTCCCCTCCTACCGGCCCCTCGAACTCACCTCCATCGGCGAAGTACTGGCCACGGAGAACGGGGACGTCTGGGACGAGGACGCGCTGGACGAGCTGCGGTCCATCGCCGGGCACGTCGTCGACCAGGGGTGGATCGACGAGCTGGGTAACGGGCGGTTCCTGCGGACGCTGTACGAGAAGAGCTGCGCGTACCGGGATCTGCGGTTGTCGGCCTACCCCGGGACGCTGACTCGGGACGACTTGTCGACACTGCGGCTGCCGGATCTGATGCAGGCGTACGGGGAGGTGCTGTCGGGGAGGGGGCCGCAGGACCCGTCCCCGACATAACGCCGCTGAGCCTGCGGGCGGTCGTGCGGCCCGGGGCGGCACGACTCCGCAGCGGCGGCGGCAATCACCCTGCCAGTACCTCCTCCGGCGCCCCCGACCGCGGCTCGGACACCTTCGGCACAGCGGTCACCGCACGATGCGCGGGGTCCCGTACCTCCCCCACCAACAGCTCCAGCACGTCCTCCAGCGCCACCAGCCCCAGCACCTTCCCTGCCCCGTCGGCCACCTGCGCCAGGTGCGTCGCCGCGCGCCGCATCACCGTCAGCGCGTCGTCCAGCGGCAGTTCCGACCGCAGGGTCGTCATCTGCCGCCAGATCCGCTGCGGCACCGCCCGCTCGGAATCCTCCAGGTCGAGTACGTCCTTGACGTGCAGGTACCCCATGAAAGCCCCGTTGTCGGCGACGACGGGGAAGCGGGAATAGCCGGTGCGGGCGGTGAGCTCGATGATCCCGCCCGGGGTGACCGAGGGAGGCACGGTCACCAGCGACTCCCGGCCGAGGAGCACATCGGTGACCGGCCGGGAGCCAAGCTCCAGCGCGTCCTCCAGCCGCTCCTGCTCCTCGGGGTCGAGCAGACCCGCCTGGCCGGAGTCCTCCACCAGCCGGTTGAGCTGCTCGCTGGTGAAGACCGCCTCCACCTCGTCCTTGGGCTCGACGTGGAAGAGCCGCAGGATGCCCTGGGCGCAGGCGCCGAGGGCCACGGTGATCGGCTTGCAGAGGCGGGCGAAGGCGACCAGGCCGGGGCTGAGCCACAGCGCGGTCTTCTCCGGGGCGGCCATCGCGAGGTTCTTCGGGACCATCTCGCCGATGACGAGGTGGAAGAAGACGACGGTGGCGAGGGCGATGACGTAGCCCACCGGATGGATCATCGCGTGCGGAAGGTGGATCCACTCGAAGAACGGTTCCAGGATGTGCGCGACCGTCGGCTCGGCCACCGCGCCCAGCGTCAGCGAGCAGACGGTGATGCCGAACTGGGCGGCGGCCATCATCTGCGGCAGCCGTTCCAGGCCGTAGAGCACCTGCCGGGCCCGAGCCGTGCCGAGCGGTTCGATCTGGCTGCGGCGTACGGAGACCAGGGCGAACTCGGCGCCGACGAAGAAGCCGTTGGCGAGCACGAGCAGCCCGGCGAACAGCAGCTGGAGCACGCTCATCGGACGGCCTCCGCGGCGACCAGAGCGGTCCTGACCAGCCGTACCCGCTCGGCGCGGTAGTGGCCGACCTGCCGTACCGCCAGCCGCCAGCCCGGCAGTTCGGCCTTGTCGCCGACGGCCGGGATCCGGCCGAGCAGGTCGGCGACCAGGCCGGCCACCGTCTCGTACGGTCCTTCGGGCACGTCGAGGCCTATGCGCTGGAGGATGTCGACGCGGCAGCTGCCGTCGGCGTCCCACGCGGGCCTGCCGTCCTCCGGCGGGGCGGGGGCGAGTTCGGGCAGGTCCTGACCGTCGTGCTCGTCGCGGACCTCGCCGACGATCTCCTCGACGATGTCCTCCAGGGTGACGACGCCGGCCGTGCCGCCGTACTCGTCGACGACGACGGCGATGGGCTGCTCGCTGCGCAGCCGGGCCAGCAGGGGCTGCACCGGCAGGGTCTCGGGGACCAGCAGAGGCGACTGCGCGATCCGGGTGACGGGGGTGCGCAGCCGTTCGGGCGAGGGGATCGCCAGGGCGTCCTTGAGATGGACCATGCCGACGATCTCGTCGATCCGCTCGCGGTAGACCGGGAAGCGGGACAGTCCGGTGGCCCGGGTGAGGTTGACCACGTCTTCGGCGGTCGCCGAGGACTGCAGCGCGCTGACCTTCACGCGCGGGGTCATGACGTGCTGTGCGGTCAGCTCGCCGAGCGACAGGGTCCGTACGAACAGGTCCGCGGTGTCCTGTTCCAGGGCGCCGGCGCGTGCGGAGTGCCGGGCCAGGGAGACCAGTTCGCCGGGGGTGCGGGCGGAGGCCAGCTCCTCGGCGGGCTCGATGCCCAGGGTGCGGACGAGCCGGTTCGCGACCGCGTTCAGCCCGGCGATCACCGGACGGAACAGCCGTGCGAAGGCGTGCTGCGGGCCGGCGACGAAGCGCGCGACCTGCATGGGCCGGGAGACCGCCCAGTTCTTGGGCACGAGTTCGCCGATCACCATCTGCACGGCCGAGGCCAGCAGCATGCCGATGACCACGGCCACCCCGGAGACGGCTCCCTCGGGGATGCCGGTCGCGGTGATGGGCCCGTCCAGCAGCTGCGCGAGCGCCGGTTCGGCGAGCATGCCGACGACGAGGGAGGTGATGGTGATGCCGAGCTGGGTGCCGGAGAGCTGGAAGGACAGCTCCTTGAGGGACTCGACGACGGTACGGGCCCGTTGGTCGCCCTCGGCCGCGGACTTCTCTGCGTCCGTGGCCTCGACGGTGACGAGACCGAACTCGGCCGCCACGAAGAAACCGTTGGCCAGAATCAGCAGGAACGCCGCTCCCAGGAGCAGCAGGGGGATGGTCATGCCGCCGCCTCGGGATGTCGGGAGGGGGCGGCGCAGGTACTACAGGACGATCCGTCCATCGCTGGAGGAAGTCACTCCTCGGGTAGCAGGGGGCCTCTGAAGACCGGTGGCACATCAGCGGCGGAGGCGCAACGAGAACGCCTCCGCCAACAGATTAATCAAGACAGGGCCCGCTACAGCAGATCCCCCGTCGAACGGGCTTCGGCGAGTGCCCGCAGGGTCCTGGCGTCGGCGATGGCACGCTGCTTGGCGATACCCGGCTGGATGCCGAGCGCGGGCAGGCTGGTGCCGTCGCTGAGGTTGAGGAACACCCAGGGGTCGCCCGGACGCAGGTTCACCTGGAGGATTTCGGCCCATTCCAGATGTCGCCGGCTGGCGATGTTCACGACGGTCACCCCCGACTCGTCGGCGACCACCTTCGGCCGGGAGAGCACCAGGAGCACACCGCACAGCAGGGCCGCCACGAAGACGAAGCTGATGCGCTCGCCCGGGTTGAGCCGCTCCAGCAGCAGCGCGATCGTCGTGATGACGACGAAGATCGCGGCGGCGGCGGTGAGCAGGACGGCCCGGGTGCGGCCCGGCCGGAAGGTGACGGGGAGGGCAGGCAGGTCGGACATGTTCTCCACCGCCTCTCAGAGGCGGCAGGCGTGGATGGCCGTGGTCAGGATGGCCCGGGCGCCGATGTCGTACAGGTCGTCCATGATCCGCTGGGCTTCCTTGGCGGGGACCATCGCACGGACGGCGACCCAGCCCTCGTTGTGCAGCGGGGAGACGGTCGGCGACTCCAGGCCGGGCGTGAGCGCGACGGCCTTCTCCAACTGCTCGACGCGGCAGTCGTAGTCCATCATCACGTACGTCCGGGCCACCAGGACGCCCTGGAGGCGGCGCAGGAACTGCTGCACCTTGGGCTCCTCGCCGTCCGCTCCGGTACGGCGGATCACGACGGCCTCGGACTTCATGATGGGCTCGCCGATGACTTCGAGGCCCGCGTTGCGCAGGGAGGTGCCGGTCTCGACGACGTCGGCGATGACTTCGGCGACACCGAGTTCGATGGCGGTCTCGACAGCACCGTCGAGGTGGACGACGGAGGCGTCGATGCCGTGGTCGGCGAGGTGCTTCGCGACGATGCCCTCATAGGAAGTGGCGACCGTCATGCCGTCCAGGTCTTCGACGCCCTTGGCCGTGCCCGGCTTGGTGGCGTAGCGGAAGGTGGAGCGGGCGAAGCCGAGCGGGAGGATCTCCTCGGCGTTGGCGCCGGAGTCGATGAGCAGGTCGCGTCCGGTGATGCCGATGTCGAGGCGGCCTGAGGAGACGTAGATCGCGATGTCGCGGGGGCGGAGGTAGAAGAACTCGACCTCGTTGTGCGGGTCGACGATCCTCAGTTCCTTGGACTCGCGGCGCTGCTGGTAGCCGGCCTCATGCAGCATCTCCGCCGCAGGGCCGGACAGTGAACCCTTGTTGGGCACGGCGATGCGCAGCATGAGGTCGGCTTCCTTTGCTTGAAGGGTGTTGCGTGGGGCTGGGCTTCACAGGTGGGCGTAGACGTCGTCCAGGGAGATGCCGCGGGCGACCATCATCACCTGAACGTGGTAGAGCAGCTGCGAGATCTCCTCGGCGGCTGCCTCCTTGCCCTCGTACTCGGCGGCCATCCAGACCTCGGCGGCCTCTTCGACGACCTTCTTGCCGATGGCATGGACGCCCTTCTCGACCAGCTCTGCGGTGCGGGAAGTGGCGGGATCGCCGTCTGCGGCCTTCTGCTGGAGCTCGGCGAAGAGCTCCTCGAACGTCTTCTTGGACATGGTGGCGCCCACTTTACGCGGTGTCCCGGCCCACCTAGCGCCACGGCTCGGATACTGAGCGGAGGGTCGCCGCCGTCGCCACCGCGGCCGTCACCGCCTCGTGCCCCTTGTCCTCGTTGGAGCCGGGCAGCCCGGCCCGGTCGAGGGCCTGTTCCTCGGTGTCGCAGGTCAGCACGCCGAA
Organism: Streptomyces blattellae; assembly: GCF_009709555.1. GTDB lineage: Bacteria > Actinomycetota > Actinomycetes > Streptomycetales > Streptomycetaceae > Streptomyces > Streptomyces blattellae. The sequence goes on along the minus strand of NZ_WJBG01000111.1, from coordinate 86,811 downwards.
GCCGACGGGGACGCCGGTGTCGGCGGAGACCTGGGTGAGGCCCTGGGTGACGCCCTGGCAGACGTACTCGAAGTGGGGAGTGCCGCCGCGGATGACGACACCGAGGGCGACGATCGCGTCGTAGCCGCGGCCCGCCAGCACCTTGGCGACGACGGGGAGTTCCCAGCTGCCGGGGACCCTCAGCAGGGTCGGCTCGTCGATGCCGAGGTCGTGCAGGGCGCGCAGGGCGCCGTCCACCAGGCCGTCCATCACCTTCTCGTGCCACTGTGCCGCGATGACGGCGACCCGCAGGTCGCCCACATTGCGTACGGACAGTTCCGGTGCACCTTTGCCGCTCACGTCTCTCCTCGTCGCTCTCTCACTGGTTGCCGCAGGCGGACACGGTGGTCGTGTCCAGCCAGGGCAGGTCGTGCCCCATCCGGTCCCGCTTGGTGCGCAGGTAGCGGAGGTTGTGCTCGCCCGCCTGTACGGGCATCGGCTCGCGGTCGATGACCTTGAGGCCGTGCCGGACGAGCGCGTCGGTCTTGTCGGGGTTGTTGGTCATCAGGCGCACGCTGCGGATGCCGAGGTCTTCGAGGATCTGGGCGCCGGCGCCGTAGTCCCGGGCGTCGGCGGGCAGGCCGAGTTCCAGGTTGGCGTCGAGGGTGTCGCGACCGCGCTCCTGAAGCTCGTACGCCCGCAGTTTGGACAGCAGGCCGATGCCTCGGCCCTCGTGGCCGCGCAGATATACCACCACTCCCCTGCCCTCGGCCTGGATGCGCTCCATGGAGGCCTGCAGCTGGGGACCGCAGTCGCAGCGCAGGGAGTGGAAGATGTCGCCGGTGAGGCATTCGGAGTGGACGCGGACGAGGACGTCCTCACCGTCGCCGATCTCGCCGTGCACCAAAGCGACATGCTCGACGCCGTCGACGGTGGAGCGGTAGCCGTAGGCCGTGAAGTCGCCGAAGGCGGTGGGGAGTTGGGTCTCGGCCTCGCGGCGGACGGTGGGCTCCGAGGTGCGGCGGTAGGCGATCAGGTCCTCGATGGAGACGATCGTCAGGCCGTGCCTGCGGGCGAACGGGATCAGTTCCGGGAGGCGGAGCATACGGCCGTCCTCTCCCGCGATCTCGACGATCGCGCCGGCCGGGCGCAGTCCGGCGAGGCGGGCGAGGTCGACGGCGGCCTCGGTGTGGCCGTTGCGCACCAGCACTCCGCCGGACCTGGCACGCAGCGGGAAGATGTGGCCGGGGCGGACGAAGTCGTCGGCCTGTGCGTCACCGCGCGCGAGGAGCTGGAGTGTGGTGGCGCGGTCGGTCGCGGAGATGCCGGTGCTCACGCCGTGCGCCGTGGAGGCGTCCACGGAGACGGTGAACGCGGTCTTCATGGACTCGGTGTTGTCCTCGACCATCTGCGGCAGCCGCAGCCGGTCCAGTTCATCGCCCTCCATGGGGGCGCAGATCAGGCCACGGCACTCGCTCATCATGAAGGCGACGATCTCCGGGGTCGCCATCTCGGCGGCGACGACGAGGTCGCCCTCGTTCTCCCGGTCCTCGTCGTCGACGACCACGACCGGGCGGCCGGCGGCGATGTCCGCGATGGCCTGCTCGATCGGGTCGAGAGACCAGTTTTCGATGTTGTCGGTGCTGTACAGGACAGGTGCCGCGCTCATGCCGGCGCTCCTTCCAGAACGGGCCGCGCGTCGTTGCGGGAGCGCAGCCACCAGTCGCGCATGCCCCACAGGACGAGTGCGCCGTAGATGACGTAGACGTAGCCGGAGAAGACGTAGCCGTTGGCGAAGTTGAGCGGCACGCCGACGAGGTCGACGAGCAGCCACGCGAACCAGAACTCGACCATGCCGCGGGCCTGGGCGTACATGGCGACGAGGGTGCCGACGAAGATGTACGCGTCCGGCCAGGGGTCCCAGGACAGGGACGGGTATGCCGTGAAAAGCAGGGCCACCGCGACCGTGCCCGCGGCGGCGGCGGCGACCATCGCCGCGCGCTCGGGCCAGGTGGCGAACCGGACGGAGATGTGGCCGTCCGCCGCGCGCTCCTCGCCGCGCTGCCACCGCCACCAGCCGTACAGCGCTACGGCCATGACGACCGCCTGCTTGCCGGCGCTGCCCGTCAGATGGCCGAAGAACGCGCCGAAGAGGATGAGGCCAGCGGCGAACTGCACCGGCCAGGTCCACAGGGAGCGCTGCCAGCCGAGGGCGAGGGCGATCAGGCCGACGACGTTGCCGGCCATGTCCGACCAGATGATGTGCTGGTCGAAGACGACGAACGCCTCGGAGTTCAGCCAGTTCACCGGTCCGCCTCTCGGCCCGCCGCGAGAAGCCGCTCGACGTACTTGGCGATGACGTCGACCTCAAGGTTGACCGGGTCGCCGGGCTGCTTGAGGCCGAGCGTGGTCAGGGCGAGGGTGGTGGGGATCAGGCTGACGGAGAAGTAGTCGGGGCCCGCGTCGACGACGGTGAGGCTGATGCCGTCGACGGTGATGGAGCCCTTCTCGACGACATAGCGCGCGAGGTCCGAGGGGAGGGAGATCTTCACGATCTCCCAGTTGTCGGACGGCTTGCGCTCCAGGACCTCGCCGGTGCCGTCGACATGGCCCTGCACGATGTGCCCGCCGAGGCGTGCGCCGACCGCGGTGGGGCGTTCGAGGTTGACGCGGGAGCCTACGGCGAGGACGCCCAGGCTGGAGCGGTTGAGGGTCTCGGCCATGACGTCGGCGGTGAACTCGTCGCCCTCGTGGTCGACCACGGTGAGACAGACGCCGTTCACGGCGATGGAGTCGCCGTGCTTCGCGCCCTCGGTGACGACGGGGCCGCGCAGTCGGAAGCGGGAGGCGTCGCCGAGGTTCTCGACGGCGGTGATCTCGCCCAGCTCTTCGACGATTCCGGTGAACACTTCCCGGGTCCTCCTGCCTCTTCGGGCACGGACTCCGGGGCTGTCGATGACGACAGGATCAACGGACTGCGGCATTGGGGCTGCGCCGTACGAACCCGCCCCTGAGGGGACGAGATGATCGGCGGCGCGCACGAATGCCCGCCCGCCGCGCACTGCCTCCCATCCGGACTTTAACCGTCGGTCCAGGAATTTCACCTGGTCAACCGATCGCTGGAGGCGACCGGGTCGCGGACTTTAACCGCCGGTTCGGAGTTTCACCGACCCCGGAGTGCGCTGCTTCTGGTACAGCAAGTGTGCCACGCCTGATCGAGATCTATACGGGCGGAGGTTGTGGAGTGGCTCACAAGGGGCGCGTCTGGACTTTCCACGCTGCTCATGGCGGCACAAGTCACGCGGAGCACCGCGACCTTGAGAGTGGTCCACACCTATTGACCCACTGGTCTAGTCCTTTCTAGGATCGGCCCCAAGGTCTCACCCCGAGCAGACCGGCCCGGCGGCGGTGACGACGGCCCTTGCCCGTCGCCGGGCCCTGCCACTCCCCGTCTGTACGCGGCCGGCAGGGTGACGGCTCGGCAGCGCGTGTCACATTTCGGGAGGCTGTCCGGTCCTGTCTGGTGAGGGGCGCTCCAGCCGGGAGCACCCGGCGCCGAAGGGACTGAAGCAGCATGACCACGATCCTCGTGACCGGCGGTACCGGAACGCTCGGCCGGATCGTCACCGAGCGACTGCGTGCGGACGGGCACGAGGTGCGGGTGCTCAGCAGGCACGCGCAGCCGTACGCCGTCGATCTGCGCGAGGGCGGCAGCGGGCTGGACGAGGCTGTCGCCGGTGTGGACACGATCGTGCACTGCGCGACCACGCCGCGCGGCGACGAGCAGGCCGCGAACCATCTCGTCGCAGCCGCGCGCCGGGCGGGTGTGGGCCATCTGGTCTACATCTCGATCGTCGGTGTGGACCGGGTGCCGTTCGGCTACTACAAGACCAAGCTCGCCGTGGAGAAGCTGATCGAGGGGTCGGGGCTGGGCTGGACGGTGCTGCGCGCGACCCAGTTCCACGATCTGCTGGTGCAGGTGTTCGGGATGCTCGCCAAGCCGCCCGTGATGCTGCTGCCGGCCGGTGTCTCCGACCAGCCGATCGAGGTGGCCGAGGTCGCGAACCGGCTCGCCGAGCTGGCCGCGGGTGGTCCTGCCGGACGCGTCGAGGACATGGGAGGACCGGCGGTACGGTCCTTGGAATCGCTGGCCCGCGCGTATCTCGACGTGACCGGGCGCAGGCGGCGGATCGTGAACGTCCCCCTGGCGGGCCGCACGTACCGGGCATTCCGCGCGGGCGGGCACCTCACGCCAGAACTGGCCGTGGGGAAGGGAACGTTCGAGGAGTACCTCGCGGCCCGGCTCGAAGGAAGGCGACACCCCTGAGCAGCCTGCCCACCGACTACCGCACCCCCGACACGAACAACTCCCCCTGAGCCCGGGCGCGAGCAGACAACAACGCCCCACGCAACGAAACCGGCCATGAGGGAGGGACGTTCGAGGACAGCCGGGAGCGGCGTGCCCGCCGGCTACCGGTCCCCCGGCGCGAACAGTTCCTCCTGAGCCCGGGCGCGAGCGGTCAGCAGGGCGCCGCGCAGCACCGCGCCGCCCCCCAGGCTGCTGGCGCGTACCTCCGTGGGCAGCGGCGACATCCGGGTGAGGCGCATGTGCACCCGGGCCGCCAGCTCATCCCCACCGGCCCGGCCGACCTCGCCCGCCAGCACCACACAACCGGGGTCCAGTACGGAGACGACGGCGGCGGCGCCCAGGACGACGCGGTCGGCGAGGGCGTCGAGGAAGCGGTGGGCTGCTTCGACCTCGGCGGCCGGGCCCTCAGCGCCGCCATCGATGACGCGTCCGGCCGCGTCGAGCACGCCTTCCGCTGCCGCTGCCACCCGCCCCACCGCCGCACGCACCAGCCGGGCCGCATGCGGCTCGTCGGCCGCGCCGGATGCGGTGACCCCGTGCTCCGCCGCCAGCGTCGCGATCGCCGCCGCGCCGGCCAGGGAGTGGAAGCCGCCCTCGCAGCCGGTCGCCGACGGCAGGCCGGCGGTACCCGGTACCGGCAGGAAGCCGAGTTCGCCCGTGCCGCCGGAGGCGCCGCGGCGGAGTCGGCCGTCGAGGACGACGGCGGCGCCGATGCCCATGCCGAGCCAGAGCAGGACGAAGGTGTCGCGGTCCCGGGTGGCGCCGTCGCGCATCTCGGCCAGGGCGGCGAGGTTGGTCTCGTTCTCGACGCTGAGGCGGGCGTCCGGAAGGCGTTCCTGGAGGGCGGCCACCAGTCGGCGATGCCACTCCGGCAGGCCCGAGGAGTCCCGCAGTTCACCGTCGGCCGGGTCGATCAGGCCGGGCACGCCGATCCCTACGGTGTGCAGCCGCCCCCATTCCCTGACGGGCCCGCGTGGAGGCGCCGCCAGCGCCCCCGCCTCCTTCACCGCGCGTTCGACCAGCGTGACCGCCTGCTCCACCGCCGGTCCCGTGCCGGTGCCGTCGCCGATCGGCACGGACGCCTCGGCGAGCACCCTGCCGAGCAGGTCGGAGACGACGACGGAGACGCCCTCGGTGCGGACGTCGAGCGCGGCCAGATGGGCCCGGTCGGCGACGATACCGTACACCTTCGCGTTCGGCCCGCGCCGCTGCTCGCCCGACTCCCCCACGACCTCGATCAGCCCGGAGGCGGCGAGACGTTCGACCAGGTCGGCGACGGTCGGCCGGGACAGGCCGGTCAGCTGCTTCAACTGCCCCGCCGTCAACGGACCCTCCTGCTGGAGCAGACGCAGGGCGAGCCGGTCGTTGATGGCTCGGGCGGTACTCGGGGATGCGGGCATGCCGGGATCCTTCCAGATCGGGCGACCGGTAATCCGCTATCTATCAGGCAGGGTTCCTGATAGTTTACGCGGCGCCAGCGGGGACCATGAGCGAGGGAGGGGCCGGAGAATGAGCGCAGTGGTGTACGACCTACGTGAGGTGAGGCGGGCCCGGTATGCCGTGGCCGCCGTCTTCGCCGTGCACGGCGCCGTCACCGGCTCCTTCGCGACCCGCGTGCCGTGGATCCAGGACCATGCCGGGGTGAGCGCGGGCCAGTTGGGGCTCGCTCTCGCCTTCCCGGCGCTCGGCGCCTCCGTCGCGATGCCGCTCGCGGGCCGGATCAGCCACCGCTTCGGCGCGCGGAACGCCCTGCGCGGCCTGACCGCACTGTGGACGCTCTCGCTGACCCTGCCCGCCCTCGCCCCGAACCTGCTGACGCTGTGCCTGGCCCTGTTCACGTACGGCGCCACGGCGGGTATGGCGGACGTGGCGATGAACGCGCTCGGCGTCGAGGTGGAGAACCGCCTGGGCAAGTCGATCATGTCCGGCCTGCACGGCATGTGGAGCGCGGGCGCCCTGATCGGCTCGGCGGGCGGCACGCTCGCCGCGCACCTCGGCGCGGACGCCCGGCTGCACCACGCCCTGGCGGCGGCCGTCCTGACCGTACTCGGCGTGGCCGCGTGCGCCTGGGTGCTCGACCTCCAGCCCGCCGAGGACGAGGAACCGCCGCCGCGCTTCGCGCTGCCGCCCAGGTCGGCGCTGCTCGTCGGCGCGGTCGGGTTCTGCGCGGTGTTCGCGGAGGGCGCGAGCCTGGACTGGTCGGCGGTCTATCTGCGTGACCAGCTGCAGGCGTCGGCCGCTCTGGCGGCGGCCTGCACCACGGGCTTCACCCTCACCATGGCGATCGCCCGGATCGCCGGGGACAAGGTGGTGGACCGGTACGGCTCCGTGCGCACCGTGCGTGCGAGCGGCGTGCTCGCCGTTCTCGGCGGACTGCTGATCGTCGTCTCGGATCATCCGGCGGTGGCGATGAGCGGCTTCGCGCTGATGGGCCTGGGCATCGCGGTGGTCGTGCCGCTGTGCTTCGCCGCGGCTGGGCGCAGCGGGTCCAATCCCAGTCTGGCCATCGCGGGCGTCGCGACGATCACGTACACCTCAGGTCTGATCGCGCCGGGCGCGATCGGCACGCTGGCCCAGGCGACCAGCCTGATGGTGTCGTTCGGGCTGGTGACCGTGTTGTCCGGCGGGCTCGTCGCCTTCGCGAGCGTGCTGCGCGCGGGCGACCGGGACCGGCCGAAGGTCAGCGCGCCGGACGCGACGGTGCCCGCCCCTCGGCCCTGAGGGGGTCGGTGGGCGACCGGGGCGGGGGCGGGGTATGGCGCAGCCCGGCGTGACCGGGTGCCTCCCCCGGTACGACTGCGGCTGCCGGCCAGGTGGGTGGGCACGTCGGAGAGCACGCCGCCGAAGGCTCAGCGTGCCAAGTCGTAGGCGTACGACGGGGTGAACGTGCCGGGTGCGCCCTTGCAGCCGTCGGACTCACCCGGGAGCTTCACCCACAGGTATCCGTCGATCCCTGGCTCCCCCGTGTTCAGGGTCGGCGTCCGCCCGAGCTTGCGGCCGGCCGGGTCGCACCACTGGCCGTCGGCCGGGGCGCCGTTGCCGTTGCGGCTGGTGTCGATGACGGCGCCGAGCGAGGCTGCGGGCCCGCCGAGGGCGTCGAGGACCAGTCGGTCGTAGGCGGTCTCGTCGTCCGTGCGGTGGAAGTTGGAGACGTTGCTGAAGATGCCGTCGGACGAGACGGCCGAGGCGGCGCCCGCCTGCTTCAGCAGTGCCGCCTGCTTGGCCGCCGGGTTCCAGCCGGAGTGGCCCGCGTCGAAGTAGACCCGTGCCTTGGGGTTCGCGGCCTTGAGGGCGCGGCCGGCGCGGGCCAGGGAGGCGAAGCGGTCGGCGCGGGCACCGGCCGAGAGGCAGCCGGACTGGGCGATCGAGTCCGGCTCCAGGATCACGATGACGTCACCGGAGCCCAGCCCCGCCGCGAAGGCGTCGATCCAGGCGTCGTACGCCCCGAGGTCGGGCGCACCGCCCTGGGAGGCCCCGCCGCAGTCGCGGTCCGGGATGGCGTAGGGCACGACCACCGGCACCCGGCCCTGCGCCGTGCCGCCGGAGGTGACCGCGCGGACCCGGGCGGTGATGGTGGCCGGCGTGTAGTCGGCGAACCACACCGCCGCCGGATGATCGGCGATACGGGACTCGATGACCGCGTGACGCGGGTCGCCGGGGTGGGCGCGGACCCAGTCGAGCACCTGGGACTCGGGGTGACGGTAGAGCCGCGTGGGCACGGTCGCGGTCGGCTGCCTCGGCTCCGTCCTCGTGGGCGAGGGGGTCGCGCTCGCTGCCTCCCGCTTCTTCGGAGGAGACGAGGGAGAAGAGCGGGAAGAGGAAGGGGCCGGGGAGGTGGACGCCTTTGTCGACGGAGACGCCGACGGAACCGCGGGCAGCGGTTCCAGACGTGGCGAACTGGTCACCTCGGGCCTGGCCTCGTCGGAGCCGCGTCCGTCGTCGAGCGCGGACAACGTGCCGGTCACCGTGGCGACGGCGACCACGACGGAGGCCACCGCGACCATGGCGCCGCGCCGGGCGGCGCTTCTGCGCTCGGCCCTGCGTGCGGCCAGGCGGCGGGCACGTAAGCCTGACACGGTCCGGCTCCCCCCGTTCTTCCCCTGCTGTTCTCCCCCTGCGCGACGGACGCGTTACCCCATTCCGGGGAAGCCGCGGGCCCGCCGGTACCCCGGCCAGCCTAGGACTGGGACCCTGCCTGCATGGCGCAATCGGAACAGATCACCACACCCGTCGACACGGTCGTCTCCCGTATGCGCGCTCTCGACGCGGCCCTGCCCGAGCGGGACGGGCTCGCCGTGTTCAACCGCGTCTACCTCACCGTCACGGAGGCCGTCGACCGGCGTATCGACGAGGGCCGGTTCGCCGATGCCCGGGCCGCGATCACGCTGGATGTGCGGTTCGCGGAGCGGTACTTGGCAGCGGTGGACGCGGTCGCCGGCGAGCGGCGCCCGCCGGCCTGCTGGCGGCCCCTGTTCCAGTACCGCCGCCATCCCGGGGTACGTCCACTGCAGTTCGCGCTGGCGGGCATCAATGCGCACATCGGCCACGATCTGGCGCTCGCCGTCGTGGACGCCTGCCGTACGCTCGGCTGCGAACCCGCCGAGCTGGAGGACGAGTTCGACCGCGTGGGTGATCTCCTCGTCTCGCTGGAGGAGCGCATCCGCGAAGATCTGATGCCGGGCCCCGATCTCCTCCAGATCGCCGACCCGCTCACCCATCTGCTGGGCTCGTGGAGCCTGGAGCGGGCCCGGGACGCCACCTGGTCGACGGCCCGCGCGCTGTGGGCTCTGCGTGAACTCCCCGATGTCGCCGAGGAGTTCACCGAGCGTCTGGACGCGGTGGTGGGGTTCGCGGGGCGGATGCTGCTCACCCCGCTGCCGGGCTGATCCGGGTCAGTCCTCCGGCAGCTCCACCGGCGCGATCTCGTCGTACACGTCGCCCGGGCCGGGGTTGGTCGCGTCGGTCGCCCCGCCGAAGTGGTGCATGACGCCCCACACCGCGTTCAGCGCGGTCTGGATCGCGCCCTCGGCCCAGCCCGCCGTCCAGGAGATGTCGTCGCCGGCGAGGAAGATGCCGCGCTTGTCCTCGGGCAGCCGGTCCTGCATGAAGTGCGTGAACAGGCGCCGCTGGTAGCGGTAGTGGCCGGGCAGGTTGGCCTTGAACGCGCCCATGAAGTAGGGCTCGTTCTCCCAGGACACCGTCACCGGACTGCCGATGACGTGCCCCCGGATGTCCACCTTCGGATAGATCTCGCCGAGCGACTTCAGCATGACCTCCATCCGCTCGTTCGCGGACAGCGGCAGCCACTTCAGGCTGTCGTCGCACCAGGTGTACGACAGACAGATCACCGCGGGCCGGTCGGGGCCGTCGTCGAGGAGGTAAGTCCCGCGCGTCATACGGTCGGTGAGGGTCATCGACATGACGTCCCGGCCGGTCGGATCTCCCCTGTCGTCGACGGCCTTGTCGAGCCAGAAGGGCCGGTCGACGGGCACGAAGAGCTTGGAACTCTCCATGTAGTGGGTGCGCTCGATCGCCGTCCAGTGGTCGATCGGGAAGAGCGAGTCGTCGCAGGCGATCTTGGAGAGCAGCATCCAGGACTGCGCGGTGAAGACGGCCGCCCTGAAGGTGCGGATGTCGCCGTTCGCGTCGGTGACGGTGATGTGGTCGCCGGCGGTGCGGTGCAGACGGGTCACGGCGGGGCGCGGCTCGCCGTTGTCGTGCAGGGACTTCAGCGAGGTGCCGTACGCCCAGTGCACGATCTTCGCCGGCTCGCGCTCCCACAGCCGCAGCGGGAGCTGCTGCGAGCCGCCCACGATGCCGCGGTGGTGGTCGTCGGCCTCGGTGTAGACGACGCGCAGGATCTCCAGGATCGAGTTGGGGAAGTCGGTGTCCCAGCCGCCGGTGCCGAAGCCGACCTGGCCGAAGATCTCGCGGTGCCGGAAGGAGCTGAAGGCCTCGGAGTCGCAGAGGAAGCCGTAGAAGGTCTGATTGTCGAGCCGCTCGACGAGCTTCGCCCAGATCTCCCGGATGCGCGGCACATCGCGCTCGCGCAGGGCCCGGTTCATGGCGGAGAAGTCGGCGCCGTCCTCCAGACACCTGTTCCAGGCGTCGGCGACATCCCGGTAGACCTGCGGCAGGTCGTCGGGCGTCTCGGCGTAGTGCGACTCGCCCTTGAGGTCGACGACGGTCGACGGGGTCGCCTCCGCAAGGGGGTTGGGGAAGGGCCGGGTCTGAAGACCCACGAGGTCGATGTAGTGCTGGAGCGCCGTGGAGGACGGCGGGAACCGCATCGCGCCCATCTCGGCGGTGAGGGACGGGTCGCAGCCCTCGAAGCCGACGGTCCGCAGCCGGCCGCCGATCCGGTCGGCCTCGTAGACGACGGGCTTGAGGCCCATCTTCATCAGCTCGTAGGCGGCCACGATGCCGGAGAGCCCGCCGCCGATGACCGCGACCTCGGTGCCGTGTTCGGTCGCGGGTATCTGGCCGAGGCCCGCCGGGTGGGCGAGGAAGTCGTCGTAGGCGTACGGGAAGTCCGGACCGAACATGGTGATCGGCGGCTGCTGCGCGTCGGCGTGCTGGACGGCGTTGGGCACCGTGGACGTCATGGGGTACGGACTCCTTTCAGGGCGAAGATGAGGGTGGAGATCGAAGGGAGAACGGGGGGAGAGGGGCGGAGAGGGGGGAAGAAGGGGGGATTTCAGACCAGGGAGCCGTAGAGGCCGGGGCGGCGGTCCCGGAGATACGGGTTGGCCTCGCGGGAGGCGGCGAGGAAGGCCGGGTCGACGTCCGCGAGGAGCAGCTCCTCGCCGCGGCCGGCCCGGGTGCGGGCGATCCCGTCGGGTCCGGCCAGCGTGGAGAGCCCGACGAACTCGAACTCGCCTTCTCCGCCGACCCGGTTGACGTACGCGACGTACATCTGGTTCTCGAAGGCCCGCACCGGGACGACGGACTCGGCGACGAACTGGAACGGGTGCATCTGCGCGGTCGGCACCAGGAGGAGGTCGGTGCCGGCGACGGCGTGGGCGCGCACGTTCTCCGGGAACTCGACGTCGTAGCAGATCAGGAAGCCGACGCGGAGGCCGTTCAGCTCGGCCTGGACGACCGGCTGCTCGCCCGGGGTGAAGTGGTCGCGCTCGAAGCAGCCGAAGAGGTGGGTCTTGCGGTAGTTCGCGAGACGGGTGCCGTCGGCGGAGATCAGCTGGACGGAGTTGAACACGGTCTCGCCGGAGCGCTCGGGATAGCCGTAGGCGATCGCGAGGCCGTGCCGCGTCGCGGTCTCGGCGACGGCGTCGGCCCCCTCGCCGTCGGCGTGTCCGGCGAGGCGGGCGATGTCGTCGCCGATGGCGTACCCGGTCAGGAACATCTCCGGCGCGACCAGCAGTCCGGCACCCGCGACCGCCGCCCGGCCCGCCGCCTCGTCGAGGACCTTGAGGTTCTCGGCGACGGAGCCGGGGCGGCCGGAGCTCTGGAGCAGGGCGGTGCGCATGCGTGATCCTCACCGGGACGGAAGGGCGGTCGTGGGGGCCACGTAGACGGTACGGGCGGCCTGCTCGGGCGGACAAGGAGAAGCCGTTGCGCGCCGGTGAGCGGATCGTTGCGTCTGTTCCGGCTCCGGCGCCGATTCGTTGCGCGCGTCCACGGAACACCGGCGGCGTCCACGGTGCCGGGGCATTTGATCTCCCGCAGTCGCGCCACGACGACCCGCAGCGGTTCCGGGTCGGTTCTGCCCCGGGGCCATGCCGACGGGGTGCCGAAGTCGTCGTACGGCCCCTCGACGCGGGCAGGGGCGCGCAGTTCGCCGGTGACCGACCCCATGGCGAAGCTCCAGTCACCCATCGACAGCAAGCGGGTACCTGCGACCCGCCTCACCGCGTCGCCGTTCTCCCGGCCGCCAGCAGGGCCGCGGTCACCAGATAGGGCACCGCGGACAGGGCGAAAGCGGTGCTGTGCGCGGCCGTCGCGCCGATCGTCGCGTACGCGCCGTACGTGGCGACCGTGGCCAGCTCGGTGCCGAGACCGGCGAGCGAGGTCAGGGTGGCCCGGCGGCTGTCGTCGATACGTTCCTGGAGCCGGGCGTCGGCGAGCACGGTCGCCAGCTGGAAGCCGCCGAAGGCGAGCGCCACGAGGCCGATCCCGGCCATGGACGGCGCCGTGGCACCGACGGCGAGGGCGAGCGCGGCGCCCGCGAGGAGTCCCGCGAGCCCTGCCGTGCCGAGGCGTTCGGCGGGGCCGGCCAGCAGGCTCCCGGCCGTGGCGCCCGCCCAGATCAGCAGCAGCAGATACGGAACCCGCTCGTCCGGCACCCCGAAGTCCCGCACCAGGAGCGCCGTGAACTCGTCGAGCGCGCTCCACACCGCGGTGACGGCAGGCACCAGCAGCAACGCGCCGACCACCGACCGGTCGGCGCGTGCTTCGGCGACCCCGGCCCGCAGGGTCGCGGCCCAGTTGCCGCCGTCCTCCGCGGGCGCCCGGTGCTCAGGGAACCGGCTCGCGGTCGCCGCGGCGAGCAGGCAGGCCAGGACACTCGCCGTCCCCACCGCCGGGTAGCCGCCCCACGCGAACACCGGCCCGGCGAGTCCCATCGCCGCCATCACGCCGATCAGCCCGGCCGCCCGCGCCCGGCCCATCACCCGGGCATACCGGCCGGCCGCGCCGAGCCCGTCCAGCTCGTCGTACACCAGAGCCTCCAGCGCACCGGAGCCGAGCGCTCCGCCGGCGCCCCACAGGGCGAAGCCGGCCGCGAAGGCCCAGTACGACGGGACGATCACCCACAGCGCGAAACCGGCGGCGGTCAGCAGCGGGCCGAGCCACAGCAGCAGTCGGCGGGAGACGGCGTCGGCCCAGGCACCGGAAGGGACCTCCAGCAGCACGCCGGTGATCGACCACAGGGCGAAGAGGGAGGCGATCTGCCAGACCGACAGGCCGGTGTCGCTGAACAGCAGCGCGTACACCGGGTAGAGCAGGACGAACTCGTCCAGGAACGAGTAGCCGTACAGGGTGGCGGTCAGTCGCCGGACGCCGGGCTCTGGTGCGGATCAATGTCGCCATGTCATGACACCGATGGTAAGCGTTCCGCGGGGGGTGCGGTTCATGTGGGCGATCCCGACGAGAAGCGGCGCAGCAGCGGCGACAGCACCAGCACCGACTTCGTGCGCTCCACGAACGGCTCGCCCGCGATCCGCTCCAGCACCCGCTCGAAGTGGCGCATGTCGGAGGCGAAGACCTGGACGACCGCGTCCGCGTCACCGGTGACGGTGGACGCGGCGACGACCTCCTGATAGCGCTCCAGGCCCCGCCGGATGGTCTCCGGCGAGGTGTTGTGCCGGCAGTAGATCTCGACGAACCCCTCGGTCTCCCAGCCAAGCGCCGCGGGGTCCACCCGTACGGTGAAGCCGGTGATGGCTCCGGTGGCGCGCAGCCGGTCCACGCGCCGCTTGACGGCGGGCGCGGACAGGCCGACCAGCTGCCCGATGTCCGCGTAGGAGCGGCGGGCGTCCTCGGCGAGGGCGTGCACGATACGTTCGTCGAGATCGTTCAGCACTGCGGGTGGTTCACTTCGCTTCTGGTGTTGCGGGCGGTCAACGCGGGCCGTGCGCAAAGGCGTTGAGGCGTCAGTTCCAGCTGGCGTGCAGCGGCTTGCCCTCCGCATAGCCCGCCGCGCTCTGGATGCCGACGACCGCCTTCTCGGCGAACTCCTCAAGGGAGCCCGCGCCGGCGTACGTGCAGGACGAGCGGACGCCCGCGATGATCGAGTCGATCAGGTCCTCGACCCCCGGGCGGGCCGGGTCGAGGAACATGCGGGAGGTGGAGATGCCCTCCTCGAACAGCGCCTTGCGAGCCCGGTCGAAGGCCGACTCGTCGGACGTACGGTTGGCCACGGCACGCGCGGACGCCATGCCGAACGACTCCTTGTAGAGGCGGCCACTGGAGTCCTGCTGGAGGTCGCCCGGCGACTCGTACGTGCCGGCGAACCAGGAGCCGACCATCACGTTGGACGCGCCGGCGGCCAGCGCCATGGCGACATCGCGGGGGTGCCGGACACCGCCGTCGGCCCAGACGTGCTTGCCGTACTTCTTCGCCTCGGCCGCGCACTCCAGGACCGCCGAGAACTGCGGCCGGCCGACGCCGGTCATCATGCGGGTGGTGCACATCGCACCCGGTCCGACACCGACCTTGATGATGTCGGCGCCGGCCTCGACGAGATCCTTCACGCCGTCCGCGGAGACGATGTTGCCCGCGACGACCGGGACCTGCGGGTCGAGGGCGCGGACCAGCCTGATCGCCGTGATCATCGACTCCTGGTGGCCGTGCGCCGTGTCGATGACGAGCGTGTCGACGCCCGCGTCGAGCAGCTGCTTGGCCTTGCCCGCGACATCGCCGTTGATCCCGACGGCGGCGGCGATCCGCAGCCTGCCCTGCGCGTCGACGGCCGGCGTGTAGAGCGTGGCGCGCAGGGCGCCCTTGCGGGTGAGGATGCCGGCGAGGCGGCCGTCGCCGTCGACCGCGGGGGCGTACCGCCGGTTGTGGTGGTCGAGGGTGTTGAAGGCCTCGCGCGGGTCCATGTCGGCGTCGAGCAGCAGCAGGTCCCTGGACATGACGACCTCCAGCTGCGTGAAGCGGTCCACGCCGGACAGGTCGGCGTCCGTGACCACGCCGATGGGGCGCTGCTCGGCGTCCACGACGACACCGGCGTTGTGCGCCCGCTTCGGCAGCAGGGCCAGCGCGTCGGCGACGGTCTGGTGCGGCGCCAGCACGATCGGGGTGTCGAGGACGAGATGGCGGCTCTTGACCCAGGAGACGACCTCGGTGACCACATCGATCGGGATGTCCTGCGGGATGACCACCATGCCGCCGCGCCGGGCCGTCGTCTCGGCCATACGGCGCCCCGCGATCGCGGTCATGTTGGCGACGACCAGCGGGATCGTCGTGCCCGTGCCGTCCGGGGAGCTGAGGTCCACCCCCTGCCGCGAGCCGACCGCGCTGCGGCTCGGCACCATGAACACGTCGTCGTACGTCAGGTCGTAGGGGACCGGGGATGACTCCACATACCGACCTGTGCTGGCCTCAAGGAAACGCATAGACCCACATTTTCACGCGAAAAGGCGCAGGTCACTCCCGCGAAGACACAATGAGACGCCCCCGCGATCAGGCGATCCTCCAAAGGAGGTCCGGGAGCTCCGGTGCCGGGCAGGAACCTGCCTTACGGCAAAACGTTACCCGAGCCCTAGAAGACCGACGCCGGTGGATGGGCCGTCATGTGTGTCAGGTCGAAGATCGTGGTGCCCGGTGTGTACTCGTCGCGCAGCCGCAGCAGAAGGTATCTGGACGCCGACCGGAGGTTCGGGTCGGCGGCCTCCGTGAATTCCGCGATCTCCTCGGTGGCGTCGGCCGCCGCGGCGCCCAGGAAGGTGAGCGCGTTGAGCGCCTGCAGCTTGACCGGCCTGGCGTGGTCCCCGGCCAGTATCCCCGCGAGGACGCCGACGGCTTCCTCGGGGTTTCGGGTCTTGGCGTGGGCCTCCGCCGCCGCGATGCGCACCTGCGGGGACGCGTCGCGCAGTGCCGTGTCCAGGGCATGCCCGGCGGGCGCGCTGTCGGGGCCGAGCATGAGCAGGCCTTGGGCTCCCCAGTAGCGAAGCACCTCGTTGTCGTGGCCGAGGGCGTCGATGAAGAGGCCGAGGCTGCCCGGGGCGCGCTGGATGGCCCTGCCCGCCAGTTCCATCACCTCGTGGAGGGGATAGGCACCGGGGACACGGCTGTTGTCGTAGCCCTCGATCGGCGAGCCCTCGGGGATGAAGCCGTTGTCGTTGATGTCGAGCATGTGCCGGTCCAGCAGGCTGCTCAGGTGCTCGATCCGCTCGGCGTGCTCGGGGGCGCCGATGAGGTTGTGGACCTCGTCGGGGTCGGTGACGGTGTCGTAGAACTCCTCGGCGGGTTTCTCCTGCCAGAACCGCTCGGACGCCTCGGAGAGGGTCCCGGCCCGGTGCGCGGTCTCCCATGCCTGGTAGCCCTGGGCGAGCCACATGTACGCGACGTGCTGGCCGTGGGGTCGGTGCGGGGAGTAGTTGCGGATGTACCGGTAGCGGCTGTCGCGGACGGTCCGGACGAAGTCGTACCGCTCCCCCATCCGGTTGCGCCCGCCGAAGGCGACCCCGCCCGGGGCCGCGGCCTGCGGGCCGAACAGCGGCCTGCCCTGCATGGTGCCCGGAATCGGCACTCCGCCCAGCGCCAGCAGCGTCGGTGCGATGTCGATGTGGCTCACCGCGGTGCCGACCCGCTCGCCGGCGTGCCAGGGCGACAGGTGCGCATACCGTTGCGGCAGCCGGACGATCAGCGGCACCCTCAGTCCGTCGTCGTAACAGAATCGCTTCGAGCGGGGGCCGACACCGCCGTGGTCGGAGGAGTAGAGGAGGATCGTGTCCTCCAGCAAGCCGGCCTGCTCGACCTCGGCGAGGAGGTGGGCGAAGACGGTGTCGACCTTCTCGATGGCCGTGTAGTAGCGGGCGATGTCGGCACGGATCTCCGGCGTGTCCGGAAGGTAGGCGGGCACCCGGACCTCATCCGGTGACACGTAGCTGATCTCTTCCGCGAACAGCGCGGACTCGTGGGTGTCGTTCGGGTTGAACACCGCCAGGAACGGCGCCCCTTCGGGTCGGTGCCGCCAGTGGGCCGAGGGGCCTGAGTCGTCCCAGATCGCGTTCTTGTCGAGGTCGCTGTTGTAGTCGGTCTTGGCGTTGTTGGTGCAGTGGTAGCCCGCCTCGCGCATCAGCCCGGCGTAGGTGTCCAGGCCGTCCGGGAAGTGCGCGAGGGCACGCATCTGGTGCGCCGGGCCGCAACTGGCGGCATGGACTCCGGAGATCAGGCTGAACCGGGACGGAGCACACACCGGTGAGGTGCAGAACGCCTGCTCGAACAGCACCCCTTCCCGCGCCAGCCGGTTGATGGTGGGCGTGCGCGCCAGGGGATCGCCGTAGGCCTCCCCGTGCGGTGAGCAGTCCTCGCTCATCAACCAGAGGATGTTCGGCCGGGGCGCGTGCGTCATCTCGGAGTTCTCCTTCGCGGCCTCAGAGCTTCACCTCCGTCGCGGCGAGATCGTCGGCGATGGCCTTGAGCTGGGCGGCGCTGACATGGCCGGACCGGGCCAGGTGGTACAGCGAGATCTGCGGCATCAGCGCGACGAGTTCGGTGTGCAGGACGGCCGGCACGTGCCGTTCCACCACCGTGCGCGCGGGTGTCTGCACAAGCTCCAGGACGGGCATCGTGACCAGGTCGGCCCCAGGGAGCCCGGCCAGGTCCGGCAGCGGTTCGGCGGTCGCGTCGGCCTGCTCGCGCTGGGCCGCCACGAGCAGGTTCCGCGGCGTGACGTCGGTGTCGTACGGGATGCCGAGCCGTTCGAACTGGCTGGCCGGCGCGTCGGTGTCGTGCATCAGCTGCTTCAGCAGTCGCAGCATGCGCAGCTCGACCTCGTCGTCGACGAGGGGATTCTCCTGCCCGGGATCGGTCTCAAGGTCGAACAGCAGCGTGCCGTGCAGCCAGGGGTTGGACATCTTCGCCATCCCGGTGGCCGGCATGCGCATGGTGCGGACGCCCTTGGTGAAGGACATCGCGTCGGCCGGCTGCCAGTCGGTGAGTTCGTTCACCCCGAACCGTGCCCGCATGTGGGTCGGCATGAGGGTGTACTCCTCCAGCGGACTGTTGCCCGGGTCCGCCGCGGCGCGCATGTACACGTATCGCCCGTCGGTCACGTTGACATGACCGCCGTGGGCGCCGAACAGCGCCGCTTCCCGGATCTGCCGGTCTTCGGCCAGGACGGCGGCGAGGTCGCGGCCCTGCATGTCCGCGGTCGGTTCCAGACCGAAGAAGCTCAGCACCGTCGGCGCGATGTCGATCGTCTGGGCGAGCGCCCCACGCCGGATGCCCTGCCCGGCGGTACGCGGGTCCCACAGGAACATGGGCAGGTGCACCAGTTCGTTGAACCAGGGCATGACTCCCTTGGCCCACCAGCCGTGTTCTCCGAGCAGGAACCCGTGGTCGGTGTTCACGATCAGCAGCGTGTCCCGCCACAGATCGTGCCGGTCCATCGCGTCCAGGACACGCCCCAGCGAGTGGTCGCACATCGACACCAGCGCCGCGTACTCGTAGCGGGCGTGGTCGACCGTGTCGTGCGACTCCACGGTCTTGGCGTAGGGCGGCCAGTCGAACTGCGGACCGTCGTAGTCGTGGTCGTACTTCTTCCGGTAGTCGTCGGTGCTGAAGAACGGCTCGTGCGGGTCGAACAGTTCGATCTGCGCCAGCCATCGGTCGGCCTGCGCGTTGGTGTCGATGAAGTGCAGGCCGGCGTCCACGGTCAGCGTCTGCGAGTGCTCCGCCTCGGTCGCCATGTACCGCCGGTTGATCTCGTCCTGACGCAACATCTTCTGCCGCTGGCCCTGGGGCGGCTCGGCGGGGACGACGCCCTTCCACGGGTCGCCCTCCTGCCCGCGGAAGCACTCCCACGTCGAGTACCGGGTGTGGTAGGTCGCGCCGCCGTCCTCCCAGTAGTGCGGGTGGTCGGAGGCGAGATGGGTGTGGATGCCGGCGTCACGCAGGATCTGCGGCATCGAGTCGTCGAACGGCTCCAGCGGGCCCCAGCTGCGGTGCAGGAAGTTGTACCGCCCGGTGTGCATCTCCCGCCGGGCGGGCATGCAGGGCATCGACCCGGCGTAGAAGTTCTCGAACGTGACGGCCTTCTCGGCGAGCCGGGCGAAGTTGGGCGCGTCGACGAAGGTGTCCTGCGCGTAGGGCGACAGCATGTGCCGGTTCAGGCTGTCGAACATCAGGATGATGGCTTTCAAGGGAGGTCCTTTCCCTCTCCGTGGGCATACAGCTCGATGGCGCCGTGGGTGACGGCGGTCCGGCGGCTCATACCAAGGCCACGGTCGTCTCAAGGGGCAGTTCTACGGCGCTGGTGCCGACCCGGAACCGGTACTCCCCGGGCTCGTACTGCCAGCCGTCCGCCCAGTAGGCCAGCATCCGCGTCGGGACCGCGACCTCGACCCGCGTCGTGCCGCCGGCCGGGACGCGGACGGTGGCGAAGCCGACCAGCCAGCGCACCGGCCGGTCGACCGCGGAGCCGTCGCGCTCGGCGTACACCTGGACGACCTGCTTGCCGTCGCGCCCGCCGCGGTTGGCGACCTCGACCCCGAGGGTCACCGCCTCGCCGGGGGCCGCGTGGTGGGGGCCGTCGACGCCGGTGAGGGCGATGTCGGCGTAGCCGAGGCCGTGGCCGAACCAGTACGCCGGCTCGGTTCCGGTCTCCGCCTGCTGCCGCAGCCAGGCGCGGTAGCCGATGTGGATGCCCTCGGCGTACTCCAAAACGCCGTCGACCGGCGTGGTGGACAGGACCGGGATGTCGGCCTCGGAGGCGGGCCAGGTGGTGGGCAGCCGGCCACCCGGCTCCACGAGACCGAGCAGTACGTCGGCGAGGGCGTTGCCGAACTCCTGGCCGCCGAAGTAGCCGACGAGCACGGCCGCGACCTCGTCCCGCCACGGCAGCAGCACCGGGGAGCCGGCGTTGACCACCACGACGGTGCGCGGGTTGGCCGCGGCGACGGCGCGCACCAGTTCGTCCTGCCGGCCGGGCAGCGCGAGCGACGTGCGGTCGTAGCCCTCGGACTCGACCACCGAGTTGGTGCCGACGACCACCAGGGCGACGTCGGCTTCCCGGGCGGCCCGGACGGCCTCGGCGATGAGCGCGTCGCCGTCGGCCTCGCCGGGCTCGGTGCCGAACTGGAACGCCAGCCCGCCGAGGAACATCTCCCCGTACTTGCGCAGGTCGGCCTCGAAGCGCAGGTCGACCGGGCGCCCGGCGGTGAGCGTGATCGGCGCGGTCACCGACGGCGGGGCGAGGAACGCGGCGCCGAGGTCGTCGCCGACCGGCTTCACGGTCTCGTCGACGACCAGTTCGCCGTCGACCCACACCCGGCCGTGGCCGGTCATCGCGAACCCGACCCGGACGTCACGGCTCTCGGTGGGCGTATAGCGGGTGGTCAGCTCGACCGTGGCGGACTCCCGTATCGGGGCGTTCCCGCCCATCCACACCAGCGGCGCCGTCTTGAGCCGGTTCTCGCCGAACAGCTCCGACCCGTCCTCGCCGAGGAACCGCACGCGCACACCGGCCTCGCCGGTCACCGGGTTGGTCAGCTGCTCCAGCGGCAGTTCGGCCAGCCCGGTGTGTACGGCGGCGCCGACCGCGTAGGTGATCGCGGTGCCGGGGAGCGCGGCGCGCAGCCCGGCCAGCGGGGAGACGGTGTAGGGCGGCATCACGGTGGCGCTGCCGCCGCCCTGGGTCCGGGCGTTCGCGGCGTTGTCGCCGATGACCGCGACCGAGCGCAGGGCGGCGGCGTCCCAGGGCAGCTCGCCGCGGTTCGCCAGCAGCACCGTGCCCTCGGCGGCGGTCTCCCGGGTGAACGCCGGGCCGTCCTCGACGAGGACCGGCGCCATGGCCTCGGAACCTTCGAGCGCACCCACCCGCCGGGCCAGCTGGAGTATCCGCAGGACCTTCCGGTCGACCACGCTTTCGTCGATGTCCCCCTCGCGGACCGCCTGTATCAGCGCTTTCCCCCATGGGCCGTCGGGCCCCGGCATCACGAGATCCTGGGAAGCCTTCGCGCTCCGCAGGCTGCGCACCGCCGTCCAGTCGCCGACGACCACGCCGTCGAAGCCCCACTCGCTGTTGAGCGGCGTCTCAAGAAGCTCGTTCTCGGTGACGGTGACGCCGTTGACCGAGTTGTAGGAGCTCATCACCAGCCAGGCGCGCGCCTCGGTGACCGCCTTCTCGAACGCCAGCAGGTACAGCTCCCGCAGCGCCCGGTCCGAAACCCGCACGTTCGCGGTGAGCCGCTCGGTCTCGAAGTCGTTGGCGACGTAGTGCTTCGCCGTCGCGCCCACCCCGTTCTCCTGCACCCCCGAGACGTACGCCGCCGCCAGATCGGCGGTCAGTACCGGGTCCTCGCTGAAGCCCTCGAAGTGCCGGCCGCCCAGCGGCGAGCGGTGCAGGTTGATCGTCGGCCCGAGCACCGCGTCGACGTCCTTGCGGCGGGCCTCGACAGCGACCGCGGCGCCGTAGCGGCGGGCGAGGGCCACATCCCACGAGGACGACAGCGCGGTCGCCGACGGCAGGTTGAGTGACGGGTCACGCTCGTCCCAGTCGTTGCCGCGGACCCCCGAAGGGCCGTCGGAGACACGGATGCGGCGCAGCCCGATCTTCTCCATCGACCAGGTGTTCCAGAAGTCACGGCCGGTCAGCAGTTGGACCTTCTCCTCCAGGGTCAGCGCGGCGAGGGCTTGCCTCAGCGAGGACTCGGTGGGGGGCGGAGCAGTGTCGGCCATATGTTCGTTTACTCGTTTCTGTCCATCGGTTTCTGTGCATCAGTTTCTGTGCATCGGTTTCAGTGCATCGGTTTCAGTGCATCGGTTTCAGTGCATCGGTTTCTGTGCATCGAGAACGCGGTGAGCCTGACGTGTCCCGGGACGCCGGTACGCCTCAGGCGCCGTCGGCGAGCAGCCGGGTGCGTTCGGCACGACGCCGTCGCTGAGCCGCCGGGTCCGGAACCGGCGCCGCCAGGAACAGCTTCTGGGTGTAGGGATGCTGGGGACGGGCGGTGACCTGGTCGCCGTCGCCCCATTCGACGATTTCGCCGCGGTACATGACCGCGACCCGGTGGCTGAGGTGGCGTACGACAGCGAGGTCGTGCGAGACGAACAGATAGGCGACGCCGGTGCGGTTCTGGATTTCCTCGAACAGGCGCAGTACGCGTGCCTGGGTCGACAGGTCCAGCGCCGACACCGGCTCGTCGCACACGATCAGCTGCGGCGACAGGGCCAGCGCACGGGCGATGGCGATGCGCTGCCGCTGGCCGCCCGAGAACTCCCGCGGCAGACGTCCCCCGGCGTCCGAGGGCAGGTGCACCTGGTCGAGGAGTTCCCGAACCCGCCGCGTGGCGTCCGACTTCGCGACGTCCTGGGCGGTCAGCGGCTCGACGAGAATCTGCTCGATCGTCAGCGACGGGTTCAGCGAGGTGTACGGATCCTGGAACACGACCTGGATCTCGGCGGCCAGCTTCCGCCGCTCGGATCGCGACAGCCCGCTGATGTCCCGGCCGTTGTACCGGATCGCCCCGCCGGTGACCGGCGCCAGGCCCAGCACCGCCCGGCCGAGCGTGGTCTTTCCGGAGCCGGATTCACCGACCAGCCCGACGGTTTCGCCGGGCCGGATGTCCAGGGAGACGCCGTTCAGGGCCCGGAACGGCTTCTTGCGCAGTCCCTTGACCGGGTAGTCGACGACGACGTCGTCGACCTCCAGCAGCCGCTCACTCATGATGAGGCTCCTTGCGTTGACGCGGCGGCGGTGACGTCGGTCTCCAGCGGGCCGCGGGGCCGGCTGTCGTCGAGAATCGCCTCGAACAGCGACTGGGTGTAGGAATGGCGTGGGTCGTCGAAGATCGACTGCACGGCGCCGGTTTCGACGATCCGTCCACCGCGCATGACCGACACGCGGTCGCACAGGTCGGCCACCACGCCGAAGTTGTGCGTGACGAGGATGACGCCCATGTTCAGATCGGACTGCAGGTCGCGCAGCAGGTCGAGCACCTCGGCCTGGACGGTGACGTCGAGCGCGGTGGTGGGTTCGTCGGCGATCAGCAGGTCCGGATCGCAGGAGACGGCTCCGGCGATGAGGACGCGTTGGGCCATGCCGCCGGAGACCTCGTGCGGGTAGGCGTTGAAGGTCCGCTCGGGGTCCGGGATCCCCACTCGGGCCAGCAGCCGCAGCGCCCGGTCGCGCGCCTCGGCCTTGCTCAGGCCGAGCTGGACGCGCATCGGCTCGACCAGCTGGCTGCCGATGGAGAACGACGGATCGATGTTGCTCATCGGCTCCTGCGGGATGTAGGCGATCTTCTTGCCGCGTAGCCTGGTCATCTCCTTGGCCGACAGCCGCGCCAGGTCCGCGCCTTCGAACAGGATCGATCCGGCGACCTGGCCGCCCGGCGGCATCAGGCGCATGATCGCGAACGCGGTCTGGGTCTTGCCCGACCCGGACTCTCCGATCAGGCCGTGGACCTCGCCGCGGCGCACGGTCAGGGACACGTCCTCGACCACGGTCTTGGCCGAGCCGTCGGCCTGGTCGTAACTGACCGTCAGTCCCTGGACGTCGAGCAGGATCTCGCCACTCGGGGCGTCCTCGGTGTCCTCGGTGTCCTCGTGCACCAGCACCGGCTCGTGACGGACCGTCGCGGTGCCGGCGTCGCGGCGTCCGCGCCGCCGCTTCGGCCGGCTGCTGCGCTCCAACTCGTCCCGCAGGGCGTTCGACAGCAGGGTCAGGGAGATGGCGGTCAGCCCGATCGCGAGGCTCGGCCAGGTCAGTTGCAGCGGAGCGGTGTACATGTTGGCGAACGCGTCGTTCAGCATCCCGCCCCAGGTGGGGACCGAGGGGTCGCCCAGGCCCAGGAAGGTGATGCCGGACTGGATGGCGATCGCGACGCTTCCGATGCTGGCCGCGAGGATGATCGCCGGGGCGCGGACCACGATGAGGATGTGTCGCGAGATGATCCGCGGGTCCCGCAGCCCGGAGACGCGCGCCGCGTCGACGTACAACTCGTTGCGCACCCCGGACACCGCGGTGTAGACCACGCGATAGAACGCGGGCGACAACAGCACGCCGAAGATCGCCATCGTGGTCCAGAGAGAGGGTCCGACGGCGGCGCGGACGGCGAGCAGCGCGACCACGCCGGGCAGGGCCATCAGCAGGTTGGTGACCCAGGTGGACGCCGTCTCGAACCACCGGCCGTAGTAGCCGGAGACCAGGCCGGCGGTGACGCCCAGGGCTGCTGCGACGGCCAGGGCGAGCGCGGCACCGGCCAGGCTCACCCGGGAGGCGTACAGCAGCCGGGAGAGGATGTCGTGTCCGGAGCCGTCCGCACCGAGGAGGAAGTTCGAACTCGGGGAGGCCAGGATGTCGTTCGCCGAGGCGGCGTCCGGGTCGTGCGGGGCGAGCACCGGCGCCAGCAGCGCCGTCAGGACGATCAAGGTCAGCACACCGAGCGAAGCGGCGCCGAGCGGATTCTTCAGCAGGCGCCGGAACAGGCCCTTCGGTGCGGCGGCCGTCGCCGGGGTCTCCAGGGAGGCGGACAGTGACTCGCTCATGCGTGACGCACCTTCGGATTGAGCCAACCCTGAGCCAGGTCGACCAGGAGATTGAGGACTACGACGATCACCGCGGTGACCATGACCAGACCCATCACCAGAGGAATGTCACCCTGGCTGGTGGCCCCGACGGCGACCTGGCCGAGACCGGGGATGGCGAAGATCTGCTCGATGATCACCGCTCCGCCGATCAGGCCGACGAACTGCACACCGAGGTAGGACAGCGCCGGACCGGCCGCGTTGCGCAGCACGTGCCGGTAGATCACGCGCGTCTCGGAGAGGCCGCGGCTGCGCAACGTACGGACGTAGTCCTGCCGCAGCGCGTCGATGACCGCGCCGCGGACCTGCTGCGCGACGCTGGAAACAGCGCCGGTGACCAGTGCGAGCACGGGCAGGGTGATGGAGGACAACCACCGGGACGGCGAGTCGGCGAACTCGGTGTACCCGGTCGCGTCGAACCAGTGCCACTGAACGGCGAGGAGGGACACCAGGCCGATCGCGATCAGGAAGTTCGGGATGGCGTGCCCCAGCACTCCGAGGAACTGCACCACCCGGTCCACCCAGCCACCGCGGGTAGCGGCGACGACACCGAGCACGGTGGCGAGCACGGCGGTGAGCAGCGTCGCGCCGATCACCAGCGACAGCGTCACCGACAGCCGGCTGGAGATCGCGTCCGAGACAGGCTGGCCGTTGAACCAGGACGAGCCGAGGTCGCCGCTGACCGCGTGGGAGAGCCAGTCGGTGAACTGGGACCAGACCGACCGGTCCAGGCCGAGTTCGTGCGCCTTCGCCTGGACGGCTTCCTCGGTGGCCCCCTCTCCGACGATGCGACGGGCGATGTCTCCGCCTGAGAGATAGAGGAGGAAGAAGGTGAGTGTGGTCAGAATCGCGATGAGGACGACACCCGAAGCGAGTCGCCGCACGATGAATCGGTACACGGTGATGTCCCTGGGAGAAACGGGGCGGCGGTGTGGGGCCGCCGCGCCGGGGAATGGGGGGTCGTCGTCACGCTGGAAGGCAGCTGGAAGGCAGCTGGGAAGCAGCCGGGAAGCAGCCGGGAGGCTTCAGGACTTCGGCTCGATGTTCCACAGGTATGGGTAGGCGTTGTCCTGCTGCGGCGTCACCTTGGTGTTGCTGTCCACCACGAAGCTCTGCAGGGGCCGGTACCAGGGGGCGAACCACGCCTGGTCGACGATGTACCGGTTGAGTTCCTTGCTGGCCGCCGCGGCCTCGGTGGACGAGCCGGTCTGGATGGTCTTGGCCAGCGACTCCACCTCGGGGTCGGCCGTGTGGAACGGGTTCCACGTCGCATCGGGCAGCAGCTTGAAGTTCGCCACCTGCCAGGCCGTCGGATCCGCCTGGAGCGGAAGGGCGGAGACGGCGGAGAACTTGGCGCCGGAGACGTCGGCGAGGAAGTTGTTGGCCGGCTCGTTGACGAACTTGACGTTGATGCCGACATCGCCGAGGTACTGCTTGACCAGGTCGTACTGGGCCGTGCTGCCGGTCGCCAGCTGGGGCATCGTGACGGAGAATCCGTTGCCGTAGCCGGCTTCCTGCAGCAGTTGCTTGGCCTTGTCGGGGTCGTAGGGGTACTTGCTGTCCAGCGACTTGTCGTAGGAGGCGGTGTCGCTGGGCTTGAAGAACTGGGTGGTGGTGGTGCCCATCCCCTGGCCCGCCCCCTTCAGCATCGCGTCGCGGTCGATCGCGTAGTTGATCGCCTGCCGCACGCGGACGTCCTTCATCGCGGGAGTGAGCTTCCCGTCCCGGTCCAGCAGGAGCAGGCCCACGACGTTGAGCTCCCAGTTCTCGATGTCGTAGCCGGCCGACTTCAGCTGGTCGACGGCGGAGTTGTCGATCAGCGCGAGTCCGTTGACCTGCCCGCCGCGCACCGCGTTCACCTGGGTGGGAGTCGTCTGGTAGACGTTGATCACCAGGTCGTTGTAGTGCTGGTCCTGCGGCGCCCAGTAGTCCGGGTTCTTCTTGTACACGTACTTCGAACCGACCACCGTCTTCGACGTGTCCAGGATGTACGGGCCGGAACCCACCGGGTTCGTCGCCTCGTCCGGTGCGTCGAAGCTCTTCGGGCTCTGCTGCAGGCCCGCCGCCTGGGACAGGTACTGCAGCAGCGCCGGGTTGGGCTCGCTCAGGGTGATCCGCAGCGTGGCGGCGTCGACCGCCTCAGCCTTGGTCATCTGGCTCAGATAGTTCCTGAGCGATGAGGTGCCGTTCTTGAACCTGGTCAGGTTCTGGGCCGCCGCATCGGCGTTGAACGCCGTCCCGTCCGAGAACTTGACGTCGGTGCGCAGCTTCATGGTGAGCACCGTCTTGTCCGCGTTGTACGACCAACTGGTCGCCAGCGACGGCTCGATCTTGAGGTCTGGGGTCTCGCGCACCAGGGTGTCGTAGACAGCCTGCTCGTAGACCGACTGGTTGCCCCACACCGCGGCGTCTGCCGCATAGGACGAAGGCAGTACTACGGAGCCCAGGGTGAGTGTGCCGTTGGAGTTCTGGCCGCCGCTTGAGCTTTCGGTGCCGCTGCTGCAGGAGGTCATCGCCAGCGCGAGAGCGAGCGTCGACGCCGCGAGCACGGCCGTTCTGATCGGAACCACGAGTGATCCTTTTCGTTCGGCGCCACCCGCTCAGGGCGGGCTGTGGTAGCGGACGCTAGACTCAAAACCGACCGAGCGCTAGGGGTCTTTTTCAACTTTATGGGCCCCTTCACATGACCGTCGCACGGTTGCAATGGAGTATCAGTGGCGTTTCCGCGCCGAGTCGGCCGATGAGAACACCCAGCATGCTGCAGGAATCGGAGTGACTGAACCCAGTTCACCGCACTCGCCGGCACCGACCCGCCAAGCCGTCGACAGGACAAAGATCCGACCAGTCACTAGGTTTTCGTCCGCCATCTGGGCTATATTCCTCACCATGACGTCGACGACCCGCAAAGCCCGGGGTGAGTACGCCAAGAGCGGCGCCCGGCGCCAGGAGATCCTCCAGGCAGCGGTCGAGGTGTTCTCCGGCTCCGGCTTCCACAAGGGATCGCTCCGTGATGTCGCCGACCGGGTCGGGCTGAGCCAGGCCGGGGTGCTGCATCACTACCCGAACAAGACCCGCCTGCTCGAAGCAGTCCTGACCTGGCGTGACGCCGAGACACGGAAGCGGATGGGCGATCCGCCGCCGAAAGGTGTGGAGATGCTGCGCGCCACGTTGGACGTCGCAAAATACAACGAGACGACCCCCGAACTCGTCGAGCTCTACGCCACGCTGTCGGCCGAGGCCACGTCACCGGACCATCCGGCACATGACTACTTCATCCGCCGCTATGCACAGGTGATCGAGGCGACGCGCCGGGCGTTCGAACACGCGGCCGTGAACGGACAGGTCAAGCCCGGTATCGACTGTGTGAGCGCCGCGCGGTCGCTGGTGGCGTTGATGGACGGGCTGGAACTGCAATGGCTGTTCGATCGTGACTCGGTCGACATGGCAGCAGAGATGCGCCGGTACCTGCAGTCGGTGCTGACCGTCGATCTGTAGGGATTGACCCGATGACTGCTGCGTCCCGGGCCGGAGAGCACACGGTCGTCGACACCACCGCCGGACCCGTCCGCGGCTTGTGGCGCGGGGACTCCGCGGCGTTCCTCGGTATCCCCTTCGCCGAACCGCCCTTCGGGGAACGCCGGTTCCTGGAGCCGCAACCGCGTGGCGCCTGGAGCGGTGTCCGAGACGCCGTCAGCTACGGCCCCACCCCGCAGCGCAGGCCCCTGGCCGCGATCACGACCATCCCCGAGCCCAGCATCCCGGGCGAGGACATCCTCAACCTCAACGTCTTCACCCCGTGTCCGTCGGCGGACGGTGAGCTGCGACCGGTCCTGTTCTATCTCCACGGCGGCGGATACGTCGCCGGGTCGCCGGCCAGCCCGTGGTACGACGGCGCGAGCTTCAACCGGGACGGCGTCGTGGTCGTGACCGTCGCCTACCGGCTCGGGTTCGAGGGCTTCGGCTGGTTGCCGGACGCGCCGGTCAACCGCGGCGTCCTCGACTGGCTGCTGGCGCTGCGGTGGGTACGGGACAACATCGCCCAGTTCGGCGGCGATCCCCGACGCGTCACCCTCGCCGGGCAGTCGGCAGGCGGTGGTTCGGTGCTGACCCTGCTGACGACGGAGCGGGCACGCGGCCTGTTCTCCCGGGCGATCTCCCTCTCCGGAGCTCCCAGCGACCTCCACCTGGCCGATGCTCAGCAGACCTCGCACGAGGTGGCCGCGCGTCTCGGTGTTCCGGCGAGCCGCTCCGGCTTCTCGTCGGTCCCCGAGACCGCCCTGATCGCCGCTCAGGGCGGCGGATTCCGCCCGCTGAAGCAGCCCACGGCGGATCAGCTCATCGAGGTGATGCGCGGGATGGCGGGCGGGCGCCTCATGGGTCCGGTGGTCGACGGCTCCCTGCTCCGGTGGTCCGTCGCCGAGGGGGTGCGCGCCGGGGCAGGGAGCGACATTCCGCTCCTCATCGGAGCGACCCGCGATGAGTTCAGCGCACTCGCGCACCGCTTTCGCCACCTGTTCGACGGCTGTGACGCGGTGCGGCTGCTGGACAGGCTCGGCGTGCCACCGGCGGTCGCCCGTCGGTTCGCCGGCTCTCTGCCCGGGCGCCACCCCGCCGAGGTCGCCGGGCAGTGGCTCAGCGACATGGTCATCCGGCGGCGAGTCGTCGACCTGGTCGACCTGAGGAACCCGGGCGCGGCCACGTGGGTCTACGACTTCGCCTGGCGCTCGGCGGTCAGCGGCCTGGCCGAGCACTGCCTGGACGTCCCCTTCGTCTTCGGCCTGCTCGACGATCCGGAGGTCGTCCGGGTGGCCGGGCCCGCGGTCCCGCAGCAGTTGGCCGATCTCGTGCATCGCGCCTTCGTGCGGTTCATCCACGGTGATGATCCGGGGTGGCCGCCGTACGCCTCGTCACGGTCGGTCATGGTGTTCGACACCGCGTCCGCCGTCGTCGACGGGGGTTACGCGTCCGCTCGCACGCTGCCGGCGCGCTGAGCGGGTGGGGCGAAGACGGCACACCACGGCCCTTCCGGCGGAGCGCTCAGCCGCTATGGCACCGCTGCTCGCTCAGCCGTCGACGAGGACGGTACGAAACCCGCAGTTGCCGGTCGAGGAGTCGGGAGTGTTCCTGGAGCGGGCGGCCACCCGGTAGCGGAAGCAGTAGGAGACGTGGCAGAGGTAGGAGCCGCCTCGGGTGACCTTCTCACTTCCGTGCGGGGGACCGGCCGGATTCCGGCGCGGGGAGCGCGGGTAGGCCCGTGGGTCGAACCAGTCGAGGCACCACTCCCAGACGTTGCCGGTCATGTTGAACAGCCCGAAGCCGTTCGGTTCGAACGCGTCGACCGGTGCGGTGGTGGAGTAGCCGTCCGTCGCGGTGTTCTCCACCGGGAACCGGCCGCGGAAGATGTTCAGGCGCGGGGTTCCGTCCGGCTCCAGCTCGTCGCCCCACGGATACCGCTTGGCGTGCAGACCGCCGCGGGCCGCGTACTCCCACTCCGCCTCGGTCGGCAGCCGGCTGCCCTCCCAGTGGCAGAACGCCATGGCGTCGTCCCAGGAGACGTGCACCACCGGGTGGTCCGGCACGTCCTGCCAGGTCGAGCCCGGACCGGTCGGATGCGCCCAGTCCGCGCCCCGCACATCGAGCCACCACGGCGCCGACCGGACCCGTCCGGCGACGGCGTCGGCGGCGTCCGGACACAGCGCGGTGTGGAACACCGCGGAGGAGCCTTCGACCTCGGCCGTCGTGCGGTAGCCGGTGTCGACGACGAACCGGGCGAACCGCTCATTGGTCACCGTCGTCGGTGAGATCGCGAAGGCGTCGAGGTCGACCTCGTGCAGATGCAGCTCGCCATCGCCCGGGTAGCCCTCACCGAACGGATCCCCCATCTGAAAGCTCCCCGCGGGTACTCCCACGTGGCTATAGTCCAGGCCGACGGCGCGGACCTCAGGCATTTCCGGAGCTGCCCGGTCCGAGCTGGGAGGCATGCAGCAGCTGGGCGTTCCATCACCTTGACTTTGCACTGCCTCACTATATCCTCATGCACATAGATACCACGATCCCTCTCACCAGCACCGAGGCGATCGTCCTCGGTGTCCTGGCACGCCGACCCGCCTCCGGCTACGACCTGCGAGCCTGGCTCGACAAGCACGGCGTCTTCCTGGGCTACCGAGCGTCGTTGTCGCCCATCTACCGCACGCTGGCCAAACTGCAGCGGCAAGGCTGTCTGCAACACCACGTCGAGGACCGCCCCGCCGGTCCGGACGCGAAGGTGTACCGGCTCACCGAGACCGGACGGCAGGCCGTCCTCGCCTGGGCGCGTTCACCGTTCACACCGTCGCCCCGGCCGATGGACCCGGACTTCACGATCCGGTTCGTCCTCGGTGGCCAGTTCGGCAAGGACATCGCCATCGGTGTCCTGCGCACCGAGCTGGAGTACCGGCTCAAACAGAAGACCGACCCCGACATGAGACCCGACCCCGCCACCGACCCGATCCCGGAGCTCGACCCGGACTGGTGTGCGGACGTGCAGACCCTGGCCCACGAGCGCGGCTACGCCTCGACGGCCGCCTACATCGCCTGGCTCGAACTCGCCCTCGCCCGCCTGGAGAAATGATGCGGATCATCTACGTCGACGTCGACACGCTCCGTGCCGACCACACCGGCCCCTACGGCTACGCCAGGCCGACGACCCCCAACCTGGACCGACTGGCCGAGCGCAGCGTCGTCTTCGAGCACTACTACGCCTCCGACTCGCCCTGCCTCCCGTCGCGCACCGCGCTGACCAGCGGTCAGTTCGGCATCACCAACGGCGTGATCGGTCACTACGGCGAAGCCGCCCGGTTCCGGCTGGACACCGGGCACGGCGCCCCGGGCGAACGGCCCCTGCTGGGTCAGCATCTGCAGCAACACGGGCACTACATGGCCGCGGTGTCGATGTTCGCCGAGCGCCATCGTGCCTACTTCTTCCTCGGCAACTTCCGTGAGTCGGTGCGCGCGACCGACCGTCTCGGTGACGAGACCGCGGAAGAGATCAACGAGGTGGCCTTCGACTGGCTGCGCCGGCACGGCCAGGACGAGGACTGGTACCTCCACCTGACCTACTGGGATCCGCACACCAACTACACGCAGCCGGTCGAGTGGACCGAGAAGGCCGCCGAGTCCGGTCCGGCGCCCGCCTGGCCCGACCAGGAGGCGATCGATGCGCACGGCGAGATCTACGGACCGCGCACGGCGCTCGACCTGCACTACGCGTTCGGCCCCCGGTCGTCCCCGGTACCGCACAACATGCCGGAGGCCATCCATGACCGCGCCGACTTCGAGCACATGATCAACGGATTCGACGGCGCGATCATGTACTGGGACCACCACTTCGGCAAGCTGCTGAAGCTGCTTGAGGAACTGGGCATCGCCGAGGAGACCGCGATCATCGTCAGTGCCGACCACGGTGAGTCCTTCGGCGAGCACGGATCCTACGGTGAGCACGGCCTGGCCAGCGAGGAAGTCCACCGGCTGCCGCTGGTGTTCTACTGGCCCGGCGTGACCGAGGACCTCGACGACGACCAGCGCCGCAGCGACGCGCTGCTCTACAACATCGACCTGGCGCCGACGCTCTGCGACCTGCTCGACATACCCACCCCGGCCGGCTGGCAGGGCGAGTCGTTCGCCGACGCCGTCCGCGGCGGCGAGCACGCCTCCCGTGAGTACCTGGTGCTGGGGCACGGCGCGCACACCTACCAGCGCTCGGTCCGCACCCGCGACCACCTGTACACCCGCACGTACCACCCCGGCGCGTTCAAGGCGGAGTGGGAGCAGGTGTTCAACGTCACCGAGGACCCGCACCAGACCACCGACCTCCTGCCGAGCAACCCGGAACTCGTCGACCGCCTGCGCAGCATGCTGGCGGAATGGTGGAACTTCTACGCCGGCCGCCCCGGCGCCCAGCCCGATCCGATGCTCACCACGCTCCAGGACGGGCCGGCGATGTACAACAACCCGGTCAAATACGCGGAGCACCTGCGCGCGACCGGGCGGGAACATCTCGCCAAGGACCTCGAAGACCGCCTCGCCACCGCCGCGGGCACGGTTCCCGTGTCGTGGCACACGCCCATGCCTGGTGAGTACGGCGTCGGATTCATCACCCCGCCGGGACAGCGACGGCCGGTCCGTCCGGGAGCGGGTCACGGGCAGACGGGTCCTGGCCAAGCGCGCTGAGCGCTCCGCGGGCCGTGTGTCAGGCCCGGTTCACGGCAGCTCGTGGCGCATGGCGTGTGCCACGAGCTCGCCGATGAGGACGGCGGTCGCCGCCGGACCGCGCAGGGGCGCCGTGGGCAGGATCGAGGTGTCGGCCACCCGCAGTCCGGTCAGGCCGTGCAGCCTTCCGTAGCGGTCCACCGCGCTGCGGGGATCGCCGGCGGGTCCCATGGGCACCGTGCCGCAGGAGTGCTGGGAGGTACCGAGACGAGCGGCTGTCCAGGCGTCGAGCGCGTGGTCGTCGCCCAGCACTTCCGGGCCCGGCTCCAGCAGTCCGAGGGAGACCTCGCCGAAGGCGCGGGTGCCGATCAGAGCCACGGTGTGCCGTACGGCCTCCCGCAGCCGGCGCCTGTCGTCGGGCGTCCGGAGATAGCCGTAGTGGATGTCGGGTGGAACGGCCGGATCGGCGGACCGGGTGCGCAACCCGCCGCCGCTCCGCGGTGACTGGACGGACACGAGGAAGGCGAGGGGCGCCCCGGGAACGACCGGGGCCCCGCCGGCCAGGCCTGTCACCGGAACGAGCGACTGAAGGACCTCCAGGTCGCCGGGATGGGTGCCGTCCGACGACGGCAGGTGCAGGGCGGCGCCGAGCCACGAGCCCGCGGGCACGTCCAGAGGCAGGCGCGGCGTCCACTCGACCACCACCTGCGGGTGGTCGCTCAGGCGGGCGCCGACGGCCGGAAGGTCCGCGACGACGGGAATGCCGAGCCGTTCGAGATCGGCGCGCGGTCCGATGCCCGACAGGTGCAGCAGGTGGGGCGAGGCGAAGGCTCCGGCGCACAGGACGACCTCCCCGGCTTCGACGGTGATGTGCCGCCCGTCGCGCTCGACCACCACGCCGGTCGCACGACCGCGCTCGACGACGACCCCGCGGACCTGGCAGTTGCCCTCCACGGTGAGGTTGGGGCGTGCGAGAGCGCCCAGCAGATAGCCGATACCGGTGTTGACACGCACCCCGTCCACGGCGTTGGCCGGCACGGGGCCGAACCCGGGCGCGCGCTGGGCGTTCTTGTCGGGTTCCTCCGGAAAGCCCAGTTCGAGTGCGGCGGCCCGGAACGCCGCGGCGGCGGGGTGCCGCAGGTCCGTGCGCCGGACCGGCACCGGGCCTTGGTCTCCGTGCAGGTCGTCGGCGCCGTAGTCGAGATCGTTCTCCAGACGGCGCAAGAACGGGAGCACGCGGGGGTACGACCACGCGGCGCCGCCCGAGACCGCCCACCGGTCGAAGTCGTCGAGCCGGGCCCGGATGAAGTAGCCGCCGTTGACGGTCGTCGAACCTCCGAGGAAGCGTCCCCGGGGCACCGTGTACGGACGGCCCGGGGTGAGGCGTACCGCATAGGGCTGGACGGCGGCGTGGCCGGGCTGCGCGCCGGGCACCAGGCGGGCGTCCAGCAGATCGGGGCCGAACGCGGATCTGCGGCGGGGCACCCTCCCTGCCTCCAGCAGCAGCACGCGACGCCCGTCGTCCTCGCTGAGGCGTGCCGCGAGCGCGGCACCGCTCGCTCCGGCCCCTACGACGATGACGTCCGGTCGCTTCACCGGCCCCGGCCCGGGTCGGCTGCGTGCCGGGTCAGCCCGCCCTGCGGAAAAGCCACCGCGACCGACCCCTTCACTTTTGACACTTGGTGCCATTACTCTCCGGGAAATCCCGCCGTACGGCAACCGGTCCAAGACCGCCCTTGGCCGGACGATTCGAGGAGGACCCATGGACGAGATCCGCCCCACCCAAACCGTCGCGGCGCCCCCCGAGGAGCCGCAGACTCCCGAGGCCCTGATCGAAGCCGACGACCTCATAGAAGAGGTGTCGATCGACGGCATGTGCGGCGTCTACTGAGCAGCCCGCGATGACCACGATGGACCTCGACCGCGCCTGGGACCTGCACCCGCAGGTCTCGGTGCGACCGGAACCGTTCGGCGCGCTGCTCTACCACTTCGGCACGCGCAAGCTGTCGTTCCTGAAGGACCGCAGACTGCTGACGGCCGTCCAGTCGCTCGCGGACACGCCCACGGCCCGGGCCGCGTGTCTGGCCTCGGGCATCACGGAGGCCGAACTTCCGCGCTACGGACGGGCCCTGGCCGCTCTCGTCCAGTCGTCGATGCTGGTGGGAAGGACCTCATGACAACGGCGCCCGAAGCCCCCGTGGCCCGGCACGGCACCTCACGGCTGGTCGACCTGTTCGAGTACGGCCTCGCCGCCCCGATCTGCCTGACCTGGGAACTGACCTACGCCTGCAACCTCTCCTGCGACCACTGCCTGTCCAGCTCCGGCCGGCGCGATCCGCGCGAGCTGAGCACCGCCGAAGCGAAGGCCGTCATCGACGAACTGGAGGCCATGCAGGTCTTCTACGTCAACATCGGCGGCGGCGAGCCCACGGTCCGCCCCGACTTCTTCGAGCTGATCGACTACGCCACCGGCCATCACGTCGGGGTGAAGTTCTCCACCAACGGCATCCGGATCACCCCCGCCGTCGCCCGGCGGCTGGCCCGCAACGACTACGTGGACGTCCAGATCTCACTCGACGGCGCGACCGCCGAGGTCAACGACGCGGTGCGCGGCGCCGGTTCGTACGCCACGGCGATCAGGGCCATGGAGAACCTCGCCGACGCGGGAATGAGGAACTTCAAGCTGTCCGTGGTGTGCACCCGGCACAACATCCCGCAGATGGACGAGTTCAAGGCACTCGCCGACCGCTACGGCGCCCAGCTGCGCCTGACGCGGCTGCGCCCCGCCGGGCGCGGCGCCGACGTGTGGGACGAGCTGCACCCGCTGCCCGCGCAGCAACGTCAGCTGTACGACTGGCTGGTGGCGCACGGCGACACCGTGCTGACCGGCGACTCCTTCTTCCACCTCTCCGCGTACGGGCAGGCCCTGCCGGGCCTCAATCTGTGCGGCGCCGGACGCGTGGTGTGCCTCATCGACCCGGTCGGAGACGTGTACGCCTGCCCGTTCGCCATCCACGAGGACTTCCTGGCGGGGAACGTACGCACGCCCGGCGGTTTCGCCGAGGTGTGGCGCGACTCGGAGCTCTTCCAGCGTCTTCGCGCCCCGCAGAACGGCGGAGCCTGCGCTTCCTGTGCCTTCTACGACACCTGCAAAGGGGGGTGCATGGCCGCGAAGTTCTTCACCGGGCTGCCGCTGGACGGCCCCGACCCCGAGTGCGTGCGGGGCCACGGCGAGGAACTGCTGGCCCGGCGTCCCCAGGACGGGACACGCCTGCCCAAGCCCTCGGTGGACCACTCCCACCGCACCTCCCCGGCCCGGCGTTCCAGGCCCGTGGACCTGACGCTCGTACGCCGCCGGGAGGACCTCGACCGGCCGCCGGTGAGCGCGTGCGCGGAGGGTCCGCTGACCGGGTTCCGCCTCACAGGGACCGGCGACCAGAAATGACATGGCATATGCGGAGAAACCCCTGGTTCGAGACGGTCGCCGAAGCGCAGCGCCGAGCCCGCAAGCACCTTCCGAGCACGGTCTACGACGCGCTCGTCGCCGGCTCGGAGCGCGGCAGCACCATCGACGACAACCTCGCCGCGTTCGCCGAACTGGGCTTCGCTCCCCGCCTGGTCGGGCACCACGCCGAGCGTGACCTGTCGACGACCGTGATGGGCCTGCCGACGGCACTGCCCGTCCTCGTCTCCCCGACCGGCGTCCAGGCGGTACACCCGGACGGAGAACTGGCGGTGGCCCGTGCGGCGGCCAGTCGGGGCGTCATCATGGGCCTGAGCTCCTTCGCCAGCAAGCCGGTGGAAGAGGTCGCGGCAGCCAATCCCGACACGCTCTTCCAGCTGTACTGGAGCGGCACCCGAGAGACCATGGTCCAGCGCATGGACCGGGCCAGGGCCGCCGGCGTGAAGGGGCTGATCGTCACGCTCGACTGGTCCTTCTCCCACGGCCGTGACTGGGGCAGTCCCCCCATCCCGGACAAGATCGACCTGAAGACCATGGTGCGGTTCGCTCCCGACGTCGTGACCCGTCCCCGGTGGCTGTGGAAGTTCGCCAGGTCGGGCCGCGTCCCGGACCTCACGACCCCCAACATGGGGCCGGCCGCCGGCGGCCCGGCCCCCACGTTCTTCGGTGCCTACGGCGAATGGATGCAGACCCGGCCGCCGACCTGGGAGGACGTCAAGTGGCTGCGCGAGGAGTGGGGCGGTCCGTTCCTGCTCAAGGGCGTGAGCCGGGTGGACGACGCCAAGCGGGCCGTCGACGCGGGAGTGACCGCCCTGTCGGTGTCCAACCACGGCGGCAACAACCTGGACACCACACCCGCCAGCATCCGGATGCTCCCCTCGGTCGTCGCGGCGGTCGGTGACGAAGTCGACGTAGTGCTCGACGGCGGCATCCGCCGCGGCGGCGACGTGGCGAAGGCACTCGCCCTCGGCGCGCGAGCCGTCATGATCGGACGGGCCTACCTCTGGGGGCTGGCGGCGAACGGGCAGGCCGGAGTGGAGAACGTCCTGGACATCATGCGCGGCGGCCTCGACTCCGCCGTGCTGGGCCTGGGCCGGGCCTCCGTCCACGACCTCTCGCCCGACGACCTGGTCGTCCCGCCGGGCTTCGCCAGAACACTGGGCGCCGGCGCGGCCTGACGATGTCTCACGACCACGTGATGCGGCCGGCCACCCGTGACCTCGCCCGCACCGTCTGGACGGCCGTTCCGCCCGGCCCCCTGGTCCTGGTGCCGATCGGGTCGACGGAGCAGCACGGCCCGCATCTGCCCCTGGACACCGACAGCGTGATCGCGCGGGCGGTCGCGGAGCGGGCGGCGGACGCCCTGTCCGCGGTGCCGGAAGGCCCGCCGCTGGTGGCACCGACGATGGTGTACGGAGCCAGCGGTGAACACGCCGGTTTCCCGGGCACCGTCTCGATCGGGCACGAGGCGCTGTGCTCGGTGATCGTGGAGTCGGTGCGGTCGCTGTCGCTGTGGGCGGGGCGGGTCGTCTTCGTCAACGGTCACGGCGGCAACACGGTGACCCTCGACACCGCCGTCGCACGGTTGCGTGCCGAGGGCCACGACGTCGCCTGGACCGGCTGCGGCGTTCCGGGAGGCGACGCGCACGCCGGCCGTACGGAAACCTCCGTGATGCTGCACCTGGCCCCGCGGGACGTGCGCATGGACGCGGCCGTCGCCGGGGACACCCGGCCGGTATCCGCTCTCATGCCGGACCTCGTCGCCCACGGAGTCCGGGCGGTCTCCCCCACCGGAGTGCTCGGCGACCCGACGGGGGCCTCGGCGGAGGAAGGACGCAGAGCGATGGAGCTGATGGTGTCGCTCGCCGTCGGGCGCATCGCCGCGGGCGTCGCCGACAGCCGCGGCCGCCTCGTCGACCCCGTCGACGAGGGCGGGGATCAACCAGAGGGCAAGGGTGTGCGCTGATGCCACTCCCCCACGGCTTCGTCGTCACCCTGGACCGGCACACCCGGGTCCTCGACGACGGGCGGGCCCTCCTCGGCGGGTTCCCGACCCGCCTGCTCCGGCTGGCGCCCCGCGCCCGGCCGTTGCTGACCGGCAGGACCGTACGCGTCAAGGACACCGCGAGCGCGATCCTGGCGGAACGGCTGCTCGATTCCGGTATGGCGAACCCGGATGTCACGGCGCTCCCGCCCTGCCCGGACCGCCGGTACACGGTCGTCGTGCCGGTGCGCGACCGGCCGCGTCAGCTGGACCGGCTGCTCGCGGCCCTCGGGACGGACGCCCCGGTGATCGTCGTCGACGACGCGTCACGCCGCCCCGAGGCGGTGGCCGGCGTCGCGGCCGGGCACGGCGCCCGGCTGGTCTCCCTGCCCGCCAACCTGGGCCCCGCCGGGGCGCGCAACGCGGGACTCCGGCTCGTCACCACGCCCTACGTCGTGTTCGCCGACTCCGACGTCGTCCTGAGCCCGGACACGGCGCCCATGCTGCTCAGGCACTTCGCCGACCCGCGGGTCGCCATGGCCGTACCCCGCATCGCGGGCCTGTCGACCGCCGCGTCCCCGAACTGGATCGGGCGCTACGAAGAGGCCCGCTCGTCGCTCGACCTGGGCCGGGCACCGGCCGAGGTGCGGCCCGGCACACCCGTCTCCTGGGCGAGCACGGCCTGCGTCGTGGCGCGCGTGGACGCGCTGGGGGACGGCTTCGACGACAGGCTCCGCGTCGGTGAGGACGTCGACCTGTGCTGGCGGCTGTTCGAGAACGGCTGGCGGTTGCGCTACGAGCCGCGGGTCGAGGTCGCCCACGAACACCGCGTGCGGCTCGGCGACTGGTTCCTGCGCAAGGCGGAGTACGGAACCGGGGCCGAACCGCTCGCCCGGCGCCACCCTCAGTTCATCGCCCCCGCGGTGTTCGCGCCGTGGAGCACGGCACTGATCGTGGCGCTTCTCGCCCAGCGGCGTTGGTCGCTGCCTGCCGCCGGGGCGGTGTACGGGATCGCCACGGTACGGATCGCCCGTAAGCTCGAAGGAACCAGGCACCCGTACCGGCTGGCGCTGTCCCTCACGGCCAGTGGAGCCGTCGGCGCCCTGAGCCAGACCTCCGCCCTGGTGACCAGGCACTGGTGGCCCCTCACGGCGCTCGGCTGCACGGTGTCGGGCAGGGTCCGCAGGGCCGCGGCGGTCGCCGCGCTGACGGACATCGCTCTTGAATACCGCAAGGACAGTGCGGGCCTGGACCCGGTCCGCTACGGCGTCGCCCGCCGCCTCGACGACCTGGCGTACGGCGCCGGCGTCTGGTTCTCCGCGCTCAAGGGCCGCTCCAGCAAGGCCCTTCACCCCCGCGTCGTCCGCGGCGGCCGGGCGGCCGTCAGAACCGGCCGAAGCCGGCCGTGAGTTGCCTCATCGCCTTGTCCAGGAGGCGGCTCAGGTCCGCCCCCTCCTCGGTCAGCCAGTGCTCGTAGGCGACGACACAGGTCGCGAGGACGGCATGGCCGACATGGCGAGGCAGCATGTCGGTGGGCGGCAACCCCGTGCGCGCCGCCGCGAACTTCGTGACGACCGCCCGCCACGACGCATAGCGCAGCGTCGAATCCGCCTGCAGGGTGGGCACGCGCAGAATCAGCTCCATGCGCTGCCGGTGCCAGGGCACCTCGTCGGGGTCGAACCGGTTGAACTCGACGACGGCGCTGCGGAGGGCGTCCATCATCGAGGTCTTGGGATCAGCCGAGGCCAACAACTCCTCGAACCCGATCAGGTGTTCGCCGAAGTCGCCCCAGACAAGGTCGTTCTTGGACGCGAAGTAGCGGAAGAAGGTGCGGCGGCCGATGCCCGCGGCGGCGGCGATGTCGTCGACGGTGGTGCGGTCGAAACCCTGCCGGGCGAAGAGCTCGAAACCAAGCCGCTCCAGGGCGCTGCGTGAGCTGACGGGCGGACGGCCCGTCCTGGCCGGGGCAGCAGCGGTCGCCTTGTTCGGAAGCTGGCTCACGCGCTCTGTGTCCTTACGACTACCCGTCCTGCTCAGGGACGCCGGATTCCGGGCGATGCACGGTGCTCGTGCCGGACACCGAATTCTACAGCCGCACCATCAGGGGCGGCCGTCGAAAACGGCCGTCGAAAGCGATCGTGGAAGGCAGCCGTCGAAGGCGCCTGAACCGCACGTTTTCGGGCTTATTCACGGCCGCCTGCCAGTCTCCCGTCGACTCGCGATGATGGGAGCTCACCATGTCGACCGAACCCAACTGGATGTCGTCGGCCGTCGGCGCGACCGAACCGATTCGATCACAGCTGCCTGGCGCGGCGGACATCGCCGAGTCCTGGCGCCGGTCCGCCCTCTGCGGAATCCGCCGGTCCGACCTGGTTCCCCGGGTGACCAACGCGGGCCATGCGAACCCGAACCGTCTCGTCGAGTGTGCGCGGCCGGTGGTCGAGCAGTTGGCGACGCTGCACGACGGCGCCGCCGTCGCCGTCGTGCTGGCGAGCGCCGCCGGACAGGTGCTCCAGGTGACGACCTCGGACGTGTTGCTGCGCCACCGCCTCGGCCGGCTCGGGCTCCTCCCGGGTGCCTCGTGGGCGGAGGAACACATCGGCACGACCCCTCTCGGTCTGTCCCTGATGAGCGGTGCTCCCGCCGCGGTCGCGAAAGGGGAGTGCTTCCTCCAAGCCCACCAGGACCTGGTGGGCGGTGCCGCGCCGATCACCCATCCGCTCACCCGGCGTACTCAAGGCGTCTTCGGCATGGTGGCCCTGGCAGACCTCGATCCCCGGATGCTGGCCGGTACGGCGGGACTGGCCGCGTCGGCGGTGGAGCGGGCGCTGGAGCTGCGCGACTCCGGAGACGAGCACCGTCTGCTGGCCGGCTACCTCCGCGAGGCCCGATCCGACGGGGTCCCGGTGCTGGCCTTCGGCAGCCACGTCGAACTGGCCAATCCGTCGGCCCAGCTCATCGACACCGACGATCGCGCCGTCCTCCATCAGCAGGCCGAGAAGGTGGTGCGTGACGACGGATGGGGCACGGTGACCCTCTCGCTGGCCGACGGCCGTCGCCTGCAGGCCGTCGCGCGGCGGGCCGAGGGCGTCGGATCGGGCGATGGTGTCGTCGTCCGGGTCACCGCGGTCGGCGCCGAGCGTCGCCGTACCGACCGACGAGCGGAGCCGACCGGCGAGTCGCCGCTGGCGGAGGCCTTCGTCGGCCGGAGCCGAGCGTGTGCACACGTCCGTTCCCGTGCCGAGCGGATCACCGTCGACACCCCGATGGTCGTGGTGACCGGCGAGCCCGGGACCGGCAAGTTCCTCCTCGCCCGGCTCATCGCGGAGCGGGCGCGGCCGGGTGCCGCCGTGGTGTCGCTCGACGCGGCTGCCGCCGAGCAGGCCTCGAACGCCGGGGTGGTCGCGCAGGTGAGGGCCGAGTTGAGCGGCGGGGGCAGTGTCGTCATCGTCCGGCACGCGGAGATGTTGCAGGGCTGGGAGCACGAGGCGTTGGCTGCTCGGGCGGCCGACGCCGGCCGGTTGTGCCTGCTGCTGACGCGCACCGAGCGGCAGATGGCGGACGAAGATCTGCGGCCGGCCGAGAGCGGCGTCGAGTTGCGCGTCCCTCCGATCCGGGAGCGTCCGGAAGACGTCCTGGATCTGGTGCCGCACCTCGTCCGCGAGATCGCGCCGGACGTCACCGTCGCCCCTGCACTGCTGCGGGCGCTCGTGCGTCACGACTGGCCGGGCAACGCGTCCGAACTCGCGGGACTCGTCCGCGGCGTCGTGCACCAGTTCCACGGTGCGGAGCTGTCCCTCCTCGACCTGCCCAGCGCCTATCTGAATCCGGGGCGCGGCCTGGGGCGGATGGAGCAGGTCGAGCGGCTCACGATCATCCGCGCGCTGCAGGAGAGCGCGGGCAACAAGCTGCGGGCCGCCCAGTCGTTGGGCATCGGCCGCGCCACCCTGTATCGCAAACTGCGCGCCTACCGGATCAACCTCGACGACGAGATCCTGCTCGGCTCGCCCACCCACTGACACGACGCCGCCCGGTCAGGCCACGTGGCAGCGTCCGGGGCACGCCCTGCCTGTTCCGTGCGAGCCGGTTCCGTGCGAGCCGGCACCGGGCCTCGCACGGGACGGAGGGCGGTAGCTGAGCGCACCGCGGGAAGTGCCACATCGACCGTCGGTCATGTGCGGGCCGCTCGTGGCTGGTCGCGCCCGCGCGGCGGCAGCCGTACATCGACACAGCCCCGTGCCCCTTTGGGGCGCGCGCCGATACGCACCGGACGTCGGCGGACCCTCCGAGCCGGGGTCAGCGGCGGAGCTGATGCAAGAGCTTGCGGGTCGCCGGTGCCGGGGTGAGGCCGATGCGGGCCAGGGCCTGCTCGCATCGCCGGAAGCGCCCGAGGACGGCGTCGTCGTCGCCTCGTGCATTCGCGACGGACATGGCGAGCCGCCAGCCACCTTCGCGGTAGGGGTCGGACTCCAGGGCCAGGTCGACGTACACCTGCGCGTCCTGGAACCGGCCGAGATCGAGTGCCAGGGCAGCCGCATCCAGCCGCGCGGTCGTGGCGATCTCGCCGAGCCGGTCTCGCTGTGCGTCGATCCAGAGGGAGGTGAGGCCCTCCAGGTACGGCCCGCGGTCATAAACCCCGAGCGCGGTCACGAGGGCGTCCAGGCGATCCTCGTCCCGTAGCCGCGCGGCCTCGGCGATCCTGGCCTCGAACCGGCTGGAGTCGCTGGTGATCCTCGCGCTCTTGCGCAGGCGCACGGTGCCGTCCTCGAAGAGGATCGCGTCGGGTTCGGGCAGCACGTCACGCAGTTTGCGGATCGCCTGTCGGAGATACGCCTGGGCGGAGTCGTCACGACGACCTGCGAACAGGTCCTCCAGTGCCTGCGTCCGCCCGGCGACACCGCCTCGCGCGATGAGATAGGCGACGAGTTCGACGCTCTTGCTGATGCCGGGACGGAGTTCACGGCCGAAGGCGGTGAGAACGGGTCTGCCCCCGAACTCCACGAGGTGCACGGCCTGCGGGCCGGTGCGCAGTGTCACCGTGCCGTCCTGCGCGATCAGTGCCCGGCCGAGGGCGTGCCAGATCGAGTCCGCCTCCGGTTCGCCGTCGATACGGCGTGACAGCACTGCCGGGAAGTCGGCCAGCGCCCGGAGCATGCTGTGATTGGACCCTTGGCGTGCGGACGCCTCCAGCGCGATCTGTACCGCTCGGTCGGCGCCGTCCTCGTCGCCTGCCCGCCACTCGGCCTCGGCGAGACAGACCGCCGCGGCCGGCAGGATCAGGAACCGACCGCCCTTTCGCATGCTGTCCACCGACTTCCTCAGAAGGTGCAGGGCCGACGTGTCGGCGGTCGCGACACCGGCCTCGGTCCCGCCGTGCAGGCGCAGGAAGGCGTCGACGGCGTCGAGGATCTCCCGGTAGTAGACGGTGGACATGGCGAGTGGATTGTCACGCTGCTGTTCGAGGAGCACGCGCGCCCCGGTCAGGTCACCGCGCCGGATGGCGAGGCGGATCTCGACCAGTCGCAGGCCGACCTCATAGGCGGGAGCACCCGCGCTCCGCGCACGGGCGAGCCCGCCTCGCAACAGCTCCGCGGCCTCCTCCAGCCGGCCCGCGTCCAGCAGTATCTCCGAGCCGAGGAGGGCCTGGGTGAGGCCGTGGCGCTCGGGCATTCTCGTCCGGTTCGCCTCGTACATCCGGACCGCGTCCTCGATCCGCCCCGTGGCGCGCAGCGCGGCGGCCTCGTGCCACCCGGCGACCTCACGGATCCAGGGCGAGGTCCCCGACGGGGTGACCTCGCGGAGAAGGCCCGAGAAGTACATCGCGATCAGGACGATCGCGTCCATCGGGCCCCCGCTGAGCGGTGGTACGTCGGCCGCGTCCGCCCCCGCGTCGTCGGCCCACAGCCGCAGCGCGTACCGGACGGCCAGCACATCGGGGCCGGTGCCGGCGGAGAGGACCTCGTGCGCGTCGTCCATCCGTCCGGCCAGCAGGTAGGCCCATCCCATCAGGGCGGCGGCCCGTCCGGACCGGGCGGCCAGGAGTGCGCGTACCCCCGCCTCGGCGAGGTCGTCCGCGATCGCGACGCAGGTGTGGAAGTCGTCCCTGGCGACGGCCGCCATGAGACGCGCGGTGGTCATGTTCGACGCGGTCGGTTCCTCGCCCAGCGCCGCCGACCATCGGTCCACGATGTCGAGGTCCAGCCGTTCGATCACCGTCAGAACGGCCTTCTCGGCGTGCTGCCCGGCCTCCCGGAGCAGACCGCAGCGCAGGAGCACCTCCGTCGCCTCCTCATGGCGGCCCTCCATGGCGAGCACCCGGGCCTTGCCCCGGAACAGGCCGTGCACGACGTCGCCGTCCCGTTCCTGGAGCAGGGCGGTGAGGAACTCGCGGAAGCGGGAGTGGCACCGCAGCGACCCCTGTCCGCTCCACGTGGCGGGGATATGGGCACGGCGAAGGGCGGCGAGGCGGGCGCCGGCGTCGTCCAGCCCGAGCGCGCGCGCCCGTTGCACGCTGACCTCGTCGAGCACCGACGTGCGGACGAGGAACTCCCGGTCGCGGGGCTCCAGACGGTTGAGGATGTGGGTCGACAGGTAGCCGTGCAGGGGGTCGGCCTCCCCACCCGCGCCGGCCACATGGGCGTCGGCACGCCACGCTTCGAACAGCACACCCGTGACCCACCCGCCGGTGGCCTGTACGGCCGGGCCGGCCGCGATGTCGCCCTTGCCCAGCACGGCGAGCGCCTCGGCGGCCTCCGCCTCGGTGAAGGCGAGTTCGGTCTCCCCCAGCGCCTCC
Organism: Streptomyces blattellae; assembly: GCF_009709555.1. Classification (GTDB taxonomy): domain Bacteria; phylum Actinomycetota; class Actinomycetes; order Streptomycetales; family Streptomycetaceae; genus Streptomyces; species Streptomyces blattellae. The sequence continues at coordinate 41,819 of NZ_WJBG01000111.1, read as the reverse complement.
ACCGCGGCACCCGGCGGCAGGGTGACGAGCGAGTCGGGCAGCGCGCACCGGCTGAGCAGGATCAGCTTCATGTGCTCGGGCCCGAAGCGGATGACCGCGTCGAGCACGGCCCAGGTTTCCGGCGAGGTACCCAGCTGCTCGACCTCGTCGACGACCAGGACCAGCGGCGCGGCACCGATCGCCTCGACCGCGACGGCGACGGCCTCGCGATGGCCGGCCCCGGCGGCGAGGGCCCGCCGGGCGACCTTCCTGACGCCGGGACGACGGGTCGCGAGTGCCCCGGTGAGGTAGACGAACAGTCTGCCCGGAGCCGAGTCGGTCCGGTCGAGGGTCAGCCAGCAGACCTCCGTGTCGAGCGTCCGGGCGGCCTCTGCGACGGCGGTCGTCTTGCCCGCACCCGCCGTAGCCGACACGGCGACCACGCGGTGGCCGCGCAGGACGTCGCGCAGGCGGTCGACGAGTCGCGCGCGCGGGACAAAGGCCGACGGGAGCGGGGGAATGGCGAGCTTGGCCCGGACGAGGACGGATCCGTCCTCCGTCCCGCTGTCGCCGTCGTCCAGCATGAGGTGAACCGTAGCCGCCCCGGGCGACCTTGAGGAGCCGTCGTAGCTCCACTGTCCCAGATCGAGACGCAGGCCATGAGGCCGGCGGTCCTATGTTGACCGGACAGCCACGCAATGGAGCGAGGAGCAGCCTTGACGCCAGACAACCCACCTGCGACGGCACCGCTCGACGACCGCGCCTCGGACCTGCTCGGCCGGGCACGGAAGCTGGGGCTGCTCGCGGAGGAACACACGCAGGAGAGCATGCGCGAGCGACGGCTCGTCGACGTCGTGGAGAAGGAGCTGCTCGACGGCGGGCTCATCGATCTGTGGGTCCCGCGCAGCCTCGGCGGCGCCGAATGCCCGCCGCTCGACATGTACGACGTCATCGAGGAGACCTCCTACCACGACGGGGCCGCGGGCTGGGTGCTGCTCGCGATCGTGCTGGCCACCGCGACCTCCGGCGCGTACCTCGGGGACAGCGCCGTGGCCGAGCTGTTCGGTGGCGGTGGCTCGCCGGTCATGGCCGGACAGGGCTCACCGGTGGGGCGTGCCGAGGTGGTCGAGGGCGGCTATCTGCTGAGCGGCCGGTGGAGCTACGGATCCGGGATCAAGCACACCACCCACGCGTATTCGGGTGCCACCGTCTTCGAGAACGGCAGCCCGAAGCTCGACGCGACCGGACGGCCGGCTCTGCTGCTGACGGTCGTCCCGCGAGAGTTCGTGACGTTCGGCGACAACTGGGACGTCCTCGGCCTGTCGGCCACCGGGAGCATCGACTACTCCATCAGCGAGCGGTTCGTGCCCGCGGAATGGACACATCCGGCCCGGATCCGGCACTCGGACCGGGGCGGTTCGCTCTACAGCCTCGGCGTCATGGGGATGGGGTGCCTGCTCCATGCCGCGTGGGCGGCCGGCCTCGGACGCCGCGTCCTCGACGAGCTGGCCGTCTATGCGCGGCACCGCGGTGACCGCTCCGCCGGTGACGACTTCGTCCAGCGGGCGGCCAGGGCCGAGGGCTCGTTCCGCGCCGCGTCCGCCTACCTCAGGAACACGTGGGTCGACGTGCAGCGCACCTTCGAGCGCGGCGAGGAACTGTCGAACCGTCAGCAGACCACCATGCGGCTGGCCGTCAACCACATCACCCACACCGTCGCGGACGTCTGCGAGCAGGTCTACCGCATCTCCGGAGGAGTCGGCCTTCGCGCCGGGGCGATCCAGCGGTGCTTCCGCGACGCCAACGCCTCCGTCCAGCACATCATCGTCTCCGACGTGATCCTGCGGGGTATCGGGCGTGAGCTGCTGGGGCTCGCCCCCGACCACGGCTGGGTCCACCACGAACTGGTGCCGAACCATGTCTGAGCCACGGTCGTCAGCGGACGACACGATCAGAGGGGCCCGCTCCCACGCCATCGGCGACCTCCTGCGGCGGACCGCCTTGCGGGTTCCCGACAGGACGGCCCTGGTGTCGGGCGATCGGCGATTCACGTTCGCCGAGTTCGACCGGGCCGCCAATCGCACCGCGAACGCCCTCGCCGAGCGGGGGATCGGGACGGGCGACCGTGTCGCGGTGCTCTCGCACAACGGCTGGGAGTACTGCGTCCTGACCTACGCGCTGGCACGCCTCGGCGCGATCATGGTGCCGGTCAACTTCATGCTCAACGCCGACGAGGTCGCGTTCATCCTCGGCCACTGTGGGGCCCGGGGCCTCGTCGTCGAGGACGTGCTGCATCCCGTCGCCGAGGCGGCGATCGTCTCCAGCGGGGTGGATCTCGCGGTCCGCGGCCTGATCCCGCTCGGCGGGGGCCGCGCGCCCGAGGGCTGGGAAACGGTTGCCTCCTGGGCCGATTCGGGCGATCCGGCCCCGCCCGCCGTCGTCGTGGACGACGACGCCCCGGTGCGTCTGATGTACACCAGCGGCACGGAGTCCCGGCCCAAGGGAGCCCTCCTCAGCAGCCGGAGCCTGATATCGCAGTACGTGAGCTGCATCGTGGACGGCGAGATGTCGCCCGACGACGTCGAGATCCATGCGATGCCGCTCTACCACTGTGCCCAGCTCGACTGCTTCCTCGGCCCGGACGTCTATGTCGGAGCGACCAGCATCGTGCTGTCCCGGCCCGATCCGGAGGCGGTGCTGGCGACGATCGAGCGCGAGCGGGTGACCAAGCTGTTCTGCCCGCCCACGGTGTGGATCTCGCTGCTGCGCAGCCCGGCCTTCGACACCACCGATCTGTCCAGTCTGCGCAAGGGCTACTACGGCGCCTCCCCCATGCCCGTGGAGGTCCTCCGCGAGATGCAGCGCCGGCTTCCCGACGTGCGGTTGTGGAACTTCTACGGCCAGACGGAGATGGCGCCACTGGCGACGATCCTGAAGCCGGAGGACCAGATCAGCCGGGCCGGCTCGGCCGGGCGGCCCGCGCTGAACGTGGAGACCCGGCTGGTCGACGACGACGGGAACGACGTAGCGACCGGCGAGGTCGGCGAGATCGTCCACCGCAGTCCGCAGGCCACCCTCGGGTACTTCCGCGACGAGGCGAAGACCGGCGAGGCGTTCCGCGGCGGCTGGTTCCACTCGGGCGACCTGGGCGTCTTCGACGAGGACGGCTATCTGACGGTGGTGGACCGCAAGAAGGACATGATCAAGACCGGTGGTGAGAACGTGGCCAGCCGGGAGGTCGAGGAAGCCGTCTACCAGCTCGACGGCGTGGCCGAGGTCGCGGTCTTCGGGACGCCCGACCCCAAGTGGATCGAGGCCGTCACCGCGGTCGTCGTCCCGCGGGCCGGCGCCGAGCTGAGCGAGGCCGGCGTCATCGCACACTGCCGCGGCCTGCTGGCCGGCTACAAGGTGCCGAAGCGGGTGTTCTTCCAGGACACCCTCCCCAAGAACCCGAGCGGGAAGATCCTCAAGCGCGAGCTGCGGGTGTCCTTCTCGGAGGCGGTCGTCCCGCAGTAGACCGTCCCGACGACAGATCGTCGCGACGCCGTCCCGACGACAGACCGTTCCGACGACCTCGTGTCCCCACCCGCGGCGCAGGCTGCGTGGTCCCGTCATCACTCGACGAGGAGTAGTCATGACCTTGATCCCTGACCACGGTCCGATGCAGTTCGGGTTGTTCGTCGCCCCTCAGCACTACCCGAAGCAGAACCCGACGCGTGCCCTGCGCCGCGACCTGGAGACGCTGGCCTACGCGGAGTCCCTCGGCTTCGTCGAGGGCTGGGTGGGCGAGCACCACTCGACCGGCCACGAGATCATCGCCTCGCCGGAGGTCTTCCTCGCCGCGGCGATCGAGCGCACCCAGCGCATGCGGCTGGGAACGGGCGTGGCGTCTCTGCCCTATCACCACCCCTTCCACGTCGCTCAGCGCGCCGTGCTGCTCGACCACCTGTCGATGGGCCGGTCGATCCTCGGCGTGGGCCCGGGGTCGCTGCCGAGCGACGCGGCCATGATCGGTGTGCCGTGGTCGGAGACCCGGGACCGCATGGCGGAGTCGATCGATGTCATCCTCAAGCTGCTGACCAGCGAGGAGGGCGTCACGCACCACTCGCCGTGGTTCACCCTCGATGACGCCTACCTCCAGGTCAAGCCGTTCCAGCAGCCGACCCCGGAGCTCGTCTTCACCTCGATGGAGTCGCCCTTCGGCCCGACGCTCGCGGGGAAGTACGGCGCGGGGCTGCTGTCCCTCGGAGCCAGCAGCCGTCGCGGTTACGCCGCACTGAGCAACATGTGGAGGATCGCCGAGGAGCAGGCGGCGGTCCACGGGAACACGGTGAGCCGCTCGCAGTACCGGGTCGTCGCCTTCATGCACGTCGCCGAGACACGGGAACGTGCCTACGCGGAGGTGGAGAAGGGCTTCCCCCGCCACATGGACTACGTGGCCAACGTCAGCGAGCGGACGTTCGCGTGGATGGAGGAGCAGGCGGAGTCCAACGGGGCCCCGGAGGGGCCGCCCGTGCAGCCGACGGTCCAGCAGATGATCGAAGGCGTCCGCGACACGCACCTGATCTGCGTCGGTGACCCCGACGACGCGATCGCCTTCATCGAGCACATGTACCACGCCGCCGACGGCTTCGGCACGCTGCTGGTGATCAGTGGCACCGACTGGGCCGCCCAGGACGCCGAGTTCCGGTCGCTCGAACTGATCTCGCGTGAGGTCATGCCGCACTTCCAGGGCTCCTCGCGCCCCATGGAGATCGCCGTCCAGCGCGCGCTCGCCACGCGGGGGCTCCGGCTCGGCGAACAGCGCGAGAGCATCAAGGTCGCGAGCCAGAAGTACGTCGACGCCGGCGGCAAGGTCAGCTGAGGGACGGGGCCGGCCGTGGCGGGGAAGGAACGCGAGGAAGCCGAGCGTGGCCAAGGCGCCCGTGCCGAGCTGGCACTGGCGCTCGACTGGGTCGCCGCGTTGCGTGGCTGGAGCGCGCAGTGCTCCGCACTCCCCCAGGTGCGTGAGGTGCTGGCTCGGATGGCGCCCCTGCGGGGTGCCGCCGAGCCGGGCGTGGACATCCGCCAGATCGACCTGGACGGTGTTCCCGTCGAGGTCAGCCGGGCCATGGCGGCCGGTCCGGACGGTGTTCCCGTCGAGGTCAGCCGGGCCACGGCGGCCGACCCGGACGGCCCGGTGCTGCTGCACTTCCACGGTGGCGGATTCACCATCGGCGGGCCGTGGGACGATCGGCTCTACCTGTCGCGGATGGCGCTCGCCCTCGGCGGGAGCGCGGTCTCGGTCGGCTACCGGCTCGCGCCGGAGCATCCGTATCCGGCGGCCGTGCACGACGGGACGACCGCCTATCGCGCGCTGCTGGAGTCCGGTGTCGATGCCCGGCGGGTGATCGTCAGCGGCGGGTCCGCGGGCGGTGGCCTCGCCCTTCTCGTTCTGCGGGAGGCCCGGCGACTGGGCCTCCCGGGCCCCGCCGGACTGGTGCTCCAGTCCCCGCTGGTCGACTTCACGGTGTCCGGCCGCAGCCATACGACGAACGCCGCGACCGACCCGTTGACCTCCCGCGAGTCGATCGCTCGCGCGGTGACGGCGTTCCTCGCCGGCGCCGACGCCGCAGCCTGCTCACCTCTGTTCGGGGACCTGGCGGCACTGCCGCCGACCCTCGTCCAGGTGGGCCAGGACGAGGTCCTCTTGGACGACACTCTCGCGCTGGTCAAGGAGATGAGCGCGGCAGGGGTGGCCGTGAGCCATGAGGTGTGGCCCGACGTCCTGCACACCTGGCACGGCTTCGGCTGCCTCACCGCGGCCCGCGTCGCGACCGAGCGACTCGCCTCGTTCGCGCGCGCGCAGACAGCAATTCCGGCTCCGCGGGGAGCCGGCCTCGCAGAGGAGAAGTAGCCGATGCCCGGACGAATCGACGGCAAGGTCGCTCTGATCACCGGAGCAGCCCGTGGACAGGGACGTGCTCTGGCGGTCCGGATGGCAGAAGAAGGCGCCGACATCATCGCCGTGGACAACTGCGCCGACTGCACCATGGCGTACCCGGGCGGGACGAAGGAGGACCTCAAGGAGACCGCGTCCATGGTCACCGGCCTGGGACGCCGTGTCGTGACCGGGGTCGTGGACGTGCGGGACCTCCCGGCCCTCGAAGCAGCCGTCGCGGAAGGCGTGGCAGAACTCGGCAGGCTCGACGTCGTCGCGGCCAACGCCGGCATCTCCGGGCCTGCCTCTTTTCAGGAGATGACGGAGACACAGTGGGAGGAGATGATCGCGACCAACCGCGGCGGCGTCTGGCGCACGTGCAAGGCGGGCGTTCCGCACATCATCGAGGGAGGCCGCGGAGGAAGCGTGATCCTCACCAGCTCGGGGGCCGCGCTGAAGGGCTTCGCGAACATCGGCCACTATGCCGCGGCCAAGGCAGGCATCCTCGGCCTCATGCGGACGCTCGCGCACGAACTGGGCGCCCACAGGATCCGCGTCAACTCCATCCTGCCGACCACGGTCGACACCCCGATGGTGCAGAACGACGCGCTGTACCGCTTGTTCGTACCGACCGTCGACTCGCCCACCCGGGACGACCTGGCACAAGTGACGACGACCATGCACGCCCTCCCGGTCCCCTGGGTCGATCCGATCGACATCGCCAACGCGGCACTGTTCTTCGCAGGCGACGAATCCCGCTACATCACGGGCGCGGCCCTGCCGGTCGACGCCGGAATCCTCGTCCGTTGACGGAAACACAGGCAACGAAACACAGCCAGGAAAACAGGAGGACGCGCCATGGGTAAGCTGGACGGCAAAACGGTCATGATCACAGGTGCGGCCCGCGGCCAGGGCCGCAGCCATGCGGTGACCCTCGCGGAAGAGGGCGCGAACATCCTGGCGCTCGACATCTGCGCCGACATCGAGACCCTCAGCTACGGTCTGGCAACGGCGGACGACCTCGCCGAGACCGTGAAACTCGTCGAAGCCACCGGCGCCCGAGCCGTCGGGCTGCAGGCGGACGTCCGCGACGCGGACGCGTTGCGGCAGGCGGTCGACCAGGGCACCGCCGAACTAGGCGACATCGACATCGTGATCGCCAACGCCGGAGTCGCCGGACACGGCAGCGACCACCCCGACCAGGAACAGGTGTTCCGCGACGTCATCGACGTGAACCTGCGCGGGGTCTGGAACACGGTGCACTCGGTCGTACCGAGGATGATCGAGCGTGGTGCGGGCGGGTGCTTCGCGCTGGTCAGCTCGTCCCACGGGTTGTCGGGCCGGGGTGACAACGGGACGGCGGGAGTGGACTCCTACATCGCCGCCAAGCACGGCGTGGTCGGCCTGATGCGCGGATTCGCGCACTGGCTCGCCCCGCACATGATCCGGGTCAACACGGTGCATCCCACGGGAGTGCCGACACCCATGGTGATGAACGACGGGGTACAGCGCTACCTCACCAGCGATCCCCGGGTCGTCACCGAGATGGCGAACCTGTTGCCGGTGCCGATGATCGAGGCCGCCGACGTCAGCCGCGCGCTTCTCTGGCTCGTGAGCGATGACGCCCGCTACGTCACCGGTGTCGCGCTGCCGGTCGACGCGGGCTTCCTGACCCCGTGACCGGCGTACCACATCGAGACGCCTTCCGGCCGACCAAGGAATCTACGGTTCTTTCATGCTGAAGACGAGTGACGACACGAACCCCCGTACGCGGTCCGACGACGTCGACGGCTTCTCGACCGAGACCGCCGACGGCCGCGTCGCCGCAAGCGATCGCAACCGGCGGACGGAGGAGCTGCTCGACCGGGTGAGGGCCCTGCTGCCCGGCATCCGAAGCCGCGCGGAACAGGCGGAGGACCTGCGCCGCCTGCCCGACGCGACGATCCAGGACCTCACCGAGGCAGGGGTCTTCGCCATGCACGCCCCCGCCGAGTTCGGCGGCCTTGAACTGGAGATCGACGCCCTCTTCGAACTGGCGCTGCTCCTCGGGACCGCCTGTACGTCGACCGCGTGGACCGCGACCTTCCTCGCCTACCACAACGCCGCGCTCGGCCGGTTCCCCGCCGAGACCCAGCAAGAGGTGTTCGCCGACCGGGGCTTCGCACTCTCCGCGGGCAGCTTCCACCCCCTGCCCGGCTCTCGCGGCGAGTTGGTCGACGGGGGCATCCGGGTCACGGGCCGCTGGGACTTCTGCAGCGGCGTCATGCACTCCGACTGGTGCTTCGTCGATGTCCCGGTCGAGGCGACCGGCGACCAGCCCGCGACCCGGTTCGTGTGCCTCATCCCGGTCAGCGAGCTGGAGGTCGTCGACGTCTGGCACACGACCGGAATGCGCGGCACCGGCAGCAACGACGTCAAGGCCGAGGGGGTGTTCGTGCCGGCCCACCACGCGCTGCACACCCCGGACTTCCACGGCACCGAGACGCCGGGTGCCCTGCACCGGCCCGGACACAGCCTGCTGCGCATGCCGATCTACCGGGCGGCGGGCATCTTCCACCCGGCGTTCGCCATCGGCTCCGCGGAGCGCGCCCTGGAGGTGTTCCGCACGGAGATCGCCGGGCGCAGGCAACGGCCGGTGAACGGGGGCCCGCTCGTCCAGGCCCCGCTCACCCACAGCCGGTACGCCAAGGCGGTGACCCTGCTGCACAGCGCCACGCTCATGGCCCGGGCGCAGTCGGACGAGGCCGGCGCGCACTACGCCGGCCACGCCGGGAATCCGGACCTCCCGGCCCGGGCGATCATGCGCCTCAGCTCGGTCAGCGCCATCACACAGGCCGCCGAGGCGGTGGAACTGGTGACGAGGGTGAGCGGCGGCAGCATGTTCCGCCGGGGCTCCGAACTGGACCGGATCAAACGGGACATGGCCGTGCTGCTCAACCACAACAGCGGCGATGCCGACTTCCACACCGAGACGGCGGGCAAGGTGCTCCTCGGCCTGGAGCCGACCGGAGCCGAGGCGGGTGCCTACCGTGCCCTCTGACAGCGGCGTCGGCGCCGCCTTCGCCACCTTCGATGCCGGCGACACCCGGCGGGAGAACCGGGCGGCCGATCCGGCCTGGTTCCGCCGGGTCCTGGGCCAGTACCCGACAGGGGTCTGCGTCGTCACCGCGGCCCGTCCGGACGGGAACCGCGCCGGCATGGTCGTCGGTTCGTTCTCGTCGGTGTCCCTGTCACCGCCGATGGTGGCCTTCTTCCCGGACCGTTCCTCCACCAGCTGGCCGAAGATCGAGAGCGCCGGGAGGTTCTGCGTGAACATCCTGGCCGCCGACCAGGAGGACGTGTGCCGGCGCTTCGCGGCCCGCGGGAAGGACAAGTTCGCCGGACTGGAGGTCGGCACATCGCCCTCCGGCATGCCCTTGCTGGACGGTGTCGTCGCGTGGATCGACTGCGAGCTGGACGCGGTGCACGAGGCGGGCGACCACTACGCCGTGTTCGGCCGCGTCAGCGACCTCGACGTGGCGTCGGGGTCGGCCCCGCTGCTGTTCTTCCAGGGCGGATACGGACGTTTCGCCCGGCACTCGGTCACCGAACTCGACACCCGCGGCGACCTGACCGCCGGTCTGCGCGCCGTCGAGTTGATCAGGACGGAGATGGAGGAACTCGCCGGAAAGGTGGCCGGACGGTGCATCGCGACCGCGCTCGACGGCGGTGAGGTGGTCGTGATCGCGTCCGCGGGGGCGACCGCCCGGCGGGACGCCTCCGGCACCCTGGTGGGACAGCGGCTGCCTTTCTCCGCTCCGACGGCGTCGGTACTGGCGGCCTGGGCGGACGAGGACCGCGTCGGGCAGTGGCTGTCCCGGATGCCGTCGGCCGGAGCGCGGACCGTCCAGCGCGAGCACCTCACCGCGGTCCGGCAGCGCGGATACTCCCTGGCGCTGCGGGCGGACAACACCTCCGCGCTCTCCGCGCTGGATCTCATGGAGGCCGACCCCTCCTCGCTGGCGGGGGAGGATCTGCACGGCATGTTCGCGCAGTTGACCTACGACCCCTCCGAGGACGAGGTCACCCCCGGCACGGTCGGACTCATCACCGTGCCGGTCTTCGACGAGGCGGGGTCGGTGGTCATCGCCCTGCACGTCTACGGCTTCGCCGAACCCCGTTCCGCCGCGCAGGCCGACGAGCACGTAGGGCTGGTCAGGGCGGTCGCGGACCGAGGCACGGCCCTGCTCGGCGGCCACGCCGATTCTTCCTAAGCCGGCTCGGCGAAGTCAGCTGCGGTTCGGCAGCGCCCCAAAGGGGCGCGGGGCTGTACTGAATATGCGGCTCCGCCGCGCGAGCGCGACCAGCCACGACGGCGCCGCAGTCAAACGACAACCCATCCCGCGGAGCGCCTCTCAAACCGCGAAGGAGAGCATGCGTGTCCACCGCAATCTCAGCCCCGGCCAGGGCCCGGGCCGAGGACCTCGTCCAAGAAGCCTTCCTGCTACAGGGATCAGAGCTGCCCTGCTCACCGAACGGCGGAGCCGACCGTTTCCTGTTCGATCCCTTCGAGGTGAACGACGCCGTCATCGCCGACTGGCGCGCGGCGCACCTCGACATCGTCGTCTGCCCCACCTTCTGCATGGATCTGAACCCGTTCGACGGTGTCGTTCGTCAACTGGCCGCGTGGAACTCGGTCCTGCACGACCACCGCGACCAGCTCATGCGGATCTCCACCGGCGCCGACTTCGACGCCGCCCGCGCCTCGGGTCGTATCGGCGTCCTCATCAGCCTCCACTTCGGTGACAACTTCCGCACCCTCGACGATGTCGACTTCTTCCACCGGCTGGGCCAGCGCAGCTCCACGATCGTCGTCCGCGGGCACAACGCCATCGGCAGCGCCCATCACGAGCGTTACGAGTCGGGGCTGACGCATTTCGGCTGCGCCGTGGTGCAGCGGATGAACGCGGTCGGCATCGCGGTCGACATCGCTCACGCCAACGAGCGGACCTCCCTGGACGTCCTCGACGTCTCGACCAAGCCGACCTACGTGAGCCACGCGTGCGCCTACGGGCTCTCCCCGCACGAGAAGAACAAGTCGGACGAGGTGCTGCGCAAGCTCGGTGCGGCCGGGGGCCTGATCGCGCTGCAACCGGCCAGCCAGCTGGTCCGTCCCGTGGAGCCGGTGGAACTGACCCACTTCGTCGACCAGATCGAGTACGTGGCGCGGGTCGCCGGCCCGCGGAGCGTAGGGCTCGGCTTCGAGGAGCCGTACCAGGGCTGGGGGCACTTCCAGGGCGAGAACCGCCCCGTCCAGTCCGTCACCTTCAAGAAGGGCGAGATCTCGGACGAGAAGCTCGCCGCCACTCCGCGCCCGGTCAACCAGCACCACATCCCCGAGTTGATGACCCGGGACCGCTACACCGTACTGACGGCCGCTCTCCTCGACCGGGGGTTCACCGAGGAGGACATTCGCGGGTTCCTCGGGGAGAACGCCAAGCGGGTGTTCTCCGTGATCATGGCGGGGAACGGCGGGCCACGTCACTACGAATCCCCCCTGCGTGCGATTCACACCAACATCGGGCACATCGCCCACTGACCCACTTCGGTTCGGAGGAACACGCCATGCCGCACATCGAGGAACTCGCGCACGTCGGCATCCACGTGCACGACATCGACACCATGCTCCCGTTCTACCGGGACACGCTGGGCCTTCAGGTCTCGGACATCGACGAGAAGGCGGGGCTGTACTTCCTCAGTTCCCGGCCCGACATCGAACACCACGAGGTCCTGCTCTGCGCCGGCCGCACCGCGGAGCCGGGCGCGATGCTGCTGCAGCAGATCTCCTTCCGCTGCCCCACGCTCCAGGACGTCATCGACTTCTACCGCAAACTGGTGGCCGAGGGCGTGCGCTTCGAGTACACCGTCACGCACGGCAACGCGATCGGCGTCTACTTCTACGACCCCGAGGGCAACCGCCTGGAGCTCTACTGGCCGACGGGGCTGAAGGCCCGGCAGGGGTTCCTCCTCGAAGTCGACCTCGACGAACCGCCCGAGACCATCATGGAGAGGGTGCGCGGTTACGTCGCCGAGCACGGCGAGGACGGCATCGTCGACATGGCCCTGCTGGCACGACAGACCGATTCGTGACCGGGACCGATTCGTGACCGGGACCGCCCGCACCACCGACAGGAGCACTTCATGCGTCTGATCGCCTACGCCGAGAACGGCCGCCGGTTCGTCGGTGCCGTCTCCGGCGACAAGGTCGCCCCCATCGCCCCGCTCGATGAGTTCTACGCAGACGTCCCCGCGGCGTTGGCGTCCGAGGCGGGCACACCGACCCTGCTGCTCACCGACCTGGAGCAGGTGCCCCCGGTTCCCCTCACCTCTCGGGTCTTCTGCGTGGGCATCAACTACCACTCCCACGCGGGGGAATCGAAAGACCTCGCAGGGCTCGACGTGCCGAAACTGCCCATGATCTTCGGGCGTTGGGCCAGCACCCTCGTCACCGACGGCACGCCCGTGCCGGTCCCCCCGAACGAGCCGGGCCTCGACTGGGAGGTCGAACTGGCCGCCGTCGTCGGGACCCCGGCGTGGAACGTCACGCCGGAGACGGCCCTCGACCACATCTTCGGCTACACGGCCTTCAACGACCTCAGCGCCCGGCGCAAGCAGCTGGCGACCCCTCAGTTCACCGTCGGCAAGAACGCGGACCGCAGCGGGCCGATCGGTCCGGTCGTGGTCACCGCGGACGAACTGTCGCCGGCCGCACTGCGCGTCACCACTCGCGTCAACGGCGAGATCATGCAGGACGGGAACACCCGCGACCTCATCCACGACGTCGCCGCGATCGTGTCGTACCTGTCCGACACCATCACTCTCCTGCCCGGGGACGTGATCGCCACCGGGACCCCGGGAGGCATCGGCGCGGGCCGGAAACCGGAGGTCTTCCTCCAGCCCGGCGACGTCGTCGAGGTCGAGGTCGAGGGCATCGGGGCCGTGCGCAACCCGATCGTCGACCGCTCCGAGATCGAGGCGCCGTGACGGAGCCGGAGATCCTGCCCCACTTCATCGGCGGCAAGCAGGTGCCGGGAGAGTCCGGCCGCCTCGCGGATGTGTACGACCCGAACACAGGGCGGGTCCAGGCACGCGTCGCGCTTGCCGACCGTGCGGAGACGACCGCGGCGATCGACGCCGCCGAGCAGGCGCAACGGGAGTGGGCGGCGTGGAACCCCCAGCGCCGGGCGCGGGTGCTGATGCGGTTCGTGCAGCTCGTAGAGCGTGACCTGGCGGTGCTGGCGGCGAAGCTGTCGAGCGAGCACGGCAAGACGCTCGCCGACGCCGAGGGCGACATCCGCCGCGGTCTGGACGTCGTCGAGTTCGCGATCGGCATTCCGCATCTGCTCAAAGGCGAGCACACGGTCGGCGCGGGCACGGGGATCGACGTCTACTCGATGCGGCAGCCCCTCGGGGTGGTCGCCGGCATCACCCCGTTCAACTTCCCTGCCATGATCCCGTTGTGGAAGGCGGCTCCGGCGATAGCCTGCGGCAACGCCTTCGTCCTCAAGCCGTCCGAGCGTGATCCCTCGGTCCCTCTGATGCTCGCCTCCCTGCTGGCGGAGGCAGGGCTCCCGCCCGGCGTGTTCACCGTGGTCAACGGCGACCGCGAGTCGGTCGACGTGCTGCTCTCGGACGAGCGCGTCCGCGCGGTGGGATTCGTCGGGTCGACGCCGATCGCCCAGCACGTGTACGAGACCGCGGCCCGCCACGGCAAACGCGCCCAGTGCTTCGGCGGAGCCAAGAACCACGCCCTGGTGCTGCCCGACGCCGATCTCGACGAGGCGGCGGACGCGATCGTCGGCGCCGCCTACGGATCGGCGGGCGAGCGCTGCATGGCGCTGTCGGTGGTCGTCCCCGTCGGGGAGGAGACGGCCGAGCGGCTGCTCCCCAAGCTGGTGTCACGGGTGGAGGCGCTGCGGATCGGAAGGTCGGACGACCCGCGGGCCGACTTCGGACCGCTCGTCGGAGCGGACGCCGTAGCGCGCGTGAACCAGTACGTCGAGCTGGGAGTCGCCGAGGGCGCCGAACTCCTCGTCGACGGCCGCGGTTTCCGCCTGCCCGGTCACGAGGAGGGCTTCTTCACCGGGGCCTCCTTGTTCGACCACGTCACCAGCGGCATGCGGATCTACCGGGAGGAGATCTTCGGCCCGGTGCTCCAGGTCGTGCGCGCCGACACCCTGGCGGAGGCGCTGCGGCTGCCCTCGGAGCACGAGTACGGCAACGGGGTCGCGATCTTCACGCGCGACGGCGAGGCCGCCCGCGAGTTCGCCACTCGTGTCCAGGTGGGCATGGTCGGAATCAATGTGCCGATTCCGGTGCCGATCGCCTACCACACCTTCGGTGGCTGGAAGCGCTCCGGATTCGGCGACCTCAACCAGCACGGGCCGGACTCGATCCGGTTCTACACCCGGACCAAGACGGTGACCCAGCGGTGGCCCAGCGCCACCACCGATTCCGGTGCGGGTGCGCACTTCGTGATTCCCACGATGACGTGACCGCCCGCTGATCACGCGGGGGGCCTCAGGGGGTACCCCCGAGAGCCAGCGCCACAGTCAGCGTCGGCGCCGTGTCGGCCGCCTGCCCGAACACGTCCCGTGCGGTCTCCCACTCGCCCGGGCGGGCGGCGGCGTACGGCTGCCAGTTCCGTACGACGATCAGCAGCCCCTTCTCCGCGGAGTCCCCCGGCCAGAGGCCGTGGTCGGAGAGGCTGTCGGCCAGCGCGTCCCAGTTGCGCCCGAACCAGTCGGGCAGTTCCAGGGTCCGGGCGCAACGGTCCATCAGCCCCGCTTTGTCCGTGATCCCGTCGAGGTCCAGCGTGACCACGACTTCCGTCATCTCAGTACCGCCCTGAACGAGTCGCAGTGGTCACCGGTGTGCTGGTCATGCTGAGCGGAAGCGCATGAAGCCGCCCCCGCACGACTGACCGTCAGGGCCCGTCCGGGTCGGCCCGGTTGAGCGCCGGACGCGGTGTCGGGCCGGTCGTCATCAGGTAGTCGGCCGCGGACGTGTCCGTCACCAGGCTGGTGACCAGCCCCGACCGCAGCACCGCGTCGATCGCGGCCGCCTTCCGCGCTCCGCCCGCGATCGCGACGACCTCGGGGATACGGCGGAGCTGGTCGGCCTTGACCGTGATGCACCGCTCGCCCAGGTCCCGTCCGACCCGGCGGCCCTCGGCGTCGAAGAGGTGCGCGGACGTCTCGGCGGCGACACCGAGGGACGAGTAGTGCGCGCGCTCCTCGTCCCTGAGCATGTCGTACACCGTCGAGATGCCCGGCTCCCAGGAGCCGATGGAGACACAGGCGACCGTGACCTTGTCGAAGTACTCGAAGGCCCGCGCGATCCCGGTCTGGTTGCGCAGCGCGGCAGCGGTGGCCGCGTCCGGCAGCAGCATGGGCGCGTAGATGGGGTGGGCGTCGCCGCCGGACACCTGGGCGGCCCGCCGCACGGCCTCCACCGAACCGCGCTCGGCGGTCCCGGCGTCGTACACGCCCGTCAGCTGCACCACCGTGCAGGGCGGCAGCCGGTTGAGGGCCGCGGCCATGTGGATGGTGGAGCGGCCCCAGGCCAGGCCGAGCACATCGCCCTCGTTGACGAGTTCGCCGAGCAGGTCGGCGGCCACCTCACCGAGGTTCTCGGGGTCGGGCGAGTCCTCGGGCTCGGCCGGGGACTCGACCACGACGGCATGCCTGAGGCCGTAGCGGGCACGCAGCGCGTCGGAGCGCTCGGCGTCCAGTTCGGCCGGGACGCGGATCTCGATACGCACGAGATCCCGTTCGAGAGCGGTTTCCAGGACCCGGGCCACCTTGAAGCGGCTGACGCCGAACTCCTCGGCGATCTGGATCTTGGACTTGCCCTCAAGGTAGAAGCGGCGGGCCATGGCCGCCGCCTGCACCAGCTCAGCGGGTCCCATCCGCATGGCTGACCGGCCCGCCGACATACCCGACACGGCGCTCTCCTCACTGCTGTTCACACTCTGGATTCGCCGTTCATCCTTGCAGATTCGGCGCTCTTGATCCGCCCAGATGGGCGCCGTTCACGTTGTCTTGGCTCAGTGGCCGCATGCCCAGGCGGCGGTCCTCGTGACCGCCTCCGCCTGGGCGCGCAGCGCACGGACCGCTTCGGCCGGGTCCTCGGCCCCGTACACCGCCGAACCGGCGACGAAGACATCGGCCCCCGCCTCGGCGCACTGCTCGATCGTCGAGGCGGCGACCCCGCCGTCCACCTGGAGCCACAGTTCAAGGCCGTGCTTGCTGATCAACTCGCGGGTGCGGCGAATCTTCGGGAGCATGATGTCGAGGAACGCCTGGCCACCGAAGCCCGGCTCGACCGTCATGATCAGCAACATGTCGAGTTCGGGGAGCAGATCCTCATACGGCTCGATGGGCGTCGCCGGCTTGAGCGCCAGGGAGGCACGGGCACCCTTCGCCCGGATCTCCCGGGCCAGCCGCACGGGAGCGGAGGCCGCCTCGACATGGAACGTGACGGAACCGGCACCCGCTTCGACGTACTGAGGCGCCCACCGATCAGGGTCCTCGATCATCAGATGGCAGTCCAGCGGGGTGTCCGTCGCACGGGCCAGGGACTCTACGACCGGCACACCGAGCGTGAGGTTCGGGACGAAATGGCTGTCCATGACGTCGACGTGGAGCCAGTCGGCCCCTTCGACCGCCTTCGCCTCGTCGGCGAGCCGGGCGAAGTCGGCGGACAGGATGCTGGGGTTGATCTGCACGGCCATGCCCCAAGCGTATGCGCTCCGCCGGGCTTGAGGGCCGGGGGTCCAGAGGGTGGTGGTTTCACGCCGATTGCGGGTTGTATGTGGCTGGTCGCGCCCGCACGGCAGAACCGCGTACATCACAGCCCCGCGCCCCCTGGGCGCTGGTGCGGAGGTCCCCATGGCGAGTAACCGCGGTATCGCACATCTCGTCTGTGGACGGCGTGCCAAGTGGGTCGTACTGGTGCTGTGGCTGGCGGTGCTCTTCCTGATGGCGCCCTTCGCCCAGAGGCTCACCGACGCCCAGGACAACGACGCGGCCTCCTGGCTGCCCGGGTCCGCCGAATCGACCCAAGTCCTGGAGATCTCCGAGGACTTCAGGCCCGAGACGATCCCGGCGATCGTGATCTACGCGCGCGAGAGCGGTCTGACCGCGCAGGACCGCGCGCGGATCACCGAGGACGTGCGGCAGCTCAAGCGGCTCACCGACCACGGCATCCGGGGCGCGGAGACCCGCGGCCCGGCCTTCGACCGGGAAACCGATCCGCGGGCCGCCCAGATCTACGTCCCGATCACCATGGACGAGAAGGGCTGGGAGCGCATCGCGCCCGCGGTCGACTCGATCCGGGACATCACCGGAGAGGGCGGCGACGGGCTCGCGGTGCACATCACCGGGCCGGGCGGCACCTCCGCGGACTTCGCCGAGGCCTTCGAGGGCATCGACTCGACGCTGCTGCTGTCCGCGATGGGCGTCGTCATCGTCATGCTGCTGCTGACGTACCGCAGCCCCTCGCTCCTGCTGATCCCGCTGCTCTCCGTGATCGCCGCCCTGTTCACCGCACAGGCCCTGATCTACTTCCTCGCCGAGCACGCGGGCCTGACGGTGAACGGCCAGAGCGCCGGCATCCTCACCGTGCTCGTCTTCGGCGCGGGGACGGACTACGCCCTGCTCCTGGTCGCCCGCTACCGGGAAGAGCTGCGCCGCCACGAGGACCGGCACGAGGCGATGGCCCTGGCCCTGCACCGCGCCGGGCCCGCGGTGATCGCGTCCGGCGCCACGGTCGTACTGAGCATGCTGGTGCTGCTGGCCGCCGAGATGAACTCGACCCGCGGCCTCGGCCCGGTCGCGGCGATCGGCGTCGCCGTCGCGCTGCTGGCGATGATGTCGCTGTTCCCGGCCCTGCTGGTGCTCTTCGGCCGCTGGATCTTCTGGCCGGTGATCCCGCACTACGGCTCCCCCGAACCGACCGAGCGGGGCGTGTGGGCCCGTATGGGCCGCCGTATGTCCCACCGCCCACGCATGGTGTGGGGCGTGACCGCGCTGATCCTCGCGGTCTGCTCGCTGGGCCTGATCCAGCTGCGTGCCGAGGGCATCAGCAACGCCGACGCGTTCACCGGCACCCGGGACTCGATCACCGGCCAGGAGGTCTCGGAGCGCTACTTCCCCGCGGGCAGCGGCGATCCCCTGGTCATCGTCAGCAACCAGGCGCAGGCCCGGCAGGTCAGCGAGGCGGTGGCCGCGAGCGAGGGCGTCGTCCCCGAGTCGCTGGGCCTGCCACCGGGCACGAAACCGTCCTTCGAGGGCAAGGTCCTCTTCGAGGCCACGATGACCGACCCCGCCGACAGCGAGGCCGCCAAAGAGACCGTGGAACGGGTCCGCGACGCCGTGCACGCGGTGCCGGACGCGGACGCCCAGGTGGGCGGCGGTACGGCGGCCCTGCTGGACATGGACGAGGCGACCACGCACGACAACGTGCTGATCATCCCGCTGGTACTGGTGGTCGTCCTGCTGATCCTGTGTGCCCTGCTCCGCGCCCTGGTCGCCCCGTTGCTGCTGATCGGGACGGTGATCCTGTCGTTCGCGGCGGCCCTCGGCATCAGCGCCCTGGCCTTCCGGTACGTCTTCGACTACGCGGGCGAGTCGACGGACTTCCCGCTGTTCGTCTTCGTCTTCCTGGTGGCCCTGGGCATCGACTACAACATCTTCCTGAGCACCCGCATCCGCGAGGAGGCGGTTCGCCAGGGCACCCGGCCGGGCGTGATCACAGGTCTGGCGGCGACCGGAGCGGTCATCACCTCCGCCGGGCTGGTCCTGGCCGGCACGTTCGCCGCCCTCGGCACCCTCCCCCTGGTCGCCTTCGCGGAGATCGGCTTCACGGTCGCCCTCGGTGTCCTGCTGGACACCCTCATCGTCCGCTCGATCCTGGTCACGTCCCTGTTCCTCGACGTCGGCCCGAAGGTCTGGTGGCCGCACCGGCTGGCGAAGGGGGACGGTCCGGCCAGGGGCCGCGAACCCGCTCAGAGCGTCACGCGGTCCGGCGGATGAGCGCCAGATACATCGCGTCGGTCCCGTGCCGATGCGGCCACAGCTGTACGTCGGGACCCTCGCCCAGGTCCGGTACGCCGGGCAGCAGCGGGCGGGCGTCGAGGAGCTCGGCGTGCGGATCCTGCTTGAGCACGTCGTCGACGACGGCCCGGGTCTCGGCGAGGTGCGGCGAGCAGGTGGCGTAGCCGACGACCCCGCCGACCCGCACGGAGTCGAGTGCGTTCCGCAACAGGGTGCGCTGCAGTGGAGCGAATCCGTCGAGATCCTCGGGCCGCCGCCGCCAGCGCGCCTCGGGCCGCCGCCGCAGCGCCCCGAGCCCGGTGCAGGGCACGTCCATCAGCACCCGGTCGAACGAACCGGGCAGCCAGGGCGGCCGGGTCCCGTCCGCGGCGATGACCTGGCAGGGCCCGGGGTTCCCGTGGAGTGCCTTCGCGACCAGCCCCGCCCGATGGGGCTGCTTCTCGGAGGCGAGGAGGACCGCGCCCCGCTCGGCGGCGAGCGCGGCGAGCAGCGCGGCCTTGCCGCCGGGCCCGGCGCACCCGTCCAGCCACCTCTTGTCGGCACCGTCGACGGGCGCGTTGGCCAGCGCGAGCGCGACGAGCTGACTGCCCTCGTCCTGCACACCGGCCCGCCCCTCCCGGACCGCCTCGATCGCACCGGGCTCACCGCCCTCGGTGAGCCGCACGGCATACGGCGACCAGCGCCCCGGCACCGCGGCCTCCTCGCCGAGCAGTTCCTCGGTCGTGGACCGCCCCGGCCGGGCGACGAGGGTGACCTCGGGCCGCTCGTTGTCGGCCTCCAGCAGCTCCTCGATCCCGGCACGCCCGCCGCCGAGTGAGTCCCACAGCGCGGAGACGACCCAGCGGGGATGCGAGTGCACGACGGCGAGGTGATCCTCGGGGTCGTCGTCGTAAGGCGGCGCGACACGCGCCAGCCACCCGTCGAGATCGTCCTGCGCGACCTTCCTGAGCACGGCGTTGACGAACTTGGCCCGCCCGTCCCCGAGCACGACCCGGGCCAGCTCCACGGAGGCGGACACGGCGGCGTGCGTCGGGATCCGCGTGCCGAGCAGCTGATGCACCCCGAGGCTCAGCACATCCAGCACGGGCGGGTCGACCTCACGCAGGGGCCGGTCCACACAAGCGGCGATGACGGCGTCGTACGTCCCCTGCCGGCGCAGCGTCCCGTACACCAGCTCGGTCGCGAGCGCGGCGTCCCGCCCGTCGAAGTCGCCCTTCTCCCGCGCCTTCCTGAGCAGCGGCGGCAGCACGAGGTTGGCGTACGCGTCCCGCTCGTCCACCGCCCTGAGGGCCTCGAAGGCGAGGATGCGGACGGGGTCCTTCTTGGGCCGACGGTAGGGCTTGCGGGGTCGGCGGGACTGCTCACTCACGTAAAAGGTGCTCCGGACGAAAGGGGGAGATGTGCGGGATGCCCCCCGTGCAGGGGCGCCCGTCAAGGGGGGTGCTGCTCCAGCGTACGTCGGCGCCGGGGGCCGCGTTACGCGCCGAGCGACTCGCCGTCCGCGTCCCGCACGCCACGCGCCCAGTCGGCCGCCCGCATGGGCTTCTTGCCCTGCGCCTGGACCCAGAGCAGCTCGACGGCGTACGAGCCCGTACCGACGTACACATTGTTCTTGCCGACGGAGAGGATCCCCGGGGCGAGATCGTCGCGGTCGGGCACGGCGGCGACCTGGATGAGCTTGAGCCGCTCACCGCGGAAGGTGGTCCAGGCGCCGGGCGCCGGCGTGCACCCGCGCACGACGCGGTCGACCCGCAGTGCGGGCGCCGACCAGTCGACGTGGGCGTCCTCGACGGTGATCTTCGGGGCCATGGAGACGCCCTCGGCGGGTTGCGGCACGGCCTTCAGGGTGCCGTCCTCGATGCCGTCCATCGTCGCCGCGAGCAGCCCGGCGCCGGCGAAGGCGAGCCGGGTCAGCAGGTCGCCGCTGGTGTCGGTGGGCCGGATCGTCTCGGTCAGGGTGCCGTAGACGGGCCCGGAGTCGAGCCCCTCCTCGATCAGGAACGTCGAGGCGCCCGTGATCTCGTCACCGGCCATCACGGAGTGCTGCACGGGCGCTGCTCCCCGCCAGGCGGGCAGCAGCGAGAAGTGCAGATTGACCCAGCCGTGGGCCGGCACGTCGAGGGCCACGCGGGGCAGCAGGGCGCCGTACGCCACGACCGGGCAGCAGTCCGGCGCGATCTCCTTGAGCCGCTCCAGGAACGCGGGGTCCCGCGGCTTGACGGGCTTCAGCACCTCGATCCCGGCCTCCGCCGCCCGCTCGCCGACCGGACTCGCGACCAGCCTGCGCCCCCGCCCGGCCGGCGCATCCGGCCGCGTGACGACGGCGGCCACCTCGTGCCGCCCGGAGGCGATCAGAGCGTCCAGTGCGGGAACGGCGACCTCGGGGGTACCGGCGAAGACGAGCTTCATGGGTGGGTACGGGCCTCTCGGGCGGGTGTTGGATGCGGGCGACGCACCAGTCTATGGGGGAGGGCGGGGGACGGCTCCCGCACCCGCAGCGGTGTGCTGCCGCTGGGCAGTGCGCGGGGCGGAGAGCAGAAGAGCAAGGGCGCCAGCGCACGCCCGAGTGACAAGGGCGCACGCATACGCCCATACGCCCCCAGTGCGTGACCCGCGGAGCTGATCCGCGTTGGTCAAGAAAGAGTTGACCACAACGGGCCGCACATCGCGCGGCCCGATCCTTTTCAACGCCGGTTCGAGAGGCTTGTTCATGGCCGACCACGCAACCCACGACGCCCAGGCTCGGGCCAGCCTGCACTTGCTGGTGCGGGACATCGAGCGGGTCCGCCGGCAGGTGGACGCACTGCGCACGCTCACCGCCCAGCTGGGCAACGTCTACCGCCCGCGCCGCTCCAGCCCGTCCACGGGCTTCGTCGTCTACGGACGCGCCCCCGCCCCGACGGTCCGCCTCGCGCAGGAACTGCGCGACAGCGTCGAGACCCTGGTCACGGCCGCCGTGGACTTCGACCGCTCACTCGGCTTCTCGTGGGACGCGGTGGGCTCCGCACTCGGCGTCACCAAGCAGGCCGTGCACCGCCGTTACGGATCACGCCGTGCCGCGGCGCAGACCGCCACCGAGGCCGAGCGCCCCGCGGAGCCGAAGAGCGCCCGCACGGTCAATGTCAACACCGGCTTCCCCACGGTGCCGACGGTCCCCGCCGCCCGCTCCATGCCGACCCAGCCGACGGCAGGCAGCCCGTCCCTCCGCGACGAGGCCAGGCCAACGGCCTTCCCAGGCCCGCGCAACGGCTGACACCCCCCGCACTGCCCTCCCGGCACGAACCCGGGAGGGCAGCAGCATGTCCCGCCCCGCACACCCCCGGAACGACAAGCACCGCACCCGATCACCCCACCACGGCAACGGCAACGGCAACGGCAACGGCAACGGCCGACCACACCCCAGCAGCCACCCACCGCCCAACGGCCACCCACGACCGTGCACCACCACAGCCGATCACCCCACCACCGTCACCGACCGGCCGCACCCCACCAAAGTTGCCGACCCCCGTCCCTGACCAAAGTCGCCAACCTCCCTGCCTGACCAAGGCCGCCGATCGCCACCCCTCACCCGATATCAGGCGGATCGATCCGAACCCGGACCGCCTCCCCGCCCCCCTTGGCCATCCGCGCAGCCTGCGCGGTCTTCAGCGCGGCCGCCAGCGCGGCCCCCCGCCCCGGCGGCACCCGGATCAAGGCCCGGTCCCAGTGCTCCCCGGGCGGCGCCCCCACTCGCCGCGGACCCCCCGCCGCGGCGACGGGCAACGGCACGGGCCCCAGCACCTGAGCCTCCCGGGGCAGTTCCACCGCCTCCAGGAACTCCGCGACCGCCTCCCTGGGCCCGGTCACGGCAGCCATCCGGGACACCGGCGGAAACCCCAGTTCGGCGCGCTCACCGAGTTCCCGTACCGCATGGCCGACGGGATCCCAGCGCACCAGCGCCTGCACGGGCCGCAACGTGGGTTCGGCGACGACCACCACGGTGCCGCCGTCCCCCTGCGGCCGTACCAGCGCCGACGCGGCGATCCACCGCCGCAACGCGTCCTCCCCGGCGCGCAGATCGGGCCGCCCGAGCATGGCCCAACCGTCCAGCAGGAGAGCCGCCGCATACCCGCCCTCGGCAACCGGCTCGGCCCCCGGCGTGCTCACGACCAGCGCGGGAGCCCCCGGCACGGTGTCCAGCACATGCTCACGCCCCGACGTCCGCACCGGAACGGCCGGGAAGGCACGCCCCAGCTCCTCGGCGGTCCGCCGTGCCCCCACGACCTGCGCCCGCAGCCGGAACGACCCGCACTCCGGGCAGTGCCAGGCACCCTCCTCACGCCCGCACCAGCCGCACCGCAACGCCCCGGCGACCTGTGCCTCCACCGGCCCGGCGCAGTGACGGCAGCGCGCGGGAGCCCGGCACTGCGCGCAGGCCATCCGCGGCACGTACCCCCTCCGCGGCACCTGCACGAGCACCGGCCCGGTGCGCAAGGCGTCCCTGACGACCTGCCAGGCAAGGCTCGGCAGCCGTGCCGCCCGCGCCGCCTCGTCCCGCGCGAGATCCCCGTCCCCCACGGTCCGGACGAGCGGAGCGGCGCCCCGCACCTGCTCGCGCGCCGCCACCAGTGGCCCCGCCCACCCGCTCTGCACGAGCTGCGCGGCCTCCACCGTGCAGCTCCAGCCGCCCAGCAGAAAGGCGCACTTGTCCTGTGCGGCCCGCAGCAACAGCACCTCACGCGCATGCGGCTGCGGCGCATGCTGCTCACTGTGGCTGTCGTCGCCGTCGTCCCAGATGGCGACGAGCCCGAGATCCCGCACCGGGGCGAACATCGCGGCCCGCGTCCCCACGACGGCTCGTACGGCCCCCCGCCGAACGGCCAGCCACTCCCGATACCGCTTCTCGGGCCCGGCCTCGGCGGTGAGCACCGCATGCCGCCCCTCCCCCAGCAGCGAGGTCAACGCGGCGTCGACCCGCGCCACGGCCCGCCCGTCCGGCAACACGACCAGCGCACCGCGTCCGGAGGCGAGCGTCGCCACGACGGCCCGGGCCAGCTCATCGCTCCACGCGTCGGCACCGGGCAGCGCGGTCCACACGGCGCGCGGCGCACCCCCGGAGGCCAGCGCCTCAAGAAACGCGACCCCTCGCTCGTACCGTGCCCATGACCCCGCGTCCGGCACCCCGGGCGCGGACAACGGCTCGGGCGACGGCCGCTTCTCGGCCCGCGCACTGCGGGGCGGCACCGCGAGCTGCAGCACATCGGCGAGACTCCCCGCGTACCGGTCGGCGACAGCGCGGGTCAACCCGAGCAGTTCCTCGCTCAACACGGGCTCGGGCGACACGACTTGGGCCAGCGCGGCCAACGGCCCGGAGTAGTCGGACTCCGCCCGCCGCTCGACGAGGAACCCGTCGATCAGCCCGCCACCTTCACGCCGCCCGTCCCGCACCCGATGCCGCCCGGCCCCGAACCGCACCCGCACCCGCACCCCCGGCTGGGCCTCGGCATCGAGTTCCTCGGGCACCGCATAGTCGAAATACCGGTCGAGATGCAGCACCCCTTTGTCCACGAGCACCCGCGCAACGGGCAGCTCCTCGGCCAGCGCGGCCCCCCGCCACGTCCGCGGCTTGGCCCGCGGAGCCTTCGCCTTGCGCACACTCTCCCGAATGAACGCGAGCTGCTCGGGCGGCGCACCCTCCGCGCCGCCTTCCCCCCGCCCGTTCTCGCTGCTCACGCTTGCATTCTTCCAAACGCCACTGACAACAGCGGCGCCCGAGTCCCGCGCACCCCGGGCCGGAAACGCACCGAGGCCCGGCGCCCCGAAGGGCACCGGGCCTCGCACCGAACCGTGGGACTACAGCCCCGCCGCCTGCCGCAGCGCCTCCACGCGGTCCGTGCGCTCCCACGTGAACTCGGGGAGCTCACGGCCGAAGTGGCCGTATGCGGCGGTCTGGGCGTAGATCGGGCGGAGCAGGTCGAGGTCGCGGATGATGGCGGCCGGGCGCAGGTCGAAGACCTCGTCGATCGCCTTCTCGATCTTCTCGTGGTCGATCTTGGCGGTGCCGAAGGTCTCGACGAAGAGACCGACCGGCTCGGCCTTGCCGATCGCGTAGGCGACCTGGACCTCGCAGCGGGCGGCGAGGCCGGCGGCTACGACGTTCTTGGCGACCCAGCGCATCGCGTAGGCGGCCGAGCGGTCCACCTTGGACGGGTCCTTGCCGGAGAAGGCGCCGCCGCCGTGGCGGGCCATGCCGCCGTACGTGTCGATGATGATCTTGCGGCCGGTGAGGCCGGCGTCGCCCATCGGGCCGCCGATCTCGAAGCGGCCGGTCGGGTTCACCAGCAGGCGGTAGTTCTCGGTGTCGAGCTTGATGCCCTCGTCCAGGAGCGCCTTCAGCTCCGCCTCCACGACGAACTCGCGGACGTCGGGGGCCAGCAGGGAGTCCAGGTCGATGTCGCTGGCGTGCTGCGAGGAGACCACGACCGTGTCGAGGCGGACGGCCTTGTCACCGTCGTACTCGATGGTGACCTGGGTCTTGCCGTCGGGGCGCAGGTAGGGGATGGTGCCGTTCTTGCGGACCTCGGACAGGCGCTTCGCCAGGCGGTGCGCCAGGAAGATCGGCAGCGGCATCAGCGTCGGCGTCTCGTCCGTCGCGTAGCCGAACATCAGGCCCTGGTCGCCCGCGCCCTGCTTGTCCAGCTCGTCACCCTTTTCCCGCTGGGAGGCACCCTCAACGCGGTTCTCGTACGCCGTGTCGACGCCCTGCGCGATGTCCGGGGACTGCGCGCCGATGGACACCGACACGCCGCAGGAGGCGCCGTCGAAGCCCTTCTTCGAGGAGTCGTAGCCGATCTCAAGGACTTTGTTGCGGACGAGCGTCGCGATGTCCGCGTAGGTCTTGGTGGTGACCTCGCCGGCCACGTGCACCAGGCCGGTCGTGATCAGCGTCTCGACGGCGACCCGGGACGTCGGGTCCTCGCGCAGAAGCGCGTCGAGAATGGTGTCGCTGATCTGGTCAGCGATCTTGTCGGGGTGGCCCTCGGTCACGGACTCCGAGGTGAACAAGCGACGGGACACAACGCTCCCTGGGGTTGCAGCGGCTGCTGGCTGATCATGGTCGGACGGGCTCGGGGGCTGCGCCCGGCACCGTCCGAGGACAGTTTATCGGTCGGTCTCGCCCACCGGCCCCCCAGTCTCGCCTCTTGGGAGCACGGTGACCTGCGGCACGGGCATTCTGCCCGCTCCCGTACGGCCTTGACCAGGGGCGCCACGCCTCGATCTGCGAGGTGGGGGTGGGCCGTGAAGCGAATGAAACAGTCAGGGCAGCCGCTGGGC
Organism: Streptomyces blattellae; assembly: GCF_009709555.1. Classification (GTDB taxonomy): domain Bacteria; phylum Actinomycetota; class Actinomycetes; order Streptomycetales; family Streptomycetaceae; genus Streptomyces; species Streptomyces blattellae. Next base: position 15,509 of record NZ_WJBG01000111.1, on the reverse strand, counting down.
CACCAGGTCCCACACCGTTTCGGCCAGGGCTTCCTTCGGGCCGTGCGGGACGGGGGTCTCGGTGCCGTCGGCGCCCAGCACGACGGCCTCGTTCTCCTCGGCGCCGAACGTCTTGCGCTCCCCCACCTCGTTCACCACCAGCAGGTCGCAGCCCTTGCGTGCCAGCTTCTTGCGTCCGTTGGCGAGGACGTCGTCCGTCTCGGCGGCGAAGCCGACGACCACCTGTCCGGGGCGGGCGCGGTCGGCCGAGATCTCCGCGAGGATGTCCGGATTCCGTACCAGCGCGATGGGGTCCGGGTCCTGCTCGTCCTTCTTCTTGATCTTTCCGGCCGCGTAGACCGCGGGGCGGAAGTCGGCGACCGCGGCGGCCATGACGACCGCGTCGGCGTCCGCGGCCGCCTTCAGCACCGCCTCACGCAGCTGTACGGCGGTCCCGACCGGGACGACGTCGGCACCCGCCGGGTCGGGCAGGGTCGTGTTCGCGGCGATCAGCGTCACACGGGCGCCGCGCGCCGCGGCGGTGCGGGCGAGGGCGTAGCCCTGCTTGCCGGAGGAGCGGTTGCCGAGGAAGCGGACCGGGTCGAGGGGCTCACGGGTGCCACCGGCGCTGACGACGACGTGCCGGCCGGCCAGGTCGGGTTCCGTCGCTCCGCGGGCGAGCACACGGCGGCAGACCTCGAAGATCTCGGCGGGCTCGGGCAGCCTGCCCTTGCCGGTGTCGACGCCGGTGAGGCGGCCCACGGCCGGTTCGATGACGACCGCACCGCGGCGGCGCAGCGTCGCCACGTTCTCCTGGGTGGCCGGGTGCTCCCACATCTCCGTGTGCATGGCGGGGGCGAGGACGACCGGGCAGCGGGCGGTGAGCAGGGTGTTGGTGAGGAGGTCGTCGGCGAGCCCATGGGCCGCCTTGGCCAGCATGTCGGCGGTCGCCGGGGCGACGACCACCAGATCGGCGCTCTGGCCGATCCGGACGTGCGGGACCTCGTGGACGTCGTCCCAGACCTCGGTCGAGACCGGGTGGCCGGAGAGCGCGGACCACGTGGCGGCACCGACGAAACGCAGGGCGGAGGCGGTCGGCACCACACGCACGTCGTGCCCGGACTCGGTCAGTCTGCGCAGCAGCTCGCACGCCTTGTAGGCAGCGATCCCGCCGCTGACCCCGAGAACGACCTTCGGCTTGTCCACCGTCTCTCCCCACCTCGGCAACACCTCGGCAACGTACGACTCCATGACACACCACAGGCCCGGCAGTCGCGCTGCCGGGCCTGTGGAAAAGTCAGCTGCAAGCTGCCAATACTACTGAGCCGGACCCTCAACGGCCTCGGACGTCAGCAGACCCGCGTTGATCTCACGCAGGGCGATCGAGAGCGGCTTCTCGTGGACGTGGGTGTCGACGAGCGGACCGACGTACTCAAGGAGACCCTCGCCGAGCTGCGAGTAGTACGCGTTGATCTGACGGGCACGCTTGGCCGCGTAGATCACCAGGCTGTACTTCGAGTCGGTGGCCTCAAGCAACTCGTCGATCGGCGGGTTGATGATGCCCTCGGGCGCGGTGATGGAAGAGGACACGCTCTACCTTCCGAAAGATGGGATGAGATCGAAAACGATCACACAACGTCCATCAAGGCTAGCAGCTCGCGCGCCACGTCCTCGACGGAGGTGTTGACCAAGGTCACGTCGAACTCCGGCTCGGCCGCCAGCTCGACCTTCGCGGCGTCCAGGCGCCGCTCGATCACCTCGGGCGGCTCGGTGCCACGTCCGGTGAGTCTGCGCACCAGCTCCTCCCAGGAGGGAGGGGCCAGGAACACCAGCTGGGCCTCCGGCATGGACTCGCGGACCTGCCGGGCACCCTGGAGATCGATCTCCAGGAGGACGGGCTCACCCACCTCCAGGCGATCCAGCACCGCCGTACGGGGCGTGCCGTAGCGATTGCCGGCGAACTCCGCCCACTCCAGCAGCTCGCCGTTGGCGATCAGCTTGTCCATCTCCTCGTCGGTGACGAAGAAGTAGTGGACCCCATGCCGCTCGCCGGGGCGGGGCTTGCGGGTCGTCGCCGACACCGAGAGCCAGACCTCGGGGTGTTCCTTGCGCATATGGGCGACGACCGTGCTCTTGCCGACCCCGGAGGGGCCGGAGAGCACGGTCAGCCGCGGACGTTCACTCATGCAGCGATTATTCCAGCTGTCCCGGCGTGCCCGGGACTCCTGCCCGCATGGCCGGGCTCAGGAGCCGGTGCTGCCGAACTCACGCTCCAGGGATGCGATCTGGTTCGAGCCGAGGCCGCGCACACGGCGGCTCTCGGAGATGCCGAGTCGCTCCATGATCTGCTTGGCGCGGACCTTGCCCACGCCCGGCAGGGACTCAAGGAGGGCGGAGACCTTCATCTTGCCGATGACGTCGTTCTCCTGGCCCTGCTTGATGACCTCGTGAAGGGAGGCGCCGGAGTGCTTGAGTCGATTCTTGACCTCGGCCCGCTCCCGGCGAGCCGCGGCGGCCTTTTCGAGCGCGGCTGCGCGCTGTTCAGGGGTAAGGGGCGGAAGAGCCACGCCTACGTCACCTCGGATGTTGAACTGTCGGATACGGACCGGTGAGGAACCTAGTCGCCCCACACCTGGGGAGCCACGAGCAACACGCTTGCCCGTTCTCTGCTCGGAGACTAGCGGCCAAGTCCGCCAGAGTCAGCGAGAACAGCGGAAAAGTCCTGGTCAGCCTCCCCGGAGACGGACATTTACCACATACTGCCCCGGATTTGAGGATGTATTCAGGCTCAAGGCGGTCCCGAGCCACTCATCGGAGGACTGGTGCGAGCCCGTTCGAACGCCTCAGGCGGTGGCCACGGCCGTCCGGATCTCCTCCGCGAACCGCTCGGCGGCTCCCCGCAGCGCACCGACGTCGGGCCCGTGCCGCAGCACACCCCGGCTGATATTCGGAACGACGTTGCGCACCGCGGCGCCGAACACTCCGGGCAGGTCGGCCGGAGTGGCCCCCTGCGCGCCGATCCCGGGCGCGAGGAGCGGACCGTTGATGTCGAGGTCGTACGACGACAGGTCGCCGAGCGTGGCGCCGACGACCGCCCCGAAGGAGCCCATCGGCTCCTCCCCCGTGTTCTCGGCGGCCAGGTGCGCCAGCATCGTCGCCCCGACGTTCCGCCCGTCCGCGCGGACGGCGTGCTGGACCTCGCCGCCCTCGGGGTTGGAGGTGAGCGCCAGCACGAACAGGCCCGTGCCGCTCTCGCGGGCCAGCGCGACGGCCGGGCTGAGCGAGCCGTAGCCCAGATACGGCGACACGGTCAGCGCGTCCGAGAAGAGCGGGGCGTCCTTCCCGAGGAAGGACTCGGCGTACGCGGCCATGGTCGAGCCGATGTCGCCGCGCTTGGCGTCCATCACGACCAGCGCACCGGCCGCCCTGGCCTCCGCGACCGTCCTCTCCAGTACGGCGACGCCCCGCGAGCCGAAGCGCTCGAAGAACGCGCTCTGCGGCTTGAGGACGGCGACCCGGTCGGCCAGCGCCTCCACGACCGTGCGGCTGAACCGCTCCAGGCCCGCGATGTCGTCGTTCAGGCCCCACTCGGCGAGCAGGGACGCGTGCGGGTCGATGCCGACGCACAGCGGGCCGCGCTCGTCCATGGCGCGGCGCAGGCGTGCACCGAAGGGTTCCGGGCTCATGCGGCCTTCCTTACGTCGGCGCCGACCGCTTCGGCGAGGGTGGCGTACGGGCTGGTGCGCAGGCGCGCGGCGAGGCCCTTGTGGACGGCACGGGCGTACCAGGGACCCTCGTAGACGAGGGCGCTGTAGCCCTGCACGAGGGTGGCACCGGCGAGGATGCGCTGCCAGGCGTCCTCGGCGTCCTCGATGCCGCCGACGCCCACAAGGGTGATCCGGTCACCCACGCGCGCGTAGAGACGGCGCAGCACCTCCAGCGAGCGTGCTTTGAGCGGAGCGCCCGAGAGCCCGCCGGTCTCCTGGATCAGCGAGGGTTCGGACGCCAAACCGAGGCCCTCGCGCGCGATGGTGGTGTTCGTGGCGATGATCCCGTCCAGACCGAGTTCGACGGCCAGGTCGGCGACCGCGTCGACGTCCTCGTCGGCGAGATCCGGCGCGATCTTCACCAGCAGCGGGACGCGGCGGCCGGTGACCGCACGGTCGGCGGCCTCACGGACGGCGCTCAGCAGGGGACGCAAGTGGTCCACGGCCTGCAGATCGCGCAGGCCGGGCGTGTTCGGCGAGGAGACGTTCACGACCAGGTAGTCGGCGTACGGCGCGAGACGCTCCGTCGACTTCACGTAGTCCCCGGCTGCCTCGGCCTCCGGGACGACCTTGGTCTTGCCGATGTTGACGCCCACGACGGTCTTGAAGACCGGCGTACGGGAGGCCAGCCGAGCCGCGACGGCCAGTGAGCCCTCGTTGTTGAAGCCCATGCGGTTGATCAGCGCCCGGTCCGGCACCAGCCGGAACAGCCGCTTCTTGGGGTTGCCCGGCTGCGCCTCCCCGGTGACCGTCCCGATCTCTACGTGGTCGAAGCCCAGCATCGACATGCCGTCGACGGCGATCGCGTTCTTGTCGAACCCGGCGGCGAGCCCGAAGGGGCCGTGCATCCGCAGCCCGAAGGCCTCGGTGCGCAGTTCCTTGCGGCGGGGCGCGAGCACGGCCGCGATGAACGTGCGCAGCACGGGGATGCGGACGGCGAGGCGGATCCAGCGGAACGCCAGATGGTGGGCCTGCTCCGGATCCATCCGCTGGAACACCAGACGGAAGAAAAGCTTGTACATCACTGTGTCCTCACGAAGAGGGGGACACCGTTTCCGATGTCCCCCTCAGGGCTGCTAGTCGCGGGCCGCGGTCAGACGCTCGGCGTGTTCCTGGAGCGAACGGACGCCCACATCACCGTGGTTGAGGGCGTCGATGCCCTGGACGGCGGCGGCGAGCGCCTGAACCGTCGTCAGACAGGGCACGGACCGCGCCACGGCCGCCGTACGGATGTCGTAGCCGTCGAGGCGGCCACCGGTGCCGTACGGGGTGTTGACGATGAGGTCGACCTCGCCGTCGTGGATGAGCTGGACGATGGTCCGCTCGCCGTTCGGGCCGGTGCCCTCGGACTGCTTGCGTACGACGGTGGCGTGGATGCCGTTGCGCTTGAGGACCTCGGCCGTGCCGGACGTGGCGAGCAACTCGAAGCCGTGGGCGACCAGTTCACGCGCCGGGAAGATCATCGAGCGCTTGTCGCGGTTGGCGACCGAGATGAACGCGCGGCCCTTCGTGGGCAGCGGACCGTAGGCCCCCGCCTGCGACTTGGCGTACGCCGTGCCGAAGACGGAGTCGATGCCCATGACCTCGCCGGTGGAGCGCATCTCCGGGCCGAGGACGGTGTCGACACCCCGTCCTTGGATGTCGCGGAAGCGCGACCACGGCATGACCGCCTCCTTGACGGAGATCGGCGCGTCCAGCGGGAGTTCGCCGCCGTCGCCGGTCGCCGGAAGGAGGCCCTCCGCGCGGAGTTCGGCGACGGTCGCGCCCAGCGAGATCCGGGCGGCGGCCTTCGCCAGGGGCACCGCGGTGGCCTTCGAGGTGAAGGGGACGGTGCGCGAGGCACGCGGGTTGGCTTCGAGGACGTACAGGATGTCGCCCGCCATCGCGAACTGGATGTTGATCAGCCCGCGGACGCCGACGCCCTTCGCGATGGCCTCGGTCGACGCTCGCAGCCGCTTGATGTCGAAGCCGCCGAGCGTGATCGGGGGCAGGGCGCACGCCGAGTCGCCGGAGTGGATGCCGGCTTCCTCGATGTGCTCCATGACGCCGCCGAGGTACAGCTCCTGGCCGTCGTACAGCGCGTCGACGTCGATCTCGATGGCGTCGTCGAGGAAGCGGTCGACCAGGACCGGCCGGGTGGGGCTGATCTCGGTCGACTCGGCGATGTAGGCGGACAGCCGGGTCTCGTCGTACACGATCTCCATGCCGCGCCCGCCGAGCACGTACGACGGCCTGACCAGGACCGGGTAGCCGATCTCGTCGGCGATGGCCTTGGCCTCGGCGAAGGTGGTGGCGGTGCCGTGCTTGGGGGCCGGGAGGCCGGCCTCCTTGAGGACGCGGCCGAAGGCGCCGCGGTCCTCGGCGGCGTGGATGGCCTCCGGGGAGGTGCCGACGACCGGCACGCCGTTGTCCTTCAGGGCCTGCGCCAGGCCCAGCGGCGTCTGGCCGCCCAGCTGGACGACGACCCCGGCGATCGGCCCCGCGAGGGACTCCGCGTGGACGATCTCCAGCACGTCTTCCAGCGTCAGCGGCTCGAAGTACAGGCGGTCGGAGGTGTCGTAGTCCGTGGAGACCGTCTCGGGGTTGCAGTTGACCATCACGGTCTCGTACCCCGCGTCGCTCAGCGCGAAGGAGGCGTGGACGCAGGAGTAGTCGAACTCGATGCCCTGGCCGATGCGGTTGGGCCCGGAGCCCAGGATGATGACGGCCGGCTTCTCGCGGGAGGCGACCTCCGTCTCCTCGTCGTACGAGGAGTAGAAGTACGGCGTCCTGGCGGCGAACTCCGCGGCGCAGGTGTCGACCGTCTTGTAGACCGGGCGAATGCCCAGCGCATGCCGGACCTCGCGCACGACGTCCTCGCGCAGGCCGCGGATCTCGCCGATCTGCTGGTCGGAGAAGCCGTGCCGCTTGCCCTCGGCCAGCAGGCCGGGGGTCAGCTCCGGCGCCTCGGCGATCTCGTCGGCGATCTCCTTGATGAGGAAGAGCTGGTCGACGAACCACGGGTCGATCTTCGTCGCCTCGAAGACCTCCTCGGGCGTGGCACCCGCGCGGATGGCCTGCATGACGGCGTTGATACGGCCGTCGGTGGGCCGTACGGCCTCGCGCAGCAGCTGCTCCTTGTCCCCGGGCTCGCCCACGAACGTGAACTGGCTGCCCTTCTTCTCCAGCGAGCGCAGCGCCTTCTGGAACGCCTCGGTGAAGTTGCGGCCGATCGCCATGGCCTCGCCGACCGACTTCATGGTGGTGGTCAGCGTCGAGTCGGCCTGCGGGAACTTCTCGAAGGCGAACCGGGGCGCCTTGACCACCACGTAGTCGAGGGTCGGCTCGAAGGAGGCCGGGGTCTCCTGCGTGATGTCGTTCGGGATCTCGTCGAGGGTGTAGCCCACGGCGAGCTTCGCGGCGATCTTGGCGATCGGGAAACCGGTCGCCTTGGAGGCCAGGGCCGAGGAGCGCGACACGCGCGGGTTCATCTCGATGACGATGACGCGGCCGTCTTCGGGGTTCACCGCGAACTGGATGTTGCAGCCGCCGGTGTCGACGCCGACCTCGCGGATGACGGCGATACCGATGTCCCGGAGGATCTGGTACTCGCGGTCGGTCAGCGTCATCGCGGGCGCGACGGTGATCGAGTCGCCGGTGTGCACGCCCATGGGGTCGAAGTTCTCGATGGAGCAGACGACCACCACGTTGTCGTGCTTGTCGCGCATCAGCTCCAGCTCGTACTCCTTCCAGCCGAGGATGGACTCCTCCAGGAGCACCTCGGTGGTGGGAGACAGGGTCAGGCCCTGTCCGGCGATGCGGCGCAGCTCCTCCTCGTCGTGCGCGAAGCCGGAACCGGCGCCGCCCATGGTGAAGGACGGGCGGACGACGACGGGGTAGCCGCCGAGGGTCTCGACGCCCCCCAGGACGTCGTCCATGGAGTGGCAGATGACCGAGCGGGCGGACTCGCCGTGGCCGATCTTGGCGTTGACCGCGTCCACGACCAGCTTGAACTGGTCACGGTCCTCGCCCTTGTGGATCGCCTCGACGTTGGCGCCGATCAGTTCGACGCCGTACTTGTCCAGGACGCCGTTCTCGTGCAGCGAGATCGCGGTGTTGAGGGCCGTCTGGCCGCCCAGGGTGGGCAGGAGCGCGTCCGGGCGCTCCTTGGCGATGATCTTCTCGACGAACTCCGGGGTGATCGGCTCCACGTAGGTCGCGTCCGCGATCTCCGGGTCGGTCATGATCGTCGCCGGGTTGGAGTTGACCAGGATGACGCGCAGGCCCTCGGCCTTGAGCACGCGGCACGCCTGCGTGCCGGAGTAGTCGAACTCGGCGGCCTGGCCGATGACGATCGGGCCGGAGCCGATGACCAGGACGGACTGGATATCGGTGCGCTTAGGCACGCTGGCCCTCCATGAGCTTCACGAAGCGGTCGAACAGGTAGGCGGCGTCGTGCGGGCCCGCTGCCGCTTCGGGGTGGTACTGGACGCTGAAGGCCGGCCGGTCGAGGAGTCGCAGCCCCTCCACCACGTTGTCGTTGAGGCACACGTGGGAGACCTCGGCACGGCCGTAGGGGGTGTCGGAGACCTTGTCGGCCGGGGCGTCGACGGCGAAGCCGTGGTTGTGCGCGGTGACCTCGACCTTGCCGGTCGTACGGTCCTGCACCGGCTGGTTGATGCCGCGGTGGCCGTACTTCAGCTTGTACGTGCCGAAGCCGAGCGCGCGCCCCAGGATCTGGTTGCCGAAGCAGATGCCGAAGAGCGGGATGCCGCGCTCCAGCACGGCCCGCATCACGGAGACCGGGTGGTCGGCGGTGGCCGGGTCACCCGGGCCGTTCGAGAAGAACACGCCGTCCGGGTTCACGGCGAACACGTCCTCGGCCGTCGCCGTCGCGGGCAGCACATGCACCTCGATGCCGCGCTCGGCCATCCGGTGCGGGGTCATGCCCTTGATGCCGAGGTCCACGGCGGCGACGGTGAACTTCTTCTCGCCGATGGCCGGGACGACGTACGCCTCCTCGGTGGCGACCTCGGCGGACAGGTCGGCGCCCTTCATCTCGGGGGCCTGGCGCACCTCGGCGAGCATGGTGCCCTCGTCGGGCAGCGCGTTGCCGGAGAAGATGCCGACGCGCATGGCGCCGCGCTCACGCAGATGGCGGGTCAGCGCGCGCGTGTCGATGCCGGAGATCCCGACGACGCCCTGGTAGCGCAGTTCCTCGTCCAGCGACCGCTTGGCCCGCCAGTTGGAGGGCACGCGCGCGGGGTCGCGTACGACGTACCCCGCGACCCAGATCTGCTTGGACTCGGGGTCCTCGTCGTTGACGCCGGTGTTGCCGACGTGCGGGGCGGTCATCACGACGACCTGGCGGTGGTACGACGGGTCGGTGAGGGTTTCCTGGTATCCGGTCATGCCGGTGGAGAACACGGCCTCGCCGAAGGTGGCCCCCACGGCCCCGTAGGCACGGCCGCGGAAGGTCCGGCCGTCCTCCAGGACGAGTACGGCGGGAGCCGCCTTGTGCCTCTGGGAGGCGGTCCCCTGGATGGAGGTCGTCATCGTTCGGCGCCTTCCGTGCTGTTGGTGTTGATCATGGAGTTGATGACATCGACCCATTCGTTGTGCTCGGCGGCCGTGTCGGAGCGGAACCCTGAGTCGATCAGCCGCTCGCCGTGCGCCCAGGTCACCACGAGCAACCCGCCCTCGGTGAGCACCTTGCCGGCGATCCCCTTGTCGAGCCGCGCCTCACGCAGGGCCGCCACGGGGACGAAGAAGTCGGTCGCGCCGGGGCGTACGACGTCCAGTCCCGTATCGGTCAGCGTGAGCCGGACCCGGCTGCGGGTGCCGAGGCCGTGCGCCACGATGCGGTCGAGCCACTGACCGGCGGTGGTGGAGCCGTGGTAGCGGCCGCTGAGTGTAAGCAGCGGCGGCTTGCCGCCTCCGTTGAGGGTGGTGGCGGGCGACGGGTGGGCCAGTTTCTCCGCACCGGGCTCGTCCGGCGCGCTGGGCAGCTCGGGCAGGTCGCCCTGGAGCGTGCCGCGCCACTTCCAGCCCTCTCGCATCAGCCAGTAGATGAGCGCGACGAAGAGGGCGAGGCCGACGAGCCAGCCGACGCGGGCGGCCCAGTCGGTGACCTCAGCCGATTCCTTCTCGGCGGCCAGCAGGATTACAGGTGTCACGTGAGCTTCCCGTCGACGAGCGTGGCCTTGCCCCGGAGCCACGTGTGCGTCACGCGGCCCGGCAGCTCACGCCCCTGGTACGGAGTGTTGCGGCTGCGCGAGGCGAAGCCCCTGGGGTCCACGGACCCACGGTATTCCGTGTCGACGAGCGTGAGGTTGGCGGGCTCACCAACCGAGACGGGGCGGCCGTGCCCGCCCGCCTGCCCGATCCGGGCGGGCTTGACGGACATGCGCTCGGCGACCCCGGCCCAGGTGAGGAGCCCGGTGTCCACCATCGTCTCCTGGACCACTGACAACGCGGTCTCCAGGCCGACCATGCCCATGGCGGCCGCGGCCCACTCGCAGTCCTTGTCCTCGTGCGGGTGCGGGGCGTGGTCGGTGGCGACGATGTCGATCGTGCCGTCCGCCAGGGCCTCGCGCAGGGCGAGCACATCGCGCTCGGTGCGCAGCGGCGGGTTGACCTTGTAGACCGGGTTGTACGTCCGGACCAGCTCGTCGGTGAGGAGGAGGTGGTGCGGGGTGACCTCGGCGGTGACGTCGATACCGCGGGACTTGGCCCAGCGGATGATCTCGACGGACCCGGCGGTCGACAGATGGCAGATGTGCACGCGGGAGCCGACGTGCTCGGCGAGCAGGACATCCCGGGCGATGATCGATTCTTCGGCCACCGCCGGCCAGCCGCCAAGACCCAGCTCGGCGGAGACCACGCCCTCGTTCATCTGGGTGCCCTCGGTCAGCCGCGGCTCCTGCGCGTGCTGGGCGACGACGCCGCCGAAGGCCTTCACGTACTCCAGCGCCCGCCGCATGATCACGGCGTCGTCGACGCACTTGCCGTCGTCGGAGAAGACGGTGACGCCGGCCGCCGACTCGTGCATGGCGCCCAGTTCGGCGAGCTTCCTGCCCTCCAGGCCGACGGTGACGGCACCGATGGGCTGCACGTCGCAGTAGCCGTGCTCCTGGCCGAGCCGGTACACCTGCTCGACGACACCGGCGGTGTCGGCGACCGGGAAGGTGTTGGCCATGGCGAAGACGGCCGTGTAGCCACCGCTCGCCGCCGCGCGCGTACCGGTCAGCACGGTCTCGGAGTCCTCGCGCCCCGGCTCGCGCAGATGGGTGTGCAGGTCGACCAGGCCCGGCAGCAGCACCCTGCCGCCCGCCTCGACGACCTCGGCGCCCTCGTCCGGCAGGCCGGTGCCCACGGCCGCGATCTGCGAGCCCTCGATCAGGACGTCCTGCGGCTCACCGCCGAGCACCTTCGCACCACGGATCAGGATCTTGCTCATCGGTCTTGCTTCTCCTCGGTACGGGGGTGGCTGACGGCCGGTTCGCTGCCGCCCAGCAACAGGTACAGGACGGCCATCCGGATGGAGACTCCGTTTGCGACCTGCTCGATGGCGGTGCAGCGCTCGGAGTCGGCGACCTCGGCGGTGATCTCCATGCCGCGGACCATCGGCCCGGGGTGCATCACGATGGCGTGCTCGGGCATCTTCGCCATGCGCTCGCCGTCGAGGCCGTAGCGCCGCGAGTACTCGCGCTCGGTCGGGAAGAAGGCGGCGTTCATCCGCTCGCGCTGGACGCGCAGCATCATCACCGCGTCGGACTTGGGCAGCGTGCTGTCCAGGTCGTACGCCACCTCGCACGGCCAGGTCTCGATGCCGACCGGCAGCAGGGTGGGCGGGGCGACGAGCGTGACATCGGCGCCGAGGGTGTGCAGCAGGTCGACGTTGGAACGGGCGACGCGGCTGTGCAGGATGTCGCCGACGATCGTGATGCGCTTGCCTTCGAGGTCCTGCCCTATCCCGGCGTCCCGCCCGACCAGGCGGCGCCGCATGGTGAAGGCGTCCAACAGGGCCTGCGTGGGGTGCTGGTGGGTGCCGTCGCCTGCGTTGATGACGGCGGCGTCGATCCAGCCGGAGTTGGCCAGGCGGTACGGAGCCCCCGAGGCGCCGTGCCGGATGACCACGGCGTCGACCCCCATGGCTTCGAGGGTCTGGGCGGTGTCCTTCAAGGACTCGCCCTTCGACACCGAGGAGCCCTTGGCCGAGAAGTTGATGACATCGGCGGACAGTCGCTTCTCCGCCGCTTCGAAGGAGATCCGGGTCCGCGTCGAGTCCTCGAAGAAGAGATTGACGACGGTACGGCCGCGCAGGGTCGGCAGTTTCTTGATCGGCCGGTCGGCGACCCGGGCCATCTCCTCGGCGGTGTCGAGGATCTGGACGGCGTCGTCGCGGGTGAGGTCGGCGGCCGAGATGAGATGGCGTTGCATCTTTCAGGCTCCGTAAGGCAGTTCAGGCGGGGAGATCGGGGCAAGTGAGGGCACGCCAAGGGCAGGCGTGTCCCGTCTGCTTGCTACCGGGTCGGCTTCACACCGAGCAGTACGGTGTCGCGACCGTCCTCCTCGGCGAGCTGGACCCTGACCGTCTCCCGCAACGACGTGGGGAGGTTCTTGCCGACGTAGTCGGCACGGATGGGCAGTTCACGGTGGCCGCGGTCGACGAGGACCGCGAGCTGCACGGCGCGCGGACGCCCGATGTCGTTCAGCGCGTCGAGCGCGGCGCGGATGGTGCGGCCGGAGAAGAGCACGTCGTCGACGAGGACGACGAGGCGGCCGTCGACGCCGTCACCGGGGATGTCCGTGCGGGCCAGCGCACGCGGCGGATGCATGCGCAGGTCGTCGCGGTACATGGTGATGTCGAGCGAACCGACGGGGATCTTGCGGTCGGTGATCTCCTCAAGCTTGCGGCCGAGCCGCTGGGCGAGGAAGACACCGCGGGTCGGGATACCGAGGAGCACCACGTCGTCGGCGCCCTTGGCACGCTCGACGATCTCGTGGGCGATGCGGGTCAACACCCGTGCGATGTCAGGGCCTTCGAGAACGGGCCGGGCATCGGACTGCGTCGGGTCCTGCGTCGTGTCCTGTTGCTTGTCCATATGAAACGGACCTCCTTCTCCGCCTCACGGGACGGACCTTAAAGGACGTCGGAATTGCGCCGTCCACGGTATCAGGCCGGGATGACTCCCCTGATCACCCCCTTGGCGTAATCAGGTGCTGGTACCACGGAAGAGTCGGTGTGGACCATTCGGCTTGACGCAGAAGAATCACGCTGCGTAACCTCACAGTGAGTTACCAGCCGCGCGGCATGGAACCACACCAGCCGCGTCGACACAGTGCCGGGGAGCTATATGTCCAGCGAATACGCCAAACAGCTCGGGGCCAAGCTCCGGGCCATCCGCACCCAGCAGGGCCTTTCCCTCCACGGTGTCGAGGAGAAGTCCCAGGGACGCTGGAAGGCGGTCGTGGTCGGATCGTACGAGCGCGGCGACCGTGCCGTGACCGTGCAGCGCCTTGCCGAGCTGGCGGATTTCTACGGCGTTCCGGTGCAGGAGCTGCTGCCGGGCACCACTCCGGGCGGGGCCGCCGAGCCGCCGCCGAAGCTGGTCCTGGACCTGGAGCGGCTGGCCCATGTGCCGGCCGAGAAGGCGGGCCCCCTGCAGCGGTATGCGGCCACGATCCAGTCGCAGCGCGGTGACTACAACGGCAAGGTGCTCTCGATCCGCCAGGACGACCTGCGCACACTCGCCGTCATCTACGACCAGTCGCCCTCGGTGCTGACCGAGCAGCTGATCAGCTGGGGCGTCCTGGACGCGGACGCGCGCCGCGCGGTCTCCCACGCCGAGGAGAGCTGAACGCGAAGCCGCTTCAGCAGAAACGTGCCGCCGGGGTGGCCGGAACTTCACGGTTCCGGCCACCCCGGCGGCGTTCTGCGTCCCTGCCGGCGCTCCAGTGGGCGGGGGGACGCCGGAGGGCCCGCAGCGGTCTCGGACGCTGTTGGTTAATTCGGGCCCTGTTGCTTCGCCCCGTCGACTTGGTCGGCGGGGCGAAGTGCTGCGAAGTGGCTGGTGCGGGTGCGGGCTCGTGGTGTGCCGGTGAGGTGGGCGTCGATGCGGGTGAGGTTGATGGCGGCGCCTGTGAGCTGGTGCTGGAGACTGGTCTTTGCCAGGCCCCGGTAGCGGGATCTGCGCAGGCCGCAGCGCTGGAGGCCTTGAGAAATGGTGCCCTCGACCCCGGCACGGATCTTGTAGCGTTCCTTCCACACGTCGGTCTGCTGCTCGGTCCGGGCGGCCTGGACGGCTTCATGTTCGGCGCGGTGGCGCAGGGTGATCTCCCGGCGTTCGGCCTTCGGTGAGCTGACGCAGTCACGCAGGTGGGTGCAGGTGCGGCAGTCGGCCGGGTTGAAACGAACCCGGATGACGGGTTGGCCGTGCTGCGAGTGCCGGTGGTGCCACTGCGTGCTGGTAATACCGTCCGGGCAGGTCACCTGCTGTTTGTCCCAGTCGATGGTGAAGGCGTCCTGTCCGTAGGGGCCGTCCTTCTGGGCCGTGGTGTTGGCCGCCATCGGGCCGTGCAGAGCGATGCCGTGTTCGCTGCGGGCGGCCACGACCTGGGCGGCGTTGGGGTAGCCGGCATCGACCCAGTGTTCGCCGGGCAGGCAGTCCCGTTCGGCGAGGGAGGCGTGGATCGGGCCGGCCATCACGCTGTCCGGGACGGTGGCGTCGGTGGTGGCCACGTTTGTGATCAGGTTCGGGGTGTCCGGCTCGCAGGTCTCGGTGAGATGGGCCTTGTATCCGTCCCACAGGATGTCGCGTTTCTTGCTGCCCCTCGCCTCGGGGTCATAGGGCGTGACCAGGCGCGTCGCGCCCGGCGGGCGGTCTTTTGGGTCCCGCCGCCGCACCTCGCCCCCGGTCAGGTGGAAGTGCTGAACCCACATCTGCCGCAGAATCTGGACCGGCTCCAGCTCCCGCAGCCCGGCCGGCGCCCGGGGCGAGAAGACGGCCTCAAGCAGTCGCATCCCGTCAGCCCCGATCCGCCTGCCGACCTCCTCCCGTCCGACCTGGCCCTTGGGGAACCGGGAGTCCTCGGCCCGGGTGGCGTAATGCCTGAACCACTCTGGTTCGGCAACCTCCACCAGCCAGTCGGGGGCAGCCTGCGCGAGCGTGTTCAACGCCGAACGGAGCGTCTCCGCCACCATCTCCAGCCAGCACAGCTCCCGTGCCGCGGACTGAACATGCGTGGAGTCGGTCCTGGCCCGGCCTGCCGTCTTCAGCAGTCCTTTCTCCCGGGCCGCGGCCAGGATGCCGTCCAGCACCCGCCTGCCCGCCTCCGCCTCGATGAGGCGGTCGCGGAACTCCGACAACACCGAGAAGTCGAAGCCCGGATCAGTCAGTTCCAGCGCGAGGGCGTACTTGAAGTCGATCCTCGCCCGCACCGCCTCGGCGGCCTGCCGGTCGGTGAGACCCTCGACGAACTGCAACACCAGCACCAACGCCAGCCGCCCCGGTGACCAGGCAGGCTTCCCCCGCGCAGGGAAGAGATCCGCGAACTCCTCGTCGGTGAACAACGGTCCCAGCTCGTCCCGGACGCGGATCGCCAGGCTCCCCTTCGGGAACGCGGCCCGCGCCACCCGCACCGTCTCCACCGGAATCTCGCCCGGCCCGCTCGGCTGCATAGACATCGACACCCACCCCATACGACAACGTCGGCTCCCAAGACCACAACCGGGTCTTGGGAGCCGACGTCACGCACGGGCCCGAATTAACCAACAGCGTC
>NZ_WJBG01000110.1 GCF_009709555.1 Streptomyces blattellae | reverse complement strand
AATCGGGTAGGAGGGCCGGGTCGCCCGGCCCTCCTCCCACACCACCGGACATGCGGGTCACGCATCCGGCGGTTCACCAAGCTGATCTCAACCGTTGCCAGGTCGGCTTGAGCGTCTTCAGGCCGAGGTCGTCCCAGTAGGAGTTGGGCAGTGCCCGCGCGAGGACGGGGGAGCCCGCGATCCGCCAGTAGCCCTTGCTGCTGTTCCCCCACTCACGGGAGAACTGCTCGTTGAACCCGAGCTTGCGCAGCATGGCCCGGCGGGCCCGGGGGATCTTCCATTCCTTCCAACGGATCTGCCGCATCCTGCGGTGCAGCCACTTGTCCAGCTCGCGGAACAGATGCGCACCGTCCGCGAGCCGGAAGTAGCCCATCCAGCCAACGATGAAGCGGTTGATCTTCGCGATACGTTCGTTCATCGCGATGCTCCACCGGCGCGAGGTCAGCTCCCGCAGCCGCATCTTCAGACGGACGACCGCCTTCGGATCGACGCGGATCCCAACCTTCCCACGCCGGGCAAAATAGAAGCCGAACCCCAGCATCGTCATGACAGAAGCTGGGACCACCTTCGACTTGTCCCGGTTGACCTTCAGTTTCAACCGCTGCTCGACCACGGCCGTGACCGAGGCGAGCACCCGGCAAGCGGCTCGCTTGCTCCGCACGAAGACACGAACGTCGTCTGCGTAACGCACGAACCGGTGACCGCGCTTGAACAACTCCCGGTCCAGGTCGTCGAGCATGATGTTCGACAAGACCGGCGACAGCGGGGAACCCTGGGGGGTCCCCTCCGCGCTCGGCATCCTGATGCCGCCCACCATGATCCCGGCGTCCAGATACCTGCGGATCAGCTTCAAGACCCTGCGGTCATCGACCTTGCGCGCCACCCGCGCCATCAGGACGTCATGCTGAACCCGGTCGAAGAACCGGTCCAGATCAAGGTCCACGACCCAGCGGTGTCCGTCCTCGATGGCCCGCCGCGCGACACGGACCGCCTGATGGGCGGACCGGCCGGGACGGAACCCGAAGGACGACCCCGAAAACTGCGGGTCGAAGATGGGCACGAGCACTTGCGCGATGGCCTGCTGGATCAAGCGGTCCAGCACCCGCGGCACCCCCAGCATCCGCTCACCGCCGCCAGGCTTGGGGATGATCACCTGACGGACCGGCGCCGGCCGGTAGATGCCCGCGTCGAGTTCGGCCCTCACTTCGGGCCAGTGCACCGCGATCCACGGCCTCAGCTCAGCCGTGGTCATGCCGTCCACCCCGGGAGCACCCCGGTTGACTTCAACGCGGTTGAGCGCCGCGAGCAGGTTCTCCTTCGAGAGCATCAACTCCCACAGCGAAGACTCCCGCTCCCGGTGAACGCCCTCCGTGGAGTGCGCCGACCGGCCACTACGCTCCGCCAGGACACTTCCGGAATGCACCGGTCCCTTCCCGGTCGGCACCGCCGAAGCGGACTTACTGCGGTCCACGTGACCAGCACGAGCAACCACCACATCACCCGTTCCACTCGATGTTCGGCCCTTCCCAGCCCGCCACGCACCGGCAGCCATCCCGGCTGGTACTACGACCTCTGCTGACTTCTGCCCGGTCAGCCCGCGCCTCCCGGCACGGACCGTCGGCGCGGCGACAACTTCAGCACAACCGACACCCGGACAGATCTCCCCAGGTAAGAACGATCACTGTCCCTGGATCCCCGCCGCGTTTACGCACTGGCCCTCTTGGCAGTGACGGGCATCGCCTTCTCGTGCAGGCTCACCCGACCAGTACGCCTCATACGCGATTCGCGTTCCTCGGTACCCAGGTCTCGCCTCGGGCTTCCTCCAGACCCCACCTCACGATGACGCCCTTGCCTCCGGCTCGGGGTTAGCACCACCTCTTCCCCCAGGGGACTTCCACCCCCAAGCAATCGCCCATGCTGGGCACACACGGAGAAGGGGCGGGATCCCGCGCCCGGGATCCCGCCCCTGTCTCCGACTACTCCTCGTCGCCGTCCTCAGTGGACGACTCCGGCACTTCGTCACTCTCGTTCTCGTCCAGCGCGTCGACGAACTCGACACCGTCCAGCTCGGCAAGCCGGTCGGAGGCGTCCGTGCTGCCGTCCTTGTCGGCCTCGACCGCCTTCGCGAACCACTCCCGCGCCTCGGCCTCCCGGCCGGCGGCCAGCAGCGCGTCGGCATACGCGTACCTCAGCCGCGCGGTCCACGGCTGTACGGAACCGGCGGCCAGCTCGGGGCTCTGCAGCGTCACGATCGCCGCGTCGAGCTGGTCCATGTCACGCCGGGCACCTGCCGCGACGAGCCGCATCTCGACCTGCCCCGCCTTGTCGAGCTTGTTCACCTCGGGCGCTCCGGCCATGTCCAGCGCCTTCTCCGGCCGCCCGAGCCCACGCTCGCAGTCGGCCATCACCGGCCACAGATCCACGTTCCCGGTCATCCGCCGCGCGGCCCGGAACTCGGCCAGCGCCTCGCCGTACTTCTGATTCGCATACGCCGCGAAACCGGCCGCCTCTCGTACGGCGGCAACCCGCGACGCGAGCCGCAGGGCCACCTTGGAGTAGCCGTACGCGCCCTCCGGGTCCTCGTCGATGAGCCGGGCGACCATCACCAGGTTCTTCGCCACATCGTCCGCGAGCGTCTTCGGCAGACTCAGCAACTCCTGCCGCACGTCGTTGTCGATCTCCTCGCCCGTGACGTCCTCCGGGATCGGCAGCCGCTTGATCGGCTCCCGGTCCCGGTCACGCTCGTCACGGAAACGCCCACCACCACGCCGGTCGTCACCCCTGCGGTCATCCCGCCGATCGTCCCGGCCACGAAAGCCCCCGGGTCGCCCGCCACGGTCGTCACGCCGGGGCCCACGGGAACGGTCGTCCCGCCCGTCACGCCCATCCCGCCCACGGAACCCACCGCGCTCACCCCGACCGCCGGCCCCACGACTGTCATCCCGCCGGAAGCCAGTACGGGGTCCACGGTCGTCCCCACCTCGGCGATCGTCACGGCGGTCGTCACGGCGGCCGTGACCACGATCGTCGTCACGGCGACCGTAGCTCCGATCGTCGTCACGGCGGGGGTAGCTACGGTTGTCATCGCGACGGGGGTAGCCACGGTCGTCTTCGCGACGGGAGTAGCCACGGTTGTCGTCACGGCGGCTGTATCCGCGTTCGTCATCGCGACGGGGGTGATTGCGGTTGTCGTCACGACGGCCGTGACCGCGTTCGTCATCGCGACGGGGGTAACTACGGTCGTCATCGCGGCGGCCGTAGCCACGGTTGTCGTCACGGCGGCCGTAGCCACGGTTGTCATCGCGGCGGAAGCCGGGACGGTCGCCCTCGCGGCGGTCGTTCCGGCGCTCGTCGCGCCGACCGTAACTGCCGCGCTCGGCCCGGTTGTCGCTCCCGCTCCTGCTGTCGTCCCGACGGAATGCACCGCGCTCCGGGCGGTCACCGCGGTCGTCGCGCCGGAACCCACCCCGGTCGCCCCGGTCGCCCCGGTCACCACGATCGTCACGGCGGAAGCCACCGCGGTCAACGCGATCCCCACGGTCGTCGCGGCGGAACGGGGGACGGTCTCCTTCCCGGCGGACACCCCGGTCTCGGTCACGGTCGTCGCGGCGGAAACCACCGCGCTCACCACGGTCGTTGCCGCGCCGAGGACCACCGCGGTACCCACCGCGATCACCACGGTCACCACTGTCCCGTCGCCGCTGGTCGCGTTCCGGTCGATCTTCGGGAGAGTTGGTGGACATGGTGACTCCTGTCTTCGGTACCGCAGTCATTCTCGCGCAACTCGGGACACCCAGCGCGCTCCAGTAAAAACAAAAGGACCCCTGGTCCCAGCTGAACGCTGGGACCAGGGGTCCTCCAAAGATTGTTCGGCGGTGTCCTACTCTCCCACAGGGTCCCCCCTGCAGTACCATCGGCGCTGTAAGGC
>NZ_WJBG01000109.1 GCF_009709555.1 Streptomyces blattellae | reverse complement strand
CTAGGAGCGTGTCTCAGTAACGGGCAACCCGCCTATGGTTCGTGATCATTGGTGCGGGATGATCACGGTATGCATGGTGGGGATGGGCTGTTCGAGGTCGAGCCGGTCGAGAAGAAGCGGCCGATGGGTCCTGCGGTGGCGGTGGACAAGACGTTCCGGGCGTTCGACCCGCATCAGGTCCTGCTGCTGCCGCCGTCGCTGGATGACTGGCTGCCCGAGGACCACCCGGCCCGGTTCGTCGCCGACCTGGTCGACGAGGTGCTCGACCTCGGACCGGTCCTGGCGGACTACACCGAAAAGCGCGGCTACCCGCCCTACGACCCCCGGCTGATGGTGCGGCTGCTGATCTACGGCTACACCACCGGGGTGCGCTCCTCCCGGGCGATCGAGCGCCGCATGGCCGACGACGTCGCGTTCCGGTTCCTGGCCGCCGGCCAGGCCCCCGACTTCCGCTCGATCGCCCGGTTCCGCCGCCGCCACCTGGACGCACTGGCCGGTCTGTTCACCCAGTCGCTGCACCTGGCCATGCGACTCGGCCTGGTCAAGATGGGCCGCGTCGCGCTGGACGGCACCAAGCTGGAGGCCAGTGCCTCCAAGCACAAGGCGATGAGCTACGGCCGCCTGGTCGACAAGGAAGAGCGGATCGAGGCCGAGATCGCCCAGCTGGAAGCGAAGGCCCAGGCACTGCTGGCCGACGCGGAGGCCGCCGACGAAGCCGAGGACCAGGTCTTCGGCGTGGACGGCAAGGAGGTGGACCTGCCCGCCGAACTGGACCGGCGTGAAAAGCGCCTGGCGAAGCTGCAGGCCGCCCGCGCGCAGATCGAGGCCGAGGCCGCCGACAAGGCCCGCAAGCATGCCGAGGACAAGGAACGCCGCCGTCAGCAGCGCGCCGGCACCAGTGATGAGCAGGCCGTCACCGACGCCGGCGAGGCGACCGCCGCCAGGGCCCGGCCCAAGCCCAAGGCGCAGGCCAACTTCACCGATCCCGACTCGCGGATCATGAAGAACAGCGACGGCGCCTACATCCAGGCCTACAACGCGCAGGCCGTAGTCGACGAGGAACACCAGGTCATCACCGCCGCCGACGTGACGTGCAACCCCTCGGACGCGCTGAACTACACCCTGATGCTTGACCAGTCCGCGGCGAACACCGGCGCCCACCCCAAGCAGGCGCTGGTCGACGCCGGATACTGCTCGGAAGCCAACCTCGAAGCCGCCAAGGACCGCCAACTGGCCTGCGGCACCGACACGTTCATGGCCACCGGCCGACTGGCCCACGACGAGCAGGTTCCGCCCGCTCCACGCGGACGCATCCCCAAGGACGCCACGCTGAAGGAGCGCATGGCCCGCAAGCTGCGGACCAAGCCCGGCCGGGCCGCCTACGCCCGCCGCAAGGCCATCGTCGAACCCGTCTTCGGACAGATCATGACCTGCCACAACGGCCGCCGGCTCCTCCTGCGCGGCGAAGACGGCGCCCGCGGCGAGTGGCGACTGCTTGCCGCCTGCCACAACCTCCGCAAGATCTTCCGCCACGCCGGACCGACCGGCCTCGCCGCCGCGGCCGACTGACCAACCGGGCCGCCCCGGCCACCGCGGGCCGAAATCCCGGCCCGACCGACCCGCCCGTCGGCCCCACAGGCGCTGACCGGACCACCGCGACCGATCCCGCCGATCACGACCTCCCGGCCAGTTGCCCGTTACTGAGACACGCTCCTAGCAGCCACCAGCGCGGACAGCCGGTAACGGAGTTCCAGTTGGGACCTGGCCTCGGCGGTCTCTTCAGGCGACATTTCCTCCCGACCGGATACCACCATCCGTCGGAAGACGTCGCCGCGCACGTGGGCGGCTCGCGGTAGCCGCCCGGCCAGCAGTTCGGCCACTGTGGACTTCCCCGCCGCCATCACGCCGGTGATCAGGACGACTGCGGAACTCAGTTCGGTGTCCACATGAACCTCTCGTGTGCAGACGGCATGCCCGCAGTGTGTCTTCGACACCGAGCCCTTCCGTAGGCCTGTCACTCATTCCTCCCGCAACCGACCACCTCTGCTCACCGCGATCCGCAACACATCCCCCAGCGCCTCAGTCAGCCGTACGCCGGCGAAGCGCAACTCCCTTTCTCGCGCGCCCGGTTCGGCGAGCAGCGACTTGGCCGCGTCCAGGACGTACGTGGCAGAGCCGAGCAGTTCCGTCTCCACCTCGTCCGCCATGCGGGACAGTCGGCTGTCCGGGCCTTGCGCGCTCAGGTAGCACGGCCGGCCGTCCGCCGTGGTCCAGGGCAACAGCCGCAAGGGGGCGTCCGTTCCGTCCCGCATCACCATGTTCACCATGTCTCGCTTCCCTCCGCACCTGTTCCACTGACAGGCCCGGACTTCGATGGTTACCGTGTGTGCCTCCATGGTCGCCGTAGGGCATATGGCCTCAACAGCGGCGCCCCGTCCCAGCATTGACAAAGGGACGACCACAGCAGAAAGGTGAGACCGATCATGTTCAAGCCGCAGGCCCTCACCCCGTACCTCTCCGCCCGCCACTACTTCGGCGCCGAGATGCGACGTCACCGCGAGGCGGCGCAGCTGTCGCTGGTGCAGTTGGCCGGCATCGTGAACTCCAGTAAGAGCACACTCGCGCGCATCGAGACGGCCGAGTTGATGCCTCCGCCTGACCTGCCGGACCGGCTGGACGCCGCGTTCGGCACGGACCGCCACTTCCACGGGCTCTACAAACTGGCCAAGCGGGAGGCGCATCCGGATCAGTACCAGCGATACATGGACTTCGAGGCACAGGCGGAGGTCATCGAGAACTTCGGAGCGCAGGCCATCCCAGGGCTGTTGCAGACCAAGGAGTACGCCAGCGCTCAGCTCAGCCTCCAGGAAGAGCTGTCCCGGGAACGGTTGGAGGAACTCGTCAACGCCCGTATGTCCCGGCAGGACCGGCTGCGCTCCGCCGAGCCGCCCCTGTACTGGGCGATCATCGACGAGACCGTGCTCCGGCGGCAGATGGGCAGCAGGGAGTGCATGTACAAGCAGCTGGCCCGGCTGCTCGAACAGGTGGATACTCAGGACAGCAAGGTCCAGGTGATGCCCTTCAGTGCCGGTGCGCACTACTTGATGGGCGGCGCCCTGACCATGCTGACTCTTCCCAACGGCTCCACCGCGGCCTACGAAGAGGGCATCGAGGTCGGTCATCTCTACGAGGACCGGGACTCAGCGAAGAAATGGCGACGGCGGTACGAAGTCCTCCGCGCCAACGCCCTCTCACCGGCCGCCTCGGCGGAGCTGATCCGAGACGCGATGGAGGACTACAAACCATGCAGCACACCCCCGAGCTGATCTCTGCCCGGTGGCGTCGGAGCAGTTACAGCAACGCCAACGGGGGCGAATGCGTCGAAATCACCGAGGACTTCCCCGGCGTCGTCCCCGTGCGCGACAGCAAGACCCCCAACGGCCCCGCACTCGTCGTCACGGCCGGCTCATGGACCGCGTTCGTCGCGGCTCTCAAGGGCTGATCCAGGATCCGGGCAACGGCTCAGCCCGTCCCAGGTTCTTTCCTGGGACGGGCTTTCTCGACATCAGCAAGTCATCACCGCTGATCACGACTCACCGCATCAACACCCCCGCCCCCTCCACCACATCCTCCGCAGGCACCGTCACCAGCCCCAGCTCCGCGCCGGACGCCAGCAAGCGATGCGCGGGGAGGATACGGATCGTGTAGCCGTAGGGGCCGGTGCGGTCGAGGGCGAGGGGGCCCTCGTAGAGCCACCGTCCGTCCAGATCCGGACCGCCGACCGGCTTGAGGGGCACCGTCGCCGCGTCCGTGATGCGGTCCTCCGGGTCGACGCGGCCGGACACCGCCTGCACCTCCACGTCGTCGGGCGCGAGATCGCCGAGGCCGACCCGGACCCGCACGTTGAGGGTCGTGCCGAGTTCCGCGGTGGCCGAGGCGGCGGAGGTCTCCACGTGGTCGACGGTCACCCCGTGCCACGCCGACCGCACCCTGCCCTTCCAGACGGCGAGTTCGCGGGCGGAGTCCGGCGTCATCGAGCGGTGCGCGTGCGCGGCGGGCGTGTAGAGCCGCTCGACGTACTCCCGCACCATGCGCCCGGCCAGCACCTTCGGGCCGAGCAGGGTGAGCGTCTGGCGGACCATCTCGATCCAGCGGTCGGGCAGCCCGCCCTGTCCGCGCTCGTAGAAGCGTGGCGTCACCCGTTGCTCCAGCAGGTCGTACAGTGCGGCGGCCTCTATGTCGTCGCGGCGGTCCGGGTCGGTGCCGGTGCCGTCCGCCGTCGGGATGGCCCAGCCGAAGTCCGGCTGGAACCATTCGTCCCACCAGCCGTCCAGCACCGACAGGTTGAGGCAGCCGTTGAGGGCCGCCTTCATGCCGCTGGTGCCGCAGGCCTCCAGCGGCCGGAGCGGGTTGTTCAGCCAGATGTCGCAGCCGGGGTAGAGCTTCTGCGCCATCGCCATGCCGTAGTCGGGCAGGAAGACGATGCGGTGGCGCACCCGCGGGTCGTCCGCGAACCGGACCAGCTCCTGCACCAGCCGCTTTCCGCCGTCGTCCGCCGGGTGCGCCTTTCCGGCGACCACGATCTGGACGGGGCGCTCGGGGTGCAGCAGCAGGTCCATCAGCCGGTCCGGGTCGCGCAGCATCAGCGTCAGCCGCTTGTACGACGGGACGCGCCGGGCGAACCCGATCGTCAGCACGTCCGGATCCAGCACGCCGTCGATCCACCCCAGCTCGGCGCTGCCTGCCCCGCGCTGCCGCCAGGAGGCCCGCAGCCGCCGCCGTACCTCCACGACCAACTGCTCGCGCAGGACCCGTCGCAGCTCGAAGATGTCCTGGTCGGGGATGTCACCCACCGCGTCCCAGCGGTCCGAACCGCCGATGGTCATCGCGTCCTCGGTGCGCCGGGCGCCGATCTGCCGGGCGCCCAGCCGGAAGACCTCGGGGGCCACCCAGGTGGGGGCGTGCACGCCGTTCGTCACCGAGGTGATCGGCACCTCGTCGGGGTCGAATCCGGGCCACAGCCCGGAGAACATCTCGCGGCTGACATGGCCGTGCAGCAGGGAGACGCCGTTGGCGCGCTGACCGAGACGCAGGCCCATCACGGCCATGTTGAAGAGGTTCGGTTCGCCGCCGGGGTAGGTCTCCATGCCGAGGTGGAGGATGCGTTCGACGTCGATGCGCGGGAGTTCGGCGTCGGGGCCGAAGTGACCTGCGACCAGTTCGCGGTCGAAGCGGTCGATTCCGGCCGGGACGGGGGTGTGGGTCGTGAAGACGGTGCCGGCGCGGACCGCCTCCAGAGCGGCGTCGAAGTCCAGCCCGTCATCGGCGAGTTCGGCGATGCGTTCCAGGCCGAGGAAGCCGGCGTGGCCCTCGTTGGTGTGGAAGACCTCGGGCGCGGGGTGGCCGGTCAGCCGGCAGTACGTCCGTACCGCCCGGACTCCTCCTATGCCGAGCAGCATCTCCTGGAGCAGCCGGTGCTCGCTGCCGCCGCCGTAGAGCCGGTCGGTCACGCCGCGTTCGCCGAGGCCGTTCTCCTCGACGTCCGAGTCGAGCATCAGCAGGGGCACCCTGCCCACCTGGGCCAGCCAGACACGGGCGTGCAGCGAGCGTCCGCCGGGCAGGGCGAGGGAGACCTGGGCGGGGGTGCCGTCGGGCTCCTTGAGGAGGGCGACCGGCAGCTCGTTCGGGTCGAGCACCGGGTAGTGCTCCTGCTGCCAGCCGTCCCGGGAGAGGGTCTGGCGGAAGTAGCCGTGGCGGTAGAGGAGTCCTACGCCGATCAGCGGGACGCCCAGGTCGCTGGCGGCCTTCAGATGGTCGCCGGCGAGGATGCCGAGACCGCCGGAGTACTGGGGCAGGGCGGCCGTGATGCCGAACTCCGGGGAGAAGTAGGCGACGGCGGTCGGCAGTTCGGCGGACTGGGTCTGGTACCAGCGGTCGCCGGTCACATAGTCGTTCAGGTCGTCGGCGACCGCGGTGAGGCGGCGCAGAAAGGGCCGGTCCTCGGCGAGTTCGGCGAGCCGGCCGGGCGGCACGCTGCCGAGGAGACGGACCGGGTCGCCGTCCGAGGCGGCCCAGCGCTCCGGGTCGACGGACTCGAAGAGGTAGCGGGTCTCCGCGTGCCAGGACCAGCGGAGGTTGCGCGCGAGATCGCTGAGCGGCCGGAGGGATTCGGGGAGAACGGGTCGGACGGTGAATCGACGGATCGCCTTCACATTCCACCTCAACGCTTAGCTGGATGACGCACGGCGGTGTGCGTCGGCGTCCCCGACGACGGTACCGGTGATGGCGTCGCCGCACGCCGCGGACGCGGCGGCGTCGTAGCTCGCGGACCACCCGCGGACCACTCGCGGACCACCCGCGGACCAGCGGAAGGCGCCGCCTTCGCAGGCCACCAAGGCGCCGCCTTCGCAGCTCGCCAAGGCGCTGGTTTCCGGGGCGGCATCCGGCAACGTCTCCGGCAAGGTCTCCGGCAAGGTGTCCGGGCGGGCCGCGGTTCGCCGGACAAGCTCCTGCAAGTACCGCCAAGTACCGTGCTGATTGCGACAGATTGCCAGGATCGGCTCCGTTTCCCTCGAACGGGGCCGGACTTGTGTGTAGACATACGCGTGAGTAGTTAACAAAGTGCCGGATTGCCCACCCGAATAGGGTGGGAAGGCTCCTGCGGTACACCTCACAGTCACGCCACAGCAGCATCCTTGAAGACGCCCGCAGGACCCACCTCCCCACCCCCATCCGCCCGGACCCATGTTGACGCGGACAGGAGCGGTCATGCCCGCCACGCACCACTCGTCATCGCCCCCGACATCCAGCACCGACGCACCTCCCATGCGCCCCGGCGCACTCCCCCCGCGCCCCGACGGCGCCGCCGCGCCGGCCCCGGAGCCACCCGCCCCGGCGCCACCCGCCGCGGAGCCCTCTGCCGCGGAGCCACCCGCCGCGGACGACCCGGCCGGCGTCGGGCGCATACCCGTCCTCGACGTCCGCCCGATCGTCCAGCTCGGGCGCAGGCCCGCGAAGGCCGTCACCGGCGAGCTGTTCGAGATCTCGGCCACCGTGTTCCGCGAGGGCCATGACGCGGTCGCCGCCAACGTCGTACTGAAGGATCCGGACGGCCGCCCCGGACCGTGGACCCCGATGCGCGAACTCGCGCCGGGCACCGACCGATGGGGAGCCGAGGTCGTCGCCGACCGGACCGGCCTGTGGTCGTTCACCGTGGAGGCCTGGGGCGATCCCGTCACCACCTGGCGGCACCACGCCCACATCAAGATCCCGGCCGGCATCGACACCGACCTGGTCCTGGAGGAGGGCGCCCGGCTCTACGAACGCGCGGCCACCGGTGTGCCCAGGGCCGGCGGCAGGCGGGAGGTCGTCCTCGCCGCCGTCGACGCCCTGAGGGACGAGTCACTGCCGTCCGCAGTACGCCTGGCGGCGGCCCTGACGCCGGAGGTGGACGCGGTGCTGGGACGGTATCCGCTGCGGGAGTCGGTGACCGTGTCGGAGGCGTTGCCGTTGCTGGTGGAGCGGGAACGGGCGCTGTTCGGGTCGTGGTATGAGTTCTTCCCGCGTTCGGAGGGCACGCCCGAGCGGCCGCACGGGACGTTCCGCACGGCCGCGCGCCGGCTGCCGGCGATCGCCCGGATGGGCTTCGACGTGGTGTACCTGCCGCCCGTCCATCCGATCGGGACCACCTTCCGCAAGGGCCGCAACAACAGCCTCGACCCGTCCGCGGAGGATGTCGGGGTGCCGTGGGCGATCGGGTCGCCGGAGGGCGGGCACGACGCCATCCATCCCGAGCTGGGCGGGTTTGAGGACTTCGACTGGTTCGTGGCGCGGGCGCGTTCGCTGGGGATGGAGGTGGCGCTGGACTTCGCGTTGCAGTGTTCGCCGGATCATCCGTGGGTGCACAAGCATCCGGAGTGGTTCCGTCACCGTCCGGACGGGTCGATCGCGTATGCGGAGAATCCGCCGAAGAAGTACCAGGACATCTATCCGGTCGCGTTCGACGCGGACATGGACGGCCTGGTGGCGGAGACGCTGCGGGTGCTGCGGCTGTGGATGGCGCACGGGGTGCGGATCTTCCGGGTGGACAATCCGCATACCAAGCCGGTGAACTTCTGGCAGCGGGTGCTGGCCGACATCGGGCGCACCGATCCTGATGTGGTCTTCCTGGCGGAGGCGTTCACGCGTCCGGCGATGATGCACACGCTGGCGCAGATCGGGTTCCAGCAGTCGTACACGTATTTCACCTGGCGCAACAGCAAGCAGGAGCTGACGGAGTATCTGACCGAGTTGTCGGGTGCGGCGGCCTCTTACATGCGGCCGAATTTCTTCGTCAACACGCCGGACATCCTGCACGCGTATCTGCAGCACGGCGGGCGGCCGGCGTTCGAGGTGCGGGCGGTGCTTGCGGCCACCCTGTCGCCGGCCTGGGGCGTGTACAGCGGCTACGAGCTGTGCGAGAACGTTCCGCTGCGGGAGGGCAGCGAGGAATACCTGGACTCGGAGAAGTACCAGCTCAAACCCCGCGACTGGGAAGCAGCCGAACGCGCGGGGGCCACCATCACCCCGCTGATCACCCGGCTCAACACCATCCG
>NZ_WJBG01000108.1 GCF_009709555.1 Streptomyces blattellae | reverse complement strand
CCTCTTCGGCGTACCCACCGACCTGCGACTTTGCTGAGAAATTCGACCTTGCGTCAGCCCTGGTGGGGCTGGAAGGGGCGACCGGGGCGGCGGTCCAGCCGCCGGGGACGGCGAAGCGGCGCAGCGTGTCCATACCCGGCCACCCGCCGTCTGGTTGCTCCGAAGAGTCCGGCCGGCTCAGCACCACCTGCTCAGCTCCGGTCGGCCCGGTCGCGGGGGCCCCGGTACGAGGCCGGCCAGATGCCGTGGCGGCCGGGCGCGAGGATGCCGTCCGGGTCGACCGCGTCCTTGATCTTCTCCACGAACCGGTGATAGGCGTGGCCGTTGAAGGAGTACTGGTCGGCGGCGAGGTCCATGCATTCCAGGTGGGGGCGGGACTCGCCGTAGCCGAGCGTGCCGGCCGCGGCGACCAGGCGCCGCGCCAGGTCGAACGCACCGCGCGCCGGTGCCGGGTCGGTCCGGTCGTACCGGATGCCGATGATCACCACGCACGAGCGCTCTCCGGTGACGACGATCGTGGCGCCGAAGTTCGCCCCCGCGTCGAGCACCAGCGAACGGGCCGCCTCGACCATGCTCCGCACCTGGGGGCCGTGGAGGGGGACGACGGGTGCGACGTCGATGTGGGCGATGTGGTCCGGGGTGGACTCGATCGCCTTGAGGGTCGGTATGCCGATCATGATCTGGTCGGCGGAAAGGGCGATCTCGTCGTACTCCTCCGGCGCGTACACCCTGCGGGCCTCGACCCAGCCGCTCGGGATCTTCGCCCACGCCTCCTTGATGCGTTTCAGCCTGGCCCGCACGATCTCCCGGTCGCCCCACAATGCCGCGCGGGCGGCCCAGGCACCGACCGCGGTGCGCTCGCCGATCTCGCGGACCTCGGCGCCGGTGAGCTGGTGGGAGGCGGGCACAGGGAGGTCCCGCAGCATGTGGGAGGCGCGCAGCGTGGAGAACAGTGCCGGAGCGCCCTCCAGGTGCCCCGCGAGCCGCAGTTCCCGGATCGTGTCCACCGCGGCCTCCAGGTCCTCGTCCTCCCCGACCGAGAGCATGACCGGGGCGTACGCCTCGGGCAGGCGCTTGAGCCAGACGCCCATCCTGGTGACGATCCCGAGGTTCGACTGCACGAACAACCGGTCCAGCGACGGTCCCAGGCTCCGCTTGTAGACATGCCACGCCCTGCCGTCCGGAAGCGCTCCGGCTCCGGTGCGCAGGAGGTCGCCGTCCGGGAGGACGACCTCCAGCCCGGTGGGGAGCATGTAGTCCGCGCCGTAGTGCTGGTAGGTGTGGCCGGCGTCCATCGAGTTGCCGATGATCGAGCCCCAGCCCAGGTCGGGGCAGGGGGTGAGCAGCCGATGACCGCCCGCCCGTACGGCGTGGTACAGGTCGAACCAGGTCACGCCCGGTTCGACCACCGCGTACGCCAGCTCCTCGTTGATCTCCAGGATGCGGTTCATCTTCTGGAACCCGATCTGGATCGAGCCGCGCACCCGTGGTGAGGCTCCCCCGTGTCCGAGGTTGCGGCCCTGGCTGTGCGGCCACACGGGGATCCGGTACCGGCCCGCCAGACGGACGATCTCCCGCACCTGCTCCGTGGAGGTGGGTTGCACCACCGCCGCCGCGGCGTATGTCTCGTCGCCGGGGATCCAGTAGGCGTCCTTGAACTCGTCGACCTTGGTTCGCTCGATGTGCAGGGAGTCGTCGCCGACGACCGCCGCCAGCTCACCCACCAACTCGTCCGGGAGGGTGGGCAGCTGCAGGGTCGCGTCGGTCATCGTCGTCTCATTTCAGCTGGTGACTGAGCCGTCTGGGCGAAGATCGGAATCCCGTGCTGCGGGTGTCGGCGTGCCGTCCGCCATGACATTTGAGATACCAGATGGTCTTCAGATTCCGGACCGTATGACTTGAGATGGCGCCTGTCAACGGATCGAGCAAGGGATGTTGAAACCTCTCATCGCCAAGGATCTCCGCTCCTCAGAGTCGCGGCGATTGCCTGCGTCCGACGTATTGACATGCCGCCGAGCCCGCTCAAATACTCACTGGTATCCGAAGTCGGCCTGGAATCCGAATATTCAGGAAGTCTTGATGTCTGCACTGGAACTCAATGGCGAGAACCTGTACGAAGACCCGTATCCCGTGTACGCCCGCTTGCGCGAGGAAGCCCCCGTCGCCTTCTTCGAGGGCACCCGCGAATACCTCGTCACCCGCTT
Source organism: Streptomyces blattellae (assembly GCF_009709555.1). Lineage (GTDB taxonomy): Bacteria > Actinomycetota > Actinomycetes > Streptomycetales > Streptomycetaceae > Streptomyces > Streptomyces blattellae. Next base: position 22,658 of record NZ_WJBG01000108.1, on the reverse strand, counting down.
CGAGGACTGCCGCGCGGTGGGAGCGAACGACCGCGTGTTCGGCCCGTCCGGCAGCCCGGACCGGCCGGAGGCCCGGGTCATGGGTATGCCGAACGTGCTGTCCATGACCGGCGAGGACCATCGTCTGCTCCGCCTGGGCATCGACGAGAACCTCACGCTGGAACGGGTCCGGGGCTACGTCAAGGCCCTGACCCGCCCGGTCGTCGAGCGCTGTCTCGCTCAGCTGGCGCCGCGCGGGTCGGCGAACCTCACCGCCGACCTCTTCGAGCCGGTCTCGGTGCGCTGCATCGGCGACGTCATCGGCCTGACGGACACCGCGAACGAGACGCTGGTCGAGTGGTTCCACGCGATGAGCGCCGGCCTGCAGAACGTCGGTGACGACCAGGCCGTGTGGGACCGGCTCGACCGGGCGCTGGCCGAGATCGACACACAACTCCGGTCGCTGTACGAGCGGGTGGTCGCGGAGCCCGATCACACCCTGATGAGCCATGTGGTGCACGGCGGAATGCCGGACGGCGCGGTGCGCGGCTTCGACGAGGTCCTGCCCACCATGAAGGTGATCATCCTGGGCGGCCTGCAGGAACCCGGCCACGCCGCCGCGAACGCCTGCTCGGGACTGCTGCTCAACCCCGAACAGGCACGGGTCGTCGCGGACGCCCCCGCGGAACACGCGCTCCGCGCCTTCGACGAGGGCCTGCGCTGGATCGCCCCCATCGGCGTCACCCCGCGCGTCGCCGCCGAGGACGTCGTCGTGGCCGGTACGGCCATCGCGGCCGGGTCATCCGTGGCGATCGTGATGGCGTCGGCCAACCGGGACGCGGGCCGCTTCGAGGACCCGGACCGGTTCGACATGTTCCGCAAGAAGCGGCCGCATCTCTCCTTCGGCTTCCGGCCCCACTTCTGCTCGGGCCACGCCCTGTCGCGGGCGATGGGCACGATCGCGCTGGAGGAGGTCTTCCTCCGGCTGCCGAATCTGCGGCTCGACGACAGCCGCGGGGTGGCGGCCAAGGGGTGGCGCTTCCGAGGCGTCACGGACCTGCCGGCGACCTGGGACGCGTGACTCCGCATGGGACGGACGACCAGCCTGACCATCGACTGCCACGGCCACTTCACCACCGAACCGCCCGAGTTCCGTGCCTTCCGCACGGCCCAGGTGGACTTCGCCGAGGGGCGGTCACAGCACCGGCCGGGCTACGCGGGGGTCGGCGACGACGCCCTGTTCGCGATCATTACCGACAACCAGCTGCGACTCCAGCGGGAGCGGGGCTGCGACCTCACCCTGCTGTCACCTCGCGCCTCCGGCATGGGTCACCACGTCCCTGGCCAGGACATCGCTACGCAGTGGGCCCGGCTGTCGAACGACACGGTCCGGCGCGTCTGCGAGCTGTTCCCGCTGAACTTCGCCGCCGTGTGCCAACTGCCCCAGACGGTCGACGGCGACCTCGCTCCCGTCGTCGCCGAGCTGGAGCGCTGTGTGGCGGCCGGTTTCGTCGGGTGCAACGTCAATCCCGATCCCTCGGGCGGGCGTTGGTCGGCGCCGCCGCTCCACGACCCCTGGTGGGATCCGCTGTGGGCGGCGATGACCCGCCTGGACGTACCCGGCATGATCCATGTGTCGGGTTCCTGCTCCCCCGCCCTGCACACGACCGGAGCCCACTACATCGCCGCGGACACCGTCGTCTTCATGCAGCTGCTGGAGGGCGACCTCTTCGAACGGCACCCGGACCTGCGCCTGATCATCCCGCACGGCGGCGGCGCCGCGCCCTACCACTGGGGCCGCTACCGGGGCCTGTCGATCACGCTCGGCAAGCCGCCGCTGTCCGAACACCTCATGCATAACCTGTACTTCGACACCTGCGTGTACCACCAGGCCGGCATCGACACCCTGTTCCGGGTCGTCGACCCGGAGAACCTCCTCTTCGGGTCGGAACTCCTGGGCGCCGTCAAGGCGGTGGACCCGGAGACCGGCCATCCCTTCGACGACACCAAGCGCTACGTCGACGCCCTCGGCCTCGACGACAGGACCCGGCACGCGGTCCTGGAGGGCAACGCCCGTCGCGTCTACCCGCGGCTCGACGCGCTGCTCACCGCACAAGGGCGCTGACCTCTCACCCCGCAAGCGCTGATCCCGCACGCACCCGGCATCCAGAACTGGAGTTCCCCCTATGACTTCCGACCCGACACCCGTACGTTTCGCCGGCGGCGCCCAGGGCTTCAACTGGCTCCCGGTGTTCGTCGCCGACGAGCTGGGCCTGTTCCGCAAGCACGGGCTGGAGATCGAGTACCTGCGCCTCGGCTCGGTCGACAAGGCCACGTCGGCCGTGCGCGACGGCGCCGCCGACCTGGCGATCACCCCGCCCGAGGGCGCGGTCGCCGACTACGTCGCCGGCGGCGCGCTGCGCATCGTAGCCGCCAACTCGCTGCGGCTGCCCATGTCGCTGGTCGCCCGCCCGGAGGTCGGTTCCGTCGCCGAGCTGCGCGGCAAGCGGATCGGCACCTCCTCCCTCACCGAGGGCACGGCGCTCTACACGCAGATCATGCTGCAGCGGGAGGGACTGTCGTATCCCGATGACTACGGGTTCGTCCTCGCCGGTGTGCACACGACCCGGTGGGCGGCGCTCCAGAAGGACGAGATCGACTGCGCGCCCCAGCCCGCGCCGTGGAACTTCCTCGCCGAGCGCGAGGGGTACCGCCTGATCGGCGAGGTGAACGACGCGATCCCCGAAGTCGTCTTCGCGGCCGTCATCGGCAGGAACGACTGGACGGCACAGAACCGCGACACCGTCGAACGGCTGATCGCCGCACTGGCCGAGGCGCACGACATCGTCAACGACCCCACGCGGGACGACATCACGCTGCCGGTCTACCAGCGCATCACCACGCCCGACGCCCCGGACCTCGCCGCACGGGGCCTGCCCTACACGCGGGACATGGGCATGTGGCCGAAGGGACTCGCCGTCACACCCGCGGCCTGGGCGGCCACGGCGGACCTCATGGTCCGGGCCGGGCTGCTCGATCCGGAGCGGGTCGCCGACGCGGCCGGCGTGCTCGACACCGGCTTCGTCCGGGGCGACTGACCATGGCACGGATCGTGACGACGGTCGTCCGCGCCGACGCGGCGACCTGTACCGGCTTCGCGGAACTCGGGGTGGCGACCACACATGAGGCGCAGCAGCGCACCGGGCTCCTCGACCACCGCCTGCGGCCACGCCAGTCGGGGCCGGTCATCGCGGGCCCCGCGCTGACCTGTGAGGTTCCCCCCGGGGACAACTGGATGATCCACGCGGCCATGGAACAGGCCCAGCCGGGCGACATCCTCGTCGTCAGCCCGACCTCGCCCTGCGACGACGGCTACTTCGGCGATCTGCTCGCCACGTCGGCGCAGGCGAGAGGCGTCCGAGGCCTCGTGATCGACGCCGGGGTGCGCGACATCGCGGGGCTGCGCGCCATGGGATTCCCCGTCTGGAGCAAGACGGTCAGCGCCCGGGGGACGGTCAAGGAGACCCTCGCCGACGTCCAGGTCCCCCTGGTCTGCGGCGGCGCCCTGATCACACCGGGAGACGTGATCGTCGCGGACGACGACGGCGTCTGCGTGGTGCCGCGGGAGTCCGCCGCCGAGGTGCTGGACAGAGCCCGCCGCCGGGCCGCCATGGAGGAGGAGAAGCGGAAGCTCTACGCGGCCGGCCGGCTCAGCCTCGACGTCAACTCCATGCGCGCCCGCCTGACGCAGAAGGGGCTGACCTATGAGTGAGCCCGCCGAGGCCCGGGTCCCCCGGCGTGTGGTCACCGCGGTCAGGGACGGCAAGTCGGTCTTCGCGTCCGACGGACCCGTCCCCAACGCCCACCGCTACACCTCGATCCCCGGCATGACGACCTCGGTCGTCTACGCCACCGCGGCGCCGCCGAGCCTGCCGCAGGACGAGGGCGAGACGGCCCCGCCCCGGCTGCGCGTACCGCCCGCGCCGGGCGAGACCCGCCTGATGATCGTCACCTTCCCGCCCGACTCCGTCATGGCGAGCCCGAATTTCGACCCGGCCGCCGCGGACGCCGAGCAGCGCGAGTTCATCCCCGGCCTGGCCGAGCTGTTCGAACCGGACGCCCCCGGCATGCACCGCACCGACACGGTCGACTACGACATCGTCCTCGACGGCGAGATCTGGCTCGAACTGGACGACGGGGCCACCACTCACCTGCGCCAGGGCGACATCGTCGTCCAGTGCGGCACCCGGCACGCGTGGCGGAACAAGGGCAAGCGGCGCGCGACGATGTGCTTCGTCCTGGTCGGCGGTGCGCCACGATGACACACGGGCACTACGACTGCCTCATCGTCGGCGCGGGGCACGCGGGGGCACAGGCGGCGATCTCCCTGAGGCAGTCGGGGTTCGAGGGGAGCGTCTGCCTGCTCGGCGACGAGCCGGTGGCTCCGTACGAGCGTCCCGCCCTGTCGAAGGAGTACTTGGCCGGCAAGAAGGAGTTCGCCCGACTCCTGCTGCGCCCGGCGGAGTTCTGGCCCGAGCACGACGTCACGCTCTCCCCCGGCCGGCGTGTGACGGCCGTCGAGGCCGAGGCGCACACCGTCACCTGCGCCGACGCCACGACGATCGGCTACGGCGCCCTCGTCTGGTGCGCCGGCGGCACTCCGCGCACGCTTCACTGCCCCGGACACGGCCTGGACGGCATTCACGCGATCCGCGACAAGGCCGACTGCGACCGGCTCATCGCGGCCCTGCCGCACAGCCGTCGCATCGTGGTCATCGGCGGCGGTTACGTCGGTCTGGAGGCCGCGGCCGTGCTGAGCGGGCTCGGCAAGCAGGTCGTGGTGATCGAGGCGCTGGACCGCGTCCTCGCCCGCGTCGCCGCGGAGCCCCTGTCCCGTTTCTACGAGGCCGAACACCGCGCCCACGGCGTGGAGTTGCGCCTCGGCACCTCAGTCGCCGAGATCGTGGGCCGGGACGGCGCGGTGAGCGGGGTGCGCCTGGCGGAGGGCACCGTGGTGGCGGCCGAGCAGGTGATCGTGGGCATCGGCATCGAGCCCGTGGTCGAACCGCTCCTGGCGGCGGGAGCGCAGGCGGCACCCGGTGGAGCGGGCGTCCTCGTCGACGACCTGTGCCGCACGACCCTCGCGGACGTCTACGCCGCCGGCGACTGCGCGGTGGCGCGGAGCGGCCCCGGCATCCGTATCGAGTCCCGGCACAACGCCACCGAGCAGGCGGACACCGCGGCGAAGGCGATCAGCGGCCGGCCCGAACCCCTGCGCCTGGTCCCGCTGTTCTGGTCCAACCAGTACGACCTGCGGCTGCAGACCGTCGGCCTGAGCCACGGCCACGACCGGACCGTCCTGCGCGGCGATCCCGGCAGCCGGAGCTTCTCCCTCGTCTACCTCAAGGACGGCGCGGTCGCCGCCCTGGACTGCGTCAACACGGCCCGTGACTACCTGCAGGGCCGCCGCCTCGTGGAGGCCGGTACCCGTGTCGACCCCGCGCTGCTGGCCGACGCGCGAACACCCCTCAAGGACATGGCCGAGTCAGCCTGATCCCGCCCCGGAGGAGCCAGAACATGCACATCACAGTCAGGACCCGGGACGGCGATGCACACCCGGTCGAGGCGCGCACGGGCTTGTCCCTCATGCAGAACATACGCAACGCGGGGGTCGACGAACTGGAGGCCATCTGCGGCGGCTCACTCTCCTGCGCGACCTGCCACGTCTACGTCGACAGCCTGCCACCCGGCGCCGAACTCTCCCCCATGTCGCAGGACGAGGAGGAACTCCTCGACGCCTGTGACGACCTGACGGAGAACTCCCGTCTGTCCTGCCAACTCGTCTTCGGCCCGGCCCTGGACGGTATGCGCGTGACGATCGCGCCCGAGTACTGAGAGAGATGATGACCGAACTGATGCGCGCCGCGCGGCTGCACGCCGTGGGCGAGAAGATGCAGATCGAGAACGTGGAACGGCCGACCGCGACCGGCACGGACGTCGTGGTGGCCGTCAAGGCCTGCGGCATGGTGCCGAACCTGGCCAACGTGCTCGCCAACTGGCGGACGTGGTACCCCCAGATGCCGCTGCCCCCGCTCCCGGCGGTCTTCGGGCTCGACCCCGTGGGCGTGGTGCACGAGGTCGGCGAGCAGGTCGTGGGCGTCAGGACGGGAGAGCGCGTCTACGTGAACCCGGGCCGCTCATGCGGTGCCTGCCACGCCTGCGGGTCCGGTGCGCCGCAGAAGTGCGGCTACTGGACCCTGGGCGGCTACTTCGGCTACAACCCCAACAGCCTCGACATGTTCGCCCGTTACCCCTACGGCGGCTTCTGCGAGTACATGCTCGCGCCGCAGAGCGCCTTGGTGAAGATCCCCGGCAATGTGGAGTTCCGGCAGGCCACCCGGCTCGGCTATCTCGGCACGTCTTACGCGGCCGTCAAGAAGCTCGGCCCCCTCGCCGGCACGTCGCTGATCGTCAACGGGGCGACCGGCACCCTCGGCGTCGGCGTCACCCTCGTCGCCCTGGCGCTCGGTGTCTCCCGCGTCTTCGCCGTCGCCCGCGGTGTGCCGCTGCTGGAGCGGCTGAAGGAACTCGCCCCGGATCGCGTCGAGATCTTCTCCAACCGCGACGGCGGCACGGAGACATGGGTGAAGTCGCGCACCGCGGGCCGGGGCGCGGACTTCATGATCGACACCCTCGGCGCCGTCGCCTCCCTCGACGCGCTCAGGGACGCGATGCGCGGGGTCGGCCGCGGCGGCCGGATCGTCAACATCGGCGGTACGGCCGGCGAGCTGGGCGTCGACGTGAAGTGGTGGATGGACGAGCAGATGGAACTCATCGGCTCCGTCTGGTTCACCGCCGCCGAGGGCATCGAACTGGCCGGGATGATCGGCAGCGGAGCGCTCGACGTCTCCGTCCTCCAGCCCAAGTCCTGGCCACTCGACGACATCAACGACGCGATCTCCGGTGTGTCGAGTGGTGAGGGAGGGTTCACGAGCTACCTGGTGGAGATCTGACAGTTGGCGGAGCGCCCTTCGGTGATTGCTCATGGCGCCGCTTGAGGCGGGACGCGCCGCCGTGCGTACACCTCTATCTCGATCTTCATCCGCGGGTCGGCGAGACCGCACATGAGCATCGTGGCGGCCGGCCGAACGTCGCCGAAGCAGCGGCGCAGGACCGGCCAGCAGGGTTCGAAGTCTTCGCGGTCGGGCAGGAGGTAGCGCACGCGCACCACATCGGCGAAGGTGCACTCCGCCTCGGCCAGTGCGGCCCCGATGTTGCGCAGGCACTGCTCGGCCTGCTCCACCACGTCGTCGGAGATCGTCATGGTGGCGTAGTCGAACCCGGTCGTCCCGGACACATGCACCCAGTCGCCGTCGACCACAGCACGGGCATAGCCGATCTGCTCCTCAAAGGTCGAGCCGCTGAGGATCGCGTGTCGCTCTGTCATGCGCCGGATGCTAAATGACCAGCAGCACTCGTCGCTCGGTCACGGCCGAGAAGTGCCATGCCACCGGTGATTCAGGGAGCATCCCATGCCACGCATCCGCGTCGGCCGGCGTGGCCCGCGGCCGGTCGGTGAGGACGAGTTCGTACTGCCGGCTGGTCAGACCCGGTCCAGGGGTCGGTGCGGGCCGCCGGGCAGTTCCATGTCGATCGTGTCGCCGGGGCGTACCACGCCGCCTTCCTTCACGATGCTCATGATTCCGGCTTTGCGCACGATGTTCCCCGCCTCGTCGCGGCCGACGACCCGCTTCAGCAGCCCGTCCAGGAAGGTGTCGATCTGCAGGCAGGGATTGCGCAGGCCGGTGACTTCCAGGACCGCGGAGTCGCCGATGCGCAGCAATGTGCCGACCGGCAGACCGAGCAGATCGATGCCGCGCGTGGTGATGTTCTCGCCGAGTTCGCCGGGGGCCACCCTGAACCCTTCCTCGCCGACCTCGGCGAAGAGCTCCTCATGAATGAGGTGGACCTGGCGCAGGTTCGGCTGGGTGGGATCCTGCGCGACGCGTGAACGGTGCTTGACCGTCACCCCGGCGTGCACGTCCCCCTCCACGCCCAGCCCGGCGAGCAATCTGACGCTGTCCCGGTTCGGCTTGGTGAACGAGTACTCCCCGTTGCTGCTGACCGCCGTCACTCTTCCGCTCATACCTCGGAACCCCCTCGTCGGTAACCGTGATCAGCCACGAGCCTAGCCCCGGCCCCTCACGACGGCATCCAGGTGCCTTCCGGACGTGCGCCGCGCATCCTCCGGGTACCGCGGGGGACGGCCGCCGCCCATCGCAGCGACGCCCGGACGCAGCGGTACGGGCAGGGGGCGAGCAGCGCTGTGCCGAACCCGGGGGCGACGGCCGTTACGGGTCCATGTCGGTGGCAGCGCGGTGGTCTCCGCGGTGGGCGGCCGGGGCCGGGCCGAGGTCTTTCGCCGGGTGGGCCTCGCCGGCCTGGTGACGGCCGGGAGCAGTCTGGGGGCAGCGCCGTTCAGGGGAAACCCGCGGGCGGGGCGAGTGACGGCGGGCGGGTGAGTCGACAACTGAGCCGTGACGACGCTGCCGCTGATCCCGCCCATGCTCGCGACGCCGGGCACGCTGCCGCCCGCCGCGCAGGACGCGCGCTGGGCGTACGAGACCAAGCAGGACGGGCAGCGCGTGGTGGTCTATCTCGCCGGGGACGGCGGCACGGTGCTGCGTGCGCGGTCCGGGGAGGAGATCACCGGCGCCTACCCGGAACTGCAGCCGCTGGGCGGGGCGCTCGGCGTCACGCCGGCGGTGCTGGACGGGGAGATCCTGGCGCTGGACGAGCACGGCCGGGCCAGTTTCCAGCTGCTCCAGTCCCGGATGGGCCTGGCCCACGCGCCCGCTCGCGCGGCCCGCCTGGCGACTCAGCACCCGGTCCATCTGGTGCTGTTCGACGTCATGCATCTGGGACGCCGCTCACTGCTCCCCCTTTCCTATGCCCGGCGGCGCGGGGAGCTGGAGGCCCTGGGACTTCAGGGGCCGTTCTGGTCGACACCCGCCGCGCTCGTCGGCCATGGCGAGCAGGCCCTGCGGGCCACGCGCGAGCACGGCCTGGAGGGGCTGGTCTGCAAGCGCCTGGACTCGGTGTACGAGCCCGGGGTGCGCTCCCGGTTCTGGATCAAGATCCGCAATACGCGCAGTGCGGACGTGGTCGTCGGCGGCTGGGTGCCCGGCAAGGGCCGGCTTCTGACCGCGGGCCTGCCCGGCGCCGTCCTGGTCGGCCAGCGGGCCGCGGGCCGGCTGCGTTACGTCGGCCATGTGGGCACCGGCTGGAGCGAGCCCGAGCGGGAGCAGCTCGCCGGACTGCTGCGGGCCGCCGCATCGGACGTGTGCCCCTTCGACCCCGTTCCGCAGGTGGCCGGCGCGCGCTGGGTCCGGCCCCGGCTGGTCGGTGAGGTCCGCTACAGCACCCGCACGAGGGCGGGGATGCTGCGCCAGCCGTCCTGGCTCCGGCTCAGGCCGGATCTCACACCGGAGGAGTCGGCGGCGGACCTACCCGACGAACCTGTGTGACACGGCGTCAGCTCTTCCGATTGTTGGGCTGCGCTTCACCACTGGGACGCCTGCGACCTCTTGGCCGGACGGAAGGAGTCCGAGATGCTGAACTCCCCTTTCCCCCACAGCCGTTGGGCTGCGCCCGAACCAAGAGGAGGACGCAGTGTCGTCGAACAAATCCGCCATACACCGCCGGAGATGGCTCACCGGCCTGGGCGGTGCCATCGCTCTCGTCGTCGCCATCCCCACCACCGCCTTCGCAGCTCCGCCCACCGCGCTCCCCGCCAACGCGGAGTCCGCCGAGCAGACGTACCAGCCCGCGTTCGACTACGACACGGACGGCTGCTACCCCACCCCGGCCATCAGCGCGGACGGCACCCTGAACGGCGGCCTCAACCCGACCGGCGCCCTCAACGGCGACTGCCGGGACGCCTCGGACCTGAACAACACCAACGGGTACTCGCGCTACAAGTGCAACAACGGCTGGTGCGCCTACATGTACGGCCTGTACTTCGAGAAGGACCAGGCCGTCGCGGGCAGCAGCATCGGCGGGCACCGGCACGACTGGGAACACGTCGTGGTGTGGGTGCAGAACAACGCGGTGCAGTACGTGTCGACCTCGAACCACGGCTCGTTCACCGTCAGCCCGGCCTCGTCGGTCCGCTTCGACGGAACGCACGCGAAGGTCGTGTACCACAAGGACGGCGTCAGTACGCACTGCTTCCGCCTGGCGGGCTCCGGCGACGAGCCGCCGGAGAACCACGAGGGCACCTGGCAGTACCCGCCGCTGGTCGGCTGGAACGGCTACCCCTCGGGCGTCCGCGACAAGCTCGTCGCCGCCGACTGGGGCAGCGCCAACTTCGGCCTGAAGGACGGCAACTTCAACTCTCACCTGGCCTCGGCCAAGCCGTCCGGAATCCCGTTCGACCCCAACGCCTGATCCCGGCACCGATCGCCGGCCCGCTCGTTCTCCAGTGCTCCCGGAGCCACCCCGGCTCCGGGAGTCCGGGAGGACTGCACATGGCGGTCGACGAGCAGCAGCGGATCTCACGGCGGCGTTTCCTGGCCGCGCTGGGAACGGCCGGTTCCGGCGCCGTCCCCCTGCGTGCGCGGGCCGCGGCCGAGGGGAACGGGTACATAATGCCCTCCCTCGTCTTCGAAGACCCGGCCGTCCAGCGGCGGCTCGGCGGCCTCTACCAGCAGGCGCTGGCAGACCTCGCCGGCGCGCACACCGTCCCCGCCGACCCGTCGGTGTACGACAGGGCCGGACTGCTCGCCTACCCGCCCGGCACCGTCGTACGGGCCGGGGGCGGGTATCCCGCGCCGCAGCGGTGGACCCGGGACGCGGCCGTCAACGCGTGGCACGCGGTGAGCCTGCTGGCGCCGGATGTCGGCCGCAACACCCTGTGGTCGGTCGTCGAGCGCGGTCCGGACGGGCTGATCGTCCAGCAGGACAACCAGTGGTGGGACCAGATCGTGTGGGCCCCGGCCGCCTGGCACCACTACCTGGTCACCGGCGACCGCGCCTTCCTGGCCCAGGCGTACGAGACGTCCGTCAACACCCTCGCCGCACGCCGGGCGCGTGACTTCGACACCTCCCACGGCCTGTTCCGGGGCCCCGGCTTCATGAACGACGGAATCTCCGGCTACCCCGGCCCGCCCGCGTCGGACCGCGTCCGCTCCTCGTTCGTCCTCGACCATCCGGGCACCGACCGGCTGATGTGCCTGTCGACCAACTGCCTCTCCTACGGCGCCCGGTCGGCCCTGGCCGCCATGGCCGGCGTACTCGGAGAACCGGAGCGGGCCGCGTCCTCGCGTGCGGACGCCGCGGAGCTGCGCCGGGCCGTCGACCGGCAGCTGTGGCGCCCCGAAGCCGGTACGTACGCCTACCTCCTGCACGGCACCGGGCAGACGGACACGTCGCAGGAGGGTGCCGGGCTCGCACTGGCCCTCGCCCTCGGCGTCGCGGACGGCGAGCAGGCCCGCCAGGTCCTGGACACCACCCACTGGCAGCCGCACGGCATCGTCAACGTCTGGCCGCGCTTCCCGCGCTTCGACGACACCAGACCCGGGCGGCACAACGTCATGGTCTGGCCGATGGTGCACGGCCTGTACGGACACGCCGCCGCCGGCGCGGGCCGCACCGACCAGTTCGCACGCGCCGTCGACCTGCTCGCCGGCCTCTTCGCCGGCACGGGCTTCCACGAGCTGTACGACTCGGTGCGCAGGGCCGTCGACGGCGGCTGGCAGGCCGGCGGGAGCGGACGTATCGGGCACTTCGTGTCGCAGCCCGGCCAGACCTGGTCGGCGACGGCGTATCTGCGGTTGCTGCACGAGGGCCTGTTCGGGTGAACTTCACCGAGGACGCGCTCCGGCTGCGCCCCTGTCTGCCGGAGGGGTGGGGTCCGGTGCGCCTGCGCGGACTGCGCTACCGGCGCATGACACTCGACATCGCCCTGACCGGGTCCGGCAGCCGGGTCCGGTCCTGCACGGTCGACGGACGCGACGGCGAACCCGTGGTGGGCGCCGAGCAGACCGGGCATCACACGGTCCAGCTCGCTCTCGGCGATCCCCTGTCCTGATGGTGGACGATTCACGCCGCCGCACCCGATGATGGACGGATGGATCTTCACGCAGAGCTCCCGTCGGCGGTCGACACGAAGGACCTGCTCGCGCTGGCGGAGGGCCATCACGCGCGCGCCACGCGTCCGTTGGGCACCCGGGAGATCGCCGGTCACCTGGTGAAGCCCTACGCCATCGAGGCGCCCGGCCGTACGGTGACCGAGCGGGACGCCGAAGCCGCGCTGCGGATCGCCGGGGACCACCTGGCGCTGGGCCGGTCGCGGGGATCACTCGGACTCGCCGTACTGATCGTGCACGCGGGCGGCGACGGGGACTACGTGCTGGTCCACACGTGGATCGAGGGATACATGGCGGACCTGGCCGTGTTCGCCGGCCCGGTCGGTCAGCCCGAGCGGCTGCGCCCCGGCCGGGCCGGACTCGCGCCCTGCGTGTGGGAGGCGGCCGTCCTGGCGCACGAGCGGGACGCCTTCGCGAGGCATGTCCTCGACGGCGCGGGCACGGTCGCGGACCGTCTCGCCGCCTGGAGCGTGGACACGGTCAAGGCCGACCTGCGGTGACTGCGTGCGCCAGGCCCGCCGAACCCGCGGATACGCCGCGCGTGGCCTACGAACGCGCCGCCGCTACACCGCGCCGCCCGAGATCTCCACCGGGGAGGGGAGCGGGTACCTCCACATGGACTGTCCCTTCCTGGCCCCCGCCCATCGCGGCCTGGGCCTCATCGCCGGCTGACGGACGGTTGAGCGGTCGGCGACCTGCGCACCGCGCGAACGGTCTATCGTGGCCCCATGTCCGTGCCCGATCTCATTCGTATCGTCTCCCGCGACTCGCCGATGGCGCTCGCCCAGGTGGAGCGTGTCCGCGCCGAGTTGACCGCCGCGCATCCCGGTGTCCGCACCGAGGTCGTACCGGTGAAGACGACCGGCGACAAATGGCTCGGGGACCTGTCGAAGGTCGAGGGCAAAGGGGCGTTCACCAAGGAGGTGGATGCCGCGCTGCTGGCGGGCGAGGCCGATCTGGCGGTGCACTGTGTGAAGGACGTGCCCGCCGACCGGCCGCTCCCGGCGGGCACGGTGTTCGCGGCGTTCCTGAAGCGGGACGACATCCGTGACGCCCTGATCCATCCGGGCGGGCTCACGCTGGACCAGCTTCCGCCCGGCACCAGGATCGGCACCTCCTCGGTGCGCCGGGTCGCCCAACTGGCCGCCACCCACCCGCATCTGGAGTGTGTGCCGTTCCGCGGCAACGCCAACCGGCGGCTGGCGAAACTGGCGGCCGGTGACGCGGACGCGCTGCTGCTGGCGGTCTCCGGGCTGGAGCGCATCGACCGCCGCGAGGTGATCAGCGAGATCCTCTCCCCCGAGGTCATGATGCCGCCGATCGGCGCCGGCGTCCTCGCCCTGCAGTGCCGGGAGGGCGACACCGAACTCATCGACGCGGTCAGCGACCTCGGCCACCCGGACACGCATCGGGAGACCACCGCGGAGCGCATGTTCCTGCATGTCCTGCAAGGGCACTGCAACAGCCCGATCGCCGGCTACGCGCAGGTCGACCGCAGCGGCGAACTGTCCCTGCGGGCCTGTGTCTTCACGCCCGACGGCAAGACCCGGCTGAACGCCCACGAATGGGCCGGACCGCTCGACCCCGCCACCCTCGGCACCTCGGTCGCCGTGGCGCTGCTGCGTCAGGGTGCCCGCGAGATCATCGACGGCATCCCGCACTGACGCTCAGGCGGTTCCTTCTTCCGCCTGCTCCCGCAGGAAGTTGCTGATCTGGTGCGCCAGGCTCTCCCGGCCGGCAGCGGTGTGCGCACCGGCCTGTCCCTCGTCGAGGCCGACGCCGCCCGCCCACAGCCTGCGGCCGGTCCACTCCTCGTCGACCCGCAGCTGGATCTGGACGTCCACCTGGCTCAGGGCGGCCTCGGGGCCCGCCGCGAACAGCACGGCGGTGGCGCGGCGCAGCGGGTAGACGTCGAAGCCCTCGATGAACTGCGAGTTACGCCAGTCGATGAACGCGCTCTCGCCGTCGGGGCCGACCCGCACGTCGATCTGCCCGTCCTCCAGGTGGATCCCGAAGTGCCGCTCGCCGCGGTTCTCGACGGTCACCCGGACGGCGAAGTACGTCAGCCCCTCGGCGGCGTCGTCGCGTCCGCGCGGCGGTTCGGCCGCCCGGAGCTGGTGGACGCGGACACGCAGACCGGCATGCTCGTCGTACTCCTGCCAGTCCCCGACCACGTTCGGCTCGTACACAGTGCACCTCTTCGACCTCAGAGAGCTGCTTCCTATCTGTGCGCTCAGCGCACTGTCAAATGAGCAGAATGGGCTGTGGCCAGCTATTTCGCCCCCTAGATCACTGATCAAGCGCTGCGCAGGAAGAATCCGCCCCCGGGACCCGAGGCCGCCCTCGCGGGCGTGCCGCACATCACGTCCGCGGGCTTGATCGGCGGGCCAGCCGGCCGAGGAGCGCGGGGGCCGCCGCGATGCCCAGAGCGGCGGCCACGACCAGCACCGCGAAGTCGGTGCCCAGGTGTGCGTCGGTGTCGAGGTGGGGGCCGCACAGGGCGTCGACCCCGTCGCGTTCCCAGATGAGAGGACGGGCTGGACCGCACGGGTGTACGGCTCGGTGCGGTCGTGGCGCAGCTTCCGCAGTCCGACGGCGCGCATCGCCCCGACACGGGCGCGCAGCAGGCGCCGGCCCGCGCGGGCTGCGGGGCCTTCAGCAGGAGCCCGAGGCGGGGTCAGCCGATACGGCGTGCGGTGCGGCCGGTGCTTCGGACATCGCGGAAACCTCCTGGCCCTTCGTCGAGGCCACTGCCGGCGATGTCCCGGAAGACGTCCGCCGGGGCGGGCGGCGAACCCCTGACGCACATCGGCGGGGGTGCCGAGGGCGCGGACACGGCCGTGGTGCGTCAGACCGACCCGGTCGCAGTACTGGTCGGCTCGTCCATGTACCGGGTGGTGACCAGCACGGTCATGCCGGTGGCACGTCGAAGACGCGGACCGTTCCGGCGGGGACCGGCAGGAGGGTGGGTCGTGCAGCGGATCGCCGCGGTCTTCCCGGTGCCGCTGGGGCAGCCGAGCAGCCCGAAGCACTCGCCCTCCACGACGGCCAGTTCGAGCCCGTCCACAGCGTTCGTGTCGCCGAACCTCCTCGTGGAGATGAACGGCAAGGGTGCGCAAGGCCGGGAGCGCCGCACGCTCCGCCTCGTCGAGCCGGGCCACCTGCCGTCGTACGAGGTCGCGGCTCGGCGGGTGCGCCACTCGCGCAGCCGGGGTGCAGCCATCTCCCGGCGCAGTCGGCGGCCGATATATACCGGATTGTTTTGATTCGCCTGAAGCAGGGAATCTACCTGTCAGTGCTTCGGACCGGAGGCACGTCCGTGGGAGCCGGAATGGGTTCCCGGTGCCCTCCGTTCTGGTCCGAGCCCGCGCCTCCCATGGTGACTGTCCATCCAGCACACCTGCTGAGGGAGGTGCGCACGATGCGTAGCGCCGGTAGAACGAAGCAGCATCCGCATGACGACGCCCCCGACACCGCGGCCGCGTTCGTACGGCTGTCGCGGCTGCCCGAGGGGCCGGCGCGCAGGGCGCTGAGGGACGAGTTGGTCGAGTCCTGGCTGCCCATGGCGGAACGGATCGCCGTCCGCTTCAAGGGGCGCGGGGAGTCCCTTGAGGACCTCTACCAGGTGGCCGCCCTGGGCCTGGTGAAGGCCGTCGACCACTACGACCCGACGCGTGGCCGCGCCTTCGAGGCGTATGCCGTGCCGACCGTGACCGGGGAGATCAAGCGGCACTTCCGGGACCACATGTGGACGCTGCACGTACCGCGCCGCGTACAGGACCTGCGCAACCGGGTCCGGCGCTCGGCGAAGGAGCTGGCCCAGACGACTCCGGGGCGCGCGCCGACCGTCGCCGAGATCGCCGAGCACGCACAGCTCAGCGAGGACGAGGTACGCACCGGCATGGAGGCCCTGGAGTGCTTCACCGCGCTGTCGCTGGACGCCGAGATGCCCGGCACGGACGGGTACGCGCTGGCGGACGGGCTCGGCGAGCCGGACCCGTCGTACGACGTCGTCGTCGACCGGGTGGCCGCGGGGCCCGTCCTGAGGGCGCTGCCTGAGCGTGAGCGCACTATCCTCTATCTGCGGTTCTTCGGCGGCATGACGCAGAGCCACATCGCCCAGCAGCTCGGGATCTCGCAGATGCATGTCTCCCGGCTGCTCAGCGGCTGCTGCGCCCGGCTGCACGAGGAACTTCTCGTCGAGGCCCGCTGACCGTGGCCGCGGGCGCGGGCGCGGGCGCCGTCCCGGCTCACCGCTCCGGCGGTGAGCCGGGAATCTCCGTGGGGCCGTAACGGTCCATGGCTTCTTCCAGCTCCACTCTGATCTCCGGCGGTATGCCGCCGCTGCGGCCCCAGATCAGAATGAGTTCCGCGACATTGCGCAGTTTGATGTTCGTGTGCTGGGAAACGTCCTTGAGTACCTTCCACCCCTCGTCCGGAGTCACCCGGCCGAGCGCGACGATCATGCCGATCGCCTGGTCCACGACAGCATGCGAGACGACCGCTTCCTTGAGTTGATCGACCTCTTCCTGCAGCTCGAAGATCCGCTCCGAGCCCCCGTCGGTGGGCATGGGCACCTCCGGTCGGTTGCGCCGATCTGCCGTTTCTGACTCTACGCCTGGGTACTCGGCAGGCGCCCCGAGCAGTTCCGGTTGGACACTGGTACGACCACCGGTGGGCTGCCGGTCGACGAGACCAGGACGCGACTGCGATGAACAAAGACACGACACTCTCCCGTGGTGCGACGGACGTCGTCTCCACCCATTCCGTGTTCGGTGCACCCTGTTGGGTGAGCCTGACCAGCCGCGATCTTGAGGCCACCGAATCGTTCTACGCGGCGGTGCTGGGCTGGCGGTGGCGCACGGGCAAGCTCGGCGACCGCTTCCGCGTGGCCCTGGCGGGCGGCACACCGGTCGCCGGGATCTCCGAAATCGCCGCGATGCGGCAGATGGCCGTGGCCTGGACGCCCTACTTCGCCGTGCCCAGCGCGGACGACGCCGTGGCACGCGCGCAGGAGCGCGGCGGCACGGTGGCGGTGGGCCCGATCTCCTTCCCGCCCGGACGCGCCGCGCTGCTGGCCGACCGGGACGGCGCCACGTTCGGGATCTGGGAGGGCGAGCTGGTCGGCAACTGGGAGACCTGGCGCCGTTCGGCACCGACCTTCATCCGGCTGCACACCCGCGACGCCTTCGACGCCGCCATCTTCTACGGCGAGATCCTCGACTGGGCCTCGGACCGCCCGGGCTGCTGTGAGGTCCACTACGAGGGCGGCGAGGTCGTCCTGCGCAGCGGTGGCGACGTCGTGGCCCGCATCGAGTCGGGGGCGCTGGGATCGGCCCCGGACCCGACGATCCGGCCGCACTGGCAGGTCCACTTCGCGGTCTCGGACGTCGCGGCCTGCGCCCGGTCCGCGGAGCTGAACGGCGGCAGCGTGCTGTCGGAGAGCGCCGAGGACGCCGTGCTGCGGGACGCCGACGGCGCTCAGTTCACGGTGACCTCGCGGCGGGCCCGCTGACTCGCTGATCCTCAGCCGGCCGAGCGGGAGGGCCGCGACAGCAGGACCAGGCTGCGCGCCTCGACCGTCATCCCGGTGCCCGCCTTGTGCTCCGACTCGTCGGGGACGCCCGGCTCGGCGGTGTCGATCAGCGTCGTCCAGCGCTCGCCGTAGGTGACGTCCGGCAGCTGGAAGTCGACCGGCTCCCAGTAGCTGTTGAGCAGCAGCAGGAACGAGTCGTCCACCACGGGCCGGCCGCACGGGTCGGGTTCGGCGATGGCGTCGCCGTTGAGGAACACACCGACGGAGTGCGCGTCGGAGCGCCGCCAGTCCGCGTCCGTCATCCCGTGCGCGTCCGGCAGCAGCCACACCAGGTCGGGCAGCGGCTGGCCGGCGTGGGTGACGGTCTCGCCGCGGAAGAACCGGCGGCGGCGCAGGACGGGGTGGCCGGCGCGCAGAGCGATGACATACCGGGTGAAGCCCAGCAGGTCCTGCTGCTCGTCGGTCAACCGCCAGTCGATCCAGGAGACTTCGTTGTCCTGGCAGTAGGCGTTGTTGTTGCCGCGCTGGGTGCGGCCCAGTTCGTCGCCGTGGCAGAGCATCGGGATGCCCTGGGACAGCAGCAGCGTGGCCAGGAAGTTGCGCTGCTGGCGGGCGCGCAGTTCCCGCACGGCCGGGGCGCGGGTCTCGCCCTCGACGCCGCAGTTCCAGGACCGGTTCGTGCTCTCGCCGTCCCGGTTGCCCTCGCCGTTGGCCTCGTTGTGCTTGTCGTCGTACGACACGAGGTCGCGCAGCGTGAACCCGTCATGCGCGGTCACGAAGTTGACGCTGGCGCGCGGCCGGCGTCTGCTGTGCTGGTACAGGTCGGACGAGCCGGTCAGCCGGGAGGCGAACTCGCCCAGGGTGTGCTCCCCGGCCCGCCAGAAGTCCCGTACGGCGTCGCGGTACTTGCCGTTCCACTCCGACCACAGCGGCGGGAAGTTGCCGACCTGGTAGCCGCCCTCCCCCACGTCCCAGGGCTCGGCGATGAGTTTGACGCGGCTGATCACCGGGTCCTGCTGGATCAGGTCGAAGAACGCCGAGAGCCGGTCCACCTCGTGGAACTGCCGGGCCAGTGTGGCCGCGAGGTCGAAGCGGAAGCCGTCGACATGCATCTCCGTGACCCAGTACCGCAGCGAGTCCATGATCAGCTGAAGTACGTAGGGGTGCCGCATCAGCAGGCTGTTGCCGGTGCCGGTGGTGTCGTAGTAGTGGGTCCAGTCGCCGTCCACCAGGCGGTAGTACGAGGCGTTGTCGATGCCGCGGAAGGAGAGCGTCGGGCCGTTCTCGTTGCCCTCGGCGGTGTGGTTGTAGACGACGTCCAGGATCACTTCGAGCCCGGCCGCGTGCAGCGCCTTCACCATCGCCTTGAACTCGGTCACCTGCTCGCCGCGGGTGCCGTGGGCGGCGTAGGCGTTGTGCGGCGCGAAGAAGCCGATGGTGTTGTAGCCCCAGTAGTTCGACAGGCCCCGGTCGCCGAGCACGCCGTCCTGGACGAACTGGTGCACCGGCATCAGCTCCACGGCGGTCACGCCGAGCGAGGTGAGGTGCTCGACGATCGCGGGGTGCGCCAGCCCGGCGTAGGTGCCGCGCAGGTCGGGGGGCACCTCGGGGTGGGTGCGGGTGAGGCCCCGGACGTGGGCCTCGTAGATCACGGTGTCGGCGTACGGCCGCCGGGGCGGGCTGTCGTCGCCCCAGTCGAAGGCCGGGTCGGTCACCACGCCGAGCATGGTGTGTCCGGCGCTGTCGGCGGGGGCGGGTCCGTTGGGCGCGTGCTCGAAGAGGGAGGCGTGGTTGTCGACCTGTCCGTCCACGGCTCTGGTGTACGGGTCGAGGAGGAGCTTCTTCGGATTGCACCGGTGGCCCGCGGCGGGCGCCCAGGGGCCGTGCACCCGGTAGCCGTAGCGCTGGCCGGGGCCCACGCCGGGGAGGTACGCGTGCCAGACGAAGCCGTCGACCTCGATTAGCGGAACCCTGCGGTGGGTGCCGTCGTCGTCGACCAGGATCAGCTCCACGCGTTCGGCGACCTCGCTGAAGAGCGCGAAGTTGGTGCCCTTCCCGTCGAAGGCGGCACCCAGCGGGTAGGGGTGTCCGCTCCACGCGGGCACCCCTGCCTTCCGCTTCTGTTTCGCGGTCACCGGGCATCCTCCAGGACGCCGTCCGCCGTGCGCACGGAGCCGGCGAGGGCGGCGGCGGGCACCTCGCGGGGCACTTGGAGGACCTCCCGCAGGCTGGGCGCGGGGGCGGTCGGCACCAGCGGGATGCGCTCGCCGGCGCGGGCGCGCTGGGAGAACCAGATGACCTTGCTGCCGGTGTCGGTGGCGCAGCAGCCCCAGCCGTCGCTGGTGGCGGCGAGCCGCTCCAGGCAGGCGCGCAGATCCTGGTCGGGGCGCAGCTCGCGGTCGTGGTCCCCGACCGCGGTGATGAGGTGCTGGCCGTTCCACCACATCTCGATCGACGTGTGCTTGTCCGACGCGTGCTCGTCGATGGCCTTCAGCAGCATCTCGGCGCCGCCGCAGACCGGCTCCACGAGGGTTTCGAGGTCCCAGAACCTGAGGTGAGCCGCCAGGATGCGCCTGACCTGTCCGACGCGTTCCGGGCTGACTTCCACATCTAGGTGGTAGTAGCAGGCACTTGCGGTCTTCATCGTCGTTGGCTCCTCACCGGCGAAGCTCTCGCTCCCTCTCGCCCCGACAGGACGAGCCCTGAGTACGAAGCGTGAGCGTTGATCGCTTCTGAGTCACCTCAAGAGTGGGAGCGCTACGCCATTCGTGCAACACGAGCGCACATCCGAGACAGGTGAGGCACATCCGAGGTGGTTGAAGTTCTAACAAGACGCTGAGTCGTCGTGCGTGCACCATGTGTGAAGGCCCCGTCCCTGTGTCGGCGCCGCGATCCGGAGGTGAAACCGCGCCATGCTGCTCCCCGCCAAAGCCGAGGTGGCCCGGCAACTGCAGCGGTACCGGGCCTGGGAACGAGCGATGCTCGCGGCTCCCGCCGACCGCACGGTGCGGGCCACCTTCGAGGACTCGGGCTACACCCTCTGCGTCCTGATGGGCAAGCGGTGCGCACGGGAGGCCGCGGACGCCGCCGAACACTATCTGCGCACCAGCATGGTGACTTACCTGCGGGAACAGACCGGACGGCCCGGGCGGAGCGGTGCCCGGCGGCGAAGCCCGCCGTGGCGGCGGAGGCGTTCCCCGGCGGGGAGGTAGACCCGGGAGACAGGTAGACCCGGGAGACAGACAGACCCGGGAGGCAGACAGGCCCTCTTCCGGCGCAGGTCTGAAACCCCCGGCCGGGCGGCGTGCCCGGCCCTGAGCACGGCGGAGGTGTCATCCCATGAGTCCGACTCCGGCCATCGGCCGCATTCCCGTCCTCGGCGTCCGTCCGGCCGTGCAGTGCGGCAGGCACCCCGCCAAGGCGGTCGCGGGGGAAACCTTCCAGGTCACCGCCACCGTGTTCCGCGAGGGCCATGACGCGGTCGCCGCGAACGTGGTCCTGACGGACCCCGAGGGCCGCCTCGGCCCCTGGACGCCCATGCGGGAGCTGACGCCCGGCTCCGACCGCTGGGGCGCCGGCGTCACACCGGACGCGATGGGCCGCTGGACGTATCACGTCGAGGCCTGGAGCGACCCGGTGGCCACCTGGTGCCACACCGCCCGCATCAAGGTGCCGGCCGGGATCGACACCGGCCTGGTCCTGGAGGAGGGCGCCGAACTGTACCGCCGCGCGGCAGCAGGTGTGCCGGCCGGCGCGAGCCGCGCAACCGTGCTGACGGCCGCCAGGACGATGCTCGACGACTCGCTGTCGGCCGCGGCACGGCTGGCGGCGGCCCTGACGCCGGAGGTGGACGCGGTGCTGGGGCGGTATCCGCTGCGGGAGTCGGTGACCGTGTCGGAGGCGTTGCCGTTGCTGGTGGAGCGGGAGCGGGCGCTGTTCGGGTCGTGGTATGAGTTCTTCCCGCGTTCGGAGGGCACGCCCGAGCGGCCGCACGGGACGTTCCGCACGGCCGCGCGCCGGCTGCCGGCGATCGCCCGGATGGGCTTCGACGTGGTGTACCTGCCGCCCGTCCATCCGATCGGGACCACCTTCCGCAAGGGCCGCAACAACAGCCTCGACCCGTCCGCGGAGGATGTCGGGGTGCCGTGGGCGATCGGGTCGCCGGAGGGCGGGCACGACGCCATCCATCCCGAGCTGGGCGGGTTTGAGGACTTCGACTGGTTCGTGGCGCGGGCGCGTTCGCTGGGGATGGAGGTGGCGCTGGACTTCGCGTTGCAGTGTTCGCCGGATCATCCGTGGGTGCACAAGCATCCGGAGTGGTTCCGTCACCGTCCGGACGGGTCGATCGCGTATGCGGAGAATCCGCCGAAGAAGTACCAGGACATCTATCCGGTCGCGTTCGACGCGGACATGGACGGCCTGGTGGCGGAGACGCTGCGGGTGCTGCGGCTGTGGATGGCGCACGGGGTGCGGATCTTCCGGGTGGACAATCCGCATACCAAGCCGGTGAACTTCTGGCAGCGGGTGCTGGCCGACATCGGGCGCACCGATCCTGATGTGGTCTTCCTGGCGGAGGCGTTCACGCGTCCGGCGATGATGCACACGCTGGCGCAGATCGGGTTCCAGCAGTCGTACACGTATTTCACCTGGCGCAACAGCAAGCAGGAGCTGACGGAGTATCTGACCGAGTTGTCGGGTGCGGCGGCCTCTTACATGCGGCCGAATTTCTTCGTCAACACGCCGGACATCCTGCACGCGTATCTGCAGCACGGCGGGCGGCCGGCGTTCGAGGTGCGGGCGGTGCTTGCGGCCACCCTGTCGCCGGCCTGGGGCGTGTACAGCGGCTACGAGCTGTGCGAGAACGTTCCGCTGCGGGAGGGCAGCGAGGAATACCTGGACTCGGAGAAGTACCAGCTCAAACCCCGCGACTGGGAAGCAGCCGAACGCGCGGGGGCCACCATCACCCCGCTGATCACCCGGCTCAACACCATCCG
>NZ_WJBG01000107.1 GCF_009709555.1 Streptomyces blattellae | reverse complement strand
AATCGGGTAGGAGGGCCGGGTCGCCCGGCCCTCCTCCCACACCACCGGACATGCGGGTCACGCATCCGGCGGTTCACCAAGCTGATCTCAACCGTTGCCAGGTCGGCTTGAGCGTCTTCAGGCCGAGGTCGTCCCAGTAGGAGTTGGGCAGTGCCCGCGCGAGGACGGGGGAGCCCGCGATCCGCCAGTAGCCCTTGCTGCTGTTCCCCCACTCACGGGAGAACTGCTCGTTGAACCCGAGCTTGCGCAGCATGGCCCGGCGGGCCCGGGGGATCTTCCATTCCTTCCAACGGATCTGCCGCATCCTGCGGTGCAGCCACTTGTCCAGCTCGCGGAACAGATGCGCACCGTCCGCGAGCCGGAAGTAGCCCATCCAGCCAACGATGAAGCGGTTGATCTTCGCGATACGTTCGTTCATCGCGATGCTCCACCGGCGCGAGGTCAGCTCCCGCAGCCGCATCTTCAGACGGACGACCGCCTTCGGATCGACGCGGATCCCAACCTTCCCACGCCGGGCAAAATAGAAGCCGAACCCCAGCATCGTCATGACAGAAGCTGGGACCACCTTCGACTTGTCCCGGTTGACCTTCAGTTTCAACCGCTGCTCGACCACGGCCGTGACCGAGGCGAGCACCCGGCAAGCGGCTCGCTTGCTCCGCACGAAGACACGAACGTCGTCTGCGTAACGCACGAACCGGTGACCGCGCTTGAACAACTCCCGGTCCAGGTCGTCGAGCATGATGTTCGACAAGACCGGCGACAGCGGGGAACCCTGGGGGGTCCCCTCCGCGCTCGGCATCCTGATGCCGCCCACCATGATCCCGGCGTCCAGATACCTGCGGATCAGCTTCAAGACCCTGCGGTCATCGACCTTGCGCGCCACCCGCGCCATCAGGACGTCATGCTGAACCCGGTCGAAGAACCGGTCCAGATCAAGGTCCACGACCCAGCGGTGTCCGTCCTCGATGGCCCGCCGCGCGACACGGACCGCCTGATGGGCGGACCGGCCGGGACGGAACCCGAAGGACGACCCCGAAAACTGCGGGTCGAAGATGGGCACGAGCACTTGCGCGATGGCCTGCTGGATCAAGCGGTCCAGCACCCGCGGCACCCCCAGCATCCGCTCACCGCCGCCAGGCTTGGGGATGATCACCTGACGGACCGGCGCCGGCCGGTAGATGCCCGCGTCGAGTTCGGCCCTCACTTCGGGCCAGTGCACCGCGATCCACGGCCTCAGCTCAGCCGTGGTCATGCCGTCCACCCCGGGAGCACCCCGGTTGACTTCAACGCGGTTGAGCGCCGCGAGCAGGTTCTCCTTCGAGAGCATCAACTCCCACAGCGAAGACTCCCGCTCCCGGTGAACGCCCTCCGTGGAGTGCGCCGACCGGCCACTACGCTCCGCCAGGACACTTCCGGAATGCACCGGTCCCTTCCCGGTCGGCACCGCCGAAGCGGACTTACTGCGGTCCACGTGACCAGCACGAGCAACCACCACATCACCCGTTCCACTCGATGTTCGGCCCTTCCCAGCCCGCCACGCACCGGCAGCCATCCCGGCTGGTACTACGACCTCTGCTGACTTCTGCCCGGTCAGCCCGCGCCTCCCGGCACGGACCGTCGGCGCGGCGACAACTTCAGCACAACCGACACCCGGACAGATCTCCCCAGGTAAGAACGATCACTGTCCCTGGATCCCCGCCGCGTTTACGCACTGGCCCTCTTGGCAGTGACGGGCATCGCCTTCTCGTGCAGGCTCACCCGACCAGTACGCCTCATACGCGATTCGCGTTCCTCGGTACCCAGGTCTCGCCTCGGGCTTCCTCCAGACCCCACCTCACGATGACGCCCTTGCCTCCGGCTCGGGGTTAGCACCACCTCTTCCCCCAGGGGACTTCCACCCCCAAGCAATCGCCCATGCTGGGCACACACGCGAAGCGGGCCGGCACCCGATCGGATGCCGGCCCGCCTCCTGTCAACGTCAACGCGACCGCACGACCGCACGACCGCGTACGACGACTACTCGGTCGACGACTACTCGGTCTTGACCTTGATGGACCCGTCGATGATGCCCTCCTTGGCCGTGGCCACGGCGTCCGACAGACCCTCGATCTTCGCGAACTCCGGGTTGCTCTCGGAGAGACCGACACCGTCCACCTTGAGGTCGAACGTCTGCGTGCCGGTCAGCGGCTTGCCGTCCTCGACCGACTTGGCCAGCGAGTACACCGCACCGCCGACGTCCTTGAGCGCCGACGTGAGGATGTAGTCCTTGTACGACGCCAGCGCCGCCTGCTCGTACTGGTCGGAGTCGACCCCGATCGCCCAGACCTTGGCGTTCGCCGCAGCCTCGATCACGCCCTGCCCGGACAGCCCGGCAGCCTGGTAGACAACGTCCGCGTTCTTCTCGATCTGCCCCTCTGCGGCAGCCTTGCCCTTGTCCGGGCTGGAGAAGCCGCCCTCCTCGGCCGTCTGCGTCAGATACTGCGAGACGACGTTGACCTTCGAGTTGGTGTCCGCGACGCCCTGCTTGTAGCCGGCCTCGAACTTGTGGATCAGCGGAATGTCCACACCGCCCACGAAGCCCACGGTGTTGGTCTTGGTCGCCTTGGCCGCGGCGACACCGGCGAGGTACGAAGCCTGCTCCTCGGCGAAGACGAGGGACGCGACGTTGTCGCCCTCGACGACCGAGTCCACGATGCCGAACGTGGTGTCCGGGTACTTCGAGGCCACGGCCTCCATCGCGGGACCGTAGGCGAACCCGATGCCGATCACGGGGTTGTAGCCCTGCCTGGCCAGCGAGGCCAGCCGCTGTTCCTTGTCGGCGTCCGTCTCGCCCTCGGTGGGCTCGACGTCGTCGGTCTTGTAGCCGAACTCCTCCTGGGCCTTCTGCAGGCCGGAGTACGCGGCGTCGTTGAAGGACTGGTCGCCCTTGCCGCCGATGTCGTAGGCGATGGCGAGACCGAGGTCGTCCTTGGTCTCGTCGCTGCTGTCACTGCTGTCGCTGCTGGTGCCACCGCAGGCGGTCGCGGCCAGTGCGAGCGACGCGACCCCCACCGCGACGCGGGTCAGTTTGGATATACGACGCATCGTGAAGTTCCCCATTCTCCAAGCCCCGCAGTGGGTGCTGAGTTCGGCGCACAGTAACGCGCGTAGACACTCCTGGGAACGGGGTTTCGCGTGGCCGTTATCCATTCGTGCCGATGGCCGGTTACGTCCTTGTGAACCACCGGATCGAAAGGTGTTCTTGGGACACCCACACCCCCCATTGGTCCCGCACGCTCCGTGTACCGGGGGTGCCGTCAGCGTGATGACGCCCAGGCGTGAACGTCATGCGCCCAGGCTCCCCCCACTCCGCCCCGGCCGCAACCGGAGCGAAGCGATATCCGCCGTACGTCTGAATTGGCGTGCCCGCCGTACGCCTACCTGCCGCCGCCGTCGAGAAGCGCGGCAGCCGTGAACAGCTCCACACCCACCGTGATCGCCGACTCGTCGGCGTCGAAATCCCCCTGATGCAGATCCCGCACGGCCCGCTCACCCGGCGTCCGCACCCCGAGCCGGGCCATGGCGCCCGGCACATGCTCCAGGTACCACGAGAAGTCCTCACCGCCGAGACTCTGCTCGGTGTCCTCGACGGCCTCGACACCGCGCCGCGCGGCCATGGCGTCCCGCAGCAGCTCGGTGACGCCCGCGTCGTTGACGACGGGCGGCACGCCCCGCACGTAGTTGATCTCGGACTTGGCCCGGTACAGATTGGCGATCTCGTCGATCGCCGCGTGCACGATGTCCGGAGCCTGCCGCCACGCCTCGATGTCCAGGCACCGCACGGTCCCGGACAGTTCGGCGTGCTGCGGGATGACGTTCGGCGCATGTCCGGCCTCGACCCGCCCCCAGGTCACGGCGAGCCCGCTGCGGGAGTCGACCCGCCGGGAGACAAGGGCGGGCACGTCGGTGACCACCCGAGCCGCGGCGGTCACCAGGTCGGTCGTCAGATGAGGCCGGGCGGTGTGTCCACCGGGCCCGTCCAGGGCGATCTCCAGCCGATCGCAGGCCGACGTGATGGCCCCGGCGCGCAGCCCGATCCGCCCGGCATCCACGCGCGGATCGCAGTGCACGGCGATGATCCGACCCACGCCGTCCAGCACGCCGCACTCGATGGCATCGGCGGCGCCACCGGGCAGCACCTCCTCGGCGGGCTGGAAGAGCAGCCGCACGGGCCGCGGCAGCTTCCCCTCCCGGTGCAGCTCGGCCAGTACGAGCCCGGCGCCCAGCACGACGGTCGTATGCACGTCGTGTCCGCAGGCGTGCGCCCGATCGGGCACGGTCGACCGGTACGCGCACTCACTCTTCGTGTCCGGAATGGGCAGCGCGTCGATGTCGGCGCGCAGCGCGAGCATGGGCCGTACGCCGTCCCAGTCACCGATGTCGCAGACGAGCCCGGTCCCGATGGCCAGCACGCGCGGGGCGAGGCCGGCCTTCTCCAGTCGTGCCTTGATGGCCGCGGTGGTGCGGAACTCCTGATTGCCCAGCTCCGGGTGCATGTGCAAGTCGCGCCGGAAGGCGATGAGTTCGGCACGCAGTGCCTCGGGCAGCGTGCCGGCGAGCACGGCTTCCGCGGGGAGATCGGCCTCGGGCTCCAGTGACATCTGTTGCTTCACCCTCTGAAGGGTAGGACGCCCGGGTGGCCAACTGACCCACGATCAACAAAAGTTCAGCCCGTTAGGGGAAGAAATCTGGCCGCCGGACGCATGGCTATCGACTGAGATGGGTAAACTCGCCCGACTTCCGGCCGAGTGGATCATGAGATCCGGGTTACCCACTCTCCACGGATATCACGCCCGCCGCGGCCCCGGCGGTTCTGTTCACCTGTCGGAACGGCGCCCCGACCACGCCCCCACTCCCACCAGGCCCTCCCGCGACCGGCAAACAGGCAGCCGGGAAACAGACGGCACCGGACAAGCAGCGGTCGGTCAAACCGGGCCCGCGACCGTGCCCGCCCCCACTAGCGTGCCCCCGTGAACTCCGTACCCCCCGATTTCCTCCATGCGACCAGGACCTCGTACGACGCCATAGCGGGCCCGTACAGCGACCGTCACGCCGACCATCTGGCCGGCCTCCCCCTGGACCGGGCCCTGCTCACCGGCTTCGTCGACCTGCTGAAGGACGCCGGGCCACATCCCGTGGCCGACGTCGGCAGCGGCCCGGGTGCCGTGACCGCCCGGCTGAACGCCCTCGGACTGCCGGTGTTCGGCATCGACCTCTCGCCGCGCATGGTGGCGCTGGCCACCCGGACGTACCCCGAACTCCGGTTCCACGTGGGCTCGATGACGTCGCTGGACCTTCCGGACGAGACCCTGGGCGGCATCGTCGCGCTCTACTCGGTGATCCACGTTCCCGACGATCACCTGCCGACGACGTTCACGGAGTTCCATCGCGTCCTGGTCCCCGGCGGCCATGTGCTGCTCGCCTTCCAGACCGGCGACGAAGACGGCTCCGAGCACCTCACGGAACGCTTCGGGCAGGAGATCGCGCTCGACTGCTACTGGCGCACCCCGGAGACGGTGGCCGCCCACCTGGCCAAGGCGGGTCTCGACGTCCGGGCGCGTGTCGTACGGGAACCACACGAGGACGAGGCCCGCCCCCGCGCGTTCCTGCTGGCCCGCAAGCGTCTGTGACTCAGACCGCCGACTGAATTGCCGTAGACCACCGTCTGAAGCCGCAGAACACGCCTGAAAGCCGCGGGCCCCCGCCTGAGTGTGACCCCACACCACCGCCTGAGTGTGACCCCACACCACCGCTTGAGTGACAACCAGACCACCGCTTGAGTGACCCAGCCAGCCCGCCTGAATGACCCAGACCCCCGCCTGAGTGGCTCAGACCGCCGTGACCCTCGTGACCGCCGACAGTCGGTGTACGTCCCGTGCCGTCCCGGTGACCCCGGACAGGAACCCCTGTGCGCGGGGCGAGGCGTTCTCCGTCAGCCAGGCGGGGTCGATGTCGCACACGGCGACGCGGACCTCCGTGCCGGACAGGGCGAGCGGCAGGGTGTGCACCACCGTCGACGGGAAGCTGAGGATCGTCCGGCCGATGGGCCCGCGCCGGGCGATCAGCTCCAGCGGAAGGTCCGGCCGTACGATCTCCAGTCCCGTCTCGACCGCGAGCCGGTGCAGCTTCTCCGCACCCTCCCGGCGATGGGCGAAGTAGCGGGTGGCGCCGTGCGCCTTGGCGAGGGTGCGGACGGCCTCCAGATAGCGGTCGCCGTCCACCACGCCGGTCTCCACCAGCGAGGTGCCGACCATGTCCGCGCCCTTGGCGATCCGGGGCGGCCCGAAGCGGAAGCGGGTCCAGGCGAAGGTGTTCGCGGTGACCGTCACTCCGGCCGGGGGCTCCTTCATCGGCATGGAGGAGAAGATCTCCACCCGGCGCTTCTCGCTGGGCGTGAGGCGGCGGCGGGCCGAGGAGGACACGGGGGCGAAGACCAGGTCTCTGGGCCCTGGACGGCCGCCCTTGCGGTGCCAGCGCACCAGGCGCTCACCGCTGGCCAGCTGGGCGACGAACTCCATCGTCGCCGTGCCGTCGTCGACGACCACCAGGTCACGTGCCCGGGTGATGGTCAGCAGCAGCTGTACGTAGCGGGAGAACGGGTCGCCCAGGACGATCCGGTCGGCCCGGCGGAGCATGCCCGTGAGGCCGCCGATGGTCTGGAACGGTGCCATGGCGCCGCCCCGCGCCTCCTCCCAGCGGACCTCGTGGCCCTCCTGGCGGGCCAGCTCGGACATCCGCCGCAGCTGACCGCGGGTCATCGGGTCGATCGGGGACAGGACCACCAGGGTGAGCCCCGCGTCGGGGGCCTCCCTGGTGTGTGGAGTGTGGGCATGCGCCCACTCCAGCACGTTCAGGAGCTGTACCGGACTCTCGACGAAGGCGAGAGTCTTCAGGCCGGCTGACCCGGCACGGGGGCTCATCGGCGTACGACCGTCCCGTCGTAAGGCGCTGTCTGCGCGCTGCGAACCATAGGCGTTCTGGGCATTCGGGGGATTCGGGGGGATTCGGGGCGGACACCCACCGGTGTCCGCCCCGAATCGGTGTCCGAGTGAGGTCAGACGTGAGGTGAGACGTGAGGTCAGACCTGGACCGGCTCACCCGCGGCGGCGGCGATCTCCGCCTCGGCGACGACGCCGGTGACGCGGCGCAGCTTCTTCATCGGGCCCAGCTCGGACTCGTAGACCTTCTTGACACCGTCACCGAGGGAGGCCTCGATGGTGCGGATGTCGCGGACGAGGCGCGTGAGGCCCTGCGGCTCGACGGACGCGGCCTGGTCGGAGCCCCACATCGCGCGGTCCAGGGTGATGTGACGCTCGACGAACACGGCGCCGAGGGCGACCGCGGCGAGGGTGGTCTGCAGGCCGGTCTCGTGACCGGAGTAGCCGATCGGGACGTTCGGGTACTCCTTCTCCAGCGTGTTGATCACGCGGAGGTTGAGCTCCTCGGCCTTCGCCGGGTAGGTCGACGTGGCGTGGCACATGAGGATGTTGTCCGAGCCGAGGACCTCGACCGCGTGGCGGATCTGCTTCGGGCTCGACATGCCGGTGGAGAGGATGACCGCGCGGCCGGTGGCGCGCAGCGCCTTCAGCAGCTCGTCGTCGGTGAGGGACGCGGAGGCGACCTTGTGGGCGGGGACGTCGAACTTCTCCAGGAAGGCGACGGCCTCGGTGTCCCACGGGGAGGCGAACCAGGCGATGTTCTTGGACTTGCAGTACTCGTCGATCTGGCGGTACTCGTCCTCGCCGAACTCCACGCGGTGGCGGTAGTCGATGTACGGCATCCGGCCCCAGGGGGTGTCGCGCTCGATGTCCCACTGGTCGCGCGGGGTGCAGATCTCCGGGGTGCGCTTCTGGAACTTCACCGCGTCACAGCCGGCCTCGGCGGCGACGTCGATGAGCTTGAAGGCGTTCTCCAGCTCACCGTTGTGGTTGATGCCGATCTCGCCGCAGACGTAGACGGGCTTACCCGGGCCGACTTCACGCGAACCGAACGAGCGGATGCGGGTGTTGGTGCTCATGGCAGGAAATTTCCTTATTTGGTGAGGGAATCGAGAGAGGGGCCGAGGATCCAGCTGGCGATCTCTCGGATCGCGCCGTCGCCGCCGGGGACGGTGGTAACCGCGCGTGCGGCGCCGCGCACGACGTCGTGGGCGCTCGCGACCGCCACGGGCCAGCCCACGAGGGCGAAGCACGGGAGGTCGTTGACGTCGTTGCCGACGTAGAGCACGCGCTCAGGCGCGATGCCCTGCTCCTCGCACCACTGCTTCAGGGCGAGGTCTTTCCGGTCGATGCCGTGCAGGACCGGAATCTGCAGCTTCCGGGCCCGGGCGGCGACGACCGGGTTCTGCTCCGTGGACAGGATCAGCATCTTCAGCCCGCTCTTGCGCAGGGCCGCGATGCCGAGGCCGTCTCCGCGGTGCACGGAGACGAACTCCTTTCCATCGGCGTCGATCAGCACCCGGTCGTCGGTCTGGGTGCCGTCGAAGTCGAGGACGACCGCGTCGATGTCGGCGGCGGCCGGCAGCGAACCGGGTCGGTCCGCGTCGAAGAGGGGGGCCAGTGCCCGGGCCCGCGCCAACTCGTGGTGGTCGTCGATCTCCAGCACGCGGGCGGGGTCCGTGCGGACCAGCTCGGTACGGCCGAAGAAGCGGTGCTGGTGCTTGCGGAAGCCGGCCGCGTCCATGGCGTAGGCGGCGCCGGTCTCCAGGAAGTCCTGGGGGCGGTCCTGGCGGCGCGGGCGGAACGACTTGTCGTGGTTGACGCCGTAGCCGCCGCTGGTGGCGGAGGTGCGGGTCGCGGCGGTGTCGGCAACGCCCTCGGCCGCCTCGCGCTCGGCGTCCACGGCAGTGGGCTCGTCGCCGCCGTGGCGCCACACGAAGCCGTGGAAGGGCGCGACGGTCAGGGAGGTGTCGGCACCGTTGGCGACAATCGCCTTGACCACGCCGTCGATGTCCTCACGGACGATGAACGGGCTGGTGCACTGCACGAGCAGGACCACGTCCACCGGCGAGCCGTGCAGCGCCTCGTGCGCGTCCAGGGCGTGCAGTACGGCGGCCTCGGACGTGGCGGTGTCACCGGCGATGGCGGCGGGGCGCAGCACGACCTCGGCGCCCGCCTGGCGGGCGGCGGCCGCGATGCCCTGGTCGTCGGTGGAGACGACGACATCCGTGACGAGCCTCGAAGCCCGGCACTCGCGCACCGCCCGGGCCACCAGCGGCACGCCCCCGACGGGGGCGAGGTTCTTCGCGGGCACCCCCTTGGAGCCGCCGCGCGCGGGAATCACAGCGAGCACCCGGCGCACCGAAGCGCTCTGGTCTGCTGGCACGTTGGTCATGGACATATACTCCTTGGACTCCTTGCGACGGGCCTTGGTTGTGCGGCGAAAGCCACAAGGCTTCTCGCGAGGGATGCGGGGCGCGTCCCGGCGCCCCGGTCGGGTCACTCACAGTTCTCCCATGCGCCGGATCACGGGGGCGACCCGCTGGACACCGTGCCGGTAGGCGCCGCGCGCCGCCTGGCGCACGATCTGGCGGACCGGTCCGGGCGCCTTGTCGGCGGCGGGCGCCCCGGGCAGCGGGCTGCCGTCCGGGCCGAGGTGGTGGCGGGCGAGGATGCCGGGCAGATAGCCGGGCGCGGTCGCCGGTGTGTAGTACGGGGTGAGGGGCGGCAGTTGGGGCGAGGCGAGCAGCTTGGC
Source organism: Streptomyces blattellae (assembly GCF_009709555.1). Taxonomy (GTDB): domain Bacteria; phylum Actinomycetota; class Actinomycetes; order Streptomycetales; family Streptomycetaceae; genus Streptomyces; species Streptomyces blattellae. The sequence goes on along the minus strand of NZ_WJBG01000107.1, from coordinate 52,873 downwards.
GATCCGCTTGCGGGCGGCGTCGAACGCGGTCTCGTACGCCCCTCCCCCAGCCGCGACGCCCTGCCGGGACACCCACTCCTCGTCCGGGGCGGGCCGGTGCCCCTCGTCGAGCTGGTCCCAGGAGGCGAGACAGCCGGACCCCACGAAATGGTGGTTACCGAGCGTCTCGCGTACCCCCAGGTCGGTGAGGATCACCGTGGGGATGCGTCGGTGCAGGGATTCCAGTGCCGCCGTGGAGCTGACGGTGACCAGCAGGTCGGTGCGGTCGAGGACTTCGCCCATGTGCCCGTACACCAGACGGAAGTTGGCGGGCGGATCGATCTTCTGCGCCAGCTTCTGGTAGGGCAGCTCCTCGATGTGCGTGGTGTGTTCGCCCGGCTTGGAGCGCAGCTTGAGCAGCACCTCACGCTCGGGGTGCTTGCGGGCGTGCCGTATCAGCCGGTCCAGCAGGTACGCACGGTCCTTGCGGCTCTCGGGGACCGAGGGCTGCGCGGCGAACACCACGGTGTACGGCTCGTGTTCACCGGTGTAGGCGGCACCGCCCAGGAACGGCAGGGCGACTTCGGTGACCGACGAGGAGTCGGCGCCCACACCGTCGTACACCTCCCGGAAACGGTCCGCGTCCTGGCGGGAGTTGGCGAGGACGAGGTCCGCGCCGTGCCGCAGCAGCAGGCCGTCGGCGAGCTTCTCGTAGACGACGCCGACATAGCCGGTGACGACGACGGGACGCTTGGGGCGGCCCTCCCAGACCCGCTTCAGGCCGTGCAGCATCGCCTGGACGCCGCCGCCGACGAGGGAGAGCACGACGATGTCGTACTCCTCCTGGGCCATGGCGCGCAGGAACTCGACCGCTGTCACCTCCCGCAGGGAGTCGGCCGGCACGCCGACCTCCGCGAGCTGGCGAGGGGTGGGAGTGGCCCGGCCGCGTAGCAGAAACCCACTCACAGCCGGGGCGACTTGCGTGTCGCCTCGCGGTCCGGTTTCCATGGACGGGCCCGGAGCGATACGGCTCGCGGTCAAAGCACCCCATTTCCAGCGGGTGTCGGAGTCCGCGAGCACGGCGATCCGTGGGGGCTTGCTGGTACTTGCTGGCACGCCGAAGACGCTAGGAAGCATTTCCTATGTATAGCCCAATCGCGACGCAACAGAAGGTTAACAACAGCCCCACGGCAGCCGAATTGGCCCGTCGAACCTGCGGAAGTACACGGCATGCACCGTTCCGACACACCGAGTTCACCTGTAGTACGATCACCAGAAAGTTCTGCCGCCGGAGCGCCCTCTAGGCTTTCCCAGGTGCCAAAGCTCTCCGTGATCGTGCCGTTCTACAACGTGCAGCAATACGCCCCCGACATGCTCAGAAGCCTTCGCGTGAATGCCAGGCGCGACTTCGAGTTCGTCCTGGTAGACGACAAGTCCAAGGACGAAACTCCGGCGATCCTGGAGCGGGCGGCCGAGGAACTCTCGGATGTCGCCCAGGTCCGCCTCATCCGCCACGAGGAGAACGGAGGGCTGGCCACCGCGCGCAATACGGGCCTCGACGCGGCCACCGGCGAGTATCTGACCTTCCTCGACGGCGACGACTGGATCGCCCCGGGCTACCTCTCCGACTTGGTTTCCGCCATCGAGGATCTCGGCTGCGACTTCATCCGAACGGATCACGTCCAGACCACCGCCCGCGCCCGCTCGGTGCACAGACACCCGCTCGGCCGCCGGGACGAGGTGCTCGACCCGCGCGACGCGATCCTCCCCGCCCACCGCTCGACCTCGGTGGACTACGCCTACGCCTGGGCCGGCGCCTACCACCGCCGCCTGCTGGACAAGGGGCTGCTGCACTTCACCCACGGGCTGCGCACCGCCGAGGACCGGCCGTGGATCTGGAAGCTGCACCGCGAGGCGGAGTCGTTCGCCGTGGTCAGCCTGCTGGGCGTCTTCTACCGGCGTGGGGTCGCCTCCTCTCTCACTCAGATCGGTGACGTCCGTCAACTCGACTTCATCCGCGCCTTCGACCAGGTGATCGAGGAGACGGCGGCAGACCGGGACGCCGACCGTCTGCTGCCGAAGGCCATGCGGACCTACTGCGCGATCATCGCCCACCACCTGTCCGAGATCGAGAAGTTCGAGCCGGAGGTGGCCAAGCAGCTGCGGATCCGGTCCGCGGCGGCGATCAAGCGCATGCCGCAGGACCAGCTCGGCGATGTGCTCGACACCATGGACCTGCGCCGGGCCAGCAAGCTGCGGCGGCTGCGGCGCCGGGCCACCACTGCGAAGGCGGCCGCCTGATGCCCTCCCGTACGACCTCCCGTACGACCTCTCGTACGACCCAGATCTTCTGCGCCTCGACGCTGTACGGAGCGGCGACGCTGGCCGCGGCGATCGACTCGGACTGCTTCGCCGAGGCGGACCGCCGGCTGCTGCTGGTGTTCAACAACGCCACGACACCGGAGACTACGCCGGCCGTCGACGAGATGCCGGGCTTCGAGTCGCTGCGCGACCACTTCGACGGCGTGCTGTCCTTCAACGAGGCCATCAGGCCCTTCCACCCCGGTGCCTGGGTGCCGCGCCCGGACGACATCCCGTTGTTCGAGCGGTATCTGCGGCTGCTGTGGGGCCTGGGCGAGGACCGGGTGGAGCTGGTCCTGGAGTCCATCCAGGTCAGCCCGGCGCTCACACTGGCCCAGCTGTTCACCGGCGCCCCGATCGACGTCTACGCCGACGGCCTGATGAGCTACGGCCCCACCCGCAACAAGCTGGACCCGCTGGTCGGCACGCGCGTACGGCGGCTGCTGCACCTGGACCTGGTGCCCGGTCTGACGCCGATACTGCTGACCGAGTTCGATGTCCCGGCGCAGATCGTGCCGGCGGGGGCGTTCCTGAAGGTGCTCGGCGAACTCGGCGCCGTCGCACCGGAGCTGCCGGTCCTGCCGGACAACGCGGCGCTGCTGCTCGGCCAGTACCTGTCCGCGCTGAACATCCTCTCCTTCGAGGAGGAGGAGGATCTGCATGTGCGGATGATGCGCGGAGCCGTGCAGCGCGGGCACCGTTCGGTCGTCTTCAAGCCGCACCCCACCGCACCGGCCCGCTACAGCCGCGTCCTGGAGGCCGAGGCCGAGAAGCTCGGCGTCGACCTCACCGTCCTGGACACGCCCGTCCTCGCCGAGGTGCTGTTCGAGAAGTCCCGGCCCGGACTGGTCGTCGGCTGCTTCTCGACGGCGCTGTTCACCGCCTCCGTCTTCTACGACCTCCCCGTCGCCCGCATCGGCACCGAGCCGCTCTTGGAGCGGCTGACGCCGTACCAGAACAGCAACCGCGTCCCGGCGGTGCTGGCCGACGCGGTGCTGCCGGACCTGGAGAAGCGCAAGGGCGAGGAGACCGTCCCGGCGGACACGCTGTGGGCCCTGGTCACCGCCCTCGGCTTCACCATGCAGCCGCAGATCTACGCGAGCCTGCGCCCGGCGGCCGAGCGCTACCTCGCCGAGCACTACGGCCCGCGCACCCAGCGCTACTTCAAGCGCAAGCGACTCACCTCACTGGGCCTGCCCGGCGGCATCCCGGAGCGCCTGTCGTTCCTGCCGCACAACGCGACGGCACGGCGGGTGGTGCGCAAGGCGCGGTCGTTGAAGAAGGCCGTGAAGCGCTGAGCGAATCAGGAGTGAACACGGAGAGAAGGACAGTCGAACGCCCTTAGGTCACCGACGTACTCCGTGGTTTTCATGGTGGGGCGGTGCCCGTGAACCCTAGGATCACGGGCACCGTCTGATTCGAACACCGCGAGGAACTCATGACGACGCTCGGCCGGCTCTACTCGATGTTCGACAGCGTGAAGCTGCCGGACGACCTGCCCTACACCCAGTGCAGCCAGTGGGAGCTGCAGTTCCTGTACCTCGTGGGGCGCCACCGCCTCACCGGCAAGGACCGGATCGTCGAGCTCGGCTCCGGCGGCGGCGGATCCACGTACGCGCTCGCGATGGGCCTGCAGGAGAACCCGGCCTTCGACGAGAAGACGGGGCGACTGCACGCGTACGACTTCTTCCGGGTCGGCAAGGGCACGTTCGCCACGGAGAAGTTCTTCGACTCCGGGCACAAGCCGGCCGGACGACAACTCGTTCCTGGACGACTTCAAACGCCGGCTGGGCCCCTTCCTGCCCTTCCTGGAGATCCACGCCGGCGACCTCTGGCAGACCTCGGACCCGGAGGACAAGAGCCCGGTCGAGTTCCTGCACATCGACATAGCCAAGACGGCCAACGTCTTCAAGTGCGTGTCGGAACGGTTCCTGACCCGCATGGGGCCCGGCACTGTCGTCCTCCACCAGGACTTCGCCGGACCGCGGCTGCCCTGGCTGCACCACAGCACGGGCGCCCTGCTGCCGTATATCGAGATCGCGGGCCCGCCGATCCGCTCCACGCTCGCCTTCGAGGTGACGAAGCCGATCCCCGAGGACGTGATGCGCCGGATCACCGAAAACGCCTACACGGTCGACGAGAAGCTGAAGCTGATCTCCGCCGTCCAGGACCGCATCGACCGCGACCACACCGGCGGCATCCCCTTCAAGTCCGTCCTGGAGCTGTCCAAGGCGTTCGTCTGCCACTACAACGGCCAGCACAAGCGGGCCTGGTCCATCGCCAAGCCGCTGCAGAACGACGAGTACCTCAGCCGCACCCGCGCCGACCACTTCGCGCAGCTGAAGAAGGCGTACGACAACGCGCCGAAGGTGTCGACGATGTCGAGGCTGAAGAAGCTGGTCCGCAAGGGGTGAGACCCACCCGGGCAGTCCGGGGACCGGCGGTGGGCGAGCGCGGCGCCGGGCTAGGGTCTGGGATCGTGCAGACGGAAACTCTCGCAGAGAGCGAGGAGCGGCCCCGAAGACCCGGGGAGCGCTTCGCCGCGCTGCGCCGGCACCGGCAATTGGTGTTCGTGCTCGCCGTCGTGGCGCTCCTCGCCCAGATGGCGGTGGCGATGGTCATCACGGCCAGGGAGCAGTCGCCGACCATCGACGAGCCGGTGTACGTCGGCACGGCCACGGTCTATCTCAAAGAGCGCAGCCTCCGGTACAACCCGGAACACCCGCCGCTGGGCAAGCTCATCATCGCGACCGGCGTGCTTGTCGCCGACCCGCACCTCGGGGACGAGGTCCCCGAACACCAGAGCAGGCTCGGCCGCAAACTGCTGTACGAGCTGGGCAACGACCCGGGGCGGCTGATGTTCTGGGCCCGGATCCCGGTGATCGTGCTGACGCTGCTGTTCGGGCTGGTCATCTGCGCGTTCGCCCGCGATCTCACCGGCCGCGTGGGTGCCCTGGTGGCGCTCGCGCTGTACACCTTCTCTCCCGACGTCATCGCCCACGGGTCACTGGCCACCCTCGACATGCCCGCCGCGGGCTTCGTGCTGACATCGGTCTGGCTGACCTGGCGGGCACGCCGGCGGCCGGGCCTGTACCTCCCACTGGCCGGGCTGGCGCTCGGCGCGGCCCTGGCCACCAAGATGAACACCCTGGTGGCCGTTCCCGTGGTGCTCCTGCTCGCCGTGCCGTCCGTCCTGGCCGCCCGGCGCCCGGCCGGCGGCGACCGGCGGCGCCGCACGGCCCGGACGCTCGCGCTGGGCACCGTCGGGTGGGCCGCCGCGATGACGCTGCTCGCGATCGCCGTGGTGTGGGCCTCCTACCTCGTCGTCGACCCGCGGCTGCACTGGACCCCGCCCGCCGACATGCAGAAGGTGCACGGGCTGCGCGCCCTGGCCACCGAGATGCTGCCGCTGCCCCGCGAGTACCGGGACGGGATGCTGATCCAGTTCGGCAAGGAGGAGGTCGTCCGGACCGGCTTCCTGTACGGCCGGGTGTACTACGGCTCGCTCTGGTACTACCTGCCGGCCGCCTTCCTGGTGAAGACGCCGCTCGGCATGCTCGTCCTGTGGGCGGCCGGTGCCGTGGCGCTGTGCGCGGTCCGGCGGCTGCGGCCCGCGGCACCGTACGTGCTCGTGCCCACGGCCGTGCTGCTGGTGACGGCCATGACCGGCACCCGCGACTACGGCACCCGGTACGCGATCTTCGTGCCGCTGTTCCTCGCCGTCGCCGCGGCGGCCGTGCTCTCGGTCCGGTGGCGGTGGGCATACGCGGTGACGGGCGCCCTCGTGGCGTTCGTCGCCGGCAGCTCGCTCAGCACGTTCCCGTACTACCTGCCGTACGCGAACGAGGCGTTCGGCGGGCCCGCGAACACCCACCGGTGGCTGCACGACTCGAACGTGGACTGGGGCCAGGACCTCGGGCGGCTCGCCGACCGGCTGCGGGAACGCTACCCGGACGACACGGTCTGGCTGGTCTACAAGGGCAGCGGCGAGCCGTCGTACTACGGCATCCATGCTTCGGACCCGCTCACGGTCGCTCCGGACGAGGTGCGCGGACTCCTGGTGGTGTCGGACTCGGCGGCGGCCACGGCGGAGGCGCCCCTGGCCCGGCTGATCGACAGCAGCAGGGCGATCGACGAGGTGGGGCACTCGATCACGATCTATCGCCGCCGCTGACCGGCGACGTTGCACCAGGGCGACGCGTTCTGGATGTCCGTCAAGCCCTGAAGGGGCGGGCAGATGCGAGAGACGCTGCCAGAGTCTTCCCTCAACTGGGTTTGCGCCGGAGGGTGGTGCGAAGGAACGGGGAGTTCTGGGCTCGGCGGTGCGCTGCTCGGAGGTCCGAAACTCCAGGAGCGTCCACTTACCGGCTTGTCCGTCCGCACCGTCGCCCACGGGGGTCCAGGTGTTCTCGGCGATGCCGTACGTCTGCTGCTCGTCGCCGACCGTCAAGTCCGCCTCGGTCGTGTAGTCGTTGCCGCGGATGAGTAGACCGCGGGGAGCTCCCAGGGTCAGCCGGGCTTGAGCACGCCGGCAACATCCGGGTCGCAGGCCTCGCGCCGGGGGCTCCGACCCCGCTGCCGCTGGGCTGACTTCGTACCGGACACGTCCTGCGGGAGCCCCGTACCCGAACGCCGGGAGCGGCCTGTACGGGGCTCGCGGGGGACGTCAGTGCTCCTCCAGTACGTCCGGCTGCTCGTGGATGGTCTCGTCCCAGAGCAACTCGAAGCTGAACCGGGCGAGTTCGGTGTCGCCGAAGCCGCTGCGGGCGGAGCGCGCCTGTTCGTCGGTGAGGGGCTGGGGGGTGCCGGCCGCGTGGGCGAGGAGCTGGACCTGGGCGGCGCTGTCGTACGTGAGGAACCAGTGGACGGCCTCCTCCAGCGAGCCGCCGACGGTGATCAGGCCGTGGTATTTGAGGAGCAGCGCCTTGTTGCCGGCGAGCGTCTTGGCGATCTCCTCGCCCAGGTCCAGCTTGACCGACGGGCCCTGGTAGTCGTCGTAGAGGACCTGGTCCTGGTAGAAGGCCGCGGATTCCTGGTCGAGGGGGTCGAGGAGGCGACCCAGCGAGCCGAGCGCGCGGGAGTGCACGGTGTGGGCGTGGGCGATGGCCGTGGCGTCCGGGCGCAGTTCGTGGATCTTGGAATGGATGACGAACGCGCTCGGGTTGACATGTCGGGTGCCGTCCACCACCCGTCCCTCGCTGTCGACGAGGATGAGGTCGCGCACCTTGACGCGGTTGAAGGAGACGCCGAAGGGGTTGACCCAGAAGTGGTCGGGGCGTTCGGGATCGCGGACCGAGAGATGGCCCGAGATGCCCTCGCCGAAGCCGTACTTGCCGAACACGCGCAGTGCGACGGCGAGCCGCTGCTTGCGGTGGCGACGTTCGCCGGCCACGGAGTCGAAGGTGCGGGCGGCGGGCAGGGGGAGGCCGGTGGCGGTGTCGGCGAGGAAGGCAGTCGGTGCGGCGGTCCGCTGGTTGATCACGTGGTCTCCGTAGTGAGGTGGGTCGTGGGGTGGGTCGTGGGGTGGGTCGTGGGGTGGGTCGTGGGGTGGGTCGTGGGGTGGGTCGTGGGGTGGGTCGTGAGGTGGTACGGCGGTCGCGTTGATGTGGTCGAGCAGGGAAGTCGCAATCTCCCGGGCGCGGTTGACCATCGCGGGGATCCCGAAGGTGAAGAAGAACGTGCCGAAGGCGAGGTCGCCGAGGACCTGGAAGCGCGGGTCGGCTTCCTCCTCGACGACGAGCCGGCTGGTGGGGCGCTCCACCGACAGGCCGCCGAAGGGATCGCGGACGGCCACGCCCGCCGTGACCAGGGAGTCGATCAGCGGCGCCGCCGCGGGCGGGATCTTGTGCGCGGGGGAGTTCACCGCGTTGACGAGACGGTCGAACCGCAGCCGCCGCCGCGAATCCGTGACGGCGACGAAGCCGTCATCTCCCCTCCCCTTGGGCATGATGTGCCGTACGCCCTTGACGATGCGCAGCCGTCCCGAGTCGAGCAGCCAGAGCAGCGCGGCGGCGCCGGCCGGTGCCATCGGGCAGCACAGGGCGTGCAGGCTGCGGTGATGCCGATGCAGCAGGTCGGCCTTGTGGCCGTCGGGCAGCGCGGACCAGAGGGCGGGGCCGGCGTCCGGCACCGCCGACTGGACGATGCGCAGGGCACGGCTGCCGGAGTCGACCTCGGCGAGCTGGCGGCGCAGCCGGGCGGTCGGGTCCTCCTGGGAGAGGGCCGCGATCTCCGCCGTCACGGTCGTCAAGTCCTCGCCGGCGTGGGCGAGTTCCTTGGACAGGGCGTCGACGACGGTGTCGAGGCCGAGGGGTTGGCGGGTGTCGACCGTCAAGTGCCGGAGCGAAGATGTCAGCGGGCGTTGGCGCACCGCGGGCAGTACGCCCTGACGGGACAGGAGGGTGATCCGGCCCCGATGCCCGAAGGCGGCAAGCGCGAGCACCGTGTCGACGGCGGTGAGCCCGCTTCCTACGATGCCGATCTCGTCGTCCGGATCGAAGGCGGCGAGGGTCTCGGACACCGGATAGGGGTCGGCCACGAAGCCCGGGGTGCCCTGGAGCCCGTAGCTGTCCTCCGGTGCCCCGCGCCCCACGCACAGCACCACGTGGTCGGCCCGGACGCGGCGGCCGCGGTCGGTACGGAGGAAGGCGCCGCCGCGGGTGGTCGGTGCGGCGGAGACGACCCTCTCGCGGACGACGGCCGTCCGCCAGCCGCGTGCCGTGAGGTCGCGCAGGCTCGCTCGTGCCGAATCCTCCAGGTACGAGCCGTAGACCGCCCGTGGGGCGAAGCGGATGCCGATGTACGGGTCGAGCGGTACGGCGGTACGGTCACCACTCTCCAGCCAGCGGTCGAAGTGCCCCGGGTCGCCGTGCCGCACCGACATGTCGCCGGTACCGGAGTTGAGGCGCAGGACGTCGGTGTCCGGCCGGTAGGGACGTCCGCGCCAGAGGTGCGGCGACGGCTCGAACACGGTGAGCCGCACGGCCGCCGGTGTCCGGGCGCGTGCGCGTGCGAATGCGAGTGCTTCCAGCAGGCACACCGTGGAGGCTCCGCCTCCCACGACGGCCAGTTCAAGCGGTCGCCGACACATGGCGCACAGTCCCGGCGACACGGATCACTCCGTCGGCGTCGCGCAGCGCTTCCGTGCCGACGGCGACCTGGGCCTCCAGGCCGGCGAGCCGGTCCTGCGGGATCTGCTCCCAGAAGGACCGGAAACCATGGCTCCAGGACCAGCGGACCCAGTCGTCGCCGGAGCGCAGTTCCAGGGCGTACGGCTCGTCGCAGACGTCGACCGAGTGGTACCCGGCCTTGAGGAGCGCTTCCTCCGGGTCGCCGAGCCAGCCGTTGTCCAGTCCCTCGAAGAACGATTTGGGGCGTACGCCGGCCGATTCCATCACGGTCTCGAAAACCTTCGGAACGAAGGGAATCCCGTCCCCCGCCGTCAGCTTCGGATTGCAGTAGACGAGTTTGCCGCCCGGTTTCAGCAGAGGTCGATAGCGTTCCAGGACATTCACCGAATCGGGCAGCCAGACGAGCACCATGCTGCTGAGGACTACGTCGAAATGGGCGGTCGGGAAAGCGGGGTGCAGGGCGTCCATGATCTCCACCGAGACATGGCCCAGACCGAGTGACTTCGCCTCCTCGCGGGCCCTGTCGACCATGGCCGGGGCCAGGTCGATCCCCATGACCCGTCCGTCCGGCCCCGTCGCGCGGGCGGCCGGGAAGAGGCAGGCACCGCTGCCGCACCCCACGTCCAGAATCCTGCTTCCCGGCGCGATACGGGCCCTTTCCACCAGTCGCCGGCCCAGGGGCGTGAAGAAAGCCGCGCCGGTCCGGTCGTAATCCTCGGCCGCCCGGTCGAAAACGTCGGCCAGGGCAGAAATGGATTCCTGATGCAATGGATTCCCCCTCCTGTGAGGTGCTGAAGCATGCCCCTGCCGGTGTTCCCGACGCGACCTGATCGACGCCACGACAGCCGTTCAGGTGATGCGATGATCACGAAAGGTTTCGGCGGTCCGCCCAGGGTGTAATGGGCGGACCGCGGGACGGTCCGGCCGACGTCGAACTCTCACGCCTTCAGCGTGCCGGTATGCCCCCATCGCCGCCCTCCACCAAAGCCCCTCCTGCGGGACCTGCTGGGCTCGGGCGAGGTTCCGGCGTTCGCCACTCCCCATGTAGTAACATGTAATACATGGAAGCTACCGCACGTGACTTCAACCAGAAGTCCTCGCAGATCCTCGCCGCGGCGGCTCGCGGCGAGACGGTCACAGTCACCAAGAATGGCGTGGCCGTCGCACGGGTCGTACCAATCTCCGAGGACGACATCCCTCCGTACCCCACCGACCCGATGGGCGAGATCGAGCTCCCCGACCTCGGGCTTCCCGACCTGACCGATGAGGAAATCGAGGACACGCTCAGGGGGATGGGATCTTGAGCCTGGTCGCCGTAGCCGACACCAACGCTCTCTACCGGCTCCTCGATCCGAAGCTCACCGGCCACGAGGCGCACAAGAAGGCTCTCGCCACAACCAGCCACCTCATCATCTCCCCGCTGGTGCTGGCCGAGTTGGACTACTTGATCACATCGAGAGCCGGAGCCCGCAAGGCTCTGGCAGCTGCGCGATTCATCGAACGCAACGTCGCCACTCGCCGATTCGAAGTGCCGCCAGTCGGCCCCCACCTCAGCTCCGCCATCGCTGTCGCGGAAGGGTATGCGGACGCGGACGGCGGCAAAGGCGTCGGAATGGCTGACGCCATGAACGTCGCCCTGGCCGCGACGTATCGAACTGACGTCGTGTTCACCTCGGACCAGCATTTCCGTATGATCCGTCCACTGACCGGGCACGACGCGTTCCGGCTGCTCCCTGACGACATGTAGCGCAAGCAGGGCATGCCGGTCACAGGCGGTTTCCAGGCGCCTGCCCGGCGACCGTGTCCCACCCTTGCGCTCGCCCGGGGCGCGGGTCGGCGAAAATCTTCCGGACTGACGTTCGCCCTGACGGTCGCCTCCATGCTGGTGCTGGCCTGGCTGCTGCACCGCTTCGTCGAGAAGCCGCTCACTCCGCGGCTGCGGGCCGCGCTCGCCAAGGCGCGCTGACGGGTTCGCTGACGGGTTCGCTGACGGGGTTCGCTGACGGGGTTCGCCTTACGCTGGTGGCCGCGGGTTGTCCGTTTGAGGGGATTTGTTCACCTGACGTTCAGTCCGCGGACAGATTGACCGGCACCGAATGAGCAGGCTCGTTTCATGGCAAATCCACAGCAGATCTCCGCGGACCCCGGAGAACTCAAGGACGTCCCCGGCTGGTTCCCCCCACTGGACCAGGTGCTCTTCACCTGGTTCCTGGACCGGCAGGAAAGACTGGGGCAGCCCGGAGACCTGGTGGAACTCGGCGTCTACATGGGCAAGAGCGCGATCCTGCTGGGCGAGCACCTTCAGGACGGCGAGAAGTTCACCGTGTGCGACCTGTTCGAGAGCGACGCTCCCGACGGGGCGAACCGGGCCGAGCACAACAAGTCGTACGGATCCCTCACCCGGCAGGCCTTCGAGCGGAACTACCTCGCCTTCCACGACAGCCTCCCGAAGGTGGTCCAGGGCCCCAGCTCCCTGATCGCGCAGGAGGTCGACCCCGGCAGCTGCCGCTTCCTCCACATCGACGCCTCGCACCTGTACGAGCACGTCCGCGACGACATCGGCGCCGCGCACGACCTGCTGCTGCCCGACGGCATCGTCGTCCTCGACGACTTCCGCTCCGAGCACACCCCGGGCGTCTCGGTGGCCACCTGGGAGGCCGTCCTCAACCGCGGGCTGCGCCCGGTCTGCCTCAGCACGCAGAAGCTGTACGGCACCTGGGGCGACCCCGGACCCGTCCAGGAGGAACTGCTCACCATGCTCCGGGAGCGCGCGGACGTCGGGCTGAGCGTCCAGCAGGCCGCGGGGCACCGGCTGGTGCGCACGCGCGCCAAGAAGGGGATGCAGCCGCCGGACTTCCCGCGCTCCCGCCACTACGAGGAGCCCGAGAACGAGCCCGAGAACGAGCCCGAGCCGGAACCGGTGGCCGCCCCCTCCGCCCCGAAGCCCCGCCCCTCACTCGCCCGGCGCACCGCCCGGCGCATCGGCCGGGACCTGCTGCCGCCGATCCTCACACGGGCGGCACGCAGGGCACTGGCCGGCCGGGCGAAAGGCGCTCAGGCGACCCCGTAACGCACCTCGATCCCCGAAACGACCAAGGCCAGCCCCTCCTCGAAGTGCCGGCCGTAATCCCGGAAAAGCTCCGCGCCCGCCTCGGCCGACAGCGGGAAGTCGGCCATCAGGCGGGCGCGTTCCGCTACGTCGAAGCCCTCGCGGCGCTCACCCGGCAGCGGCTCGACGCCCTGTTCCTCGGTGACGAAACCGAGGGTGTAGAGGTACGTCGTCGAGGTCGCGCGGACCGCCTGGGCGAGGGTGAATCCGGCGGCCGTGAACAGGCGCAGGCTCTCCTCCATCTGCCCGGCATGCTCAAGGCCGGTGAAGCGTGAACCGCTGAACACCTTGGCGCCGTCGCGGTAGCCGAGCAGCTCCGTGCGCAGCGCACGGTTGGACGTCAGCAGCCGCTCCTGCCAGGTGTCCCCGGCGTCGAGCGGCGTCCCGGCGACCATCCGGCGGTACATCTCCGTCGCCATCTCGTCGAGCAGCGCCTGCTTGTCCTTGAAGTGCCAGTACAGGGCCGGCGCCTTGACGTCCAGCTCCCTGGCGATGGTGCGCAGGGTCAGGCCGTCCAGACCGACCTCGTTCAGGAGCTTCAGGGCGGTGTCCGCGACCCGCTTGCGATCGAGGGGCGCTCGGCGTTCCGTACTCACGCTTGACAGCTTAACAGCGTTAAGGGCACCCTCGTCGCCAGCGGAATTTAACAGCGTTAAGGAGAATGGATCATGACTGTTTCCACCGACGTGCTGATCGTCGGCGCGGGCCCCACCGGACTGGCCCTCGGCGTGGACCTGGCCCGGCGCGGCGTGGACGCCCTGGTGGTGGAGCGGGCTGACGGTCTGTTCCCCGGCTCGCGCGGCAAGGGCATCCAGCCGCGCACGATGGAGGTCTTCGACGACCTCGGCGTACTGGACGCCATCCGGGCGGCCGGCGGCAGCTATCCGGCCGGGATGATCTGGCAGGACGGCCGGCGGGTGGGCGAGCACCAGATGTTCGACCCGGCGGAGGCGACGGAGGACTCGCCCTACGCCGAGCCGTGGATGGTGCCGCAGTGGCGGACGCAGGAGATCTTGTTCGCGCGGCTCGCGGAGCTGGGTGGGCGCGTCGCGTTCGGCCGAGAGGTCGTGGGGCTGACGCAGGACGCGGACGGGGTGACAGTGGGATGCGCGGCCGGGGAGAGTGTCCGCGCGCGCTATGTCGTCGCCGCGGACGGTGGCCGTTCGGCCGTACGGCGGGCCCTGGGCATCGGCATGACCGGAGAGACCGTCGACCCGAGTCCGATGCTGGTCGCGGACGTGCGGATGGCCGGCCTGGACCGGGAGAACTGGCACATCTTCCCGCCGCGCGGGGAGGGTATGAGCGAGGGTTTCCTCGCCGTCTGCCCGCTCGCCGGTACGGAGGACTTCCAGGTTCGTCGCGCAGTTCGCGGAGGGTGCTTCGGTGGACGTTTCCCCGGAGGGCATCCGCAAGGTCGTCGCCGCGCGCTCGCATCTGGCGCCGGAGGACGTGACCGAGGTGCGATGGGCCTCGGACTTCCGGCCACGGGCGGCGCTCGCGGACCGGTTCCGGGACCGGCGGGTGTTCCTGGCTGGGGATGCCGCGCATGTGCACTCGCCGGCCGGCGGGCAGGGGCTCAACACCAGCGTGCAGGACGCGTACAACCTGGGGTGGAAGCTGGGGGCGGTGCTGCGGGACGGGGCGGGCGAGGCGCTGCTGGACACGTATGAGGAGGAGCGGCGGGCCGTCGCGGTGGACATGCTGGGGTTGTCGACGAGCGTGCACCGGGGGGAGGTGCGGCGCGGGGAGGCGACCCGGCAACTGGGGCTGGGGTACCGGGGGTCGACGCTGACGAGGGAGACCCGTGACGCGCCGGGCCCGGTGCGGGCGGGCGACCGGGCACCCGACGGCACGCTGGACGGCGTGCGGCTGTTTGACGCGTTTCGGGGGCCGCACTGGACGCTGGTGGCCATCGGCACGCGGCTCCCTCGGGTCCCGGAGTCGGTGCGGGTCGTCGGCGGGGCGGGGCTGGGGACGTACGGGAGCGGGCTCTTTCTCGTACGGCCGGACAGTTATGTGGGGTGGGCCGGGGACCAGGCGGCCGGGGTCATGGGCTACCTGGGCCGGTTCGGGCTTCGCTAGTCGTCGCCGTCGAGGAGGGTGTCGACGGAGAGGCCGAGGGTGATACCGACGGATTCGGGGACGCATACGGGCACGGTCTGGCCTCGCTTGTAGCGGACGGGGTCAGGGTATTTGCCGTCGATCGGATTCTGGTAGTGGAGGACCTCATCGTGTTTACGGTCAGCGATGAGGTACGCCGGGATGCCAGCCCGAGCGTAGATATCCACCTTGGTCGCCGTGTCGTTCGTCCAGTTGGAGGAGGTCACCTCCAGTACCAGATGGAAAACGTGCGGCGCGTAGCAGTTCTTCTCAACGAGCGCGTCCTTGTAGTCGGCATCGACCAGCGAGAAGTCCGGCACTGCGTAGTCGTCGGGTCCAGTCGGCAACCACAAGCCGATTCCAGCAACGTACCGGAGCCCTGCCCGCCTGGTTCCGACGCTTGCGAACTCTTCGATAAGCCAAGTCAACACGTCCTGGTGCGAACCATCCGGCGGCGGTGTCACAACAATGCTCCCGTTGAGGATCTCCACCCGGTGTCCGGGCAGCTCCTCCCAGAGCCGGTCGGCAGCCTCAGAAAGCGACGACTCGTGCAGCATCACAGCCACGGCACCCTCCTTTCGGGAACACCCTCCACGAGCGTAACCGGGAGCGGGTAATTTCCGCCCTCGATCACCCATTCGAGGGAATCGCCCAGCTCAGAAGGCATCCGAGGGAACGTACACCCCCCAAACCTCCCGCAACGCCCCGCACACCTCCCCCACCGTCGCCCGCGCGCGCAGCGCCTCCTTCATCGGGTACAGGACGTTCTCCTCCCCCTCGGCCGTCTTCTTCAGCGCGGCCAGGGCGGCGTCCACCGCCCCCTGCTCCCGTTCCGCCCGCAGCTTCGCGAGCCGTTCCACCTGCCGGCGCTCGATGGCCGGGTCGACGCGGAGGGGCTCGTACGGATCCTCCTCGTCGAGGCGGAAGCGGTTGACCCCGACGACGACCCGTTCGCCGGAGTCCGTCTCCTGGGCGATGCGATACGCGTTGCGTTCGATCTCGCCCTTCTGGAAGCCCCGCTCGATCGCCGCGACCGCGCCGCCGAGTTCCTCGACCTTCGTCATCAGCTCGACCGCCGCGGCCTCGACATCGTCGGTCATCGACTCGATGACGTACGACCCGGCGAAGGGGTCGACCGTCGCCGTCACGTCCGTCTCGTAGGCCAGCACCTGCTGGGTACGGAGGGCCAGGCGCGCGCTCTTGTCGGTCGGCAGCGCGATCGCCTCGTCGAAGGAGTTGGTGTGCAGGGACTGGGTGCCGCCGAGCACCGCGGACAGGGCCTGGACGGCGACGCGGACCAGGTTCACCTCCGGCTGCTGCGCGGTCAGTTGCACCCCCGCGGTCTGGGTGTGGAAGCGCAGCATCAGCGACTTCGGGTCGCGCGCGCCGAACTCCTCCCGCATGACCCGCGCCCAGATCCTGCGCGCCGCCCGGAACTTGGCGACCTCCTCCAGGATCGTCGTACGGGCGACGAAGAAGAAGGACAGGCGGGGTGCGAAGTCGTCGACGTCCATGCCGGCCGCGACCGCCGTACGGACGTACTCGATACCGTCCGCCAGGGTGAAAGCGATCTCCTGCGCGGGTGAGGCGCCCGCCTCCGCCATGTGGTAGCCGGAGATCGAGATGGTGTTCCACTTGGGGATCTCGGCCCGGCAGTACTTGAAGATGTCGGCGATCAGACGCAGGGAGGGCTTCGGCGGGAAGATGTACGTCCCGCGCGCGATGTACTCCTTCAGTACGTCGTTCTGGACGGTGCCGGCGAGCCGTTCGGCCCCGATCCCCTGCTCCTCCGCCACCAGCTGGTACAGGAGCAGCAGCAGAGCCGCGGGCGCGTTGATCGTCATGGATGTGGAGACCTGGTCCAGCGGGATCCCGCCGAACAGCACCCGCATGTCGTCGACCGAGTCGATCGCCACGCCCACCTTGCCGACCTCGCCGTGCGCGATCGGCGCATCGGAGTCGTGGCCCATCTGGGTGGGCAGGTCGAAGGCGACCGAGAGGCCGGTCGTGCCGTGCGCGATCAGGTCCCGGTAGCGGGCGTTGGACTCGGCCGCAGTGCCGAAACCGGCGTACTGGCGCATCGTCCACGGGCGACCCGTGTACATGGACGGGTACACACCGCGGGTGAAGGGGTACGCCCCCGGCTCGCCCAGCTGCCGCGCCGGGTCCCAGCCGTCGAGCGCCGCCGGCCCGTACACCGGCTCGATGGGCAGTCCGGACTCCGACTCGCGCGTCATGCGTATGCCTCCCGCGTTGCTCGGCCCCGATCACCACCATGCCGCCAAGTTCGCAACCCGTCACCCGCGGGGAAGCATCTCAGGTGACATACGGCTCGGGCACGGTGAGACGACGGGGAGCTGGATGCGTAACAGAGGCATGGAGAGATCGTGGGCGGGCGCGCTCGCCGGCGTGTGCGTGCTGACCGGGTGCACGGTGCAGGCCGCGGGCACGGAGGGCGTACAGCAGCCGCCGCCCTCGCGGATAGAGCTCTCCCGTACCCCGGCGGCCGATGACAAGGCCGATGACAAGGCCGACGGCAATACCGACGACAAGGCCGATGACAAGCCCGGCGCGGGGCCTGGTGCAGAGCCCGGTGCCAAGGCGTCCACGCCGTCCAAGGCGTCCACGCCGTCCAAGGCGGCCACGCCGTCCCCCACTCCTGCCAAGGTCCTGTGGAAGCCCGGTGACAGCGGGCGGGACGTGCGTGAGCTGCAGGCCCGGCTGCGGCAGGTCGCCTGGCTGTTCGACGGGCCGACGGGGACGTACGACGACCTGACCGAGCAGGCGGTCAAGGGCTTCCAGGGCAAGCGCGGGCTGCCGAAGACCGGTGACACCGACGCCGTCACCTGGCAGCGGCTGCTGAACATGACGCGGGAGCCGGGTTATTGGGACCTGTATCTGATGGGCGGCCAGCCGGCCGACGCGCCCGACGCGCGCTGCATGACCGGCCGGGTGCTGTGCATCAGCAAGTCGAGCCGGACGCTGCGCTGGATGATCGACGGGCGGACCCTGCTGACGGTGCCGGTGCGTTTCGGCTCGCAGTACACGCCCACCCGGGAAGGTGTGTTCAGCGTCTACTGGAAGTCAAGGAATCACGTGTCGACGCTCTATGACACACCCATGCCGTACGCGATGTTCTTCAGCGGCGGCCAGGCGGTGCACTACTCGTCGGACTTCGCGGCGACCGGTTACGCCGGTGCCTCGCACGGCTGCGTCAACGTACGGGACGAGGCGGCGATCGCGAATCTGTTCGGGCAGGTGAGGAACGGCGACAAGGTCGTCGTCCACTGGTGATGTCGTTCACCGGTGATGTCGTTCACTGCCGGGAAGCAAGGTGTGCGGGGCGCGGACGGGACCGGGGGAACGTGTCCCGCCCGCGCCAGTGCACGAGCCGTGGGTACGGGGGGAACCCCGGCTCTGTGCGACGGCCGATGACCAGTCGGCTCATTCATTACTGCGCCAGGGCGGCCGAAAACGTCACACGCACCGCGAGAAAAATTCCAGCGCAGTTCCAGCGCAGTTCCAGCGCAGGCAAAATCGCAGGTCGGCGGGTTAATCAGGCGAATCAGGTCAGGGGATCGGGTCGCCGCCCCCGGCGTGGCCGGGCGCCGCGCCACCGCCGCCGGCGCCGTCACCGCCTCGGTCGTGCTCGTCGTCGTCCCTGTTGTCGCCCTTGCCACTGCCCCTGCCCCTGCCGGAGCCGTCGGGGGAGCCGTCGGACCTGCCCTCGCCGTCGTCTGCCGTGTCCAAGACGGACTTGCAGTACCTCGGCACACGCCCGGAGCCGCCCGCCCTGCCCTCCAGCGCACGTCGGCGGTCGGGGGGCAGTTCCCGGCCGGCGCGCACGTCGCGGCAGGACTGGGCGACGGAGTCCCACGAGTTGCCGGGGCCGCCCCCGCGGCGCTCGGTGCCGGGGGTCTCCGCGGGAGCCTCACCGCCGGGCCGTGCGTTGCGCGGGGGCGGCGCGTCCATGGACGGGCCGTTCGGGGAGTCGCTCGGCTCGGGCCTTCCGCTTCCGCCGCCCGGGGTGTTCCGCGGCGGCTTCGACATCAGGGGGCGGTCGGGGGTCACGGCGGCCGAGACCGAGGCGCCCGGCGCGGGGTCGTCGCCGCCGAACGGGGTCGGCAGGAGCCCCGTTCCGGCCGCGGCGCCGACGCCGCCGACCATGACGGCGGCCAGCGCGGCGGCCAGGCCCAGGCGCAACGGGCGGGCCCAGCGGGGTCGCCGGCCGGAGCGGGCGGGCGGGCCGCCGAGCTGGACGAGGCCGGCGTCGGCGACCCCGTGCCGGGCACCGCCGAAGACGACGGCCGGCTCACCTTTCTCGGCGCGCACCTTGCGGAACGCGGCCAGCGCGGCGGCCTCACCGGGGAGTTCGGCGTCGGTCTGCGAGGGCTCGGCGGCCAGCGCGCCGAGAGCTCCGGCGAGCCGGGCGGCCCGGTCGCGGGCGGCGGGGTCGACAGCTTCCAGTGACTCACCGCGCAGCAGGAGTTCCGCCGTTTCGTGGTCCAGCCATCTGTACTGCTCGTCGGCCATCACATGTCCTTCTGCGTCCGCGCACGCGTATGCGTCACACTCGCGGACGTCACCGCACGGTCCTGCGGTTCTCGCTGAGGCGGCAGCGCATCGAGGCCGCCGATCGATTCCGGATCCGCCTCCGGAGGGGCGCCGAGCAGTTCGGCGAGCCGCTTCAGGCCCCGGTGCGCCGCCGTCCGGACGGCACCCGGGCGCTTGCCGAGGGTCTCCGCGGCGGTCTTGGCGTCGAGGCCCACCACCACACGCAGGACGACGGCCTCGGCCTGGTCCTGCGGCAGCCGGGCGATGAGCGAGAGCGTGCTGTCGGTGGCCAGCGCCTCGATCGCCTCGCCGGCCGTGTCGGACTCGGCGGCCTTCCCGGTCAGCTCGGTCTCGTCGCCGCCGATCGCCGGGCGCCGGCCGCGCATCCGTATGTGGTCCAGCGCGCGGTTGCGGGCGATCCGGGCGGCCCAGCCGCGGAAGCGGTCCGCGTCCCCGCTGAACCGCTCCAGGTCACGGGCTATCTGCAGCCATGCCTCGGAGGCGACGTCCTCGGCGTCGTACTCGCCGACGAGCGTCCGGACGTACCCGAGGAGCCGCGGGTGCACCGCGCGGTACACAGTCCGGAACGCGGTCTCGTCCCCGTCCTGTGCCGCAAGCACCGCGGCGGTCAGCTCCGCGTCGTCCCCCAGCACCCGCATTCCTCGGTAGATGGCCAGTAGCTGCCGCGGCTTCTCAGCCGCGGCTCACCGTGATCAGTCACCTTCCCCGTCCGGCGCGAAAGGCACGTTACGACCTGAAACCGCTGCTCGTCCATGTCCGTACAAGATGCAACCACCGCGGGACGGCGCGAGGTGTGACAGAAAACGCACTCACGGCGCTGTAGGAGATACGGGTCGCCGCGCGGCCCGTGCCGCGCGACGGCCGGGGCCTCTCCTGTGGGGGGTGGCGGCCCCGGTCGTCTCCGCGGTTTAGGGATCTGACCTGGGATTTCACGTCGATTCCACGACTCACGTGCCCAACGCGTGACCAACGGGCCAGGCGCCAGGTGTTCGCGGAGACCTCCAGGCCCCGCCGGAGAGTCTTGTTGCCGACCGCGCCGACGACCCGCCCCGGTCCGAGAGCGGACTCGTCACCGAAGCCAATCCGCCGGCACCCGGTGCAAGAGGACTGGCCTGTGGAATGCTCACCGTCGCCGACCAGACTCAGACCCTCATCGGCTCGCGTTCTCGCGTCTCGGGCAGAAACAGCAGGCAGATCAGCGACAGCACGGCCATGAAGGTCACGTACCAGCCGACCGAAGCCGAGCCGAACTCGGCTGTCACGCCCATGAGCAGCAGAGTGCCTCCAAGCCCGAGGATGATCAGCGGCAGGTGACCGGTGTCCAGGTTGTGGGCCGCGGCGACCACGGCCTCGTGCAGGGCGGTGTCAATCTCGACCACCCCGCTCTGCGCTGCCCCGGATCCGCATGACGCCGGAGTCCCCGCGGTTTCAGCCGATTTGAGATGGGCCAGGACGCTCCCGGCAGCGCCGAGGCGTCCTCCGTGACGGTCTCATTTCGAGGCGGTCCCGGAGGAGGGCGGAGATGAAGGTCGATCCAGGCGGTAACACGAGGACCGCACCTGGGTGACAAAATGCCTGGTCAGAGGCCTGGCGAGCTACTTCTTCGTCGCCTTGGGCCTGTCGACCCCGGCCCGGGCGCCGCCCTTGGCGTTTTCGTCCGCCTTGCCGGCGTTGCTCTTCTGGCTGTCGGTCAGCCGGGCGGCGCAGTAAGCGGGGACGTTCCGCTCGCCGCCCGCGGCGGTGATCAGCCGCTGCCAGGCGGTCGAGTCCAGGGCCTTTTCGTTGCCCTTGACACGCTCGTAGGCGCGGCAGTGCGCCTCGGTGTCCTGGGCGGTGGCGGGACGGTCCGGGCGTGCGGACGCTGTCGCCGAAGGCTCCGCTGCCGGTGCTCCGGTCGGGCCGGCCGAGGTGTCCGGGCTGCGCTGCCCGCTGCCGGCGCCGTCGGAGGACGTACCCGCCGTACCGATCGCGGCGACCGCGACGCCGCCCAGGGTGAGGCTCGCGAGGAAGAGGGAGAGCGTGGCCTTCAGAGAACGCTTGACACCGCGCTGCTCCCGGGGGCGCCAGTCGTCGCGGCGGCGGGTGCGGGCCCGGTGCTCGCCGGCCTCCCGGGCGGCCCGGAACGCGGCCACGGCCCGCTGCTCGCCCTCGGCACCGACCTGGCCGTCGCTGTCGCGTATCGCGGCGGCCAGCAGCGCCTCCAGACCGGCCCCGTCGTGCGCCCGCCCGGGTCCGGACACGGCACCGCCGGGTCGCGTACCCCGGCGGCCGGATACGGCCCGGTCTCCGCGCTGCCGTTCACCCATGTCCGATCCGTTCCTCGTCCGGCCCTCCGGCCTGTCCGGCGGTCCGCCGGCGTCTTCGCTCATGTCGACTCCCCCAGCGTCCGGGGGCCGTCATCCGTCACACCCTCGGCCCCCAGCTGCTGCGCCAGGCGCTTCAGCCCCCGGTACGCGGCGGTACGCACCGCGCCGGGGCGCTTGCCCAGGACGCGGGCGGCGGCGGGGCCGTCGAGGCCGACGACCACCCGCAGCAGTACGGCCTCGGCCTGCTCCCGCGGCAGCCCACGGACCAGTTGCAGGGCCTGCTCGGTGGAGATGGCCTCCAGCGCCTGGTCGTGCGTGCTGTGCGCGGAGGGCAGGTCCAGTACGTCCTGCTCCGTCGCCGTCGACCGGGGCCGCACCTTCTGCCGGCGCAGATGGTCCAGCGCCCGGTGCCGGGCGATGGTCGCCGTCCAGCCCCGGAACCCGGCCCCGTCGCCCTTGAACCGCCCGAGGTCCCGGGCGATCTCCAGCCACGCGTCCGAGGCCACGTCCTCGGCGTCGTCTCCGACGATCCCGCGCAGATAGCCGAGCAGTCCGGGCTGCACGATCCGGTAGGCGACCGCGAAGGCGGCCTCGTCACCGTCCTGGGCCCGCGTGACCGCCGCGCCCAGTTCCCCGTCGTACGCGTGCACGCGGCGGGGTTCCCCTCCCTGGCCCAAGAACTGTCCTCGTCCGTACCGAGTCCGTGGCGGATCCGCACGGTGCCTTCACCGCCCGTGCGGACGTCCCTCCACGGTCATCAGCGCCGGGCCTCACAGAAGTGTCACAGTGCCGCCGCCGTGCCGACGGTGAAGGGAGTGACGCGAGGCACATCCCAACACCGTGACGTTCACCGATCGCCGGGCGCTGTAAGGATCGACCGCCGACCCGTGTGACGGGTGGGCCTTTTGTTGATTCCTAGGGGTGGGACATTTGAGTCGCAAGTCGACCCATGCGTACAAGCCACTGAGCCTCAAGCGAAGAGCGTGGCTGACCATCGGGGCGGTGGTACTGGGGGGCGCGGGTGTCGTCACCTACGCGGTCGCCGAGCCGAGTTCCGACCATGCGGCCGACGTCGCCCGCAGCAAGCGGCCGGTTCGGGTCCACGACCTCGCCTTGAAGGCCGCCGGCACCGGCAAGCGGGAACTCGCCAGGACCGGCACCCAGCAGTTCTCGCTGCTCGGCGTCACGTGGGCGGAGGACGCCCAGGCGCTCGACGGGACCGCGCAGGTGCGGACCCGGAGCGCCGAGACCGGCGAGTGGTCCGGCTGGCAGGACCTGGACGTCGACGAGGCACACCCCGTCGACCGGGCCGAGCCCGGAGCAGAGGACGCCCGGGGCGGCTCCGAGCCGCTCTGGGTCGGGCCGTCCGACGGGGTCGAGGCCCGTGTCGTCGCCGCGGACGGATCGGCGAGTGCCGGTCTGCCCAAGGGACTGGAGATCAACCTCGTCGACCCCGGTGTGACCGCCGCGGAGGCGAAGAACAAGGCGCTGGACGGCTCCGGCACAGACTCCGGCTCCGACTCCGGCTCCGGCTCCGGCTCCGGCTCCGGCTCCGGCTCCGGCTCCGGCTCCGGCTCCGGCACAGACTCCGACCTGGACGCCGCCGCCTTCGTCGTCGAGGACCCGAGCACCTCACCGTCCGACTCGGGGTCACCGTCCCCGTCGGACTCCCCGTCACCGTCCCCGTCGGACTCGGTCTCCCCCAGCACCAGCGAGAGCGCGAGCACCAGCCCGTCCCCGACCGGGAGTTCGAGCCCGAGCCCGAGCGCGAGCGCGAGCCCGACGCCCACGGCGACCGTCCCGACCGCCCCGCCCTCCACCGTCCACCGGCCGCCGATCATCTCCCGCGCCCAGTGGGGTGCCGACGAGTCGATGGTCGACGACCCGCCGGAGTACATAGACAAGGTCAGCGCGGTCTTCGTGCACCACACGGTCGGCACGAACGACTACAGCTGCGCCGAGTCGGCGTCGCTGGTGCGCGGCATCATGGCGTATCACGTCGAGACCGAGAAGTGGAACGACATCGGGTACAACTTCCTGGTCGACAAGTGCGGCCGGATCTTCGAGGGCCGCGCGGGCGGCGTCGACCTGCCGGTGCGCGGCGCGCACACGTACGGCTTCAACGGTGACTCGACCGGCATCGCCGTCCTCGGCGACTTCGAGGGCGCAGCCGCCACCGCCACCACCCCCGCGAAGCCCGCGGGCCGGCCGACCCGGGCGACCCTGGAGTCCGTGGCCCGCGTCGCCGCCTGGAAGCTCGGCCAGTACGGCGGCAACCCGACCGGCAAGGTCACGCTGACCGCTGGCGCCGACACGGGCGTATGGGAGGAGGGCCAGCAGGCCACGCTCAACACCATCTCCGGTCACCGCGACGGCTTCGCCACCGCCTGCCCGGGCAAGAACCTCTACGCCAAGCTGGGCGAGGTCCGGCGCTTCGCCGCGAGCGCGGGCAAGAACTCCGCGATCCCGACCGCCGACTTCAACCGCGACGGCATCGACGACCTGGTCGCCGGTACCCCGAAGGCGAACCGGGTGACCGTGGTCCCGGGCGGCGTCGACGGGCCGGTCAGCGCGGCGAAGCTGGGCCTCACCCAGAACAGCGCCGGTGTCCCCGGCTCCTCCGAGACCGGTGACGCCTTCGGCACCGCGACCGCCTGGGGCGACGTCAACGGCGACGGCTACGCCGACCTCGCGATCGGTTCCCCCGGCGAGGACGACACCAGCGGCCACGCCGACCGCGGCCAGGTCACGGTGATGTACGGCCCCGCCCTCACGACCGGCTTCTCCTACTCCACGACAGGGGTCACGGCGGCGGGCGCGAAGCTCGGTTCGACTCTCGCCGTGGGCGACTTCAACGCCGACGGCAGGGCGGACGTCTTCTCGGCCGGCACCGGCAAGGGCGGCAACTGGAACGTCCGGCAGACCGGCGGCGGCTACAAGTACGGCACCCTCACCACCGCCTCGGGTTCGCTCGCGTACCTCGACGCCGCGACCGGCGACTTCAACCGCGACGGCTACGCGGACGTCGCGCTCAACTACCGCGACACCGGCGGCATCGGACGCGTCGTCCGCTTCGCCGGCTCGGCCACCGGCCTGGCCAAGGTCGGCGTGATCTCCGTCAAGGGCGGCCGTTCCATCGCCGCGGGCGACGTCAACGGCAACGGCTACGACGACATCGTCATCGGCCAGCCGTACGCCGGTGAGTCCGGCGGCAGGACCGGCGGCCAGGTCACGATGGTCCCCGGCTCGTCCACCGGCTTCACCACCACCGGGATGACGACGATCCACCAGGACACCACGGGAGTTCCCGGAGCCAACGAGACGAACGACGCGATGGGCGCCTCCGTCTCGGTCGGCGACTTCAACGCCGACGGGTACGCCGACGCCCTCGCGGGCGTCCCGAACGAGGACCTCACCCGCGGCGGCGTCAACCGGGTCAACGCGGGCCAGGTGCTCCTGATCAAGGGCGGCTCGTCGGGCCTCACCGGCTCCGGCACGGTCGGGATCTCGCAGGACACGACGGGCGTGCCGGGCTCCACCGAGAGCAGCGACGCGTTCGGTACGTCGGTGTCGCTGACGGACCTGTCCGGGTTCGGGCGTGCCGACCTCACGGTCGGCGTGGCGGGCGAGGACGCGGGCGACGGCATCCTCATGTACACCCCGAGCAACAGCGCCGGCCTGGGGTACTCGTCGACGGCCGTGTTCAGCAAGTCCACGCTGGGCACGCCGACGGGCGGCCGTCTGGGTCAGACGCTGGCGCCGTAACGCACCTCGGTCGGCCGGGGCCCTGTGCAGTGGGCAGGGCCCCGGCCGGTCAGTGGTGTGACGTTCCGCGGGTCGCGTCCCGGCACAGCAGCCGCAGCGAGCCGTCCCCGGCGAAGCAGCGCCGGGCCTCGTCGATCGGGTCCCACAGCCGGCCGTCGGGCGTGCGGACCCAGTGGTCGCCGCCGCCCGCCCACCACTCGGCGCCGGTCTGCCGCACGACGACCTCACCGGCGTACGCGCCGAAGCCGCGCAGCATGCTCTGCACGGCGTTGTACGGCGTGTCCTCGCGGCGCAGTTCCTCGATCATCCGGTCGACGCTCCACAGGCTCTGCGCCGAGTAGTCGAGCCGCAGTCGCGCGCCCTCGCGCATGGTCGCCACCGCGTCCGCCGCCCACCGCACCGGCTTCGCCGCGGCCTGGGGCCTGGTCTGCTGATGTGTCGTCACATAGGGAAGAGCGAGGTCAGCGGATATTTCGTCACGCGGATCGGGCCACTGCGCGAGACGGGTGCAGGACCGCCTCACCGCCTGCACGACCCGCACAGGATTCGCTCAGCGGGACGGGTTGACACCGCAGTGACGATTCGGGGCGGCCATGCGCTCTTGTCACCGATGAGCATGTACTTCCACCTGCGCGCGGTGCCGCCCGCGGCTCTGCGCAACAGCGCCACCTGGCAGCAGAAGCTCTTCGAGGACGACTGGGACACCGTGCGCCGGCGCCTCGACCGGCACCGCGAGGAAATACTCGACAAGCACTACCTCGACCACCAGCTCCTCTACGCCTGCACGCCCCCGCACCACACCGAGGAGGGACCGTGGGCCCTTGTGGTCCTGGGCGGCCGGCCGGTGCTCCATCCCGAGCCGGACAGGGCCCCGTTCCTGATGCTGACCGCGGCACAGGTGACGCGGGTCGCCGCGTTCCTCATGGGCGCCGACTTCGACGCCCTGTGGCAGCCGGTCCGCGACAAGCTGCTGCCGCGGTACGGCGGACCCGACGCGGAACCGGAGGTGCACGGCGCCTTCGCCGCGGCCCACCGCGATCTGACCGCGTTCTACCACCGCACGGCGGAATACGGCGACGCGGTGGTGAAGTGGGTGGTCACCTGAGCCGAACCCTCAGCCACGCCCCCGCGCTGGCGCCCGCCCCCGCGCCCGCGCCCGCCGCGACACGACGGCGCGCAGCACGCGCCGCCCCTCCGTCGACACCTCAAGGGCACGGTGCAGCCCGCTCGCGCCATGCCCGGCGAGCAGTTCCAGGACGGCGACCTGGCGGCGCAGTTCGGCGGCGACGAGCGGCGGCGTGCCCTCCGTACGGCCCGCACGGCGGGCGTCGAGCGAGGCGTCGTCGTCCGTGAGGTCGAGAAGCCGGTGGATCTGCAGCGAGGCGACGGAGCAGGCGTCGGCCCACACCCGTGCCTCGGCGGCGGCCCGCTCGGCGGGGGCGGCGGCCAGCATCCGGCGGGCGAGGAGCACGGCCTCGTCGTCGGCGTACTCCTCTCGTCCCGCGCTGTCGAGCTTGCCGCGCGCCTGTTCGAGTCGCGTGCCCCAGTCGTCGATGCCGTCGTCGGCGAGGCTGGCCCACAGCGGCCGCAGGACCTCGTCGTCGTCACCGCCCAGCAGCGGCACACAGCGATCCAAACAAGCCAGCCCGCTGGCGGCCAGACCGCATTCGTCCGCCTGCGCGATCAGTCCCACCAGGCTCATCCACGCCTCCCACGCCAGGCGGTCCTCCCTTACGGAACCCGCACTTCCCCTTACTGCGTGCGATGGCACGGGAGTGTCACAGGGGCACGACGCCGAGCCGGTCGAGCATGCGGAAGAAGAGATTTTCGGCCAACGGGTCGGCGTCGGCGGTGAGGACGTCCAGCAACGGCCCGTCGGACACCTCGCGCCCGGCCTCCGCGGCCCAGGCGACGGCCCGCTCGGCGGCGTCACGCGGTTCGAGGAAGTAGTCCTCCAGCGTGAGCCCTTCCTGGCCGGCGCCGAGGTACCCGGCCATCGCACCCCGCGCGAGACAGGTCGACCACGCCCCGCTCTCCGGCCCGGCCGCCTCGACGACCACGCAGTCGCTGTCCATCACGTATCCGAAGAGCGCGGGCGCCCCGCTCTCCTGGGCCAGCGCGTTCATGCTCCCGATGCCGCCGTCCCCGCTCGGGTACTCCCACACCTGCCAGCCGCCGGGCGCGGACGTCGTCAGCCGCATGCCCTCCGCCCCCGACAGCGCCTCCAACTCGGCGAGCGGCCGCTCGCTGCGACCCACGACGAAGTACCCCCAGTAGCCCATCCCGGCCCCCCTTTCGGCTTCGGCTCGCGCCGAATACACCACAGCCGTACGCGAGTTCGCAGCCGTACCGGACAATTCACGCGTGTCGGTGCGACTCCAGGCACGACTCCAGGCACGACTCCAGGCGCGACTCCAGGCACGACGGCAGGCGCGACTCCACGCGTCACCCCAGCCGCTCGGCCAGCGCCTTGAACTCCGCCCAGGACAGCTGCGGCCGGCCCGGGTACCACAGCTTCTGGACGGTCGCCGCCAGCGGCATCCGGATCCCGGCCGCGACCTGGTCCTGCGTCTGGGAGTTCGCGAGATCGCACCACACGGCGAAGGAACCGCCGAGGATCTGGTCCTCGTACCGCGCCGCAACCGCCTGGGTGCCGCGCACCACCCGAGGGGTCCACTGCTCGTAGATCCGCTGCCCCGTCGGATAGACGAAGGTCTGCGGCTGCCCGAGGACGTAGTAGAGAAACTCGTCGTTGTAGTTGATGACGTCGCGCCCGGCGCTCAGATACTCCACCGGCAGCCGCGCCCCGATCTCCTTGCCCGTCCAGTAGGCGACCTGGAGATCCTCGGCCGCCTCGACGGACGTACCCGCGTAGAAGCCGTCGTTCCAGGCCCGCATCGTCCGGTCGTGCGTGCGGATGGTGTCCGCGCGGTCGTTGAGCCAGCCGGTCGCCAGGTCGGCGACGGTGGCGCCGGAGCCGTACGCCTCGGTGGCGGCGGAGGCCAGCTGCGGATAGGCCGCCTCGGGATCGTCCGAGGTCAACGCCGCGTACTCGTCGCCGCCGAGATGCCAGTAGGCGCCGGGGAACAGGTCGGCGTACTCGTTCAGCAGATCGTCGACGATGGTGGCGGCCTCGTCCTTGGAGATGTCGATCGCGCCCCGCGGCGCCGTCCCCTGCGCGCTGCGCAACTGCAGATCGGGATGGGCGGCGATCACCGCCCCGAGGTGCCCGGGAGAGTCGATCTCGGGCACGACCGTCACATGCAGCCGCTCCCCCAGCTCGACGATCCTCTTCACCTGCGCCTTGGTCAGATGCTGCTCGGACACGACCTCCGGATGGGTGTCGGACTCGATGCGGAACCCCTGGTCGTCCGAGAAGTGCAGCCCCAGCTGGTTGAACTTCAGGTCCGCCAGCCGGCGCACCTGGTCCTCGATCCAGCCGGCCGTGAAGTGCTTGCGGGCGATGTCGAGCATCAGCCCCCGCTGCGGCTTCGCCGGCTCGTCGCGTACGACGCCCTCCGGCGCCGCACCACCGCCGCGCACCGCCTGCTTCAGCGTCCGGGTGCCGTAGAACACGCCCGAGTCGGCGGGCCCGCTGATGTTCACCCGCCCGCCCCGCACGGTCATGGCGTACGACTCCGGATCCGCGCCCTCGTCGTCGTTCAGCGCCAGCCGTACGTCCCCGGCGCGCACGTCGTCACGCTCCCCCGCGTACGACAGCCCCAGCTCACCCGCGAGCAGCCGCCCCTCGTCGACGAGTTCCGCGTCGTTCACGACCACCCGCTGACCACGCGCCGGCTTCCAGCCCGGCCCACGGGCGGGAGCGTGCGCGCGTACGGCGGGGACGGTGCGGGGCGTCTGCGACAGCGGGTAGGTGCGGCTCGGGCGGGGACGGGGACTCGGAGTCTGCGACGGGGCCGCCGCCGACGTGGTCGTCGTACCGGCCGCGGGCAGCCGGGACGCCGTACCCGCTCCCGGATCGCCCTCGTCGCCCGCGGCGGCCCAGATCCCGAGACCGAGCCCGAGCGCCACCACGGTCGCCGACGCGACCAGCATCCGCCGCCTGTCCGTCCATGCCGAGATCCTGCGCCTGTGCTGACTCACGGCGCCAACCTAGGCCCTGAGCAACGCGACATCCGTCCACCACGCGTTCTGAAACTCTCCCGTGCGAGTGAAATTCGGGCATCCGTCGGACACGTCATGTCCGATCTCGATAACGTGATGCCACATCTCGCACACCATCCCCTGCCGAATCACGTGACGCCCACACACCTTCCTGGCCAAGTCGCCATACCCGAGCAGACCCGGAGCACGTCTTCCCCGCTGGACCACTTCAACACGGCCCCCCTCGAAGACGTCCGCCACACCCTCCTCACCTGCCTCCACAGCCCCCGTTGGGCCCACCGCGTGGCCGACCACCGCCCGTACCCGGACCTCGAATCCCTCCTGGCCGCGTCCGACGAGGCGGCGTACGACCTGACGGCGGCGGATCTGGCGAAGGCGCTGTCAGAAGAAACGCTTCCCGAGCTTCCCAGCGGAACGTACTCAGCCGCGCACACAGCACTCAGTGCCGCGCATGCCGCATACGAGGCGCGATTCGGGCATGCGTTTGTCATCTGTGTCGACCACCTGCCGCCCGCCGAAGTCCTCGACCAGGTCCTGGCAGGAATCCGGTCACGATTGACAAACGATCCGGAAGACGAACGGGTGGTAGCAGCAGAGGAGCTCCGGCACCTCGCACGAGGCAGGCTGGTGACGCACCTGAGGGGCGCGGGGCTGTAGTCGATTTGCGGCTGCCGCCGCGCGGGCTCGACCAGCCCCCATGGCGCCGCACCCGGCAAATAGCAGGACACATCACCCCATAAGCCGCCGATCACCCATCCGCGTGCCACTTTGATCACACCGCCAGCCCCCCGCTAAGCCCGGCGGCAGCGCATCGCTACGATGCTGGGGGCCGGTGGACCGTACCCGGCCGGGCCCGACCGACAGCACAAGCCGGCGCGGCCCCAATCCCCGCTCCCGGAGGAACTTCCGTGCCGGCTGGAACGCTGTACCGCGGCCGGGAAGGAATGTGGTCCTGGGTGGCTCACCGAGTCACCGGCGTCCTCATTTTCTTCTTCCTGTTCGTTCACGTGCTGGACACCGCTCTCGTCCGTGTCTCCCCCGAGGCCTACGACGACGTCGTAGCCACGTACAAGACGCCGGTCGTCGCGCTGCTGGAGTACGGCCTCGTCGCCGCCATCCTCTTCCACGCGCTCAACGGCCTGCGTGTCATCGCCGTCGACTTCTGGTCCAAGGGCCCGCGCTACCAGAAGCAGATGCTCTGGTCCGTCGTCGGCCTGTGGCTCGTGCTGATGATCGGGGCCGTCTACCCCGTCCTCGGTCACGCCGCTCGTGAACTGTTCGGGAGCTGACGCGCATGTCCATCACCGAAAACACCGCTACCGGGATCGGCCCCGTGGAGGGCACGCCCCTCTACACCGTCGACAACCCGGCGCCGCTGATCGAGGCCCCGCGCAAGCGCACCAAGAAGACCCCGAAGTCCACGCGGGGCAACTTCGAGATGGCCGCCTGGCTGTTCATGCGCCTGTCCGGGGTGGTGCTGGTCGTCCTGGTCCTCGGCCACCTGCTGATCCAGCTGGTGCTGGACGGCGGCGTGTCGAAGATCGGCTTCGCCTTCGTGGCCGGCCGCTGGGCAAGCCCCTTCTGGCAGGTCTGGGACCTGTTGATGCTGTGGCTGGCGATGCTGCACGGCGCCAACGGCCTGCGTACGGTCATCAACGACTACGCGGAGCGCGCGAACACCCGGCTGTGGCTGAAGGGCCTGCTCTACACCGCCACGGTGTTCACCATCCTGCTGGGCACGCTGGTGATCTTCACCTTCGACCCGAACATCCGCTAGATCCGGGGCTACGAGACCAATGAAGATCCACAAGTACGACACAGTCATCGTCGGCGCGGGTGGCGCCGGCATGCGCGCCGCCATCGAGTCGACGAAGCGCAGCCGGACCGCGGTGCTGACCAAGCTCTACCCGACCCGCTCCCACACGGGCGCCGCGCAGGGCGGTATGGCCGCCGCGCTGGCCAACGTGGAGGAGGACAACTGGGAGTGGCACACCTTCGACACGGTCAAGGGCGGTGACTACCTGGTCGACCAGGACGCCGCGGAGATCCTGGCGAAGGAGGCCATCGACTCGGTCCTCGACCTGGAGAAGATGGGCCTGCCGTTCAACCGCACCCCGAACGGCACCATCGACCAGCGCCGCTTCGGCGGGCACAGCCGAAACCACGGCGAGGCGCCGGTCCGCCGCTCCTGCTACGCGGCCGACCGCACCGGCCACATGATCCTCCAGACGCTGTACCAGAACTGCGTGAAACATGGCGTGGAGTTCTTCAACGAGTTCTACGTCCTCGACCAGCTGATCACCGAGGTCGACGGCGTGAAGCGCTCGGCCGGCGTGGTGGCGTACGAGCTGGCGACCGGTGAGATCCACGTCTTCCAGGCGAAGGCCGTGATCTACGCGTCCGGCGGCTGCGGCAAGTTCTTCAAGGTGACGTCGAACGCGCACACGCTGACCGGTGACGGCCAGGCGGCCGTGTACCGCCGGGGTCTGCCGCTGGAGGACATGGAGTTCTTCCAGTTCCACCCGACCGGCATCTGGCGCATGGGCATCCTGCTGACGGAGGGCGCCCGCGGTGAGGGCGGCATCCTCCGCAACAAGGACGGCGAGCGCTTCATGGAGAAGTACGCGCCGGTGATGAAGGACCTGGCGTCGCGTGACGTCGTGTCCCGCTCCATCTACACCGAGATCCGCGAGGGCCGCGGCTGCGGCCCCGAGGGCGACCACGTCTACCTCGACCTCACTCACCTCCCGCCGGAGCAGCTGGACGCGAAACTGCCCGACATCACGGAGTTCGCGCGTACCTACCTCGGTATCGAGCCGTACACGGACCCGATCCCGATCCAGCCCACGGCCCACTACGCGATGGGCGGCATCCCGACGAACGTCGAGGGTGAGGTGCTGGCGGACAACACGACGGTCGTGCCCGGCCTGTACGCGGCGGGCGAGGTCGCCTGCGTGTCGGTGCACGGAGCGAACCGTCTCGGCACCAACTCCCTCCTGGACATCAACGTGTTCGGCAGGCGGGCCGGTATCGCAGCCGCCGAGTACTCCCAGAAGGCGGCCTTCGTGGAGCTGCCGGAGAACCCGGCGGAGCTGGTGGCCTCCCAGATCGAGCACCTGCGCTCCTCGACGGGCACCGAGCGGGTGTCGATCCTCCGTCGCGAACTGCAGGAGACCATGGACGCGAACGTCATGGTGTTCCGCACCGAGCAGACGATCAAGACCGCGGTCGAGAAGATCGCGGAGCTGCGCGCCCGCTACAAGAACGTCTCGATCCAGGACAAGGGCAAGCGGTTCAACACGGACCTGCTGGAGGCCATCGAGCTGGGCAACCTGCTGGACCTGGCCGAGGTCATGGCGGTGTCGGCGCTGGCCCGCAAGGAGTCCCGCGGCGGTCACTACCGCGAGGACTACCCCAACCGCGACGACGTCAACTTCATGCGCCACACCATGGCGTACCGCGCGGTGGGCGACGACGGCACGGAGTCCATTCGTCTCGACTACAAGCCGGTCGTCCAGACCCGCTACCAGCCGATGGAGCGTAAGTACTGATGGCAACCCCTGTTCTGGACAAGGTGGAGGCGGAGTCCGCCGCGTCCCCCTACATCACGGTCACCTTCCGCGTCCGCCGCTTCAACCCGGAAGTCTCCGCAGAGGCTGTGTGGGAAGACTTCCAGCTGGAGATCGACCCGAAGGAGCGCGTCCTCGACGGCCTCCACAAGATCAAGTGGGATGTCGACGGCACGCTCACCTTCCGCCGTTCCTGCGCCCACGGCATCTGCGGCTCGGACGCCATGCGGATCAACGGCAAGAACCGCCTGGCCTGCAAGACGCTGATCAAGGACATCAACCCCGAGAAGCCGATCACGGTAGAGCCCATCAAGGGCCTCACGGTCCTCAAGGACCTGGTCGTCGACATGGAGCCGTTCTTCCAGGCGTACCGCGACGTCATGCCGTTCCTGATCACCAAGGACACGAACGAGCCGACGCGCGAACGCTTCCAGACGGCCGAGGACCGCGAACGCTTCGACGACACGACGAAGTGCATCCTCTGCGCGGCCTGCACCTCGTCCTGCCCGGTCTTCTGGAACGACGGCCAGTACTTCGGCCCGGCCGCCATCGTCAACGCCCACCGCTTCATCTTCGACTCGCGCGACGAGGCGGGCGAACAGCGCCTGGAGATCCTCAACGACAAGGACGGCGTCTGGCGCTGCCGCACGACCTTCAACTGCACGGACGCCTGCCCGCGCGGCATCGAGGTCACGAAGGCGATCGCGGAGGTGAAGAAGGCGCTGATCACGCGCCGGTTCTGAGGTCGTGTCCAGTACGGCTTTCCGTACGGCTGTGAGGGCCCCGTTTCCGCTGGAAGCGGGGCCCTCGGGCATATGGCCACGCCATTGGGCGAACGTGGCTGCGTAGGCCGCACGGGCGCCGTCCGGCCTGCGATGATGCTCTCGACTGGTTGAGAGGTCAGGGGATCAAGACACGCAAGGTACCCGCACCAGCCAACTCCCCTGCGCAGTCTGTTACTTGTGTGGCTCCAGTTGCACACTGCTCCCATGGCACTCCTGAGGAAAGCCGCAGCCGCTCTCTCCGCCGCAGCGGCCGTACTGCTCTCGGCATCCCTCCCTGCTTCCGCAGCCTCCACCTCCTCCGGAACGCTGGCCCGGGAGACCTTCGACCGTCTCCCCCTCGGCCCCGTCTCCGAGGGGCACGGCTGGACCGCGGACACCGCGGGCGGCACTCTGGCGATCGCCCCCAGCACCACCGGCCCCGGTCGCGAACTCCGCATCCACACCGAGGGCAACGGCCGGGCCTTCCTCGTCTTCCCCGAGCTGACCGCCCCCGGCAACAGCTACTGGGCCCGCCTGCGCCTCCGCGTGGACGCCTTCCCCACCGCCCCCGACTGGGCCCACTGGACACTCGCGGAAGCATCCGGCTCGGACTCCCCCACTCTGGTCCGTCCCCTCGGCGGCCAGTACGCCCCCACCGACAATGGCAACTTCTGGGGCGTCGGCTCCGACCTCGGACCCACCGGCGACTGGACGTCCTGGAGGACCTCGGCTCCGGCGACGGCCGGCGAGTGGAGTTGCGTCGAGTTCCACCTGGACGCCACCGACAATCGCGTCACGGTCTACTTCGACGGTGTCGAGCAGCCCGATCTGACGGTGTCCACAAGCCGGCACGGCGGCACGTCGGACCCCTTCACCTTCCCGACCTTCGACACGCTGAGGCTGGGCTGGCAGTTGTACCAGGCGGACCCGGCCCCTTCGTCGTACGACATCCGGATGGATGACATCGCGGTGAGTACGGGGAGGGTGGGGGGCTGCGGGGGCTGACACACGTCGGCGGTCGCACCGGTACCTCGTCCAGCCGAGTCCAGCCGAGTGACCCCACGGTAAGCCCCCGAGGCCGTCCGAACCGCCGTACCTAATCTGATCGCATGTCAGATGACGAGTCGTACGAACTGCTCGGGTTCGACAACGTGCTGTTGCCGGTCGGGGACCTCGGTGAGGCCGTCGACTTCTACGCGCAGGCCGGGTTCACGGTGGCGTTCCGGTTCGACGAGGCCGGGATCGCGCTGCTGAGGGTCGGGGGTGAGACGCCGGGGATCCTGTTGCGGGTCGAGGAGGAGTTCGGGCACCGGCCGCCGCTGTGGCCCTCTCCCCGGGTGTGGCTGGAGGTGCCGGACGCCCGGACCGCCGCCCGGGAACTGCTCGGTGCCGGTATCGCCCCGCTCGACGAGCCGTTCTCCGCGGCCACCGGCTGGACCGTCGAGATCGCCGATCCGTGGGGGAACGTCATCGGGTTCACCGACTACACCAAGCGGCCTGAGCTGGGGCGGGCGCCGGGGCGGGCCCGGTGATCGCTTTCGGGTGAAGGGGCTCGAAGGGGACATCGAGCGACCACGGCCGGATGCGGGAGCCGCTTCTCCGGGCCTGCCGGGAGCCGGCAGTCGGAGTCGCCGGGCAGGTGCGTCGCGGCCGGGACCGACGCCGTGCGCACGATGAAGGCGTAAGGCGTCCAGGGCGACGGCCGCCGCCAGGCCGCCGGTGCCCGCCAGCTCGCTCCCTCCGTGTGGCCCCATCGCCGGGTCCCGCGGGCCGTGTCCCCAGTCGGAGGGAGTCGCGTCTCGGCACGTCTGCCAGGGCGACGGCCTGTCGCGGCACGGCCCGCGGAGCGGCCGTCACGCCTGGCGCGAGGCCAGTTCCACCACCGTGATGTCCGACGGGGCCCCCACCCGCGTCGGCGGTCCCCAGGCGCCCGCGCCGCGGCTGACGTAGAGCTGGGTGTCGCCGTAGCGCTCCAGGCCCGCGACGGTCGGGTTGGCCAGCTCGGCGAGGTAGTTGCCGGGCCAGAGCTGGCCGCCGTGGGTGTGGCCGGAGAGCTGGAGGTCGACGTCGTGGTCGACGGCGTCGTGGATCTGGACGGGCTGGTGGGCGAGGAGCACGCACGCGCGTGCCATGTCCCGGTCGCCGAGCGCCTTCTCGTAGTCGGGGCCCTCGCCCTCGCTCTCGCCCGATACGTCGTTGACGCCCGCGAGGTAGAAGTGGGGCAGTTCCGTACGGGCGTTCTCCAGCGGGCGCAGGCCGAGCCGGCGTACCTCCTCGACCCACTGCTCGGCACCGGAGAAGTACTCGTGGTTGCCGGTGACGAAGAAGCTGCCGTGGCGGGCCTTCAGCCGCGCGAGGGGCGCCGCGGCCGGGCCCAGGTCCTCGACGCTGCCGTCCACCAGGTCGCCGACGACCGCGATGAGGTCGGGCTGGGTGGAGTTGATGGTGTCGACGACCTTCTCCGTGAAGCTCCGGCCCAGTATCGGGCCCAGGTGGATGTCGCTGACCACCGCGATCCGGTAACCGTGCGCCGCGCGCGGGAGCTTGGCCAGCGGCACGGTGACCCGCTTGACCTTCGGTCCGCGCATGACGCCGTAGGTGCCGTAGCCGACGGTTCCCGCGGCGGCCACGGCGGCGGCTCCGGCGGCGACGCGGGAGACGAAGAGACGGCGGCTGGGGGCGGCCACGGGGGAAGGCGGGCGGGGCGGCTCAGCCTGCGGGTGAGCGGGCTGCTCCGGCTCCGCGCCGGAGGTGCCGTCCGGCTGCGGGTCCGCTGGCGCCGCGGCCTCCTGCGGCTCCCGCGCCGGTATCCCGGCGGCCGGTACCGCCTCCGGCTGCCGTACGGCGGTCGGGGCCGGTTCCTTCCGGCTGTCCCGGCGGTCGAGGAAACGCCGCAGCAGGGGTCGTACGACCTCGCCCGCCACCACGCCCAGCAGCAGGTAGACCCACAGGGCCAGCCACATGAAGCCGGGCCATGCCACCGCCTGCTGGAGCCAGAAGGGCGCATGGGTCTGCTCTGCCACGAGGGCGCCGACCGCCAGTACCCAGCCGCCCGCGACGACCGCCGCGCCCGCGCGCCGGGCCCAGCCGGGGCCGGTGGTCGTGTCGCGGAAGAGACGGCGCCACAGGTACCAGTTGGACGTCACGAGGACGGCCACGGCGAGGGCCACGGCCAGCAGCGCGAAAACGATCATCACGGTATGCAAACTCCTTGGGGACGGCTATGAGTTCCCGCGCAGTGCGCGCAGTCCGCGCAACCCGATGCCCCCGACGGCCGTCCCCAGTACGAAGGAAACGACGGCCAGCAGCAGGTGCACCCAGAAGTATCCCGTCGGGTCGCCCGCGTCGTCGAACGCGAGCCCGCTGCCGTCCTCGACCAGGTTGTTGACGAAAGTGATCCAGATGATCCAGCTCCACACCCCGAAAGCGAGCAGGAACCAGGAGACGGGGCGGCTGAGCTTCATGCGTTCAGTATCACCGCCGCCTGTCCGGATCCGCCGCCGGGGTGGGGTGGGCGACGGGACTTCCCGGCCCGCGGCAGGTACGTTCTCGACCGTGCCCGCACCCATGAAGACCGCCAGGCGATCCCTGCTGGTCACTTCCGCCACGTTCTTGTCCTTCTCGCTGACCGCCGCGCCGGTTCTGGCGGCACCCGAGCCAACGCCCTCGCCCTCACCCTCGGTCACTCCCCCGGCGAACATGTCGACGGTGGGCGGCGCCCGGCTCGGCGAGGCCGGGGCGCAAGTCAATCTCGCGAGCGGGGTGCCGGTGCTCCCCAAGGACCTGTCCGCGCGGTCGTGGATCGTCACCGACGCCGAGTCGGGTGACGTGCTGGCCGCGAACAACGCGCACTGGCGGCTGCCCCCGGCGAGCACGCTGAAGATGCTGTTCGCGGACACCCTGCTGCCGAAGTACCCGAAGACCATGAAGCACACCGTGGCGCCCAGCGACCTGGCCGACATCGGCGCCGGGTCCAGCCTGGTCGGGATCAAGGAGGGCGAGACCTACACGGTCAACGACCTGTGGCTCGGCGTCTTCCTGCGCTCCGGCAACGACGCGGTGCATGTGCTGTCCGCCATGAACGGCGGCGTCTCCGACACCGTCGAGCAGATGAACGAGCACGCCGAGGAGCTCCAGGCCCTCGACACGAACGTCGTCAGCCCCGACGGTTACGACGCCCCCGGGCAGGTCTCGTCCGCGTACGACCTGACGCTGATCGCCCGCTCCGGGCTGCAGAAGAAGGACTTCCGCGAGTACTCCTCCACGGTATCCGCGGAGTTCCCGGGCGAGACGACCAAGAACAGCAAGGGCAGGACGGTCCGCGAGTCCTTCGAGATCCAGAACACCAACCGGCTGCTGACCGGCGACAGCGGCCTGGACCAGTACCCGGGCATCGCGGGCGTCAAGAACGGCAACACGACCAACGCCGGCTCCACCTTCACCGGCGTCGCCGAACGCGACGGCAGGGTCCTGCTGGTCACCGTCATGAACCCGCAGAAGGACGAGCACAACCAGGTCTACAAGGAGACCGCCGCGCTCTTCGACTGGGGGTTCAAGGCGGCCGGCAAGGTGGAGCCGGTGGGCGAGCTGGTGCCGCCGAAGAGTGCCGCGCAGGCCAGCGCCCAGCCGGGGGCGGACGACGGCGGTGAGGCCGGTGGTTCCGGCGACAGCGAGGTGTCCGCGGAGCCGGTGACGGGCGCGGCGGCCGAGAGCGGTTCCGGCGGGATGGGGGTCGCGCTCGCGATCACCGGCGGGGTGCTGGTGCTGCTCGCGGCGGGCTCGTTCCTGGTCAACCGCCGGTGGCCGCTGCCTGACCTGGTACGTCGCCGGACTCGTCCCTGACCTCGGTCTCCTCGGTCTCCTCGGTCTCCTTGCTCCCCGTCGCCGTCCACGCGGCACAGAACAGGACCAGCTTCGAGGTGAAGTTGATCCACAGCAGCAGGGCGACGGGGACGCCGAACGCGCCGTACATGCTCCTCCCGGCCACCCCCTGCATATAGCCGCTGAGCATCAGCTTGAGCAGTTCGAACCCGATCGCGCCGATCAGCGCGGCCACCATCAGCCGACGGCGCGGCGGTTCGACGCCGGGCAGCAGGGTGAGGACGTACAGGAGCACCAGGAAGTCGGCGAGTACGGCGACGGCGAACGCGGCGATGTGCAGCAGGACCCCGCCCCAGCCGCCCTCCTCGATGCCGATCTGCTCGGTGATCCAGCCGACCATCGCGGAGGCCACGGTGGAGGCGGCGAGCGTCACCAGGAGCGCGCCGCCGAGCCCTACGAGGATGCCCGCGTCCTTGGCCTTGCTGAAGACCGGGTTCTCCTCGCTGTCGGGCAGCTCCCACACCGCGCGCAGACAGTCGCGCATCGAGCCGACCCAGCCGATGCCGGTGAACAGCAGGACGACGCCGGCGATGAGGCCGACGGTGCCGGCGTTGGCGACCAGGCCGTCGATGTCGAGTTGCTGGGAGATGCCGGGCACCTGCTCGGCGATCTTGTCCTCCAGCTCGTTCTGCTGGGACCTGGTGAGGGTCGCGGCGGCGATGGCGGCGGCCACCGTCAGCAGCGGGAAGAGCGCCACGAAGCTGATGAAGGTCATCGCGGCGGCCAGCCGCGTCCACTTCACCCGGTCCAGACGCTCGTACGACCGCCACGCGTGCGTGGACATCAATCGGGCCACCAGCGGCCCGACGACAGGGAGCTTTTTCAGCCAGTCCATGATCCGACTCTGCCCTCGTCTCGGAAGACCAGTGTCCGAGTGCCCCAAAAACGCAGGACAGTGGCGAGCGCCATGCCGATTCCCGCGCCGGACACGGTGTCCGCGCGCTGCGAGGTGAAGCCGAGGCCGTAGTGGCTGACGGTGAGACACAGGAGCTGGACGAGCGCCCCCGCGGCGTTCACCGCGAAGAACATGGCGTACGGGCGCAGGCCCCGCGGTCTGGTGTCGCGGTAGGTGCCGAACGCGTTGCCCACGTAGGCCACCGAGCAGCCCGCCGCGAAGGAGACCGCCTTGGCGGTGAGCGGTCCGAGTCCGGCGGGACCGCGCAGCCACATGAACAGGGCGAGGTCGACGGCGTAGGCGAGGAGGCCGGCGGCGGCGAACCCCAGCGCTTCGCGGATTGTGCCGGGATGGGTCGTCGGTCGGGTGCGGCGCCGCGGTGGCCGCACATTCACCAATTGGCCACCGCCAAGCCGTACATCGCCAGCCACGCCAAGGCGATGAGTGCGAGGGCTCGGTCGTGGAGGACGACGTCCTCGGGTTCACCCGCGGTGCCGCGGTCGGCGAAGACGGCGTAGCGGAGGATCGCCACGATGAAGGCGACCATGGACAGCTGCCGCCACGGCAGCACGCCGGTGTTCGGGACGCCGCCCTCCTCCAGGGCCCACAGGCAGTAGCCGAGGACGGCGACGCCGGCCGCCAGCTGCCATACGAAACGCAGGTAGCCGGTGGTGTATTCGGTGAGCAACGCGCGCGTGGCGCCCGCTGTGCCGGCCATCTGGACGGCTTCGGAGTAGCGCTTGGCCGACACCATGAACAGCGCGCCGAACCCGGTGGTGATCAGGAACCAGCGCGACAGGGGGATGCCTAGCGCGAGCCCGCCGGCCATGGCCCGCATCAGGAACCCGGTCGTGACGACGACGAGGTCCACGACCAGGACGTGCTTGAGGCTGATGCAGTACGCCAGTTGCATGCCGAGGTACGCGGTCAGCAGCGCTGCGAGGGCGGGCGTGGTCAGCCAGGCCGCCGCGGCCGGCGCGAGGACGGCGAGGGCGCCGCCGACGGCGTACGCGACCGGTACGGGGACCTGGCCGGCGGCGACCGGGCGGTGGCACTTGGTGGGGTGGGCGCGGTCGGCCTCGGCGTCGCGGGCGTCGTTGATCAGGTACACGGCGGCGGCGCAGGCCGTGAACAGCGCGAAGACCAGCGCGATGCGGGTGGGTGCGCCCGGTGCGAGCAGCCGGCCGGCGGCGGCGGGCGCGGCGACGACCAGGGCGTTCTTGACCCACTGCTTGGGGCGTGCGGTCTTGAGGAGGCCGCCCAGGAGGGTGCGTTTACGGGGCGCACCGCTGATGGTGCGGGCCGCGCCTGTGGCCGCCTGCGCGGTGTTCGTGAGCGGCGCTGTCTCAGTCATGCGGGCCCCCTCGAATCCAGCGCGATCCGATCCGCACCGTGAGCACCCCGAGGGCCGCGCCCGCTGCCACGTCGGAGGGATAGTGCACACCGACGACCAGACGGGAGAGGCACATGGCGACGGCGAGCGGGGGGACGAACGCGGCGCCGAGTGTGCCGTAGGCGACGGCTGCCGCGGCGGCCGAGGTGGCGTGCGAACTCGGGAAGGAGTGGCGGCCGGCGGTGCGCACACGGGGGGCGAGATGCGTGGGGCGCCTGCGGCGTACGACGCGCTTCACACCCATGCTGGCGACGTGCGCGCCCACCGTGAGCGCTGTACCGCGCAACCAGGCGCCACGTCGCCCGCCGTCCACGGCAGCGCCCGCGAGTCCGGCCGCGATCCACAGCGCACCGTGCTCGCCCGCCCAGGACAGGGCCCGCGCGGCTGCCCCTACGCGCGGGTCCGCACCGTAGGCATGGAACGCGGAAAGGATTCGGTGGTCCATGGTCTCGAAGTCGTCCACTGGACTCACTGTTCACGTCACCCCGGCCGGAATTACGGCAATATTGAGCGACATCCCATTAATCACCCATTTCGGGGAGTAACGGAATGTTACGAAACAGCCTGCCAAACCCCGGCTATACGGTCACCGCATGTCTGCCGACACCGTTTCCGTCACGGGATGGGGCCGCACCGCTCCCACCGTCGCCCGGCTGATCCGGCCACGGACGTACGAGGAGGCCGCAGCCGCCGTCCGGGGCTGCGGGGCCCGCGGCGGCATCCCCAGAGGGCTGGGGCGGGCCTACGGGGACGCGGCGCAGAACGCCGGCGGGACCGTGCTCGACATGACGGGCCTGGACCGCATCCACGCCATCGACGCCTCCGGCGGCACCGTCCTGTGCGACGCGGGTGTCTCGCTGCACCGCCTGATGGAAGTCCTGCTGCCGCTCGGCTGGTTCGTCCCCGTGACGCCCGGCACCCGCCAGGTGACGGTCGGCGGCGCGATCGGCGCCGACATCCACGGCAAGAACCACCATGTGTCCGGCGCCTTCTCCCGGCACGTCCTGTCGCTGGAACTCCTCACCGCCGACGGCGAGATCCGCACCGTCGGCCGCGGCACCCCCCTCTTCGACGCGACGGCCGGCGGCATGGGCCTGACCGGCGTCATCCTGACCGCGACGGTCCAGCTGCAGGCGGTACAGACCTCCCTCATGTCCGTCGACACCGAACGGGCCGCCGACCTCGACGACCTGATGGCCCGTCTGACCGCGACCGACCACCTCTACCGCTACTCGGTGGCCTGGATCGACCTCCTGGCCCGCGGCGCGGCGACGGGCCGCGCGGTGCTGACCCGCGGCGACCACGCACCGCTCGACACGCTGCCCGCACGCGTGCGCAGAGCCCCGCTCTCCTTCCGCCCCTCCCGGTTGCCGCCCGCCCCCGCCTTCCTCCCGGAAGGACTGCTCAGCCGCACCACCGTGGGCCTGTTCAACGAACTCTGGTACCGGAAGGCGCCACGCGCGCGTACCGGCGAACTGCAGAAGATCTCCGCCTTCTTCCACCCCCTCGACGGCGTCCCCCACTGGAACCGCGTCTACGGCCGCGGCGGCTTCGTGCAGTACCAGTTCGTCGTCGGATACGGTCAGGAGGACGCCCTGCGCCGGATCGTGCGGCGCATCTCGGCCCGCCGCTGCCCGTCGTTCCTCGCCGTCCTCAAGCGCTTCGGGGACGCCGACCCGGGCTGGCTCTCCTTCCCCGTGCCCGGCTGGACGCTGGCCCTGGACATCCCTGCCGGACTGCCCGGCCTCGGCGCCTTCCTCGACGAACTGGACGGGGAGGTGGCCGCGGCGGGCGGGCGGGTCTACCTGGCCAAGGACGCCCGGCTGCGTCCGGAGCTGCTCACCTCGATGTACCCCCGGCTCGACGAGTTCCGCGCCCTGCGCGCGGAACTGGACCCCCGCGGGGTGTTCGTGTCGGACCTGTCGCGCCGCCTCACCCTCTAGGCACACCCCAGGAGTTGTCGTGAAGGACGCCTTCGGCCTCCCCCAGTCCCTGCTCGTCCTCGGCGGTACGTCCGAGATCGCGCTCGCCACCGCGCGGCGCCTGATCGCCCGCCGCACCCGCACGGTGTGGCTGGCGGGCCGCCCGACGCCCGCGCTCGACGGGGCCGCCGCCGAACTGCGCGCCCTCGGGGCCGAGGTGCACACCGTCCCCTTCGACGCGCTCGACCCCGGCTCCCACGAAACGGTGCTCGGCAAGGTCTTCGCCGAGGGCGACATCGACATGGTGCTGCTCGCCTTCGCCATCCTCGGCGACCAGGCGCACGACGAGCGCGAACCGGCCGCCGCGGTCCGGGTCGCGCAGACCAACTACACGGGCGCGGTGTCCTCGGCGCTCGTCGCCGCGCGCGCGTTGCAGACCCAGGGCCACGGCTCCCTGGTCGTGCTCTCCTCCGTCGCCGGCGAGCGCGCCCGCCGCGCCAACTTCATCTACGGCTCCAGCAAGGCCGGCCTCGACGCCTTCGCCCAGGGCCTGGGCGACGCCCTCCACGGCACCGGCGTGCACGTCATGGTCGTACGCCCCGGCTTCGTACGCTCGAAGATGACCGCCGGCCTGGCAGAAGCCCCCCTCGCCACGACCCCCGAGGCGGTCGCCACCGCCATCGAGCTGGGCCTGAGGCGGCGCTCGGAGACGGTATGGGTGCCGGGGGCACTGCGTCTGGTGATGTCGGCGCTGCGGCATGCACCGCGGGCGGTGTTCCGGCGGCTGCCGGCCTAGTGCCGAGTGTCGGCGCCCCGGGAGGCGGCGGGGGGAGGCTCGGGTGCCGGGGAACTAGCGGGTCGGCAGGGAGCCCCGGTCCACATGGCCCGGCTGCGGGGGCACCACCGCGCCCCCGAAGGTGAACTCGCGCAGCTTGCGCCATACGCCGTCGGCGCCCTGTTCGTAGAGCGCGAAGCCGGTGCAGGGCCAGGCGGCGGTGTAGTCCGCGAGTTCCTCGAAGGCGCGGTCCATCGCCTCGTCGTCGATGCCGTGCGCCACGGTGACATGCGGGTGGTACGGGAACTGCAGTTCGCGCGCCACCGGCCCGGAGGCGTCGCGGACCTGCTTCTGCAGCCAGGTGCAGGCTGCGGCGCCCTCGACGACCTGGACGAACACGACCGGGGACAGGGGACGGAAGGTGCCCGTGCCGGACAGCCGCATCGGGAAGGGGCGCGCGGCCGCGGCGACCCCAACGAGGTGGGCCTCGATCGCGGCCAGCTCGCTGGCGTCGACCTCCGTCGGCGGCACCAGGGTGACGTGCGTGGGGATGCCGTACGCCGCGGCGTCGCCGAAGCCCGCGCGCCGCTCCTGGAGCAGGCTGCCGTGAGGCTCCGGGACCGCGATCGACACACCGATCGTTACGGTCCCCACGTCGTCTCCTGTCGTTCTGTCGTG
This sequence comes from Streptomyces blattellae, assembly GCF_009709555.1. Lineage (GTDB taxonomy): Bacteria > Actinomycetota > Actinomycetes > Streptomycetales > Streptomycetaceae > Streptomyces > Streptomyces blattellae. The sequence continues at coordinate 8,546 of NZ_WJBG01000107.1, read as the reverse complement.
CTGCTGGTTCGTCCGGTGAACAGGGGTGACCGCTGGTGCGGCCATCCGGCTATCGACTGTACGGCCACGGCTGTCCTGCGGGCAGGCGCAACCGTAGTGATGTGCAGCGCTGTCGGTGGTACGGCTCTCGTGCCTGCGGCTGTGCCGTGGAGCGGTCAGTGCTTGGCGGGCAGGAAGCCCACCTTGTCGTACGCCTGGGAGAGGGTCTCCGCGGCGACGGCACGCGCCTTCTCCGCCCCCTTGGCCAGGATCGAGTCGAGCGTCTCCGGGTCGTCCAGATACTGCTGGGTGCGCTCGCGGAACGGCGTCACGAACTCGACCATGACCTCGGCGAGGTCCGTCTTGAGCGCACCGTAGCCCTTCCCCTCGTACCTCTGCTCCAGTTCCGCGATTCCGGCGCCGGTGAGGGTCGAGTAGATGGTCAGCAGGTTGCTGACGCCCGGTTTGTTCTCGGCGTCGTAGCGGATGACCGTGTCGGTGTCGGTGACCGCGCTCCTGACCTTCTTGGCGGTGGCCTTGGGATCGTCGAGCAGGTTGATCAACCCCTTCGGGGTCGATGCCGACTTGCTCATCTTGATCGACGGTTCCTGGAGGTCGTAGATCTTCGCCGTCTCCCTGAGGATGTACGGCTTCGGGATCGTGAACGTCTCGCCGAAGCGGCCATTGAAGCGCTCGGCGAGGTCACGGGTCAGCTCGATGTGCTGGCGCTGGTCCTCGCCGACCGGCACCTCGTTCGCCTGGTAGAGCAGGATGTCCGCGACCTGGAGGACCGGGTACGTGAAGAGGCCGACGCTGGCGCGGTCGGCGCCCTGCCTGGCGGACTTGTCCTTGAACTGGGTCATGCGGGACGCCTCACCGAAGCCGGTGAGGCAGTTCATGATCCAGGCGAGCTGGGCGTGCTCGGGGACATGGCTCTGGACGAAGAGCGTGCAGCGCTCCGGGTCGAGCCCCGCGGCCAGGAGCTGTGCGGCGGCGAGGCGGGTGTTGGCCCGCAGTTCCTCCGGGTCCTGCGGAATCGTGATCGCGTGCAGGTCGACGACCATGTAGAACGCGTCGTGGGTCTCCTGCAACGCAACCCACTGGCGGACGGCGCCGAGGTAGTTGCCGAGGTGGAACGAGCCTGCGGTGGGCTGGATTCCGGAGAGCACGCGAGGTCGATCAGAGGCCATGCTCACCATTCTCTCAGAGAGCTCGGGTGGTTCGGTGCGTGGGGAACTGCGGGCCACAGGGGCTGGTCGCGCCCACGCGCGGGGCCGCATATTCGATGCGGCCCCGCGCTCCTTACAGGGCGCTTCAGCCGAGGTCGATCTCCGGGTAGAGCGGGAATCCGGCGACCAGGTCGGTGGCGCGGTGGGAGATCTCGTCCGCGACCTTGGGGTCGAGGACGTGGGCGGCCTTGGAGGGGGCCCCCGACTTGGTGGTGCCGGGCTCCGTGGTGGTGAGGACGCGGTCGATGAGGGCGGCGACCTCGTCCATCTCGGCGGTGCCCAGGCCGCGGGTGGTGAGCGCGGGGGTGCCGATGCGGATGCCGGAGGTGTACCAGGCGCCGTTGGGGTCGGCCGGGATGGAGTTGCGGTTGGTGACGATGCCGGATTCGAGCAGGGCGGCCTCGGCCTGGCGGCCGGTGAGGCCGTGGGAGGAGGCGACGTCGATCAGGTTGAGGTGGTTGTCGGTGCCGCCGGTCACCAGGGTCGCGCCCCGGCGCATCAGGCCGTCGGCGAGGGCGCGGGAGTTGTCGACGATGCGCTGGGCGTAGTCACGGAAGGAGGGCTGACGGGCCTCGGCGAGGGCGACGGCCTTGGCGGCCATGACGTGCGGGAGCGGGCCGCCGAGGACCATCGGGCAGCCGCGGTCGACCTGGTCCTTGAGGGAGTCGTCGCACAGGACCATGCCGCCGCGGGGGCCGCGGAGGGACTTGTGGGTGGTCGTCGTCACGATCTGGGCGTGCGGGACCGGGTCGAAGTCGCCGGTGAGGACCTTGCCCGCGACCAGGCCGGCGAAGTGCGCCATGTCGACCATGAGCGTCGCGCCGACCTCGTCGGCGATCTCGCGCATGATCCGGAAGTTCACCAGACGCGGGTACGCCGAGTAGCCACCGATGAGGATCAGCGGCTTGAACTCGCGGGCCGTGGCACGCATGGCGTCGTAGTCGACCATGCCTGTGACCGGGTCGGCTCCGTATACTGCGGACTCGAACATCTTGCCGGAGATGTTCGGGCGGAAGCCGTGGGTGAGGTGGCCGCCGGCGTCCAGGGACATGCCGAGCATGCGCTGGTTGCCGAAGGCCTGGCGGAGCTCGGCCCAGTCGGCCTCGGAGAGGTCGTTGACCTGGCGGACGCCGGCCTTCTCCAGGGCGGGGGTCTCGACGCGCTGGGCGAGGACGGACCAGAAGGCGACGAGGTTGGCGTCGATACCGGAGTGCGGCTGGACGTAGGCGTGGCGGGCGCCGAAGAGCTCGCGGGCGTGCTCGGCGGCCAGGGACTCGACGGTGTCGACGTTGCGGCAGCCGGCGTAGAAGCGGCGGCCGATGGTGCCCTCGGCGTACTTGTCGCTGAACCAGTTGCCCATGGCGAGCAGGGTGGCCGGGGAGGCGTAGTTCTCGGAGGCGATCAGCTTGAGCATCTCGCGCTGATCGTGGACCTCCTGGCCGATGGCGTCGGCGACGCGCGGCTCGACGGCGCGGATCACGTCGAGAGCGGCGCGGAAGGCGGTGGACTCGGTGGAGAGGGGCTGCTGCTCTGACATGTTCGTCGGCCTCCGGCGGCGTGGCTTGAAGCGGTCACGGTTCACGGTTCGGCCCAGGCGCACGGCACTCGCTCGTCAGCCCCAGGGGTCAGGCCGTCGAGGGCCGCTCCCCGATGGTCGGTCCCATCCCAGCGCGCCAGTCACGGCCCGCGATCAGCCTACCGGGCGCATGAGTCGGCTTGGCTCCCGCGTCCGGCATCCGAGCGACGATAGGAAGGGGGTCCGCCTCATGTTCGGGAGTTGCCGTGACCGCTACGGAAAGCCTCATCGAAGCAGCCGACGCCCACAGCGCCCACAACTACCACCCGCTGCCGGTCGTCGTGGCGACGGCGGACGGGGCCTGGATGACGGATGTCGAGGGCCGGCGGTATCTGGATCTGCTGGCCGGGTACTCGGCGCTCAATTTCGGTCACCGCAACCGGCGGCTGATCGATGCGGCTAAGGCGCAGCTGGAGCGGGTGACGCTGACGTCGCGGGCGTTTCATCACGACCGGTTCGCCGCGTTCTGCGCGGAGCTGGCCGAGCTGTGCGGCATGGAGATGGTGCTGCCGATGAGCACGGGCGCGGAGGCGGTGGAGACGGCCGTGAAAACGGCCCGGAAGTGGGGGTACCGGGTCAAGGGCGTGCCGGCGGAGATGGCGAAGATCGTGGTCGCGGGCGGTAATTTCCACGGCCGTACGACGACGGTCATCAGCTTCTCCACGGACCCCGAGGCGCGCGCGGACTTCGGTCCGTACACGCCGGGCTTCGCGATCGTGCCGTACGGGGATCTGACGGCGATGCGGGAGGCGATGACCGAGAACACGGTGGCGGTGCTGCTGGAGCCGATCCAGGGCGAGTCGGGGGTGATCGTGCCGCCCGAGGGTTATCTGCCGGCGGTGCGGGAGCTGGCGCGGGAGCGGAACGTTCTCTTCGTCGCCGACGAGATCCAGTCGGGGCTGGGGCGGACGGGACGTACCTTCGCGTGCGAGCACGAGGGGGTGGTGCCCGACATGTACGTGCTGGGCAAGGCCCTCGGCGGTGGTGTCGTGCCCGTGTCGGCGGTGGTGTCGAGCGCCGAGGTGCTGGGGGTGTTCCGGCCCGGGGAGCACGGGTCGACGTTCGGCGGGAATCCGCTGGCCTGTGCGGTGGCGCTGGAGGTGCTGGCGATGCTGCGGACGGGCGAGTTCCAGGCGCGGGCCGCGGAGCTGGGCGAACATCTGCGGCGGGAGCTGGCGGCGCTGGTCGGCACGGGGCGGGTGACGGAGGTGCGGGGGCGCGGGCTGTGGGCGGGCGTCGACATCGCCCGGGCGTACGGGACGGGGCGGGAGGTGTCCGAGAAGCTGATGGAGCGGGGTGTGCTGGTGAAGGACACCCTCCCCCACAGTCTTAAGGGCGCGGGCGGTGCCCCCAGGGCGACGATCCGCATCGCGCCGCCCCTGATGATCGGCAAGGAGGACCTGGACTGGGGGCTGGCGCAGCTGCGGGGCGTGCTGGGGGCGTAGCGCTTTGCCCGGCTCGTGGGTCGTGGCGCCGGCGCCCTTCCCGGCCCGGCAGAGGGTCTTCAACTGGGCGGTGGGTGAGCCAGCCCTCCGCGACGAGGTCGGCGATGGGAGGTCCCCCGCGTGAGCGCATTCGAGCGTGGGGGAGTCGGCGACCGTGTTGCGGGCGATGCCCAGGTCGGCGGCGAGGGTGCGGGAGGAGGGCAGCCGGCCGGTGAGAGCGTCGAGCGGATCATCCAGCTGGGCGCCTGGCAGGAGTCCCGGCACTTCTACACGGAGAAGGAACTGGCGGCGCTGGAGCAGACGGACGCCGTGACCGTCCTGACCGACGGCTTCGTGCCGGACGAGGTGCACGAGACGGCCGCCAAGCAGTTCGAGGAGGCGGAGCCGGCGCAGCCGATCGCCGCGATCACGGTGATCAACGCATGGAACCGGTTCGGTGTGACCTGCCGGATGGTGCCGGGGCACTACACGCCGGGGGATCACGGGTGACGACACGTGTGCACCCCGAGGAAGTGTGACACCTTCCGCGTCCGCGAGAGTGTCACACTCCGGGTGCGGGTGCGGCGGCGGCATCGGGTGCACGTCCGATCAAGGGCGCCCGGTGCGGTGCTGTCGCGACAGTCATCAGGTCGGCGATGATCATGGAGACCTCGTTCCTCCTTGTACTGCCGGCCCTTGCCACCGCCATCGGCGGTGCGCGTCTGCTCGGCGTACCGACGGACGTGTTCGGGCCGTACTCGTCACGCATCACCGCTGATCAGGTCGACGGCCTTCTCCCCGACCATGAGCACCCCGATCATCGGGTTCACGGCGGGCATCGCCGGGAAGACCGACGCGTCGGCGATCCGGATTCCGTCCAGGCCGCGGATCCTCAACTGCGGGTCCACCACGGCCTGTTCGTCGCTCGCCGCTCCCATACGGCAGGTGCCCGCCGGGTGGTACACGGTGTGCGCGACCTTGCGGGCGTACTCGCTGAGTTCGGCGTCGCCGAGGATCTCCGGGCCGGGGCACACCTCGCGCTTCAGCCAGCCCGCGAGGGGTTCGGTCGCGGCGATCTCGCGGGCGATGCGGATGCCGTCGACCAGGGTCCGGCCGTCGTGGTCGTCCTCGTCCGTGAAGTAGCGGAAATCGAGGGCCGGCTTGACCGAGGGATCCGGGCTCGTCAGGTACAGGCGGCCACGGGACTTCGGCTTGGGGATGTTCGGGGTCATCGAGACGCCGAACTCCGGCCGCTCGTAGCCCAGTCGTTCCGGGTTGTCCGTGAACGGGATCTGGTAGAAGTGGAACATCAGGTCCGGGCCCGCGTGTTCGGGATCGCGGCGCACGAACAGGCCCGCGTCGGAGTCCATCGCGGAGTTCTCCGGGATGGGGCCGTTGGTCTCCCAGACGATCACCGACTCGGGGTGGTCGAGCAGGTTCTCACCGACGCCGGGCAGATCGTGGACGACGGGAATGCCGAGCGCTTCCAGGTCATCGCGGGGCCCGATGCCCGAGTGCAGCAGCAGTCGCGGTGAGTCCACCGCGCCGGCGCAGAGCAGGACCTCGCCTCGGGCCCGTACGACGAACTCCGCGCCGTCCTTGTCCCGTACGTGCACGCCCGCGGCCCGGGTGCCGTCCAGCTCCAGCCGGTACGCCCAGGTCTCCAGCAGGATCGTCAGGTTCGGGCGCTCGTCCATCACGGGGTGGAGGTACGCCACCGACGCGCTCGACCGCTTGTTGGTCTCCGGGTGGTAGGCGAGGTCGAAGAAGCCGACGCCCTCGGTGAACGGCTTCTTGTTGAAGCCCTCGACGCGCGGGACGCCCAGCGCGGCCTGGGCTGCGTCGACGAAGTCGCGGGCGATGGCGTTCCGGTCCTTCTCGTCGACCGGGACGATGTTGTTCAGCAGCCGGGCGTAGTACGCCTCCATCGGCACCGCGCCCCACCCCTGCGCGCCGGCCGCCTCCCACTCGTCCCAGTCGGACGGCAGCGGCTTGAACGCGATCAGGGTGTTGTGGCTCGAACACCCGCCGAGGACCCGGGCACGGCTGTGCCGGATGTGGGAGTTGCCGCGGGGCTGCTCGGTGGTCGGGTAGTCGTAGTCCAGTTCGCCGCCGAGCAGGCCCATCCAGCGGCGCAGCGTCAGCACGTCGTCGCGTCCGGCATCGCTCGGCCCGCCCTCGATGACGGCGACGGTGACGTCCGGGTTCTCGGTGAGACGAGAGGCGATGACGGAGCCGGCGGTGCCGCCGCCGATGACAACGTAGTCGTAGAGGTGGGGGAGTTCGGACATGGGTGGTTACTCCAAGGGGATCAGGCTCAAGGGGGACCGAACGCGCCCCCATGGGGGCGCGGCAGACAACCGACGGCACATCGCGGCACCCGGCCGAGCGCAATGTCAGCCGGCGAACCAGCGGACCGGCCTCGGCGCCAGGTTCTGGTAGACGTGCTTGCTCTCCCGGTACTCGGCGAGTCCGGCGGGACCCAGCTCACGGCCCACCCCGCTCCTGCCGAAGCCGCCCCACTCCGCCTGGGGGAGATAGGGGTGGAAGTCGTTGATCCAGACGGTGCCGTGCCGCAGCCGCGCGGCGACCCGGCGGGCGCGTGCGGCGTCGGCGGTCCAGACGGCGCCCGCGAGCCCGTACTCCGTGTCGTTGGCGAGCGCGACCGCCTCGTCCTCGGTGCGGAACGTCTCGACGGTGAGCACCGGACCGAAGACCTCTTCGCGTACGACCTTCATCTCGCGGTCGCACTGGTCGAGGACCGTCGGCTCGTAGAAGTAGCCGGTGGCGGGGCGTTCGGCGCTCGGCTCGGGGCGCTTGCCGCCGGAGCGCAGCACCGCGCCCTCTTCCAGCGCGGAGGCGACGTACGACTCGACCTTCGCGCGCTGCTGCTCGGAGACGAGCGGACCGCACTCCACGCCGTCCTCGGTGCCGCGTCCGAGGCGGATCTTCGAGGCCCGGTGGGCGAGTTCGGCGACGAAACGCTCCCGGACCGACTCCTCGACGATGAGCCTCGCGCCCGCGGAGCACACCTGCCCGCTGTGGATGAACGCGGCGTTCAGGGCCTGGTCGACGGCCGTGTCGAAGGCCTCGTCGGTCGAACAGGCGTCGGCGAACACGACATTGGGGTTCTTGCCGCCGAGTTCGAGGGCGACCTTCTTGACGGTCACGGCGGCGGCCTGCGCGACCTTCGTGCCGCTGGTCAGGCCGCCGGTGAAGGACACGAGGTCGACGTCGGGGTGCTCGGCGAGGCGGGCGCCGACGGTGTGGCCGGGGCCGGTGACGATGTTCGCGACCCCGGCGGGCAGACCGGCCTCGGCCAGCAGGTCGATCAGGGCGATCGTCGTGAGCGGGGTGATCTCGCTCGGCTTGATCACGAAGGTGTTGCCGGCCGCCAGCGCCGGGGCGATCTTCCAGCTGGCCTGCAGCAGGGGGTAGTTCCAGGGCGTGATCAGCGCGCAGACGCCGGCCGGCTCGTGCACGACGACGCTGTGGATGTCGGGCGAGCCCGCGTCGACCACCCGGCCCGCGCCCTCCGCCGCCACCAGATCGGCGAAGTAGCGGAAGGCGTCGGCGACGCAGTCGATGTCGATCCGGCCCTCTTCCACGGTCTTGCCCGCGTCACGGCTCTCCAGCAGCCCGAGCGGCTCACGGTCGCGGGCGAGGAGGTCGGCGACGCGACGCAGCAGCGCGGCGCGTTCGGCGACGGGGGTACGCGGCCAGTCCCCCGCGCCTGCGTCGAAGGCGCGGCGCGCGGCCTCGACCGCCAGATCGGTGTCCTTCCCGTCCCCCTCCGCGACCACGGCGAAGGGCAGGGCGTCCGCCGGGTCGAGGATCTCGCGGGTGGCGCCGGAGACCGCTTCCCGCCACTGGCCGTCGACGTGGATCGTCCGTTGCGCCTGCTGCCTTGCCATGACCGGTATTGCCCTCCGTTCCTGTTCAGTACCCCTGAGTCACACATGCGTCACCCTCGGGACCGTGAGCACATGCCCTCGGCCCGCTGATGCATGCGCGATCCACGACGAAAGTGGGGCGGGTCACTGAACATGCGGTCGGCATCGGCAAGCTCCGGGAGGAGCCGCAGAGCGTGTGCCCCGGTCGCCGGGGCCGCCTCAGCCGATCGATGCCGGGTCGCAGGCGTAGGGCGGGCAGAACCCGGACAACGCCGTGGTGAGCAGCTCCGGTTCGTCCTCGCGGCCGTCCGCGTCGGGGCCGTACGCGGCGATCGCGTAGACGTTGCCGTCCTCGGCGACGAACCGCTCGTCGTAGACGTGCTCTGGGTCTCGTCGGACAGGAACAGCTCGAAGGACTCCTCCGGTGACGCCTCCGCCACCTGGT